>DVIA01000069.1 GCA_018711655.1 Candidatus Pullichristensenella avicola
CAGTTGGTGGGTATGATCACCAACCATACGGACGTTACGATCTTGACGGTGTGTGCCACGCTGAGTCATGTGAGCGTATACAGCGTGTACAATCTGATCTACGGTAACATCAACAGTGTGCTGTCAATGACATTTTCAACGGCAGCGCAGGCGAGCTTCGGCAGACTGATCGAATCAAAAGACAAAAGACTAAATGAGTATTATGACTTGTACGAGACCATTTTCACTTGTATGCTGTTCTGCCTGCTGGCGGCTGTGATTGTCATGACCGTTCCCTTTGTGCGACTTTATACGGATGGTGTCGTCGGCATAGACTACGTAGATCCGATACTGGCTGTGCTGTTTATGATTTCGATTCTGTTCAGCGCTACTAGACTGCCCGCCATCACGATGGTCAACGCTACGGGCAGCTTTCAGCAGACGCAGAAAGGTGCGATTTACGAGGCTATCATCAACATCGTGATTTCGATCCCGGCCTTCTTTGCCATCGGCATGCGTGGATTGCTTTTGGGCACATGCGTTGCCATGTGCTACAGGGCTCTGGATATCCAGATCTATACATATCGCTTCATTTTAAAGGAAAAACTGGGAAGGTGGATTCGTCTGTTCCTGCTGAATGCGGTGCTGCTGGGCGTGTATATGTTCGTGTTTATGGCTGCGGTTCCGATCAGCACGGAAAGCTGGCTTGGATGGATGGCATTGGGCGTGAGGCAGATGGCAATCAGCGCTTTATGGTTTGGAACAATCTGCGGTGTAGTATACAGGGAGAAATTGCGAAAAGTGCTGAGAATCATCCGCCATTAAATGTAAAAGGATGGATTCCATGAAGGAAAAGCGGAATGGAAATGTAGAAGCATTTCGAACTGTGTTGATGGCAGGTATTGTCGCGTTGCATATACTTGGTCACGGACATTTACTTGAATTATCGAGCGGACCGGCGGAAAAGGTGCTTTGGCTGATCGAAAGTCTCGCTTATCCCAGCGTCAATTGCTTTGTCATCATCACCGGTTATTATCAGTCACAAAACTCATTTAAGCTGCATAAAGTCATCTCTTTGATGGCACAGATGCTTTTCTGGTCGATCGGTTGCTACTGCATTTATCTGCTGGCGGGCGGCGTAAATACTTGGAAAGGCATGTTGCAAACGTTGCTTCCCTGGCTGGTAGGTGATAGTTGGTTTGCAATTGTGTATTTAGCATTGTATTTGGTGTCGCCCTTCTTGAATGCCTTCATTCAAAATACAAATCAAAAGCAGATGATGAAAACGACTGCTGTATTGGTCGTATTTGGCTGTGCTCCGGTTTTATCCGATAAACTCGGTATATATGCCATGACGCTGCCGTGGTTCGTTGCGCTGTATTTTGTTGGCGCGATGTTGCGTATGGATATGCCCAAAAGGAGACCCTTGGCGTGGGGCAGCCTTTTTGTGCTGGGCGTAGCTGGCTTATGGCTTTCGCGCATCACTTCGTTTCCCGGGCAGAGCTTCGCCGTTTCCAATCTTTTTTGGAGATACAACAGCTTCGCCGTCTTAGGGGCAGCGGTTGCTGCGTTTTTGTTGGTTCTTTGGTGTCCTGTACGCACATGGCCAAAGTGGGTGTACGGCGTTTCGGGAGTCACGTTCGGCATCTATTTAATTCACGATCATGCTGATTTGAGACAGATCATCTGGGACAGATGGGTGAGCGCATTGCTGCCTGCACAGATCACTTTGAAAGACATTTGGCTTATGCCAGCGTTGCTACTTGTGATCTTTATAGTGTGCGCATTAATGGAAAGCGGACGCAAGAGGTTTTTTTCTGCACTGCACGCAGAAGAGCTTTTCTTTAAATTGACAGAGAATATCAAAATGAGGTTAAACAAATGAATGCGGTAAAAAGACTGGTGGCAAAAGCGTTCCTGCGAATTAAAAGCGCAGCGGAGAATTATGAGATTGAACAGTATAAGGTGAATTTCGCCGCTTGTGGCAAAAATGTGCGCATCGGCCGTAACTGCCGTTTGTTGCCAAAACATATCTATGTTGGTGACGATGTTGTGATCGGAGAAGCATCTTATTTAGTGGCATCTGTTTCAGCTATTCATATTGGCAGCCATGTCGTGATGGGACCAGGAGTAATTATCCGGGGGGGATCATCGATTTGATATCGTTGGTCGGTATATCATTGATATCAAAGAAGAAGACAAACTCCCAGAGAACGATCAGGATGTTTGGATCAATGACGACGTATGGATTGGACAGGGGGCTATTATTTTGAAAGGTGTCACAATTGGCGAAGGTTGTGTGATTGGCGCCGGTGCGGTTGTTACCAAGTCAGTTCCTCCATACACAGTTTACGTTGGAAGCCATGAACCGCTACAAAAAAGGCGATTCACAGATGAACAAATCTTCGAACACAAAAAGAGGCTGGGTGAGTTATAAATTTCCAAACACTATTATAAGGAGAGAGACATATGTCCGCATTTACCAACGCCACCCTGATGATCACCGGCGGAACCGGCTCCTTCGGCTCCACCGTCCTCAAACATTTCCTTGACTCTGACCTCAAGGAGATCCGCATCTTCTCCCGCGACGAGAAGAAGCAGGACGACATGCGCCACGAGCTGCAGGCCAGGCACCCGGAGCACGCCAAGAAGGTCAAGTTTTACATCGGCGACGTGCGCAACCCGCAGTCCGTGCGCGACGCCATGCCCGGTGTGGACTACATCTTTCACGCCGCGGCGCTCAAGCAGGTGCCGTCCTGCGAGTTCTTCCCCATGGAGGCCGTGCGCACGAACGTCATCGGCACGGACAACGTCCTCCACGCGGCAATTGACGCGGGGGTAAAGCGCGTGGTCTGCCTGTCCACGGACAAGGCGGCCTACCCCATCAATGCCATGGGCATCTCCAAGGCCATGATGGAGCGCGTGATCTACGCCAACGCCCGTGTGGCGGCGGAGCGCGGCGGCACGGTCATCGCCTGCACGCGCTACGGCAACGTCATGTGCTCGCGCGGCTCGGTGATCCCGCTGTTCATTGACCAGATCAAGTCGGGCAACCCCATCACCATCACCGATCCCAATATGACCCGCTTCCTCATGAACCTCGACGAAGCGGTCGATTTGGTGATGTTCGCGTTCCAGCACGCCAATCCGGGCGACCTGTTCATCCAGAAGGCGGACGCTTCTACTATTGGCGATCTGGCCAAGGCAGTACAGAAGCTGTTCGGCGACACGGGCACGCACATCATCGGCACGCGACATGGCGAGAAGCTCTACGAGACCCTCATGACCCGCGAGGAGCGGCTGCGCAGTGAGGATATGGGCAATTACTACCGCGTGGCGGCGGACAATCGCGACCTGAACTACGACAAGTACGTCGTCAAAGGCCAGGTTCACACCATGGCGGACGAGAGCTACACCAGCCACAACACCAACCGCCTGGACGTAGAGGGCACGGTGAAGAAGATTCTCACCACGGACTATGTGCGGGAAGCGCTGGCGAACTGGGAGGCGGGGAAATAATGAACATCCTCGTCACCGGCGCGAAGGGCATGGTGGGCACCGCCCTTGTGAACAACCTCAAAAACATCCGCGACGGCAAGAACCGCACGCGCCCGAATATCCACATCGGCAACATCTATTGTTACGACATCGATTCCACCCCGGAGCAGCTGGACGCCTATTGCACAGACTGCGACTTTGTGTTCAACCTTGCGGGGGTGAACCGTCCTCAGAACAACGAAGAGTTCATGCAGGGCAATTTCGGCTTTGCCTCCACGCTGCTGGATACACTGAAGAAGCATGGCAACAAAGCCTCCATCATGCTCTCGTCATCTATTCAGGCGACGCTCATCGGGCGGTATGGCCAGAGCGGTTACGGCAAGAGCAAGCTGGCGGGTGAGGAACTGTTCTTCCAATATGGCAAAGAGAACGGCGTGAAGGTAGCGGTCTACCGCTTCCCGAACCTCATGGGTCACAGCCGCCCGAAGTACAATTCCGCCGTATCGACCTTCTGCTGGGCGGTGGCGAACGACGAGCCGTTCACGGTCAACGACCGCTCGACGGAACTGGAACTGCTCTACATCGACGATCTTATCGAGGGAATGTTCGATTTGCTGGAAGGTAAGGAAGCGCACTGTGAGTACGACGGTTTGAACCCCGTCCCTACGGAGACCGGTCGTTACTGCTATATGCCGGTTACCCATAAAGTCACGTTGGGCGAGATCGTCGATTTGCTGCAGGAATTCAAGTCGCAGCCCGCGACGCTCTTGATGCCCAAGATGCCGGAAGGTTCCTTCGCCAAGAAGCTGTTTTCGCTGTACTTGACCTATCTCCCCGCGGACAAATTCAAATACGCCCTGAAGATGAACGTGGACGACCGCGGCAGCTTCACGGAACTGGTGCACACGCAGGACTGCGGGCAGGTGTCCATCAACATCTCAAAGCCCGGCATCACCAAGGGGCAGCACTGGCACAACAGCAAGTGGGAGCAGTTCATCGTGGTGCACGGTCATGGTCTCATTCAGGAGCGGAATATCAACACCGGCGAGACGGTGGAGTTCGAGGTATCTGGAGAGAAAATCGAAGCGGTCTATATGATTCCCGGCTGGACGCACAACATCATAAACCTGAGCGACACGGACGATCTGGTGACCGTGATGACCTGCAATGAGATCTTCGACCCAAACCGCCCGGATACGTTCTTTGAGAAGGTGAAGGACTGATGCGCCTGATCATCCTCGGCGCGGGCGGCTACGGACGCACGGTGGCGGACGTGGCGGCGCAGACGGGACAGTTTCACGAGATTTCTTTTCTTGACGACAACAGCGTCTCGCCGGACGTCATCGGCAAGTGTGCGGAGTTTGAGCGCTTCCGCGACAGTCAAACTGCGTTCTATCCCGCCTTTGGCAACAATGAAGGCAGACTGAAGTGGCTATATCGCCTGCGGGAAGCGGGCTGCGCCGTCCCGACCATCATCCATCCCACGGCCTACGTCAGCCCCACGGCGCAGGTGGAGCCGGGCGCGGTCATCCTACCCCACGCCATTGTCAACTCAAATTGCGTGGTCAAATCCGGCTGCATCGTTAACTGCGGGGCGATCGTCGATCACGGCTGCGTGCTGGAGGAGGGCGTGCACATCTGCCTGGGCGCGGTCGTCAAGGCGGAGAACCGCATTCCCCGCTGCATGAAAATCGAGGCGGGCGAGGTCATCAAGAACCGCGCCTGGCCGCTGTAAACAAGGAGCATGAACATGGCATCATTCCGAAACAACGGCAAGCTGAAACTGCTCATTATCGTCGGTACGCGGCCGGAGATCATCCGCCTGGCGGAAGTCATCAAGAAGTGCCGCTGGTATTTCGACTGCCTGCTGGCCCATACGGGGCAGAATTACGACTACAATTTAAACGGTGTATTCTTCAAGGATCTGGAACTGGCCGACCCGGACATCTACATGGAAGCCGTGGGGGACACGCTGGGCCAGACGATGGGCAACATCATCGCCAGGAGTTACGACCTGATGGTCGAACTTCAGCCCGACGCGGTGCTGGTGCTGGGCGATACGAACAGCTGCCTGTCAGTAATCGGCGCAAAGCGGCTGCACATCCCCATCTTCCACATGGAGGCGGGCAACCGCTGCAAGGACGAGTGCCTGCCGGAAGAGACCAACCGCCGCATTGTGGACATCATCTCGGACGTGAATCTGTGCTATTCCGAGCACGCCCGGCGCTATCTGGCAGACTGCGGCCTGCCCAAGGAGCGCACCTATGTGACCGGCAGCCCCATGGCAGAGGTGCTGCACAAGAACCTTGAAAAGATCGAGCAGAGCGACATCCATGCCCGGCTGGGGCTGACCAAGGGCAAATACATCCTGCTCTCCGCGCATCGTGAGGAGAACATCGACACGGAGAAGAATTTCACCAGCCTGTTCACGGCGATCAACAAGATGGCGGAGAAGTACGATATGCCCATCCTCTACTCCTGCCACCCGCGCAGCCGCAAGCGGCTGGAGCAGAGCGGCTTCCAACTCGACAGCCGCGTGATCCAACATGAACCGCTGGGCTTCCACGACTACAACTGCCTGCAGATGAACGCCTTCTGCGTGGTGTCGGACAGCGGCACGCTGCCGGAGGAGAGTAGCTTTTTCACCAGCGTGGGCCATCCCTTCCCGGCGGTGTGCATCCGTACCAGCACGGAGCGCCCCGAAGCGCTGGACAAGGGCGACTTCATCCTCGCGGGCATCGACACGGTGAGCTTGCTTCAGGCGGTGGACACCGCGGTGGAGATGAACCAGAACGGCGACCACGGCATTCCCGTGCCGGACTATGTGGAGGAGAACGTCTCCACCAAGGTCGTGAAGATCATCCAGAGCTACACCGGCGTGGTCAATAAGATGGTGTGGCGGAAGGAATAGGAGGAGGGACATGAACATCGCAGTCGCGGGCGTCGGTTACGTCGGCCTGTCCATCTACGAACCCACGCTGGAGGACGGAACGACGTTCTTCGGCAGCCGCGTGGTCAACGATCTGGCAAAGTTCAAGGCGCAGAGCCAGGCGATCATCGCCAATCGGTACGACAGCAGCCTGGACGATGTGCAGGGAAAGGTCTACACGCGGGATCTGTTCCGGCGGGATTGAGGCGGTTCGTCCAATGGATGGCCTTTCAGCCTCCGTGACGCCATTGCGCTTGGAAAGCATTGTTTTTTGATCGGAGGTTCGTGTGCTGCCCCTGTTTCCTTACAAAGGCGCGCTTCGCCCGCTGCTGATGCTGATATGCATGGGACTGGCGCTTTTTGCGCTCTATCGAACGCGGCCAAAGGCATATTATGCCAAACTTCTGCTGCTTGCCTGCGTCGGTTACGCCTTTTTCCTGCTTTACGCTACGTTCCTATCCCGCACAGTAGCGCAAACCCATGCTTACCGGCTTGAACTGATGGGGAGCGCCCGAAAGGCCTTCAGCATAGACGGCGGCCTCTGGGCGCTGGTTTGCGGAGATTTTTCCGCCATTCGGTTGGACGATCCTCAAAGTTTGGAGGGCATTGCGATCAATTTTCTGCTCCTGCTGCCGTTGGGATTTTTGTTGCCGGCCGTCGTTGCGCTGCGAGGGAGGCGAATGCGCGCCTGGCAGGCAATTGCGATTGCGTCCCTTCTCAGCGCGCTGATTGAGATCGCGCAATTGGCCACCCGCCTGGGCATGCTGGATGTGGACGATTGGCTGTTCAACACCATGGGCGCGGCGCTGGGGTACTGGCTGTATCGGCGCGCGCAACGCCGTTGCAGCGGCGAACAGAAGCCATGAAACGACAAACCCGGCCGCAATCCGGCCGTTGCTGAAGCATATCACGATACACAACAGAAGGAATGATTCATATGCAGTCAAACCATCGGCCCATTGATCTGAAACTGAAGGAAATCTGCGATGCTTTCCGCATCCAGGGGACCTACGTTTCCCATGAAGAGATCAAGGTGGGCAACGTCAACCGCACGTTTAAGGTCAACTACCGCCAGGCAGGTGGACGCGCCAAGTCGTACATGATCCAGCGCATCAACACCTACGCGTTCCGACAGCCGGTATTGGTGATGGAGAACATCGACAAAGTGACGGAACACATCCGCGCCAAGCGGCCGGACAAGGTGGCGCTGCACTTTCATCATACCGTAGAGCGGAAAAACTATGTGTCCGACGCGGACGGTTTCTGGCGGCTGTTCAATTATGTTCCTTCAGCGACGTACAACACCACGGACAACCTGACGGTGATCCGCAATGCAGGCGAGGCCTTTGGCGAGTTTCAGGCGCTGCTGGAGGATTTTTCCGTGGAGCAGCTGCACTACACCATCCCGGACTTCCACGACACGCGCAAGCGCTACGCCAAACTGAAAGAGGACGTGGCGGCGGATCCGCTGGGCAAAGCGGCGGAGGCGCGGCGGGAGATCGACTGGCTGTTGTCGGTGGAGGACAGGGCCTGCACGCTGACGGATATGTACAACCGTGGGGAACTGCCGCTGCGGGTGACGCACAACGATACGAAGATCAACAACGTATTGTTCGACGAAAGGACGGACAAAGCGCTGGTGGTCATCGACCTGGATACGGTGATGCCCGGCCTGGTGGGCCACGACTTCGGCGATGCGATCCGCTTCGCGGCCAATTTCGTGGAAGAGGACAGCCCGGAGGCGGAGAAGGCGGGGGTGAACATGGAGGTGTTCCGCGCCTTCACGGAAGGCTTCCTCAAGCAGACGGCCTCTACGCTGACGGAAAGGGAAATCGGCACGCTGGCGCTGAGCTGCTTCGCCCTGGCCTGCGAACTGGCGGGGCGCTTTTTGGACGATTACCTTCTGGGCAGCCCGTATTTCAACATCGACTACCCTGAACACAACCTGGTGCGTACCCGTTGCCAGGTCGCGCTGGCCAAGGACATGCTCCAAAAAATGGAGGCGATGGAGGCCGTGGTGCGAGAGTGCGCGGGGGGAAAGAACGCGGCCGATTAGAGGATACAAGCGCGGTTGGGGAGCGGGGCGAACTGGAGGCAGTCGGCGCGGCGACGGCTTCTTTCACACGCTTGCGACGCGCGGCGGCCGTATGTTCGCGCATCGCGACCAGAACCGTTGCGCGTTTGGGTTTGGCATGAAAAACCCGGAACCGTCTGCGCAATCCTGGCGGCCGCGGGCTGTTGCGGGGCCCCGGTATTGCCGCTTGTCGGGGAGCCCTTCCCGCGCCTGGATCGCCCGTAGCCGCCGGTGAATCCATTCGCCGGCATATCCCTTTTTCAGATGGGCTTCAAGGGCGCGATCAAGGGCCGGTTCCGGGTTTGCGGTTTCCTCTATCCGTTCCCGCCCGACTTCTGCAAGCCACAGTTCCAACCTCTCGCGTTCGGCGCGGGGAGGGACGGAAGGATGCGCAAACGCCGTTGCGACAACGCAACGGCGCCCCAATAGCGTTTCCCGTTCCCGGGCGATTTCAATTCCGGCTGGTTACAGGATGGAACCGACCGATCGCCCTCGCCTTTCAGCCGCTTATTCATTGCGCGCCAGCAGGTTTGAGGGCTGGGCTGCCGGTCAAAACTGCGGCGACATCGACAATGGAAAAGCGCTGTTCGTCCTTTTCCTCGTCCCATGCCGCCCCGATGGCCGTGTTTTCCCAAAGCCGTAAGTCTTTCTGCCGGTGCGGAGGGAGGCGGCAAATACATGGGCGCGCGTGTTTATCCGTTCTGGGCGTGCCCGGTTGGCTTCCGACGGCTTGGGACAATGCGATGGCTTTCGTCTGCCGGCCATCTGGGATCTCTGCTCCGCATGCGCCGCCAGGGCGACCGCGCCTCAAACGCGCCGCGCGCAGTCCGGGAAAGCGCGAAAGATCGCAAAGAAGAAGAATCCGGCGGCCCCGCAGGTTCCTTCCGGCGCGCAAAGCGGGCGTTGGCGAGGGGCGCGCGAGAGAAAAACGGGCGTCGGGCGCGGAATGACGCCATTCAGATTTTTTGCGCCCTGCGCTTCTGGCGGAAGCCTGCTCCAGAGAACAGAAAGGGCGGGCGCGCCCGCCGCGAGGCGCAGACGCGCAACTGCACGCGAAGGGGGAGGCGTTGCAAATGTTTGATGGGAAGGTGGCCGTCGTGACGGGCGGCGCGCGTGGGATCGGCCGATGTATCGCCGGCGAGTTTGCCCGGAATGGCGCTGCGGTCTGCGTGATCGACAAATTGGAAAACGACTATTTTGTCGGCGACGTCGCCGAGGAGGAGACGCTGCGCCGCTTTGCGGAGAAGGTCGTCGCGGATTACGGCCGGGTGGACTATCTGATCAACAACGCCCTGCCGCTGATGAAGGGCGTTGAGAATTGCAGCTACGCGGAATTCAACTACGCGCTGCGTGTGGGCGTGACGGCGCCGTTTTATCTGGCAAAGCTGTTTTTGCCGCATTTTGCGCCGGGCGCGGCCATCGTCAATATTTCCTCTTCGCGGGATCGCATGAGCCAGCCGCAAACGGAGAGCTATGCTGCCGCAAAGGGCGGCGTTTCGGCGTTGACGCACGCCCTGGCGGTCAGCCTTGCGGGGCGGGTGCGCGTCAATTCGATTTCGCCGGGCTGGATCGACACTTCGTTTGCCCGATACGCCGGGCCGGACGCGCGCCAGCACCCCGCGGGCCGGGTGGGCGACCCGCTGGATATTGCGAACATGGTCCTGTTCCTCTGCTCGGACAAGGCGGGGTTTATCGACGGTGAAAACATCTGCATCGACGGCGGCATGACGCGTCAAATGATCTATCACAACGATTTCGGCTGGACGCTGAACGCGGAATAAACGGCGTTTGCAAGCCTCGCCGCCCCGTAGAAAAACGCAACGGGCGTTCCCCAAAGGCGGGAACGCCCGTTGCGTTTTAAAAGCCGCGTTTTGCCGCCCCCGCGGCGCGGAATCGCTGCATTTCAAGAACGCCTACAGGGCTTCTTTTTGCAGCGAGACCACTGCCTCCACATGCCCCGTATACGCGAACATGTCCACGGGTTGGACAAACTCCAGGCGGTAGCCGCCCGCGGCGAGGCGTTTGAGATCGCGCGCCAGGGTGGCGGGATCGCAGGAGATATAGGCGATGCGCTCGGGCGCGGCGCGCAAAAGGGCTTCCAGTACGCGCGCATCCGCGCCGTGGCGGGGCGGATCGAGCACGGCGGCGTCAAAACGCTCGCCGGCGGCGAGCAGACGCGGCACGATTTCCGCCGCGTCGCCCAGCAGGAAACGCGTCCGGTCGGAAAGACCGTTGCGGCGGGCGTTGTCGCGGGCGTCCATCACGGCGGGAGGGACGACTTCAACGCCCGTGGAGAGCGCGCCGCGCGCGGCCGAGAGCAGCGTGATTGTGCCGGCGCCGCAATAGGCGTCCAGCATGCGCGTTCCCTCGCAGAGACGCAGGGCGTCCAACGCCAGGGCGTACATGCGCTCGGCCTGCGCGGCGTTGACCTGGAAAAAGCTCTGCGGCAACAGCGAAAAGCGCAGGCCAGACAGCGTCTCCTCCTGGCGCGGTTCGCCCGCGAGCAGGCGGCAATCGCCGTCCAGCGCTTGCGTCGGGCGCGGCTTTAGGCGGCAGTAGTACAGGGACTGCACGCCGGGAAAATCGCGCATGGGCGGCTGTGCGGCCGCGCCGCAGAGCGTGAGCATGACTTCGCCGCGGCGGTTGACGCGCGTGACGGCCCCGCGCAGGCCGCGCAGGTTCATTTGCGCGAGGGCGCGCAGGACGCGCGCGCTCTCTTCGCGCTGCAAAAGGCAGTCCGTCAGCGGCACGACTTCGCGGCTGCCGCTGCGCATGAAGCCGATTTTGCCATCGGCAACGGCGTATTCGGCCTTGTTGCGGCAGCGCAACGGCTCGGGCGCCGGCAGCGTTTCCCGCACGGGATGCGCCTCCAGGCCGCCGATGCGTGCAAGCGCGTCCATCACTTTTTGCCGCTTGAGGCGCAGGGTTTCGCCATAGGTCATATGCCGGGCCTGACAGCCGCCGCAAAGGCCGTAGGCAGGGCAGTCCGGCTCCACGCGCGCCGGAGACGGCTCGCGCACCCTGAGCAGACGCGCCACGACATAGCGGCCGCAGTCGCGCTCGATTTCTACATCCACCGCCTCGCCGGGAATGGAAAAGGGGACGAACGCGGCGCGCCCGTCCCGAAGCCGGCCCACGCCCTGCAGCTGTGCGCCGACGCCCGTGATGCGAATGGTTTCCATTATTTGTACTTGGTCATGACCGCCATGACGTTGATCAACTCTGCGATCTCGGTATCGGCGGCGTGCGCGCCATTTTGCACTTCGCTGAAAGGCACGGCGATGATGCGGTTGCCGCGTTCGCCCACGGCCAGCCCGCCCTGGTCGTCGCGCAGAAGCTCCACGGCGCGGGAGCCGAGACGGCCGGCGAGGATGCGGTCGCGCCCGGAGGGGCTGCCGCCGCGCTGTATGTAGCCGAGCACCGTGGCGCGCGTCTCGTGGCCGGAAAGCACTTCGATGATCTCGGCGATCTGCGAACTGGTGAGGTGTTCGGTGGAAATGTGCCGGAGTTTTTCGTGCTCGGCGCAGATTTTGCCGATGTCGGCGGTCTGCGACTGCATGGCGCCTTCGGCAAAGACGATGATCATGGACGTTTTGCCGCGCAGGACGCCCCACTTGACGCGCTCGGCGATTTCCTCGATGTTCCAGGGGATCTCCGGCACCATGACCATTTCCGCGCCGCAGGCGAAGGCCGTGTGCAGGGCGATGTCGCCGCAGTTGCGGCCCATGACGGTGATGAGGCTGGCGCGCTCGTGGGAATCGCTGGTTTCGCGCACGCGGTTGATGCACTCGCACGCGGTGTTGAGGGCGGTGTCAAAGCCGATGGTGTAATCGGTATAGGCCAGGTCGTTGTCGATGGTTCCGGGCACGCCGATGGTGGGAATGCCCAAATTGTTCAGCACCGCGGCGCCCTTGTAGGTGCCGTCGCCGCCGATGCACACCAGACCCTCTACGCCGAGCATGCGCAGATTTTCCACGGCCTGTTTCTGATATTCGGGGTTGAGAAAGTCCAGGCAACGCGCGGTGCGCAGGAAGGTGCCGCCGCGATGGATCTTGTCCGAGACGCTGCGGGAAGTCATGATCTCAAAGTCGTCGTGCTCGTCCTTGCTGCGCATCAAAACGCCATTGTAGCCGCGTTTGAAACCGATGACCGACATTTCGTTCTGAAGGCTGGTGCGCACCACCGCGCGAATGGCGGCGTTCATGCCCGGCGCGTCGCCGCCGGAGGTCAATACGCCAATTCTCTTCATCTGCAAACCCCTTCCTAAAGGTTGTTGTCCAACAAAAACTTGCGCGCCTCAACCGCCTCGGAACTGAGCACCAGCAATTCAAACGTGCCGTCCGCCTGCGCGCTTCCCACCGCTCTGCGGCGCACAAGGAATCCCTCCGCTGCGAGCAGCGCCTCTATGCTGTCCGCCTGGCGGGCGCCGCGAGCCATGTATACGACCATCCAGAGCGCATCGTCCGGCTTCATTTTCCCGCCTCCCGCTGAAAGAATCAAAATCATTATATACCCTGTGCGCGCGGAAGTCAAATAAAGCCTTGGAAATCCGCGCGCATTTTCGCCATTTTTCACATACTGGAAACATGCAAACGCTTCCGTTGCAAAGAAGCGGGGCCTTCTGCGGCGCCTGGACGGGAATCATCGAAGCGCGCCGCGCAACAGCGGGAAGCGGGCCGTGGCGCGCGGGCAAACGGCCGGCCGCGAAGGCGGCGCTTTCCACCCGGGCGCACCCGGCCTTTGGAAGCGGGAGCGCGCCGGCGGCGGAGGCCCCTTTTGCGGGGCGAAAGGCGCGCGTCGCAATGCGTCGCCATATGTTAAATATTTCAAAAACACCGCGCCCATCTGGACAAAACGCCCCCGGCTGTGCTATAATTCTTAATTGTCAGCGGGTTTGCCAATGTAGCTCAGTTGGTAGAGCAGCCGATTCGTAATCAGCAGGTCAAGGGTTCGAGTCCCTTCATTGGCTCCATTGACGACGAGGTGTAGCGCAGTTTGGTAGCGCGTTTGGTTCGGGACCAAAAGGTCGCAGGTTCAAATCCTGTCACCTCGACCAGCAGCCCCGGGTCTGCAAGGCAGACTCGGGGCGTTGCTTTTTGGATGCAGAGGCCCCCCGCGGTGATAAGGCATTGACACAAAATCCGGCGCGGACTATAATGAAAAAGGCGAAGGGCGGGCCTTTCTGTCTGCGCGCCGCCGCCCGTGGCGCGCTGCGCGGCGGTTTTCCCGGCTTCGAACCGGCGGGCGGGGCAAAAGGCGCGCGGTTTCCTTCCGGGCATTTTTCGATCGGGCCGCTGTCCGATGGGGAGAATGACGGCAGGCGTTGAAAGGAATG
This sequence comes from Candidatus Pullichristensenella avicola, assembly GCA_018711655.1. Lineage (GTDB taxonomy): Bacteria > Bacillota > Clostridia > Christensenellales > Aristaeellaceae > Pullichristensenella > Pullichristensenella avicola. The sequence goes on from DVIA01000069.1 coordinate 13,816, forward strand.
TGGTCATGCAAAAGCGAAATGGAAACATCGAGGCGTTTCGCATCATTCTGATGCTGGGCGTTATTGCCTTTCACATTCTCCACTATGGAAATATATTTGAACGCGCGGACGGCCCGACGACGACGATTTTGTGGCTGATCAAGAGCTTTGCCAACCTCAGCGTCAACTGCTTCGTGCTCATCACAGGCTATTTTCAATGCCAGAGCACGTTCAAGCCGCGCAAGCTCATGGCGCTTGTGACGCAGGTGTTTTTCTGGTCGGTCGTCTGCTATGCGGCCTATCTGCTGGCGGGCGGCCAGCTTCAGCGGAAGGGCCTTGTGCAGACGCTGTTGCCCTGGTTGATCGGGGGCAACTGGTTCGCCATTGTCTATATCGCCCTGTACCTGATCTCGCCGTTTCTGAATATCTTCCTGCGCGCGCTGGACAGGCGGCAGGCGACGGCGCTGCTGGTTCTGCTGATCGCGCTTTTCTGTACGCCGATGTACGCAGAGCAGCTGTCCCTCCAGCCCCTGGGTTTTCCCTGGTTCCTGGTGGTGTATTTTGTTGGCGCGTACCTGCGCTTGTATCCGCCCAGGCGGCGGCCGGCGCTGTGGGCGGCACTGCTGCTTCTGAGCGTGGCGGGGCTGTGGCTTTTGCGCCTGATTCCCATGCCGGGTTGGGAGAAGATACCCGAATACCTGTGGAATTACAATTCCTACCTGCCTTTGTGCGGCGCTGTGGCGGCGTTCCTGCTTTTCCTCTGGCGGCGCGAGCGGATGTATCCCCGCTGGGTGTTTCGCCTGGCCGGCGTGACGTTCGGAATCTACCTGATCCACGACAACTACTTTTTCCAGGATGTCATCTGGGCCCAGGGGCTGATCGCGCTTTTGCCGGCGCAGATAACGCTGCGGGAGATATGGATATTCCCGGCGACGCTGGCCGTTATTTTCATCGCCTGCGGGGCGCTGGAATACGGCCGCCAGGCGTTGTTTCGCGCGCTGCGCATGGAGAAGCTGGAGGCGAAGATCGCCGACGCGGCGCAAAGGGGATACGACAAATTCTGCGGCCTTCTGCGCTAGAAGCGCCGTTTCACCGCGACCGGCCGCCGCCCGCGGTTGCCCAAAACGCCGCCCCGGATTTTGCGGGGCGGCGTTTGCGCGCGCAAGGGCCGTTTTGCGGGCCCGCTCGCAGCGCGGAGGGGGAGATGCGCTTCCGGGACGAAAGACGCCTCCGGGGCGAAGGAAGCTTCCGGGACGAAAGACGCCTCCGGGGCGAAGGATGTCTCCGGGGCGAAGGGCGCACTCAAGGCGAAGGGCGTCCCCGCGGTGAAGGACGCACCCGGGGCGGGGCGCTTCTGGGGTGAAGGCCGTCTCCGGAGCGCGGCGAAGGAGCGGCCGGCGCGCTTTGCGCTCAGTCCGCCGGCAGCAGTTTGCCGACAAGAGAGCGCGCGATTTCGTAGATCGTATGGGGAACAACAGAAACGCGGGCCATCTCCATGGCCGCTTTCTGTTTTTCGGTCGTGGTCGTGTACGGGTAAATGCCAAAGAGGAAGGGAAAGAGGATGTACACAAACGTCTCAACACCCGCTTCGCCCATCTGCGGGAAGAACTTGCGCAGGCAGGCGGCGACGGCGTCCTTCGTTCGCGCGTAGGCAACCTTGAAGGCCGCCAGGTTTTCCAGGCGGCTGTTGCCCTCCATATCGTAGAGGTTCATGCACATCAATTTGAGCATGCGCTCGCGCTTTTCCAGCGTCCGCGCAAAGGCGTCGGCAAAGGCCGCGGCGCACAGCGTTTCGTGGCCGCGCAAAATGGCCTCCAGGTCCTCGGCCCAGGCTTCGTGTTCCCGTTGGAGCAGGGCGAGGAAGATTTCCTCCTTGGTATGGAAGTAATTGTAAATGGAGGTGCGGGTAAAGGACGTCCGCTTTCCGATGTCGTTGAGGGTAATCTCCCGAAACCCCATGGTTTCGTACAACGCGGCGCAGGCGTTGACGATTTCCTCTTTCCGCGCCTGCGTCAGCGCTTCTGAGCCCGCGGGCATGCGCGGCCACCGCCTTTCCGATTGATTTCGGCCCCGGGGCGTCCCGCCGGGGCCGGAGGGGATCAGAACTCGATCAATTCGTATTCGCGCGAACCATAGCCCAGTTCCGCGGCGGCCTCGATGGTGTGCATGCCGTTGCGGCTGTTGACGCGCTCCAGGAAATGGTCGCGGCCCGGGTCGTCAGAGCGGATGACGAGGTCCATGCAGGCCTGGTCCACGGCCACGGGATCGGTGGAGGCGAGGATGCCGATGTCCTGCATGCAGGGATCCTCGGCCACGACGCAGCAGTCGCAATCCACAGAGAGGTTCTTCATCACGTTGATATAGGCGATGTTGCCGCGGAAGTGCTCCGCAACGCTCATGGCGGCGTCGGCCATGGCCTCGGGGAAGGCGACGTTGCTGGCGTGCATCGTCCAGGTTTTCAAGCGGTCGGCCGTCCTGCCGGCGGAGTGGATCAGCGCCTTGCCCGCGCTGGAAGCGCAGCCGATGGAGATCTGTTTGAGCGCGCCGCCGTAGCCGCCCGCCGGATGGCCCTTGAAGTGCGCCAGAACGAGCATGGAATCGTAGCGGAGAATGTTTTTGCCGACGCGGTTTTCCTTCAGCACCTTGCCCTTCGGAATGGGCCAGACGACGTCCGGGCCTTCGGCGTCCATGATATCCACGTCAAAGTACCTGGTCCAGCCGTGCTCCACAAGCAGACGGCGGTGGCTGTCGGTGTGGTCGCGCACGCCGCTTGAGGCGTCGCCATAGGCGGTGTTGCATTCCACTACCGTGCCGCGCACCGCGTCCACCATCGGCTTCCAGAATTCCGGGCGCAGGAAATTCTGGTTGCCCTGCTCGCCGGTGTGTACCTTGACGGCCACCTTTCCGGGAAGTTCGACGCCCAGCTTGCGGTAGATGTCCACTACGCGCTCGGGCGTGATGACGCGGGTAAAATAGACCCTGGATTTCACGCTTTGCATCTCCTTTCCGCGCTCAGGCGTCGAGGGCGGCCTTGGCCCAGGCTCCCGCGCCCGCGCCGCCGAGCAGTTTGCCCGCCTTCCACTGCGCCTGCGGGTAGGCATTTTGCAGGTTGCGCGCCGCGCCCTCTATGCCGCTGCCGCCCGAGGTGGCGAAGGGGATGAGCGTTTTGCCGGCAAGATCGCATCCATCCAGGAAAGTATCGACGATGCGCGGCTCCACATACCACCAGATGGGGAAACCGACAAAGATCGCGTCGTAGCGCGCCGCATCCGGCATTTCGCCGGCGATTGCGGGGCGGCAGGCGGCGTCGTTCATCTCTACGGAACTGCGGCTGTTTTTCTTTGTCCAGTCGAGGTCGGCGGCGGTGTACGGCGTTTCGGGGCGGATCTGATACAGGTCCGCGCCCACGGCCGCGGCGATCTCCCTGGCCGCGCGCGCGGTTACGCCGCTGGCAGAAAAGTATGCCACCAATATCTTTTTGCGCATTTCAAACACTCCTTCAGAACCCAAAAATCTCTGCGCGTATGCGCCCTGCGTCTGTTGGCCAGAGGGCGGGCGGCGGCGAGGCGCGCGAGCGCTTCTTTCGCAGCCGCCGCATTCTGACACTCTGTCAACACATACAGGATAGCACTGTTCTGACAAAGTGTCAATACCATGTTTGTAAAAAATACCGCCCTGGTCCTGCGACCCGGGCGGGGGAGCGTCAAGCGGCGCGTTACTGGCGCAGGGCGAGGTCGCGGGCGGCCTCGGCAATGCGCTTGGCGTTATCAAAGCGGCGATAGGCGCGCTGCGCTTCGCGAATGCGGGCAAGCTCCGCGCCATTGTTTTCCAGAAGGCGGTTGACCGCTTCCGGCAGGCGCTTGAGGCCCGTAGAAACGATGCCCAGGCCATAGCGCTCCACCAGTTCCGGGTTGCCCTGTTCCTGGCCGGGCAGCGCGCCGGTAATGATCAGGGGCACGTTCATCACCACGGCTTCAAAGAAGGAATTGGGGCTGCCGCGGGCGATCATGATATCGCTGTCGTTCATCAGCGCCTCAATTTCCGTTACGAAGCCGAGAATGCGCACGCGCTCGCCGTATTTGCGCTTGAGCAGCGCCTCCAGGCGCTTTTTCAGTTGCTTGTTGCGCCCGCAGATGATGGTCAAATGCACGTCGGTTTTTGTCATCAATTCGTGCGCATAGGAGCCGAGCATGCCGCTGCCCTCGCCGCCGGACATCATCAGGCATTTTGCCGGCCGCGCAGGGTCGTAGGCGGGTTTTTCCAGGCGCTGGGCCATATCCGTAAAGCGGCGGCGCGTGGGGAAGCCGATTTTGAGGATGCGTTCGCGGGGCACCCCATAGGCAAGCGTGCGCTCCACGGCCTCGTCGGTGGCGCAAACGGTGAGCGCCGAGCGCGGATCGCACCACGAGGGATGCACTGTTACCGGATCGGCCTGCACGGAAACGAAGGGAATGTCCAACCCATGCTCCTCGCAGACGGTGAGCAGCGAGGAATTGAACATCGGGTGCGTGGTGAGAACCACGTCCGGCCGCTCCCGGGCCACAACTTCGATGAAGCGCTTTTCCGCCCAGGTGGACATCAGGGAGCAATAGGTATCGTTAAAGCGCGTGCCAAAATCCCACGTCAGTTTCCACAGAAACTTGGCGTGGCGGGTGACGACGCCGTAGCTGTCGCCAATGGCGGTGACGGACTTGCCCACCAGATCCTCGAAGCCGTCCACCGTTTTGACCTCCACCTCCGGCATTTCGGCAAACCAGTCCATCAGCGCGTCGGAAATGGATTTGTGCCCGCAGCCGGTGTGCGTGGTGGTGATCAGCAAAATCTTCTTTTTTGCGCTCATGGACGCACCCTCACAGGCTCCGCGCCCGCGGGAATATCGCCCACGCCGCGCAGCACATAATGCGGTTGATAGGGATAGGTCGCCATGCTTTCCAGACTGGTCACGCCTGAAAGCACCAGCACGGTATCCATGCCGGATTCGATGCCGGCCACCACGTCCGTATCCATGCGGTCGCCAATGATCACCGTATCCTCCGGCGCGGCGTTCAGGCGGCTTTGCGCGTGGCGCATCATCAGCGGGTTGGGCTTGCCGATGAAGTACGCCTGCCGGCCGCAGGCCATTTCGATGGGCGAAATGAGCGCGCGGCAGGCCGGGGCGATGCCGTTTTCGATGGGGCCGGTGATGTCCGGGTTCGTGCCCAGAAGCTTTGCGCCGTTGCGCACCAGATGCACGGCCTTCTGGATTTTTTCAAAGCTGTAGCCGCTGGTTTCGCCCACGACCACATAGTCCGGGTTGACGTCGTTCATGGAAAAACCGGCGTCGTAAAGCGCGCCCACCAGCCCCGCCTCGCCGATGACGTAGGCCGAGCCGCCGGGGCACTGGCTTTTCAGGTAGCTGGCCGTGGCCAGGGCGCTGGTATAGAAGTGCTCCTCGCCCACGTCCAGGCCGAGCCGGTGCAGCTTTTGTTTTAGCTCCTTGGGGCTGCGCTCCGAGGAGTTGGTGAGAAAAATGTATTCCTTGCCATTGCTTTCCAGCCAGTCCACGAATTCGCGAACGCCCGGCAAAAGCAGATTGCCGTGATAGATCACGCCGTCCATATCGCTGATGAACGCTTTTTTCCGCCGCAATTCCTCCAAGAGTCCCACTCCTTTGCGCGTCCGCTTTTCCCCGTGCGGACGCCTGACCATATTATACATGATGAACTGCGTTTTGAAAAGCGAAACTTTGCTTTTTGCGTCATTTCTGCTATAATACTGCCATGGAAAGAATCGAAGGCTACGCGCCCGTGGCGGATGCGAACAGCCGTTTGCTGGTTCTGGGCACGATGCCCAGCGTGGAATCGCTGCGGGCGGGGTTTTACTACGCCCATCCGCGCAACGCCTTCTGGCGCATCCTTGCGGACGTTGTGGGCGCGCCCCTGCCGCAAACCACGGCGGAAAAACAGGCGTTGGCGCTGGAAAACGGCGTCGCTTTGTGGGACGTGCTGCGCGCCTGCACGCGCCGCGGATCGCTTGACAGCGCCATTCGCAACGCGGAAGCGAACGACTTTGCCGCCTTTTTCCGCGACCATGCGCGCATTGAGCGCGTGCTGTTCAACGGCGCGGCGGCGCAAAGGCTGTTTCTGCGCCTCTGCCCCGGCGCGCTGGCGGGCCGCGCAAGCGCGCGCCTGCCCTCTACCAGCCCCGCTTATACGCTTTCCTACGAACAGAAACGCGAACTTTGGAGAAAGGAACTGCTGCTATGACGGAGATACGTCCCAACGAAGTCCTGCGCAAAAAGCGCTTTGGCGGCGAATTGAACGAGGCGGAGATCCGCGCCTTTGTGCGCGGCGTGACCGAGGGGACCTGGGCCGACTATCAGATCTCCGCGCTTTTGATGGCCATCTGCATCCAGGGCATGTCCGACCGGGAGACGCTGGCCCTGACGCTGGCCATGGCCAAATCCGGCGATACGCTGGACTTGAAGGACATTCCCGGCGTCAAGGCGGACAAGCACTCCACCGGCGGCGTGGGCGATACCACCAGCCTCATCCTCGTGCCGCTGACCGCCGCCTGCGGGCTGAAGGTGGCGAAGATGTCCGGCCGCGGACTGGGTTTCACCGGCGGCACGCTGGACAAATTGGAATCCATCCCCGGCATGAACGTCAACCTGAGCGTGGAGGAATTCAAGCGCATCGTTTGCCGCGTCGGTTGCGCCATCGCCGGCCAGACCGCCGAACTCGCCCCCGCGGACAAGGTGCTCTACGCCCTGCGCGACGTCACCGAAACGGTCGATTGCCTGCCGCTGGTGGTTTCCTCCATCCTTTCCAAAAAGCTGGCCGCCGGCTGCGACGTGGTGGTGCTCGACGTCAAAACCGGCTCTGGCGCCATTATGGACACGCCGGAAAAATCCCGCAAACTGGCCGAGGACATGGTGCGCATCGGCAACCTCAGCGGCCGCCGTTTTTCGGCACTCATCACCGATATGGATCAGCCCCTGGGCATGTACATCGGCAACGCGCTGGAGGTGGAAGAGGCCATCGACGTCCTCGCTGGCCGCACGGCCGGGCCCTTGCGCGACGTTTCCCTGACGCTTGGCGCGCACATGCTCAGAAACGCCGGCATCGCGCCCTCGGTGGCGGCGGGCAAAACGATGCTGGAGGAAAAGATCGCCTCCGGCGCGGGGCTTGCGAAATTTGCCGAAATGATTGAGGCGCAGGGCGGCGACCCGCGCGTGTGCGAAGATACCGGCCTTTTGCCCAAGGCGCCGCGCCGCGTCGATCTGCCCGCCCCGGACGACGGCTACATATCCGCCATCCGCACCGCCGATGTGGGCAACGCGGCGCGCCTTTTGGGCGCGGGTAGGCTGCGCAAGGAGGACGCCGTAGATCCCGCCGTGGGCGTGGTCATGCGCCGGCGCGTGGGCGAGTACGTCCGCCGGGGCGAGGCGCTTTTGACGCTGCACGCCGGCCCGCGCTCGGACGTGACCGGCGCGCTGAATCTCCTTGGCCGCGCCGTTTCGCTTTCGCGCGAAAAGACGGCGGCGCCGGAATTGATCCATGCGGTGGTGGAGTAGGCTGCGCGGCGGCCTCGCGCGCGCGGCTCGGAACCGGCGGGGCGACGTGCGCACGGCGTGGAAAATCCTTCTGGCCTGCGCGCTTTACCTGGGGTGGACGTGGTTGGCCGGATACGGCCTTGCGCGCGGCTTTTCGGCGCTCTTTGCGGCCTGGAACCTCAACGCGGACACACTTTTGCGCGCGCCGGCCTGGGCGCGGCTGCTGGCGGAAAACTCCGGGCGCGTCGTTTCGCTGATCAGCAGCGCCGGCGTCGTCGCGCTTTCCGCCGGAATGATGCGCCTGTTCCGTTTGGGTCGCTTTCCCCGCCTGCGCGCCGGGCATTTCGCGTTGGGCGCGCTGGGCGGCGCGTTGGCGGTCGGGATGGGCGCGGCGCTGTTTCTGGCGTTGGATTCCATGCGCCTGTACGAGCGCGGCTTTGTTCTGCGCGCCGATATGGCGTGGATGCTGGCGGTATACGCGCTGGCGGCGCTGGCCGAAGAACGCTTCGACCGCGCGGTGATCCTGCGCACGGCGGCGCAGGCGCGGCAGGTGTGGGGCTATGTCGCTTCGGCGCTGGTGTTTTTTGCGATGACGGGCGGCTATGCGCTGCGGCCTCTGGGCATGGTCAACATGGCGCTTACCGCCGTTATCTGTGCGCGCCTGAGCGATACGGGGCGCGCCGGGGTTTCGGCGGGCCTGCGCTTTGGCTGGAGTTGGGCTTCGGGCGGTTTGCTGGCCTTTCCCGGGGCCAACACGGGCGCGCAGACCGGCGCCCGGCTTTACGCCGTGTCGGAGGATTGGCTCACAGGCGGCGGGGGCGGCCTCATTTGCGGCGCATGGATGACCTGTCTGCTCCTTGCGCTGCTTGTCTGGCTCTTTCTGCCGGCCCTTCGCCATGGAATGGCGCGCCTGCGCAAGGGGCGCTGAAGCGCGTGAAAACGCCCCGCGTCGGGCCAAGCCGGCGCGGGGCGTTTTCGTTTTCCCCCATAAGAGGGCGTCGCGCCTGCGCAACGCTGGCGGCGTCGCGATTCCTGCTCCGCGCCCGGCCGCTTTCGGGGGAGGGGTTGACGCTGCGCTTACCGCGCTGCGCCGGTTTGGCCTGGCGCGGGGGGAACCGTCCGGGTGCGAAGGCGGACGGGGTTCATCAACGGCGATGGCGTTGGAAAAACGCGCCGCGGCCTGAGGGAATCGCTCAGGGCCGCGGCAGGGTTTCGGCAAAGAACTGCTTCAGCGCGGTTTCTATGCCGGGTTTGTCCACCAGATAGCTGAAGCCATGGTCCGCCCCGGGCACGGTGATCAGCCGTTTGGCGGATGCGCAGCGCGCATAATTCTCCCGCGACATTTCACAGGGCACGAAATTGTCGGCTTCGCCGTGAACCAGCAACACCGGCACGCGGCACGTTTCCAACGCCTGCGCGGCGCTGGCCGCCTCAAGGTCGAAGCGCCCGAACAGGCGCGCGCCCAGGTGCAAAAGGAAATACGCCGGCCGCACGGGCAGATGCAGTTGACGAACGACCTTGCGCAGGATCGCCCGCGGCGAAGTGTAGCCGCTATCGGCGATGATGCCGCGCACGCTGGCTGGCAGATCCAACGCGCTGGCCATCAGCACCGTGGCCGCGCCCATGGAGATGCCGTCCAGGTAGATCGCCGAGGGATGGCGGCGTTCATCCGCCCATCGCGCCCAGGCCAGGCAGTCCCAGCGCTCGTTCACGCCAAAGGCGATGGTTTTGCCGCCGCTTTTGCTGTGCGCGCGCTGATCTGCCAGCAAAAGCGCGAACCCCTGCTCCAGATAGAATTGCAGCACGCAACCAAAATCGCGCGCCGCGCAGGAACGCCAGCCGTGGAACAGCAGGATCGTCGGCCGGCCTTCCTGCGCGTTGCAAAGCCGTCCGTGCAGGCGCACGCCGTCGAAGGAAGTGATTTCCACCTCTTCAAAATGCAGCGATTCGTAGAACGCCCGCCCCGCGCGCATTGCCGCCGCAAGGCTTCCGTAGCGGGATTCTTCAAAGACGTTGAGCGTTTTTGCGCGCTGGTGGCGGCGGAAGGCCAGACAGTAGCACAGCCAGGTCGCCAGCAGAAACGCCCCCGCCAGCAGCGCCAAGGCGAGCAGGAGGGCCTTCACGCCGTTTCCTCCCCGTTCGCGGCAAGGAAGCGCTTCATGGCCGGCAACGCCGAAAGCGCGTCCCGCCGGCCCAATTCGTAAAGACTGCGCAACCGCTCCGGATCGCGCTCCAGGCGGCCGATCTCCGGCCTGCGGCTGGGGCGGACGACGAACGCGCGCCCCTCGGCCGCGGCTTGCTGAATGTATTTTTCCTCTGCGTCGCACAGTTCCACACGCCGCGCCAGGGTTGCAAGAAAGCGCGGGTATTTGCGGTAGCGCCCGTTGAGCAGGGGAATGTTGTCGCTCTTGCGCTTGAAACCGGCCTCCTTGGTCAAAACCACGACGTTGCGCGCGTAACCCATGCGCTCAAAGGCCGCCAGGGGCACGCTGTCGGCAATGCCGCCGTCCAGGTAGGGCTTGCCTTCCAGCATGACGATGCGCGAAACATAGGGCATGGAGGCGGAGGCGCGCAGATAGTCCATTTGCGCAAACAGGTCGCTCACGCGCGGATACTCGCCCTCGCCCGTTTCGAGGTTGGTCACGCCCACATAAAAGGCGGTGGGGGAGGCCATGAAGGCTTCGTTGTCAAAGGGATCGAGCCTTTCGGGAATATCGTGGTAACACAGCTTTTCCCCCACGGCGTTGCCTGTGGTGAGCAGCGAATACACGCTCATAAACCCGCGGTCGCGGCAGTATCTGGTGAAATAGCGGATGCTGCGCCCACGCTGTCCGGAAACGAACGAGCAGCCGTGCACCGCGCCCGCGGAAACGCCGATCACGCCGTCAAAAGCCGTGCGCAGGCCCGCTTCGTCCATCACATCCAGCACGCCGGCGGTGTAAATGCCGCGCATGCCGCCGCCTTCAAGCACCAATCCAGTTTGCATGGTTTCCTCCTCAATGCGCCCGCATTACAAGTTCGCGCGCGCTCGCGGCGCGCATGGTGGCCAGCACGCCGTCCAGATGGTCGCATTCATGCTGCAAAAGTTCCGCGAGGTCGCCTTCCAGCGCCCGTTCCCGCTCAATCCATTGAAGGTCGCGATAGCGCACGACGCAGCGGCGATAGCGCCGCAAGCGCACCAGCAGATGGGGAAAGGACATGCAATCGTCCAGGACGTCCATCCTCTCCCCGTCGGGGAAGGAGAGCGCAGGATTGAGAAAGGCCTCCGCAGCATCTTCAAGGCACATGCACACCATGCGTTTCATCACGCCGATCTGCGGCGCGGCGATGGCCCGTCCCGCGCCCATCCGCCGCCGATAGGCGAGAATGGTATCGCGCATGTCGGCAATCAGCGCCGGCATTTCGTCCAGATCCTCGGGGCGCACCGCCTCGCAGACCTGGTACAGGCGCGCGTCTCCCAGCAAAAGTATCTCCCGTTGCATCGTTTTCTCCACAAAGCGTCGTTTTATCGCGTGCGTTTTTGAATTTGCCGGTCGCTTCCTTCCCAAAGCGTTTCCGGATCGGCCGCGCTTCAAACGGCGTTTTCTACAGCGCGGGCGCGCTGCGGCGGACGGCAATTTGCAACATGCGCGCCGCAAGCGGGGGAAGCGGCGCGCATGCCCGGAGCGTTTTCCATCTTCCGCCCGCGGCGCGGGGAAGCGGGCCTTTGGGCAGATCGGGCCCAGGATGATGAAAGGCCGTCGGTCGCACCGGCCGCCTTTTGCGCATGCGGCGCCTTTTCAGACACAGCCAAGCGCCCCTGCAGGCAGAGGCGCTGGCAAAATATCGCGTTTGCGCGGCGGGCAGGCCGCCGGAAAAGAGGTTATTCCTCTTCTTCCTCTTCGCGCTTGGTGTTTTCGATGATCTTCTTGGCGTCGGCAGCGGGCACTTCCTCGTAGCGCTCAAACTGCATGGTGAACGAACCGCGCGCCTGCGTCATCGAGCGCAGGTCGGTGGCGTATTTGAACATTTCGCCCAGCGGCACCTCGGCGGAGACGCACTGCAGGCCGTTGACCTGATCCATGCCCATGATGCGGCCGCGACGCTTGTTCATATCGCCGATAACGTCGCCCATGTACTCGTCGGGCACATAGACCTTTACCGAGTAGATCGGCTCCAGCAGCACGGGGGAGGCGTCCACCAGTTTCTTAAAGGCGATGCGCGCGGCGGTTTTGAAGGCCATTTCCGAAGAGTCCACGGCGTGGTAGGAACCGTCGTGCAGCTTGGCGGTCAGGCCCACCACCGGGTAACCGGCCAGCACGCCGTGCTTGATGTTGTCGCGCAGGCCCTTTTCAACCGCGGGGATGAAGTTGCGCGGCACCACGCCGCCGACCACCGCGTCCTCAAAGTGGAATTCGGTATCGGTCGGGTCGTCGTTGGGTCGGAACTCGATCCACACGTCGCCGAACTGGCCGTGTCCGCCGGATTGCTTCTTGTGGCGGCCCTGCACGTCGATCTTCTTGCGGATGGACTCGCGGTAGGGGATCTTCGGGAACTGCAGCAGGCACTCGGCGCCAAACTTGCTGGCCAGCTTCTTGGCGATGACCTCCAGGTGCAGCTCGCCCAGGCCGGAGAGCACGCTCTCGGTGGTCTCCACATTCTTTTCCACGCGGATGGTCGGGTCCTCTTCCATCAGACGGCTGAGGCCGGAGAAGATCTTGTCCTCCTCGCCCGCCTTCTTGGCGTATACGGCCATGGAGATGCAGGGCGCCGGGAACTCAAGGTCCTCAAACTTCACGGGCTTGCCCGGATCGCACAGCGTGTTGCCGGTGGCGACGCTGCTCAATTTGGAAATGGCGCAAATATCGCCCGCGCAAACCTTCTGCGCCGGGTTCTGCTTGCCGCCGCGCAGGAAGTAGATGTTGCCGGCCTTCTCGGCCTTTTCGGCGTTGGCGTTGTAAAGCGGCGTATCGCCCGAAAGCGTGCCGGAAGTGACCTTCAGAAGCGACAGCTTGCCCACGAACGGGTCGGCCAGGGTCTTGAACACGCGCGCGGAGAAGGGCTGGCCTTCTTCGCAGACGCGCTCTTCGGCGTCGCCGGTCTTGGGGTTGACGCCCTCGAGCACCGTGCCCGCCGGGGAGGGCATCAGGTCGATGAGGTTGTCCAAAAGCTTGGCAAGGCCCACGCGCGTCAGCGACGAGCAGCACACCACCGGCACCACAGTGCCGTCCTTGATGCCCTGGCGCAGGCCGTGCATGATCTCCTCCGGCGAAAGCTCGCCTTCCTCGAAGTATTTTTCCATCAGTTCGTCCTCGGCGCCGGCCGCGGCCTCCATAATGGCCTCGCGGGCGCTCTCGACGTCGCCGGCCATGCTGGCGGGAATCTCAATTTCCTTGAGGGTCTTGCCCTCGCCGGTATAGGCCTTGTTTTCCAGAACGCACACAACGCCGACGAACTTGCCGCCCTCCACGATCGGCACCTCGATGGGCGCGATGTGGCTGCCGTATTTATCGGTAATGGTGGCGAGCGCGCGGGCGAAATTGGCGTTTTCGCGATCCATCTGGTTGATGACGATCATGCGGGAGGTATGGGTCTTGTCGCACAGCGCCCACGCCTTCTCCGCGCCCACGTTCAGGCCGGAAACCGCGCCTACGGTGATGATCGCGCCCTCGGCCACGGCCATCGGCCCGACCATCTCGCCGGCAAAGTCGAAGTAACCGGGCACGTCGATCAGGTTGACCTTGACGTCTTTCCACTCCAGGGGAGCGACGGCGGCGCTGATCGAAATCTGGCGGCGCTTCTCTTCCGGCTCGCTGTCGGTGACGGTGGTTCCGTCCTCGACGCGGCCCTGGCGGTCGATGGTGCCGGTGGCATACAGCAGGGCTTCGACCAGGGTGGTCTTGCCCTCGCTGCCGTGCCCGACGACGGCGATATTGCGGATGTTTTTGGCCTGATAGTCCTTCATGTACGAACTCCCCCTGTTGATAGGTTATAGGTGCCTGCGTGCGCGCAAAACGAGCGCCCCACGCGGGAGCGGTCTATTTGGGATTGAAGCGCCGAAAGCGACCGCGAAAACGCGCGTCGCGCCCTTTCCGCCGCGAACGGGCGGCCTCAAAGGCGCGAGCCTTTGCGCGGCGCGGAAAACGCCCCGCATTCTCCCTGCTTTCAGGCCGCTTCAGCGCCTGACACGCCATTATATATGTATTTTAACAGAAAACCCCCGATTTGAAAAGACCTTTTTCAGAAGGAATTTCGTCTTTTGCGGGGAATATTGCATAAAACAACGAATTTGGAAGGATTGCACAATGCGTTTGCGAAACTTTTTGGCGCTGCTGACGGCGCTGACGCTGTTGGGCGCGCCCGCCTTGGCGCTTACGCGCGAAGAGGTGCGCGCCGAATACGCGAAAATCTCCGATTGGACGCAGGGGGAGCCGTATCTTTCCCAACCCGTTCTGCGCGCGCCCTATGCCGCGGGCGCGTTGCGCCCGGAAGCGCTTTCAGACACCCTGGATCTTCTGAATTTCTATCGCTGGCTGGCGGGGCTTGACGAGGTGGCGCTGGATGCGGCGCTGACCGACCTTGCCCAGTATGGCGCGACGCTGACCGCGGTCAACGGCGTTGTCAGCCACGATCCGTCCGCCCCTGCGGACATGGACGCAGCCTTTGCCGACAAGGCGCGTTACGCGGCGGGGACGTGCAACCTTGCCGCCCTGAACTGGTTCGGCGAGGATGTTCTGCGCGAGGGCCTGACCAGCTTTGTTCGCGACGACGGCGAAGAAAACCTCGCCGCGTTGGGGCACCGGCGCTGGGTGCTGAACCCCGGGATGGCCTATACGGGCTTCGGCCTTGCCAACGACGATACCGGCATGAGCTACGTCGCCATGTACGCGCACGACCTGCAGGGCGATCCGGGCGCGTGGGAATATGTGGCCTGGCCGGCGGCGGGGGCGTTTCCGGCGGAACTGATGCAGGCGGAACTGGCCTGGTCGATCGTGCTCAATCCGGAGATCTACGATGCAACCGACGCCTGGGTGCGCCTTACTGATCTGCAAAGCGGCGCCGTTTACGAATTCCCCGGCGACGGCGGCTATTTTGCCGTGGACGATGGCGGCTACGGCGCCGGGCCGTGCCTCATTTTCCGCCCGGAAGTCGGGCGGGATTATGAACAGAACCAGATCTGGCGCGTGGAAGCGGGCGCGGCCTCCGGCCCGGATATTGTCTTTGAAGTGGAAATGATCTCTCTCTACCCGGTGGAACCCGCCTCTGTGGAAATGTATCCGCGCGAAGCGCAAGTGCGCGCCGGGGAAACGCTGGCGCTTTCCGCCGCCGTCGTGCCCGATTGGGCGGACGACCTTTCCATTTCCTGGTCGAGCAGCGACGAAAGCGTGGCCACGGTGGCAAACGGGCTGGTCACCGCCCTGCGCGCTGGAAGCTGCGAGATCGTCGCCACCGCCGTCAACGGAAAACAGGACGTCTGCCGCCTGAGCGTCGTCGAATAAGCGCCGCGCGGGCGCATGCCCTGAAGGGCGCGAGGAGCGCGAAAAAGCGCCGCGATGCCCGCGGGCGAGGGCGACGGGCGGCCCGCGTCGCTCTCCCGGGCGGACGCGCATCGCCCGTCCCAGGCCGTTGACAAAGCGCGGTCAACGGTCAATTCTTTTAAGCGGATCAGAAAGCCCAAAAGGAAAACGAGTCGGGCGCGCCGAATATATGCGGAAAGAAAGCTGTGCGACGCGAAAGAGGCTCAAGAGGCGGGAGAAGCGGCAAATGGAGATGGCGGCCATGGAACAGACGACGCCAAAGGAGCGCTTTCTGCGCAAAGAGGAGCGGACGGGACTTTATCTACGATCCAGGGCGGGCGCAAATCGCCCGCCCTTTGCCATGCGCCTGCCCGGACGACGGGCTAGGGCCGCTTTTTCGACATGATGTACATGATGATCCCGGCGATCACCATCGCCGCTCCGACGACGATCCAAAAGACCGGATCCATGCGCAAGCCCCCTTCCAAATCCAATGTTTCCAATTTGCGAACGAAGGACCGCTTTCCTTGCCGGCCATCGCGGCCAAAGGGTTTTGCCGCCCTGCGCGCGATCCGGCCCCTGGTTCGCGCACGCGTTTCGCGCGCCGCGCCGGGTCAGATCGTTTGCAACGCTTTTTCCGCGATTTCGCGATATACCCGCAGCGCGGTGGGGAAGGGCAACGCTTTGAGTGCTTCCGCGTCCACGGCGCGCATGCCCTCCGGCAGCGCGTCCACCTCTGCGCGCAGTCCGCGCATGTTCCAGACAAGGTGCGTAAACACATGCTTTGCCCGGGACAGTTCCCCCGTCGCCCGCGCGCCGGGCAGCGCGTCCGCAAGCGTCCCCTCGGAAAAGCTGGGGAACTCCCACAGCCCGGCCAGCAGGCCCTTGGACGGCCTGCGGCGCACCAGCACGCGCCCGTTCCAGAAAGCCAGAACCACGGTCAGCGCTACTTCGCGTTTGACAATCGGCGGCGGCAGGCGGGGATAACTTTGCGCCTCGCCCCCGGCGCGCGCGGCGCAGAAGGCGGATACCGGGCAGCGTTCGCATTTTGGCGCGCGCGGCGCGCAGATGCCGCTGCCCAGATCCATCAGCGCCTGATTGTAGTCGCCGGGCCGCTCGCGGTCGATCAGTTGCGCCGCCTCTTTTCGCAGCCGTTGCGGCGTATCGACCACTTCTTCAAAGGCCAGAAGGCGCGAAAGCACCCGCGCCTGGTTGCCGTCCAGGGCCGGCGCGGCCTCGCCAAAGGCGATGGACGCCACCGCCGCCGCCGTGTATGCGCCCACGCCCGGCAGTTTTTCCAGTTCCTCGGCACTTTGCGGGAAGCCGCCGCGTTGTGCGATTTTCTGCGCCGCGCGGCGCAGGTTTCGGGCGCGCGAGTAGTAGCCCATGCCCTCCCATGCTTTTAATACGTCCTCTTCGGTGGATGCCGCCAGCGCCTCCACGGTGGGGAAGCGGGCCAGAAAGGCTTCGTAGCGCGGGACGACGGCCTCGGCGCGCGTTTGTTGCAGCATGATTTCCGAGAGCCAGACGCGGTAAGCGTCGCGCGCGCCGCGCCAGGGGAGATCGCGCTTTTCGCGGTCGTACCAGTCCAGCAGCGCTCGGGAAAAAGCGGATGCGTCCATGAAAGCGCCTCCAGTGCCAGATTTTGCGGGCCCGACGCGCCGGTTCGCGGCGAGCGGCGGTTTTCAGAAAAAGAAACGGCGCGGACGCGTTCGGATATGCCGCGCGAGGGAAGGACGCGCAGCGCCAGTCGCCTTGCGGCGGCAAACGGCAGCCCCTCGCCCGCAGGAGCGCTTCCAGCCGCATCCGGGCGACGGACGCGTTGGCGCGCCTGCGAGAAAGCGCCCTGTGCAGAATGCTTTTTCCAGAGGCGGAAAAGCGGGGCGAGCGCGCCGCAAGGGCGGATTGTATCCCTGTCCAAGCCGTGCCGGCCCGGGAAGGAGCGGCGGACGGGGCCAACGCCGCGCCATCGCATATGGGGCCTTTTTCCATATCAACCGCATTCGCGCAGATTGAAGCGCCTGCGAAAGAGGAAAGGTCGGAAGCCATTTCGCATCCGCAATGGCGGGATCAATCGGAGCGGAGTGGGAAACAGCCGCCCGGCGTCGGTACGCGGTTGCGCGCTGTTTCCGGGGAAGAGAAACGTCCCGCCCGGGGTTGCGGGCGGGGCGTTTGGGCGCGCTTTTGCGGTCAGTTGGCGGATACCGTCGCGCCGGCGTTGCCCAGCGCCATGGCATCCTGGATATCCTGCCAGACGATCTGCAAATTGGTGTGGACTTCTTCGGTCATGCCCTCGGGCGCTTCGTCGAGCCACTCGCCCACGGCGAGCACGCGGTACTCATAGCCGTCGTTTTCCTCGTTCGCGTAGCGCCAGACGTAGGTGGGGATATAGACCGGGCTGGTGATCTCAAATTCGCCCTCGGAGGTCTCCTGAATGGTGAATTCGAAGATCACGCCGCTGGAATAGTAGCGATCGATGATATTGGAAAGGAAGTTGCCCGTGGCGCACATGCACAGCGTGCGCTGCGGGGTGCCGTCGGCAAGCTGGGTCTCGAGCCAGTAGGCGGCGATGGTGGTGTGCGGATGGTAGCCGATGATGACGTCCACGCCGGCGGCGCTCATGGTCATGGCAAGGCTCTGATCGTCCCCACTCAGCGTGCGCTGGCCGACCTCGCCCCAGGAGATGTAGGCGACCACGACGTCCGCCCCGGCTTCGCGGGCGGCGGTGACGTCGCTATAGACGTTGCGGTTGTTGATGGTAGCCAGGCCGTAAGCGGCGGCCTCCGGGCGGGATTCCGACAGGCGATCGCTCCATACGGTGGTATAATTCAAAAAGCCCACGTTGATGCCGTTGATTTCCACGATCTTGGGCGTGTTGAAGTCCTCCTGCGAGGAATAGGCGCCGATGTAATCCATATGGGCGGTTTCGCAGTTCTGGATGGTCTGCTGCAGGCCCTCGAAGTACATATCCATGGAATGGGCGTTGGCCAGGGTGAGCATATCCACGCCGGCGTTTTGCATCGCCAGCATGATCTGCGGCGGCGTGTTGAAGGGATCGGCGCCGGAATAGGCGCTGTCGGCGCGGTTGTCCATGGGGCCTTCGACGTCGCCAACGGTGTAGTCGGCGTTGCCCACCACGTCGTTGATATACTCAAACATGGGGGTAAAGTCGTAGCTGGTCTCGGTGCGCGCGGCGTCGATCAGTTCCTGCTGGATGACGATCTCGCCCAGGGAGCGGATCGTGGCCGAACGCAGCGAGGGAGTCGGCGACGGGGTCGGCGACGGCGACGGAGACGGCGTGGGCGTTACGGTGGGACTGGGCGTGGGCGTGATTTCCACGACGATGGGCGTGGGTTCCGGCGCGGCAACGTCCGATCCGCTCACGCGCTGGATGATGATCAGCGCGCCGACGACCAACAGCGCCACCAGCAATACGGCGATGATGATGATCCCCAGCGGACGCACGACGTAACTGCCGACGCGCAGGCCACTTTTTTTCTTCTTTGCCATAGCGTTTCCCTCCGAATCCCTGCCGTTTGCACGGCCTTTCTCCATACATTCATTCAACAGAGGCTTTTTCCTTCACCAACCATTATAACACATGCAAAAAGGGATAGGCAATGGGGAGAATCGACATTCTTTGCGAACTTTTTGTGGGGATTTCCTCTTCCGCAGCCGGAAATGTACGCAAAAAAGACAATTCCGGGACGGGCGCTACAGATATTGTTCATTTTTCGGGCCGGTTTTTTCGTTTTATTCGATTGACGAACGGGCGCTTTTGGTGTATGCTAATAAAGGATAATGTTACAGAAGTATGACAATGTAAATCGTGCTTATCCACAGGCGAGGTGCATGGTATGGCAACATATAAAATCGGAAAACTGAAGTTCAATATTTCCAAAGCGGGCTTTGCTTTCCGCTGGGGAGATGGCGAGATTCAGCGCTTTCCGTTCGGCTTCAAAGGCGGCGAAAACGCCGACGTGGCCGATGGCCTTGACGCCTATGACGCGCAGGACGGCTATTATGACGGCGCGCAGGACGATTACGGCTATGACGGCGCGTCCGGCGAGGATTCGTACGGCGAGGACGGCCGCGACGGCTACGCCCAGAGCGACGACTATGGCGACGATGGGTATGATTATGCCGACGACGAATACGCCGACGAGGATTATGGCGACGACTACGCGCAGGACGGCGATTATGCCGACGCGGATTACGCGCAGGACGGCGGCTATGCCGACGGGGACTATACCGACGAGGATTATGCCGACGAGGACTATGCCGAGGGCGATTACGACGACGCGGACGGCTATTACGATGAAAACGGCGAATATGTCGGGGAAGAGGAACCCGCGTCCCCGTTCATGCAGTATATCGACGAAAACGACTGGGTGACCTATGTTCTGCTCGTGCTGTTCCCGCCCCTGGGCATTTACCTTCTGTGGCGGCGCGGGCGCTTTGAACTGCCCATGCGCGCGGGCATCAGCGCTGCTTCGGCGCTTTGGTTCGTGCTGATCATCTACGCTATCGTACAGCTGGTTTCCAGCGGCATGAACGACCCCAACCAGCCCGTGGTCGGCCCGACCATCAGCCTCATTTCGCCTACGCCGACGGTCACGGTGGAAGCCTCGGCGCTTCCCAGCGCCACGCCGGGCGTACAGCCCTCCTCCTCCGCGCTGCCGGGGCTGGAGAGCACGCCTTCGGCCACGCCGATCGCCTCCGCGCAGCCTGGCGACAGTTCGCAGACGGGCGAATATGTTTACGCCGGCACGACGGGCCTTTACTATCACAGCAACGATAGCTGTTCCAACCTCAATGGCAACGCTTCCTATATCAGCCTGGAGGTGGCGCAGCGCCGCGGGCTGAGCGCCTGCCCGATCTGCTATAACCAGACCACCTATTACATGACCAACGGCGGCCAGTGGTATCACACCAGCCCCACCTGTGACGGCGGTACCGGCGAGGCCATGGTCGGCGCCTTTGAAGTGACGCTTCAGCAGGCCCAGAACGCCGGCAAGACCGCGTGCCCGGTGTGCGCCGGCGGCACGCAGCAGGCTGCGGGCAATACGAACTACCTTTCCGGCAATACGCTGCTGTCATATGTGCGCACGCTTTCCTCCGACGGCAGCGGCCTGATGGTCTATGCCCGTCCCGAAGGGCCGTATTTCCACATCACCAGCGACTGCGGCGGTTTGACGGGCGCGTCCTATGTCAGCATGCTCACGGCGCTGCAGTACGGCATCGAGCCCTGTCCGAACTGCTGCTCGCTGGCCCGCGTCACCGTCTACTGCACGGAAAACGGCACCTGGTTCCACAGCAATCCCACCTGCGACGGCGGTACCGGCTCGTCCATGCGCAACGCCACCGGCATGCCTCTGGCCGTGGCGCTGGTGATGGGCAAGGGCGCCTGCCCCAAGTGCATCGGCAGCTTCTCCCTGCCCAACACGGGCGGCGGGACGACCGGGCAGGGAACGACCGGCGGCGCGACCGACGGCACCGTATACGTCTACGCCACGGAGAACGGCCGCTACTATCACATCAACTCTACCTGCGATGGCGGCACCGGCTCGGAGATGCGCAACGCCCAGCGCGTTACGCTGCTGAGCATGCTGCAGATCGGCCGCGAGCCCTGCCCGGTGTGCTGCTCGTCGGCCAACCGCACCGTGTACGCGACGCCGGGCGGCACCTATTACCATTCCTACGCCACCTGTTCAGGCATGTCCGGCGCTACGGCGGGTACGCTTGCGCAGGCGCTGGCCTACGGCTATCAGCGCTGTCCGTATTGCTGGAGCGCCGAGAGCGGAACGGGCGGCGAAAGCGGCACGGGAAATACCGGCACCAGCGTTTCCGGCGTGACGGTGTACTGCACGCAAAACGGCCAGTGGTATCACACCGACCGCTACTGCCAGGGCATGCGCAACGCCCAGGCGGTCAGCCTTGAACAGGCCGTAGCCATGGGCAAAACAGCCTGCGAGACCTGCTGCGCCATCGCCAACCGCACCGTATACGCCATCGGCAACGGCGGGCAGTATTACCACTACAACAACGCCTGCACGGTGGAGAACATGGCCTACGCCTCCTCCGGCACGCTTGCGCAGGCGCTGATGATGGGCTACGCGCCCTGCCCGTCCTGCGTAAGCGGCGGCAGTTCCGGCGGCAATGTGCCCACGCAGGTGGCCAACTATGTGCCCGGCACTTCGGGCATCCGCGTCTATGCCACGCCCAGCGGCCCCTACTATCACCTCTCCAGCGACTGCGCGGGCTCCGGGGCCAGCTACATCACGCTGGAAACGGCGCTGAACTACGGCAAGCGCGCCTGCCCGACCTGCGCCGCCGCCGTTGCCGAGCGCGTCGTGTGGGCTACGGCCACCTCGCCGGAGTTCCACATTTACGGCAGCCACGCGCCCGAGGGCGCCATTCAGGGCTATCTGTCCGTGGCGCTGGCCATGGGCAAGCAGTACTGCCAGATCTGCCTGGACGCCTACAACAATCAGATCCAGGGCGAGCAGGGCGGTACCGGCGGCGCCGGCGATGGCTCCTTCCAGGAGGGCACCGCCTTTGTGGAAGGCACCTCCGGCATCGGCGTCTACGCCAGCATGGAGGACGAGTACTTCCACCTCAACAGTGCGCACGCGGGCTCCGGCGCGTATTACGTTCCCCTGGAGCGGGCGCTGAACTACGGCAAATCGCCCTGCCCGGTCTGCGCAAGCGTCGCCGCCACCGTGGTCTACGGCAGCACCAGCGATCCGTACTATCACACCGTACAGGCGCATGCCGGCGCGGGTTCCTCCGCGGCCTATCTCGCCTTTGCCCGCGCCTGGGGCAAGACTCCCTGTCCGGTCTGTGGAAACGGTACGGGCGGCACGGGCGGTACGGGCGGCACGGGCGTTGTGGGCGGCGATCCGTCCACGGTGCGCGCGGCCTATATCGACCTCAAGGGCAATTCCAACGGCAATATTTTCCACAGCAATTCGGTTTGCGCGGGCGCGGGAATGAGCAATGGTTCCCTTGTGGCCATCGAGTTTATCCAGGCGCAGGGCTTCACGGCCTGCCCGTATTGCTGGTAAACGACGAACGCAGCCTCCCGCGAAGCACTCGCGGGGGGCTTTTTGCGGCGTGAAACGCGGGCCCCTGGCGGCTTGCATGGAGGCGGGGCGTCCTGCGGCGCGCGAACCGGGCCGCACAGGGGCGGAAGCGGAAAGATAAAGCATCCCGCAACGTAGCCCGTTCACAAAGCGCGATTCCTTGCCCGCGGGCGTCCTGCGGCGCGCGAACCGGGCCCAACACAGGGGCGGAAGCGGAAAGATAAAGCATCCCGCGACGTAGCCCGTTCACAAAGCGCGATTCCTTGCCCGCGGGGCGTCCTGCGGCGCGCGAAGGCGAGCGGATCGCCCGAAAAAGCCCTTGTGGCGAAGGAGGAAACATGCTTAGAAAGATCATTCGCATCGACGAAGAGAAGTGCAACGGCTGCGGCGCGTGCGCGCGCGCCTGTCACGAAGGGGCCATCGCCATGGTCGGCGGCAAGGCGCGCCTTATGCGCGAGGATTACTGCGACGGTTTGGGCGACTGCCTGCCCGCCTGCCCGACGGGCGCGATCTCTTTTGAAATGCGCGAGGCCGCGGCTTACGACGAGGCCGCCGTCCTGGCGGCAAAGCGCGACGGCGCGGCGCGCGCCTGTCCCGGATCGCGGCCCGGCGCCATCCGCCGCGCCGCGCCGGTCGCCGCCGACGTGGCCGTGCCCAGCCAGCTTTCCCAATGGCCGGTGCAAATTCAGCTTGCGCCCGTGAACGCGCCCTGGTTCGCCGGGGCGGACGTGCTTGTCGCCGCCGACTGCACCGCCTTTGCCTACGGGAACTTTCACGCCGATTTCATCCGCGACCGCGTCGCGCTCATCGGCTGCCCCAAGCTCGACGGCGTCGATTACGCCGAAAAACTGGCCCGCGTGCTTTGCGAAAACGACGTGCGTTCCCTTACCGTGGCGCGCATGGAGGTGCCCTGCTGCGGCGGTCTGGAAAACGCCGCGCGCCGCGCGTTGGCAATGAGCGGCAAAAGCATTCCTCTGCGCGTCGTGGTGATCGCCACCAACGGCGAACTTCTGGACGCCGGGCGTTGACGAAGCGCCCTCGCCGGCGTTCAGGGGGAGCGTTCGAAAGGCGTTCCCCCGGCTCTTTCTGCGATGGTTTCCCCGGCCGCAAGCGGATGCTGGCGAATCCGGGCAATGTGTGAAAGGAAAGAAGCTGGCAAACCGCGCGATGAAGGCCCGATAGCGGAAAACGCGGTTGCCGGCGCGCCCGTCGGCGGGAGAAAACGCCGTTGCGGGCGCTCTGCTCCCGCCGTTTTTTGCATAGGAGCAGGGTCTGCGCCGATTTGACGGGCGCTCTGCATGCGCGGCAAGCGACAACGTGGAAGCGGTTGTGCGGGCGCCTGCAAGGCGTCCGCCTGCTTTGCGCCTTTACGCCGATGGACGATGTGTCTGTCGGCTATTTTTGCAAAATCCGAGCAATAAAATTATGCTTTTCGTCGAATTTAATCAAAATCGTTAAAATGCGATTGAAATTTGCGGCAAAGGAGCGTATAATGCGAAGTAGATAGTAAAACTCTCCACTCCTTATACTGCCCATACCGCAAGTTTTGTCCGCATCCTTGAACCGCTTCGATTTTCAACACGCACGAACGACATGCAGGACCGGCTGCCGGCGCGCATGCGCCGGCGGAGCGCGCGCGCCGCGCGGCGTTTTTCGCGTCCCGGAAGTCGCGGGAAGGCGAATTGCGCGGCCGCAACATCGCCAGCAAGGGAGGTATGCGCAATGGCACTTACCACGCAGGAACGACAGAGACTTCAGGATATTGCCCGCGAGCTGCGCCTGACGGTCATCGACGTCATGGCCTGGTCCGGCGGAGCGCATGTGGGCGGCTCTTTGAGCATCATCGACATCCTCACCATCCTCTACTTCAAATACCTGGACGTAAACCCCGCCGACCCTCAGTGGGAGGAACGGGATCGCTTCGTGCTCTCCAAGGGCCACGCGGCGGCGGGCCTGATCCCCGTGCTTGCCAAGCGCGGCTTCTTCCCCGAGGAAACGCTCAAGACCTTCAACCACTTCGGTTCTCCCTTCGCCATGCACCCGGATTCCAACAAGGTCATCGGTTGCGACGCCTCGGCGGGCAGCCTTGGCCACGGCCTTTCCATGGCCGCGGGCATGGCGCTGGGGGCGCGGCAACTGAAAAAGCCGTGGAAAACGGTTTGCCTGATGGGCGACGGCGAATGCTGCGAAGGCAGCGTCTGGGAAGCGGCGATGTCGGCGGCGCACTTCAAACTGGGCAATCTCGTCGGCATTGTCGATCGCAACCGCTTTATGATCGACGGCCAGACCGAGGAGGTCATGGCCCTGGAGCCCTTCGCCGACAAGTGGCGCGCCTTCGGCTGGGAGGTTATCGAAGTGGACGGCCACGACTTTGACCAGCTCGACCAGGCGCTTGCCACGGCCTGGGCCGCTACGGACAAGCCTGTGCTGATCCTTGCAAACACCGTGAAGGGCAAGGGCGTGGACTTTATGGAAAACAACGTCGTTTACCACTACGCCTCGGCAGATTCCGAGCTGTGCGCCCGTGCCAAGGCCTCGATTCTGAAGGAGGGATAACAATGGCAGTCGTGACCGGAACCAACTGGAACGCCTACGACGCGGCGACCATGACGTCCCGCGAGATCTACGGCCGCACCCTGGCGGAACTGGGCAAGCACAATGAGAAGATCGTCGGCCTCACCGCCGACCTTGCCAAGACCACGGCCATCGTCCATTTCGCCAAGGCCTTCCCGGACCGCTTTTACAACGTCGGCATCGCCGAGCAGAACATGTTCGGCATCGCCGCGGGCCTGGCCAAGGCGGGGCTGATCCCCTTTGCCTCCACCATGGCCATCTTCGCCTGCATGCGCGCCGGCGAGCAGATCCGCACCGACATTGCCTACCAGAACCTGCCGGTGAAGATCATCGCCACCCACGCCGGCATCTCCTTTGGCCATGCCGGCACCACCCACCACTGCACCGAGGATTTCGCCATCATGCGCGCCATCCCCAACATGACGGTCATCTGCCCGGCGGACGGCATCGAGACCTCCAAGGCCGTGCAGGCCTGCGTGGACACGCCCGGCCCGGTCTACATCCGCATCGGCCGCGGCTTCGAGCCGCCCTGCTACCAGAGCGACGACTATACCTACGAAATCGGCAAGGCCATCACCATGCGCGAGGGCACGGATCTGACCATCATCTGCTGCGGCATCGCCGTTTTGCAGGCGATGAACGCCGCCCGCGTGCTTGCCGAGGTGGACGGCCTCTCCGTGCGCGTTGTCAACATGCACACCATCAAGCCCATCGACCGCGAGGCCATTTTGAAGGCCGTTACCGACACGCGGCGCATCCTCACCATTGAGGAGCACAACGTCATCGGCGGCCTGGGCGACGCGGTGGGCAGCGTCATCGCCGAATCCGGCAAGGGCTGCGTGTTCAAAAAGCACGGCCTGCAGGATACCTTCGCCGCCATCGGCTACGCCGAGGACCTCTACGCCTACTACGGCCTGGACGCCAACGGCGTGGTGGACAAGGTGCGCGAAATGATGGGCATGGAGTTTGAGCCCGACGAGGATTGGAACGACGAATAGGAGGTGAGCGCATGTCCGCATCCGCGCAGGAGCGCATGGCGGCGAGGCTGTTTCTGGAGGCGGTCTTTCCCACCATGCAGGTGCTTCTGGACGACGACCCCAAACTGCACAAGTCCTTTGAAAACTTCCACGCCACGGTGCAGTTCGGCGCGCGCGACGATGGCGAGCTTCTCTGCTGCCACCTCGTGTTCGACGGCCCGCATGTGGAGGTAAAACAGGGCCCGGCGGAGAAACCGGACCTGACGCTGACGTTTTCCTCCATCGAAAAGATGAACGCCCTGTTGCGCGGCGGCCTCGCCCTGCCCGGCATTCGGGGCAACCTCTTGCTGCTTCCCAAGATACTGTCCCTGTTGATGGGCCTTATGATCATGTCGCCCAAGAACGTGCCCAAGACGCCGGAAAAGCAGGCGCTGAAGGTCAAGTGCAGCCTCTACATGATCACCCGGGCGCTTTCCAAGTACAACAAATTGGGCGACCCGGACATGCAGGAGTTCTGCCGCCGCCAGCCGGACCGCATCTACCAGTTCACCGTCGCCGACCACGGCGACCCCAACGCCATCGCCTGCTATCTGCGCGTCAAGGCCGGCAACTCCAAGTCCGGCCACGGCGTTTACGAGCGCCGCACGCCGTTTGTGCATTTCTGCTTTAAAAGCGTCGAAGGCGCCATGAAGGTGCTGCAAAAGCAGGTGGAATTTGTAAAGGCGGTGGAACTTGGTTACGTTGAAACCATCGGCAGCCCGGAATACGCCTGCTATCTCAACGACTATATGGCTATCCTGCAGGGAATGTTGACATAAATTCTCTGGACAGGCGAAGGGAAAACCGCTAAAATGGGAGGAGGAACCGACAACCGCAGCGAAGGAGGAAACGGAGCGTGAAAACCGTTTACTTTGACAAGGACATACCGCGCATCCTGCTGACCAAGGCCGCGGCCAAGGTCTGCAAGCCGCTGCTCTACACCGGGCTGAACGCCGTCAAATACAGGACGCTTCCCGATCCCGCCCTGCCTGCGGGGGACTGGGTGCGCGTGCGCAACGTGGCCTGCGGCCTGTGCGGCACAGACGTCAGCTTTTTCAAGGCCACCACCGGCACCAATTCCGCCCTTGAGCCCATCCCCGGCTCCAAGCGCACCTTCCTGGGCCACGAGAACGTCGGCGTCGTTACCGAGGTAGGCAAGGACGTGACCGACTTCAAGGTGGGCGACCGCGTCACCATCCGCGCCTACATGGCCGGCTGCGACACCAAGGGCATCCACGAACGCTGCCACTACTGCGAGGAGGGCGACTACAACTTCTGCCTCAACTACGGCGCGCCCTCGCCCTACGGCGAAGTGGCCACCGGCGCGGGCTGGAGCGACAGCTTCATCTACCCCGCCCGCGGCCTTGCCCACATCTACGATGAACTGACCGACGAACAGGCTGTGATGGTCGAGCCCAGCTGCGTTTCCATCCATTCGGTGCTCTGCGCGCCCCCGAAAAAGGGCGAAAAGGTGCTGGTAATGGGCTGCGGCGCCATCGGTCTGGGCGTGGTGCAGGCCATCAAGATCGTCCAGCCGGACTGCGAGGTCTGGGTGCTGGAGCGCGTCCAGTCGCGCCAGGAATTCGCCAGGAAATTGGGCGCGGACCATGTGCTCTCCGGCGAGATCTACGAGGCGACCTCCAAAGCCACCGGCGGCAGCCCCGTCTATACGGGCATGGGCGGCAACCGCTATTTCTTCGGCGGTTTTGACCGGATTTACGACTGCGTGGGCGGCGACTGGTCCAACCACACTGCCGTGCGTCTGTTGCGCGCTCGCGGCACGCTGGTGAAGATCGGCCACCACATGCGCGCCGTCACCTTCGACGAAACCCCGGTCTGGTGGCAGGAACTCAACCTCGTGGGCGTGGACGCCCACGGCATGGAAACCTGGCAGGGCCGCCGCCTTTACACCTTCGATTTGGCGCAGGAGTGGATCCGCGACGGCGTTTACAAGGTCGAAGGCTTCGTCACCCACCACTTCAAGCTCGACCAGTACAAGGACGCCTTCCGTCTGGCCATGCAAAACTCGCCCGAGGTCATCAAGATCGTTCTCGACTGTCAATGATGAAACAGGATGAACTTCTCCGCGTTGGAGAACTGGCAAAGGAAGCGGGCGTGAGCCTGACCACCGTCAAATACTACGTCAAAGAGGGCCTGATCCGCCCGGCGCGCAAAACCGGGCGGAATATGGCCTACTACGACCGCGCCTGCGTAAACACCATCGGCGTCATCCGCAAATTGCAGCGCGAGCGCTATTACCCGCTCTCGGTCATCAAGCGGCTGATGGAATCCGCGCCTGTAGAGCAGGTCGAACTGGAACTGCTCGACGCCATCCACAAGGCCGACGCGCCTGACCCGGGCGAGCGCGTGACGCTTTCCGAAGCGGCGCGCCGCAGCGGGCTGACGACCAAACAGATCGCCCGACTTGCCGAGTGCGGCGCGCTCGCCCCCGTGCGCGAAGGCCGCCAAAAATTCTATTCCACCGACGATCTGGGCGTTCTGGCGCTGGCCAAACGCCGCCTGGACGCCGGCATTCCCTTTGAACAAACCGTGCGATCGTTTTCGATTTACGAAAATGCGCTGCGCAAGGCCGTGCGCGCCGAAGTGGACGATTTTGCCTCCGGCGCGCTGATGCGCGCTGAAGTCACCGCCGGAACGGGCGCGAGAATGATTCGCGTTTCCGATGAAACGCTGGACGGCTTCATCGCCCTGCGCCGCAAGGCCCTGAACCGCGAATACGGGTCGCGCCGCCTGGAGGACCTGGGCGAGTTTGAAATGGCGCTGGCCAAGGCGCTGTCGCGCGTGGCAAAAGCGCTGCGCGGCGCGGGATGGGCGCGTGATGCGGCGGCCTGCGAAGCCGTTTGCGCCGGCGCGCCGGTGGACGACGCCGCGCTTTCCGCCGCCGCCGAGCGGTTTTGGGGGTTTGCCCGCGCCGGAGGCGATACCGCCCGCGCCCTGGCCGAAAGCGTGCGCGCCCGGGACGATTTTGCGGCCATGGAACCTGCTGGAGAGCGCGCGCTGACGCTCGCCTGCCTGAAGGCGGCGTATCTGGCGCTTGCGCCGGCGGTGCTCCGCTGCGATCGCGAAGGCGAAGCGGCGCTGCGGGCCCTGCCCGAAGCTCCCGCCGCGGCCCTGCGCGCCGCGCTGGCCGAACAGCAGGCCGCCGCGCGCGCATGATTGCAGGCGTATGGCCGGTTTGTGCCGGCTGCGTATGCCGCCACCGCCGCGCGCGATCGCAGGCCGCATCGGCGATCGCGGCGTCGCCCTGCCCCGGCCGCCGCGCATGATTTTGCCGCCCCGCGGAGCGATCGACAGCCGGATGCGGTTCAAGTCGCGATGCGCCGCGCAGACCGCCGCGTTTGGCTTGGATTGCCCGCCCAACGCTCAACGCCGCCACCTGGGAGGTGCTTGCATGGATTTTTCCGAACTGGTCGCCCGTCAGCGGGCCTTCTACGAAAGCGGCGCTACGCGCAGCGCGGACTTCCGGCTTGGGGCGCTGCGAACGCTGCGCGACGCCATTGTCCGCTACGAAGGCCGCATCTTCGACGCCCTCAAGGCGGATCTTAACAAGGCGCCGATGGAGAGCTACATGTGTGAAAACGGCCTCGTGCTCGAGGAGATACGCTTTCACTTAAAGCACCTGCGCCGCTGGATGAAGGAGCGCCGCGTGCCCACGCCGCTGGCGCAGTTCCACGCCCGCAGCTTCGTCTCCCCGGAGCCGTACGGCGTGGCGCTCATCCTCTCGCCGTGGAATTATCCCATCCAACTGTGCCTCTCGCCCCTGGTGGGGGCCATTTCCGGCGGCAACTGCGCGGTGGTCAAGCCCTCGGCCTACGCGCCCGCCACTTCGGCGGTCATCGCCCGGATGCTGGGCGAGGCGTTCGATGCGCGGTATATCGCCGTGGTCGAGGGCGGTCGCGCCCAAAACAGCGCTCTGCTGGAGCAGAAATTCGATTATATCTTCTTCACCGGCTCCGTCGCCGTTGGCAAAGTGGTGATGGAGGCCGCCGCCAGACACCTGACGCCCGTGACCCTGGAACTGGGCGGCAAAAGCCCGGTCATCGTCGATGCAACGGCGAATATCCAACTCGCCGCCCGCCGCGTCGCCTTTGGCAAGGTATTGAACGCCGGACAGACCTGCGTGGAGCCGGACTACCTGCTCATCCACAAGTCCGTCCAGCAGCCCTTTGTCGAGGCGTTCCGCGCCGCATTGAAGGAGTTTTTCCCCACCGGCGACTATGCGAACATGCCCACCATCATCGCCGAAAAGCACTACCGCCGCCTCCTGGGCCTGCTGGAAAACCAGAACATCGTCCTCGGCGGCGGCCACGACGACGCGCGCCGCTTCATCGAGCCGACGCTGCTTGCCGACGTCTCTCCGGATTCCCCCGTCATGCAGGAGGAGATTTTCGGCCCCATATTGCCGATGCTGCCCTATGAGACGCTCGAGGAGGTCGTTTCCTTCGTGCGCGCCCGTCCCCGCCCGCTGGCCTTTTACATCTTCACGGCCAGCAAGGAGACGGAGCGAAAACTGCTGGACAGTTGCTCCTTCGGCGGCGGCTGCATCAACGATACCATCATCCACCTCGCCACCTCGCACATGCCCTTCGGCGGCGTGGGCGATTCCGGCATGGGCAGCTACCACGGCAAAAAGAGCTTCGATACCTTCACCCACGAGCGCAGCATCGTGAAAAAGTCCACCTGGCTGGACCTGCCCATGCGCTACCACCCCTACGGCAAGGGCAAGTTGAAGCTCATCCGCAGGTTCATGAAGTAGCTTCCCCCGCTTTCGCCGCGCGCTCGAAAAACGAAAGACCCGAGACCACGAAAATTGCCCTGATCCGCAAGCATCAGCGGCAATTTTTGCGTTTTGCGTGCGGCCGCGGCTGTGGGGGGCTCCCGGCCGGGTTGCGCCCGCGCTTGCGGGGGTATGCGACAGGGTGAGAGCGCGGCCGATCTGCGTGCAGTTGCGCCCGCGCTTGCGGGGGTATGCGGGGAAGCATACCGCCGAATTTGATCGCTTTGCCAGGTTGCGCCCGCGCTTGCGGGGGCATCGCTCCGGGCGCCGCCATCCTGCGCAGCGTTTTTGAATTTAACACAGCGAGGGCTTGACAAGGCTGTATCTACTGTATATACTGTATATGAACAGAAATTACGGAGGCATGCCATGGAACTGTTCATCGACAACAAAAGCGGAGCGCCCATCTACGAGCAGATTTGCGAGCAGGTGCGCGCGCAGATCGTCTCCGGCGCCCTGAAGGAGGACGAGCCTTTGCCGTCCATCCGCGCGCTGGCCAAGGATTTGCGCATCAGCGTCATCACTACCAAGCGCGCCTACGACGAGCTTTTACAGGCCGGCTATGTCTACGCCGTGGCCGGCAAGGGCTACTTCGTGGCCGCGCGCAACGTGGAACTTATGCGCGAAGAAAACCTGCGCCGCATCGAGGCGCATTTGACCGAGGTCGCCAAGCTGGCGGCCAGCTGTGACTTGACGCGGGAGGACGTTTTCAACATCTACGACGTCCTCTCCGGGGAGGAAACCGTATGAACGCTGTGGAACTCACAGACCTTACCAAACACTATGGGGATTTCACCCTCGACCGCGTATCCCTGACGCTGCCCGAGGGCTGCGTGATGGGGCTGGTGGGGGAGAACGGCGCGGGCAAGACCACCTTGATCAAACTCCTGCTGGGCATGCTCAGGCGGGACGGCGGCACAGTGCGCGTGCTCGGCCGCGATATGGATGCAGACGGCCGCGCCGTCAAGGAAGAACTGGGCGTGGTGCTGGACGAGGCCGGCTTTCCCGAGTGCGTCACCGCGCGGCAGGCGGGCAGGATCATGGCCGCCGCCTACCGGAACTGGGACGCGCGCGCCTACGATGAGAACCTTCAAAAACTCTCCCTGCCGGAGAACAAGCCCTTCAAGGACTTTTCCCGCGGCATGAAGATGAAGCTCTCTCTGGCGGTGGCGCTCTCGCACAACGCCCGCCTGCTCGTCCTCGACGAGGCCCTCAACGGCATCGACCCCGTGGCGCGCGATGAAATTCTGGATATCTTCATGGACTACACCCGCGACGAGGGCCACTCCATCCTCCTTTCCTCGCACATCGTCAGCGATCTGGAGAAGGTCTGCGATTACATCGCCTTCCTCCACCGGGGCAAACTGATGCTCTGCGATGAAAAGGACGCGCTGCTGGAGAAGTACGGCCTCATCCACGTCAGCCGCGAACAGCTCGCGCAGCTGGACGGCGCCGCCGTCAAGGGCAGCAAGTCCTCGCCCTACGGCGTGGAGGCCGTGGTGGAAAGAAGCCGCGTGCCCGCCGGCATGCAGATCTCGCCCGTGGGGCTGGAAGAACTGTTCGTCTACATGGCAAGGGGGGATCGCTGATGCGCGCGCTGTTTTTGAAGGACTGGTATATGGCGAAAAGCTATTGCCGCTCGTACCTGTTTATCGTCGCGGTGTTCGCGGCAGTGTCGTTCATTTCTTCGGAAAGCCTGTTTTTCATGGCCTATCCGACGATAATGTTCGGCATCCTGCCGGTGACGCTCATTTCCTACGACGAGCGCTTCCACTGGCCAGCCTACGCCGGCACGTTGCCCCTCCGCCGGCGCGACGAGGTGCGGGAAAAGTACCTGCTGTCGCTGCTGCTGATCGCCGTCATGGGAATCCTTATGACCGCATTGCAGGCGATCGCGGTTTTGCGCAACGGTTCGGCGCTCGCGGAAGGGTTTGTGATGATGGTCGTGGGCATGTTCGTCTTCAGCCTGATCGGGCCATGCGTACTGCTGCCGCTGACATACCGCTTCGGCTCGGAAAAGGCGCGCGTGAATTTCTATATCCTCATCGTGCTCGTGGCCGTGCTCATCGGTACGTTCAGCGGTATGTCGACCGAAGCGCACTTCCCGTTCAAGACGGTCTATCTGGTCCTGCTCGCGGCGGTGATCGCGTGCATGCCCCTTTCCTACGTCATTTCCTGTCGCGCATACGAAAAGAGGGAATGGTGATGAAGAACACGCGCATCTGCCCCAAGTGCGGCTCGCAAAACATCGCGCGCGTGCCGGACAACCCCAACCGCTACGCCAGCGGCAACAACATCTACACCACCACCGTGACGCTGCTGGGAAAGATCCCCGTCATCCGCTACGTCTGCTGCGACTGCGGCTATGTGGAAAACTGGGTCGAAGGCGCGGCGGAGCGGGAGAAGATACAAGATGTGTTCGGATAGGAGCAATATATGTTTTGCAACATGCTGAAAACGGCTTTGTGCCTCGCGCTGGCGCTGCTGCTCGCCGCCCTGCCCGCCGCAGCGCAGACGAACGTGGAAGAGCGGCTTTCCGACCTGGAAACCATGCGCGCAGGCTTGGAAGAAGGTCATTACGACCTCTTTGCGCTGGCAACGCCCGAGGAATGGGAAGCGCGCGTGGCGGCGGCGGCGGAAACGCTGCGCGACGAAGATACCGACGACATCACCGCCTGCTACGCGCTCATCGAACTCGCCGCCTCGCTGGGCGACGCGCACACGCAGGCGTGGTTCTCTGGCGGCAACGCGCAGGGAATGCTCCGCGCGCTGCCGTTGCAGACCGGCCTCTTTTCCGGCAGGGTCTACCTTCTCGCCACCACCGGGCCCTACGCGGACTACCTCGGCATGGAGATCACCGCCATCGCGGGCGTGCCCATGGCCGACGTCTTTGCCCGCCTTACCCCGCTCATCAGCTACGACAACGAAGCGCGCCTGCAAACGCAGCTCGCCGCCAACATCGCCGACGCCGAGGGCCTGCGCCATGTGGGCGTCCTGGACGACGCCTCGCGGGCGGAGGTGACCTTCACGGACGCGCAGGGCGCGGAGCACACCGCCACCGTCGAGGCGCTGGTGGGGGAGGAGATGTACACGGCGCAGTTCGTCTTTCTTGAGCGCGAAGCCGTCCCCGCCGCCGAACAGCCCGCCGGCCTCTATGAATACCAAAGCTATGGCGACACGCTCTGGATCGGCTACTATTCCTGCGCCGAGGACCCGGAATACCCGATGGCGGACTTCGTGGAGGACGTGGCGGCGGAACTGGAGGCGGGGAACTACGCCAAGGTCTGCGTGGACCTGCGCTACAACGGCGGCGGCGATTCCTCCGTCCTGGAGCCGCTCATCGACCGCCTCGCCGCTCTGCGGGACAAAAACGGCCTCGCCGTCTACGCGCTCATTGGCGAAAATACCTTTTCCTCGGCGGTGATGAACGCCGCGCAACTAAAAACGCGCGCCGCCGCCACGCTCGTGGGCACGCCCACCGGCGGCAGCGCCAACCACTTTGGCGAGATACAGTCGTTCACGCTGGAACACCTGCCGCTGACGGTCTACTATTCCACAAAATACTTTGCGATGCTCCCCGGCGGCCCCGAAGGCTCCCTGATGCCGGACGTCGAAGTGGAGCGCACGCTGGCCGACTATGTTTCCGGCAGGGATGCGGCGCTGCAAGCCGTGCTGGAGGCGTAGATACAAAACGAACATCCCCGCCACGAACGCTGTGGCGGGGACAAATCTGTCGCAAGAGCGCCTCTCGCCGCGCCGGCAATGACGTTCCGGGCGATCTGCTTCTTATGGGAGGGCCGAAAGGGAACAAAAGGAACAACGAGGAGCGCCAAAGCGGCCATGTCCACCGGGCCGCAGCCGCCCTTCAGATACTGCACGGCGATGGGAAGGGCTTTGCAGTTGAAACCGAGCGGCGGACAGGGAAGCGGATCGTCCGCGCCGGGAGGGGATGCTGCGATCAGGAGCCGGCGCTTCGGCTGGCAGAACGAACCGCCCGTCCGGCACAATGAACCGGTCGCCCGCGCCGGGAGGGGATGCTGCGATCAGGGCCGGCGTTTCGGCTGGCAGAACGAACTGCCCGTCCGGCACAACGAACTGGCCGCCCGCGCCGGGAGGGGATGCTGCGATCAGGGCCGGCGTTTCGGCTGACGG
>DVIA01000070.1 GCA_018711655.1 Candidatus Pullichristensenella avicola
CAGATGCCATACAGGTTAAAGAATATGATCGTCAGTCTGACCGCTCCGTTTGGCGGCGGAACACAGGCGCAGAATTTGCCCGTCGCGGGGACGTTTCTGGGGAGCAACGACGCAAGCGCGTGGACGCAGCTGGGGACGTTCGCAGACCGGCCAACGACGGAGGGCGCGGTGACGAGGCACGAATTGAACAACGCCACAGGCTACAAGTACCTGCGCGTGCAGGTGACGCAGCCGGGCGCGGGCGTGTGGACGGGCTTTGCAGATATCCGCGTCGAGGGCGAAGTTGTATCATAACGACTGATAAGAAGGAGGAGGTATTCATGGCAGTTATCATTGGTAGCGCGAGGATTGATGAACGCGGCAAGGCCAGCGGAGGCAAGGCGGGCGACCAGACGGGAAAAGAGGTAAGCACGCAGAATTGGTATAAGCATTCCAAGGGTTGGGTGTTGTTGAGGCCGAAGGACCCGGAAAAGGCGGCGAAAATCGCGCAGGCGATGCGCGCGGCCTGCGCAAACGACAACATCGGCTACGACCAGTACCAGAACCAGACGCTCTGGAACGAAGTGAAGGACAAAGGCTACGACCCCGCAAAGGCGAGCAAGTCATGCGAGACGGACTGCGCGCGGCTGGTGCGCGTGTGCTGCGCCTACGCAGGCATCATGGCGCGCGATTTCTACACCGCGACGGAGGCCGCGTACCTGATGGATACCGGCGAGTTCGTGAAGTTCACGTCCAGCAAGTACACCAATCAGGACGACTATCTGGGCGAGGGGGACATTCTCGTGACCAAAACAAAGGGCCACACTGCGGTGGCGCTGACCAACGGCGATAAATACGACGGCGAAGTGGAGGAACCGTCCATCCCCCTTGGCAGCCGCATCCTGCGGGACGGCGACGATGGCAAGGACGTGGAGGACCTGCAACGCCGCCTCAAGGCAGCGGGCTACGACCCCGGCGAAGTAGACGGCGAGTACGGCCCCAACACGGAAGCGGCGGTCAAGGCGCTCCAAAAGGATGCGGGCATCCTCATGGACGGCGAATTTGGGCCGGACAGCCTCAAGGCGCTGTTGGCGCTGGAGGTGGACGGCGACGCGCCGGAAGCAGAACCCGCGCCCGCCACTGGCAACGTGCTCATCACCGGCGGCGACGCCTGGCTGCGCACCGGGCCTGGAACGGCATACGACAAGGCCGGCGTGGCGAAAAACGGCGACAAACTGACCTATGCCAACGAGGACGGCTGGGTGCCCGTGCTGGCAAACGGCAGGATCCTCTGGGTGTCGGGCAAGTACGCGAAGGTGGTGGGGTAACCTCGTTCGCAAACCGCAAAGCACCATGATGTATATTTATTCGGCACCATGGCGGTTCCTTGCTTTTCAAATAGCGCGCACTTTTGCGATTCATCTGCGTTGCTACAGGAGTCGGTGCCTCTGCCTACGGGGATCCAGACGACGCAAGACGGATTCTAGGGTTGCCTGAGCAACCAAGGGATAGTCTTGGAAACAAGGCGTTTGGGAGATGTTTTCTTATCAATGCGACTTATTCCGAAGGGTAGAAGTCTTTATGCATACCCTACCAGGAAAGAAAAAGCCCTGGCAGGGGGTCTGACGTCGAAAGGCGGATGTTGGTATGTGGGGTATGCGCTGTAGGAGAAGGGTAGAAGAAACGATGAAAAGGAGAGGCGAAGGGATGGTGAAAAAGAGACATTGGGGTAAGGGTTATGAAGCAAGCAGGAGCGGCGCAGGGAAGCGGGGCGAGATGTTTGCCCCAGGGTGCATGGCGAGACTGTGCGGAGGCAAGATGTCAGAACCTTCGTCCTAGAAGCGCGAGGAGATGTAGGGCAGAACCATGCGAAGCCGGGGCTGGGGAGCGCTGACGTACGAGGCAGGGTATTGAAAGGCTGGAGTTCGAGAGGCGCGGTCGCACGCCGAAACATTGCGTAGCTCTTTTGCGTGCGCGTTTGTTTTCCTGAGCGGGCAGGGCAAAAATGCGCAGATTTTTGATATGGAATGGAGATGGCATGGGGAAATGATGCAGGAAACCAGAATCGGGGAAGCGTGATGGAGAATATCCAGGAAGAGACAAGGGGGTTATGTCGGAAAACACAGGGACATTCATACAATTTTATTTTCGGGCCGCATAGAAATAAAGAGGAAATCCAAAGAGACAAATCCATTTCGGGTTCGGAGCACCTTGAATTTCCATACATCATGCCAGGTATGCCGGATTAGACGAAACTTCTCAATAGATTCTTCAGGACAAACGCGCTGATTGGCAGGAAATGGTTCTCGTCTTTCAGGTTTGAGCGGGAAATGGTAATGTTCCGATCAAAGCTTTTCACAATTCGACTGCGTGCGTATGAAATTGCGCGATCCATTATAAAATCATCCTGCCCCCGCAGATATCCAGTCAAAATGATCCGATCAGGATCGTAAATGTTGATGATGGTCGCCAATCCCATGCCCAGGTATTCAGAGACTTCATAGAGAAGACGGTGCGCTTCCAATGAGCCGTCTTTGTGCGCGGTGAACAACATCTCCGGCGAAATGGGTAGATGTCTTTGAACAACCATGTCGTAAAGGATATCTGATTTGTCAGAGAGCATTGACGGAATGCGATTCAAAATATTGTTCATGCCGCAGTACTGTTCGAAGCAGCCGTTGTTTCCACAAAAACATTTGGGACCGTGAATATTCAAAGAGATATGGCCAATTTCTCCAGCGATACCGTACTTTCCCAAAACCATTTTTCCATTGAAGAAATTGACCATGCCGACGCCCGAAGACAGATTCAGGAAAACGACGTTCCTTTCTGAGGGATCAATGAACCGCATTTCGTAGAGCGCTTTGATTCGCGTGACGCCTTCTATGAGTACGGGAAGTTGTAATGCAGCGCTGAGAGGAGAAATTAAATTGACATTGTACCAGTTGTATAGCGGTAGGTCAATCGTCTGCACCGAATCTGTATTTTGCGGCGCATGCACCATTCCGCCGATGCAGATACCAATGGCGTTTATACTATTTTGTATGTCCGGAAGCTGCTGATTGAAGAACCCCCGAAAAATATCGATGATGTTTTTAATGACTTCAAATTCTGAACGGGTTTCGCTGATGCGAAGATCGCATTGCACGGATTCCTCCGCAAGAATTTCACCTTCCAGGTTTGTTACGGCCAGACGTACTGCATCAGAGACATCCACGGCGATGGAGGCGGTAATAATATTGTGTAAATTCCAGTTGAATTGCAATAATGTGCTTTTTCTTCCGATGGCGGATCGCAACTGTCTGCTTTCTAAGATGAGTTTCTTTTCTAACAGTTCCGTCACAATATTCGTTACAGTACCGGAACTCAATTTCAACTCGTTTGACAGTATCTGTCGGGACGCCTCCCCGTTATCAATCAGATAGTTGAGAATGCCCAACGCATTTTTCCTTTTTTCAACAAGCACTACAGGATTCATGGATGTGTCTCCTCAACAATTCATATGTTTGTATTCCCGGTTCTGTTAAAAACGCGGCAGGAAAGCCGCACAGTTTCGCATTGGAGGGAGACGTCTTTATGTGGAAGGGAAACGAATTTCCTTTTAAGCCGGCACGGTGGTTGCCACATGCCAATCTTACATTTGAAGAACTTGACAGAATTCGCAATATCCGGCGGGAGGACATGGAATATACCAATGAGAATGGATACAGTGTGCGCGTAGTACATGACCCAACGCTGCTAATGGTTTTGGATGTATTTCACCGCATCTATTTGAGCGATGTAAACAATACGCGCCTAACAATGATTTTTCCCAATCAATGGCCGGGCGCATATCAGGCCATCGCAGAAATGGTCAATCGCTGTAATGTTTCCTGTCGCAATGTCCATGCTTTTGCAATGGATGAATGGGCGGATGAAGATGGCAATGTCGCCCCGTTGACCTATGGCGCAGGATTGGGATATTCTTTCCGAAATCACTTCTATGGAAAGATTCGCGAGGACTTGCGCCCGGATGTAGAACAGTGGCATGTGTTTACAAATGAAAACAAAGGAACAGATGTTTATTCCTCGATTATCGAAGAAATCGGCGATGGCGGTGCAGATGTAATATACACGGCGACTGGGTGGCCGGGGCATACCGCTTTTATTGACCCGGGGGCGCCGGAATTTCAGGCCGGTTCGTTGGAAGAATTTTGCAAACTCGGCTCTCGTTTGACCACGGAAACCCCGCTGACCATCTGTGAGAATTCTTTATTGCCTCCTATGGGCGCGTCTGGAGACGTATGGGCAGTGCCGCCGCGGGCGGTTACCATTGGACCGCGAGACATAGTCAATGCGCGAGAGCGTTTTGAGGTGCACAGCTTTGTCAATGCAGATGGCAGTTCATGGCAGAGAATGATCTCGCGGCTGGAATTGTACGGACCTATTTCAATGGAGTGTCCCGCCTCAATTTTGCGGTTGGGCAGGGGAATCTGCTATGTCAGCGAGGCGATCGCCCGGCCCTTTGGTAGCTGGCAAAATGGTCAACCGGATTGGACCTTATAAGGACATCCTTTAAAGGCGACAATTCAAAACGATTGCAGATTTTCATCGACCATAATGCTTGGAATATGACGAAGGATTGCTTGCGAGGGCGACGAATGGAATGACGCAATAGACCAGACGTCGCCTTCATACAGAGACGTTGCGCGTGAGAGGGAGGATCAGCGAGCCCATTTTAAACATTATTGCAAAGGGTTCTTGTGTTGCCAAATTCTAGCAAAAGACTCACCGCATGCGGTGAGCCTTTTTATACCAACTATTGTTGGTATTTATGGTGCGGTCGACGGGACTTGAACCCGTACGGTCTCCCACACGCCCCTCAAACGTGCGCGTATGCCAATTCCGCCACGACCGCAGAACAGTAATATTATACATGACGATGGGCGGTTTGTCAAGAGGAAGGAGCAACAATTTACGGAGGGTTGCTGAGCGCGCGATGAATGCTGCATGAGGAGCGGCGCAGATACGGGAGGCGTTTGTCGAAAGGGTTGGGGCGGCGGGGAAGCATTGTTTCTGGTTACGCAGAAGAGATGCGGGGAGATGTAGGATGACGAATTTCCGCGGTCGTTCGCGCATTTTCGCTTTTATACGGATACGAGAGGCGCTTGTCGAAAGGGTTGGGGCGGTAGGGAAACATTGTTTCTGGTTACGCAGAAGAGGCGCGGGAAGATGTGGAATGGATGGCGAATTTCCGCGGTCGTTCGCGCATTTTCGCTTTTATACGGATGCGGGAGGCGCTTGTCGAAAGGGGTTAGGCGGCGGGGAAGCATTGGCTTTGAGGGCGCAGAAAGCTTTCAGGGGAAGGGAGCCGCGGGGCGTCCGAAGGACGCGCTCGACGCGGAGGTGGAGCGTTGGCGGCGCGGGAGAAACGGCGTGCCGATCAGATGCGCGCAGGAACGCTTTGGCGACGGTTTGTCGCTCCGCTGCGAAGGCGGTTTTCCGGGGCGGGGTCGGTCAGCCCCTCGACTTCGCCGCAGGCGGCGGCCCAGATATAGAAGCTGGCCACGCTGCCATAGGGTGAGAAGCGCCGGCGATAGCGCTCAAAGCGCGCGCGGTCGATCTCGCGGTGACGGTAGATCATGCGCAGGCCGCGGCGAATGGCGAGGTCGCCGTAACTGAACACATTCGGCCGCTGCAGACAGAACAAGAGGATCATTTCCGCTGTCCACACACCGACGCCCTTGATGGTGGAAAGGATGGAAATTGCCTGCGCGTCGTCCATTGCGCGCACGGCCTCAATGTCGAAATCGCCGCGGCAGACGCGCATGGCAAAATCGGCGATATACTGCGCTTTGCGCAGGCTCATGCCCAGCGGGCGCAGCGCTTCCGGGCCGGCCGCAGCCACAGTTTCGGCGGAGACTGTGCCCAGCGCCGTCTGCATTCGCGCCCAGATCGCGGCTTGCGCCCGCATGGAGACCTGCTGGCCGACAATATGGTGGACGACCGCCGAGAACAAATCGGGATCGACGGCGCGTTCGATGTGGCCGACGCGGTCGATGACCGCGCCGAGTTTTTTGTCGCGGCGCTTCAAATAGTCCGTTTCCCGTTCGCCATATTGAAAGATCATTTTCAACCCTCCCAAAACGCCGGCGCGGGACACGAACGCGCTCCATGCCCCGCGCCCTCCATGCGGTTGCGTCTCGTTATGAACGCGCGGACGGCGCCTCGCCCAGACGGCGGACGGGAGAGCCCCACGCGGACATTCTGGGGTTTGCGGCGATCGTTGGATTCTGTTGCTTCCGAAGGCGCCGCGCAGGAAG
Organism: Candidatus Pullichristensenella avicola; assembly: GCA_018711655.1. Lineage (GTDB taxonomy): Bacteria > Bacillota > Clostridia > Christensenellales > Aristaeellaceae > Pullichristensenella > Pullichristensenella avicola. The sequence goes on from DVIA01000070.1 coordinate 6,282, forward strand.
GCGGGGCGCGAAGCGGGGACAGGCAGTTTGTGAGATCACGGGGCTGCGATTCGCGGCGGAGGTCGCAGGGATGGAGATGCCCCGTGGCGGAGATGCCCCGCGACGCGGGCGCGAAGCGGAGATGTCCCGTGGCGGAGATGTCCCGCGACGCGGCGCGAAGCGGGAACCCAGCGGTTTGCGGGGCCTTGGGGTTGCGATTCGCGGCGGAGGCGCGGGATGGGCGCTGTTTTGGCGCCGGAATCGACCGCTTGCGTCCCGTGGGTGCGCGATGAGACGGCGCTGGGTGGGTTGCCGGGAGCGGGCTCGGGCCGTTACAGCTTGATCTCGCCCATTGCGCGCGCCGCGTGGCCGGCAAGCACGGGATCCACCTCGCGTGCGACGAAGTTTTCCGTCTGCTCGGCGGCGCGACCGGTGTAGTTCTCCGGCGAGAGCAACCGGGTCAGGTGCTCGTGATCCATGGGGAAGGCGGGATCGGCGGCGATGCGCTCCATAAGGTCGCTTTCCAGGCCCTCCTGTTTCATGCGCGCGGCCGCGGCCTGCGAATGCACGCGAATGCGCTCGTGCAGTTCCTGCCGGTCGCCGCCCAGGCGCACGCCTTCCATGAGGATGGCCTCGGTCGCCATAAAGGGCAGGTTTTCCATGACGCGCTTTGTGATCATTGCCGGATAGACGACCATGCCGTTTGCGATGTTGGCGTAGAGTTCCAAAACCGCGTCGGTGGCCAGGAAAGCCTCCGGCAGCGAGAGGCGACGGTTGGCGCTGTCGTCCAGGGTGCGTTCGAACCACTGGGTGGCGGCGGTCATCTGCGCGTCCTGCGTAAGCGCCATCACATGGCGGGAGAGGGCGCAGATGCGCTCCGAACGCATGGGGTTGCGCTTATACGCCATGGCGGAAGAACCGATCTGTCCTTTTTCAAACGGCTCTTCCATTTCGCGGAAGGACTGCAGAAGGCGCATGTCCTGCGCAAACTTATAGGCGCTCTGGGCGACGCCGGCGAGCGCGCCAAGCACGCGGCTGTCCAACTTGCGCGGATAGGTCTGCCCGGAGACGGCGAAGCACGCCTCCATGCCCACCTTTTTGGCGATGCGCCTTTCCAACTCGTCCACTTTCGCGCCGTCGCCGTCAAAGAGCTTCATAAAACTCTCCTGCGTGCCGGTGGCGCCGCGGTTGCCCAGCAGCTTCAAGGAGGAGAGGGCGAAATTGATCTCGTCCAGGTCCATCAGCAGGTCCTGCATCCACAGGGTGGCGCGCTTTCCCACGGTGGTGAGTTGCGCGGGCTGCAAATGCGTGTAGCCGAGGGTGGGCAGGGCCTTGTATTCCAGCGCGAAGGCGCGCAGACGGCGAACGACCTCGACGAGCTTTTCGCGCGTGAGGGTCAAGGCGTCGCGCAGCATGAGGATATCGGCATTGTCGGTGACGTAGCAGGAGGTCGCGCCCAGGTGGATGACGCCGCGCGCGCCGGGGCAGACGTCGCCATAGGCGAGCACATGGGCCATGACGTCGTGGCGGGTGCGTTCCTCATGGCGGCGGGCGGCCTCGTAGTCGATGTCGCAGATGTGGGCCTTGAGTTCGTCCACCTGCTCTTGCGTTACCGGCAGGCCCATTTCCATCTCGCTTTCGGCCAGCGCCACCCAGAGCTTGCGCCAGGTGGTGAACTTGCGGTCGGGCGAGAAGATTTCCTGCATTTCGGGGCTGGCGTAGCGGCTGTTGAGCGGCGTTTCGTAGGTATTGCGCATTGGTTTGGCCCCCTTAGCGGATGATGAGGCTGTCGCGCTCCGCGCCCACGGAGACGTACTGGATCGGACAGGCGACGTTCTTTTCGATGAATTCCACATAGTCGCGCGCTTCAGAGGGCAGATGCTCGAATTCGCGGCAAGTCGTGATGTCCATCTGCCAGCCGGGCAGCACCTCGTAGACGGGGACGCAGCCGTCCAGATCGGGCGTATAGGGGAAGCGGTCCACGCGGCGGCCGTTCTTTTCGTAGGCCACGCAAACGGGGATTTTGTCAAGGTAGCTCAATACGTCCAGCTTGGTCAGCGCAAGTTCCGTCGCGCCCTGCAGGGCCGTGCCGTAGCGGGTGGCGACCAGGTCCATCCACGCCACGCGGCGCGGGCGGCCGGTGGCGGCGCCGTATTCCGCGCCCGCTTCGCGCAGTTTGTCGGCCGCCTCGCCGGAAAGCTCGCCCACGAACGGGCCTTCGCCCACGCAGGTGGAATAGGCCTTGGTCACGCCCACCACGCGATCGACCTTCAGGCTGGGAAGCCCGCAGCCCACCGGCGCGTAGGCCGCCAGCGGGGAGGAGGAACTGGTGAAGGGATAGATGCCATAGTCGATATCGCGCAGCGCGCCCAGCTGCGCTTCAAAGAGGATATTCTTGCCCGCCTTTACGGCGCTTTCCAAAAGCTCGCCCGCGTCGCAGACATGCTGCATCAGCGGCGCGCCGTACTGTTCGATCCACTTGAGCGTTTCGTCAAAGTCGATCGTTTCCGCGCCGTAGCCGGGCACGATGACCTGGTTTTTCCAGTCCAGCAGGCGCTTGAGCTGCGTTTTGAGGTGCTGCGGGTGCAGCAGATCGCCCATGCGCAGCGCCTTTTTCATGTACTTGTCGCCGTAAACAGGGCTGATGCCGCGCAGGGTGGAGCCGAAGTGGTCCTTGCCCAGACGCGCCTCCTCCCATTTGTCCTGCAAGGGATGAATGGGCAGCACCATTACGGCGCGATCGGAAATTTTCAGATTTTCGCGGGTGATGGAAACGCCCTTTTCGCGCACGCGCGCGATCTCCCCGCAAAGATGCTTTAAGTCGATCACCGTGCCCGCGCCCAGGAGGTTCACCGCCGTTTCGTGGAACACGCCGCTGGGCAGCAGGTTCAGCGCGAATTTGCCGTATGCGTTGATGACGGTGTGCCCGGCGTTGTTGCCGCCCTGGTAGCGCACCACCACGTCGTATTTTTCGGCAAGATAGTCCACCATGCGGCCCTTGCCTTCGTCTCCCCAGTTGATGCCGACGATCGCGCAATTTGCCATGCGAATTCATCCTTTTTTGAATATTCCGGGCGGAATCGTCGCAAGAACGCATCGCCGCGCCGGTTTCCGCGCCTATTATACCATTTCGCCGCGCAAAAAGCCAGAATAGGTTTGTAAACAAATGCCGCCTCAGCCCGCCCCGGCGCAGAGCAGTTCCAGGACTACGGCGTTGTGTACCTCCATGCCCCGTTCGGTCAGGCGCAGGCGGCCGTTGCAGACCTCGAGAAGCCCCGCGCGCGCGAGCCTTTCCAGCGCGCCTTCGCGCCCGGCGCGGAAGTCCCCGCCAAATTCCTCCCGCCAGCGCCCAAGCGACAGCCCCTCGCACATGCGCGTAGAGAGCATGAGCGTTTCTTCGCGCGCTGCCTCGCCGTCTACGCGCTCGCGCGCCACGCGCCGCGCGCCGCGCAGGTAATCCTCCAGATGCGAGGGGTTGCAGAAGCGCTCGCCCGCGAAAAAAGAGTGCGCCGCGCAACCGAAGCCCAGGTACTCGCCCCGCCGCCAGTAGACGGCGTTGTGGCGGCAGGCAAAGCCGCTGCGGGCGTAGTTCGAAATTTCATAGCGCGCAAATCCGGCCGCCGCCAGCGCGCGCGTGCCGAGGCGCTGCATGGCCAGCGTCGCCTCTTCGCCCGGCAGTTCGCCTTCGCGCGCGGCCATGGGCGTGCCCGCCTCGACGATGAGGGCGTAGGCGGAAACGTGCTTGAGCGGCAGGGAAACGGCGGTTTTGAGCGTTGCTTCCCAGGTCGGTACGTCCTGCCCCGGCAGGCCGTACATCAGGTCTATGCCGATATTGACAAACCCGGCCTCGCGCGCCATGCGCACGGCCTCCACGGCCTCGCCCGGCGTATGGATGCGGCCGATGTCCCTGAGCAAACGCACGTCGAAGCTCTGCACGCCAATGGAAAGGCGGTTCACGCCCATTTCCCGGTAGGCGCGCAGTTTTTCCATTGTCAGCGTGCCGGGATTGGCCTCCAGCGACACCTCCGCCCCCGGCGCGAAGGGGAACGCCTCCCGCGCCGCTGCCAGCGCCGCGGCGATATGCTTTTCCGGCACCACAGAGGGCGTGCCGCCGCCGAAGAACACCGTTTCCACGCGGTGCGCGCCGTCGCCCGCGGCGCGAATTTCGCCGCACAGCGCGGCAAAATACGCCTCCCAGACCGCTTCCTTTCCCGGCCAGGAGGCGAAATCGCAGTAGGCGCACTTGGACTTGCAGAACGGTATGTGAATGTAGAGGGAAAGGGGCGTGGGGCCGCTCATGCGTCCAGCCGCTCCCACGTCAGGCCGGTCTTTTTTTGCATGAACCGCTCAAATTCGCCCGCATCGCCCCCGGTGAGGCCCCTTTTGGAGAGCAGATACGCTTCCGCCGGAGCGATAAACAGCAGATAGTACCCTTCGCAGTCCACCAGTTGCGTCAGCGCCGCGTAGCGCAGGTACTCGTCCGTACCATCTTCCACAAAGTGTATTTCCTCGTCGGAGAAATCGACGCAAACCTCGGCCTCCCTGCCGACCTCTTTGGCAGTGACTTCCACCCGCGCCTCAAACGCCTGCTCGCTGCCCGCGCGCTGCCAGCGCAGCAGGCTGAAGACGACAAAAAACAGGCACGCGACCTGTATGGCATCGCCCAGCACAGAACGCCCCGCCTGCGCCAGCCTCAAGCCGCGCAGCACCAACAGCAGCGAAAAGACAACGGCGAAACCAACGCACAGCCTCTGCCGGTTCCGGGTCAGGCGCAGGTTTTTGTCCGCCGCCCGGCAGAGCGCGCGCAGCGCGGCGCGGTCGTTGCGCGTCTGAAAGGAAAATTTCGTTTCCATGCGCCCTCCTCAGCGGGGCTGCTCCAGCGAAAGCCCCGTCTTCTCCTTGATAAAGCCTTCAAACGCCCGCGCATCCCCGCCTTCGACGCTTTCCTGGGCAAAGGCGAGCGCCTGCCCGTTGGTGTAAAAGAGCAGGTAGCGCCCACGGCACAGCGCGAAGCGGCAAAAACGGCCATAGCGGAAGTCACAGCGCCAGAGTTCGCTGCGGGCTTCGACATGTTCTTCGCCAAAGGTCAGCGCCGCGACATCCCAGCGCCTGCGCCTCTGCGTGAATAAGTTGCGCGCCGCCAACGGCTCCGCGCCGAACGCCGCAAACGCGCCGATCAGCGCCAGCACGGCAAAGCACATCCACCCCAGCGTCTTCAGGCCCAGCGTCAGACAGAGCGCCAGCAGCGCCGCGCCGAGAATGGCGCAGGCCGCGCCGATCTTCCACAGCTGGGTCTTCTGCATGGCGTGCAAAAGCGCCCGCGCCGCGCGCACGTCCCACACCTGTTTGGCGGTGAACCTCGCCTCCATGCCTGTCCCTCCCGTCAGTCCATCTTCAAAACGGCCATGAACGCCTCGCTGGGCACGGATACGCTGCCCACCTGGCGCATGCGCTTTTTGCCTTCTTTCTGCTTTTCCAGGAGCTTCTTTTTGCGGGTGATGTCGCCGCCGTAGCACTTGGCAAGTACGTCTTTGCGCAGCGCCTTCACCGTTTCGCGGGCGATGACTTTGCCGCCAATGGCCGCCTGGATGGGAATTTCAAACAACTGGCGGGGGATGGCGTCCTTGAGCTTTTCGGCGATGGAGCGCCCGCGGGCGTAAGCGCGGTCGCGATGGACGATGATGGAGAGCGCGTCGCACTGTTCGCCGTTTAAGAGCATGTCCAGCTTGACAAGGTCGCTCTTCTGGTAGCCCTTGAGTTCATAGTCGAACGAGGCGTAGCCGCGCGTGCGGCTTTTGAGCTGGTCGAAAAAGTCGTAGATGACTTCGTTGAGCGGCAGGTCGTAGTTGAGCAGCACGCGGCCGCCCTCGATGTACTTCATATCGCGGAACACGCCGCGCTTGTCCTGGCACAGTTCCATGATCGCGCCCACATAATCCTGCGGGGTGATGACCTGCGCGTCCACGAACGGTTCCTCCATCCAGTTGATTTCCTGCACGGGGGGCAAATTGGTGGGGTTGTCGATCATCTCCACCTCGCCGTTGGTTCTGACCACTTTGTAGACCACGCTGGGCGCGGTGGTGACAAGGTCAAGGTCAAATTCGCGCTCCAGCCGCTCCTGGATGATCTCCATGTGCAAAAGCCCGAGAAAGCCGCAGCGGAAGCCGTAGCCGAGGGCCACGGAGGTTTCCGGCTCGAAGGAGAGGGCGGCGTCGTTCAAGCGCAATTTGGCCAGCGCGTCGCGCAAAGTCTCGTAGTCCGCGCCGTCGGCGGGGTAGATGCCGCAGTAGACCATGGGCAGAACCGGCTTGTAGCCAGGCAGCGGTTCTCTGGCCGGCCTGTCCGCGTTGGTGATGGTATCGCCCACGCGGATGTCGGCGATGTCCTTGATGGAGGCGGCGATGTAGCCCACCTCGCCCGCCGAGAGCGAATCCGTGGGCAGGTAGCCCGCCGGCAGGAACGCCCCGACTTCAGTCACTTCAAACTCGCGCCCGCCCGCCATCATGCGGATGCGGTCGCCCACCCTGACGCTGCCCGCCTTGACGCGCACAGAGGAGATGGCCCCGCGGTAGTTGTCGTAATAGGAATCGAAGATCAGCGCCTGCAAAGGCGCGTCCACATCGCCCGCGGGCGCGGGAACGGTTTTGACGATGGCCTCCAGCACATCCTCGATGCCCAGGCCCTGTTTGGCCGACACCAGGGGGCAGCCCTCGGTGTCCAGGCCGATTTCGTCCTCGATCTCGTGTTTGACCACGTCCGGCTGCGCGCTGGGCAGGTCGATCTTGTTGATGACGGGGATGATCTCCAAATCGTGATCCAGCGCCATGTAGACGTTGGCCAGCGTCTGCGCCTCGATGCCCTGGCTGGCGTCCACCACCAGCACCGCGCCCTCGCAGGCGGCCAGCGCGCGGCTGACCTCATAGGTGAAGTCCACATGGCCGGGGGTGTCGATGAGGTTCAACTCATATTGCCGGCCGTCCCTGGCCGTATAGGGCAGACGCACGGCCTTGGATTTGATGGTAATGCCGCGCTCTCGCTCCAGTTCCATGGAATCGAGCACCTGGTCGGTCATGTCCCGAAGCTGCATGACGCCCGTTTTTTCCAGGAGCCGGTCCGCCAGCGTGGACTTGCCGTGGTCGATGTGGGCGATGATGCAGAAATTGCGGATCTTCGATTGGTCAAATGCGGACACGCGCGTCCCTCCATGCAGAAAAGTCGATTGCTCTATCTTTCATAATAGCGCATGCGCGGCCAAAATGCAAGGGCGCAAAGAAAGGACGGGGGAGCGCGTCCCCCGCCGCGATCGCCCCGCGCGATTTTTCCGGCGCTGGCCCGCGGCCGCAGGCAAAATGCCGGCCTTCGGCGGGTTTGCGCGCCTTTTCAGCAAAGCGCCCCGGGAAAGGCGGCCCTGCGCGCCGCAAAGGAAAGCGGAATCCTCTTCAGGCGCGACCGCCGGCGGCAAAAGCGACGTATATCGGCGGGCGGGGCCTTCGCCCATGGCGCGACCGCCGGCGGCGTCCCTTCGCGGCGACCGGCGCGGCGTTTCTTCTATTCTATAGAATCTATGGAAAGGCTGACCGTGCGGCGCATGCCCAGCACATAGTATTCCACCCGCAGCGTTCGCCCCGCGCCGTTCCCGCGCGCGAGCACCTTGAAATTCGCCTCCGCCCCGGAGCGGGGGGCGATGTCCAGCGATTCGACGCTTTGCGAATATACGGCCACGTCGCCCTCGCCCGGCTCTATCGTGAAAGTCGCCCACTCGGCGGCAAACAGGCCGTTGTTTTTGAGGGAAGCTGTGATGTCCACCAATGTGTAGGCGGCGGGGTCGTCGCCCTCCATTTGCGCAAAGGCGCGCGGCGCGTGGCCGGTTTGCACCGCCTCGGCCGCGGCGGCGAAGGCCTCGGGCTGCTCCTGCGCGGGAACGGCGACGATATGCGCCTGCGCTCCCAGCGTGCCGCCGATAAAGAAAAAGGCGATCAGCGCCACCAGCAGGACTACGACGATCGAAAGCAGTATGGACAGGGCCTTCATGCAAACCGCTCCTTCCTTCCCGGCGCAGGCCGCGCCGGGGCTGAACATCTTCTATATTATCATGCGCGGGCGCGTCTGTCCATATATACGCGCTTTTTTTTCACAATGAAGCCCCGGAATGACGATTGCGTTTCCGGGCAAAATGGTATAGAATAACCAATATATCAGCATGGGGAGGAATGCCCCGTGCGCTGGGAGGTCGCCTATGGGAGAAAAGCTGGTGCTTCTGGACGGGTACAGCCTGATGTACCGCGCCTTTCACGCGCTTTCCACCCCCATGACCGCGCCTGACGGCACGCCCACCAACGCCGTGCACGGCTTTGTGATGATGCTTCTGCGCGTGCTGGACGAGGAAGCGCCCACCGCGGCGCTGGTGGCCTTCGACGTGAGCAAGCATACTTTCCGCGCCGATCTCTACCCCGCCTACAAGGCCAACCGCAAGCCCATGCCCGAGGAATTGCGGCGGCAGGACCCGGTGATCCGCGACCTGCTTGAGCGCATGGGGCTGCAGATCGTCGAATGCGAGGGCTTTGAGGCCGACGATATCCTCGGCACGATCTCCCGCCAGTGCGAAGAACGCGGCGTGGAGGCGCTGATCGTTACCGGCGACCGCGATTCGTTTCAACTCGCCGGGGAAAACACCGCCATACTCTACACCAAGCGCGGCATCGCCGAAACGCAGCGCGTGACGCCGGCGTGGATCCGGCAGACCTACGGCGTCGCTCCCGCGCAACTGATCGACGTCAAGGGCCTGATGGGCGATACCTCCGACAACATCCCCGGCGTGCCGGGCGTGGGCGAAAAAACAGCCCTGCGCCTCGTTTGCCAATACGGCAGCCTGGAGGGCGCGCTTCACGGCGCGCAGACGGGCGAAAAGGGCAAATTGCGCGAACGCCTGTTGGAAAACGGCGACCTTGCCCGGTTGAGCCGCACGCTGGCCACCATCCGCCGCGACGTGCCCGTGGAATGGGCCATCGACCGCTGGCGGCTGAACGGCCTGGGCGGCGCGCTGGGCCGTCTGCGCGAACTGGGCATGAACCAGGCCGCGCGGCGCCTTGCGCAGATGGCCAAGCCGGCCGCTCCCGCCGTCGCCGAACCGGAACGGCAGCAGCGCGCCCAGGCCGAGGGCGTGGAAACGCCCGCCGACACCGCGGAGCTTGCTGCGCGATTGGCGGACCTTGCGCGGGAGGCAAGGCACGTCTGCATATATATTGGAACGGAATTTTCCGCCGCCACGGACGCGGCGCGTTTGCGCATGCCCCTGGACGGCGACCTGCTCAACCCGGGCGTGCGCGCTTCGGAGGCGATCGAGGCGGCACTGCCGCTTTTGAGCGCGAGCGCGCCCAAGGCGCTTTACAACGTCAAGGCTCTGGGAGAGGCGCTGCGCGTCATCGGGCCGGAGGCCTTCGACGTCATGCTGGCGGCGTATGTGCTCAACCCGCAAAGGCCGTCGTTCGCGCTGGAGGCGCTCTGCCAGGAGGCGGGCGTTCCCTGGGACGACGCCTGCCCCGCCGCGTCGCTGTGGCCGCTGGCCCGCTGGCAGCGCGGCAGAATGGAAGAGGACGCGCTCACGAGCGTCTACCGGGACATCGAACGGCCGCTGGCGGACGTGCTCTACGGCATGGAGCGGGAGGGCTTTCTCATCGACGCGGACGTTCTGGAAACGCTGGGACGCGATTTTCGCGCCCATATCGCCGAACTGGAGGAGCAGATATACGCGCTGGCGGGCGAGCGCTTCAACATCAAATCGCCCAAACAGCTTTCCGAGGTGCTCTTTGACCGCCTGGGCCTGCCCCGCCCGCGCAAAACCAACCGCGGCTTTGCCACGACCAGCGCCGAGGTGCTGGAAGCGCTGGCGGAGACATATCCCATCTGCGCCGTAATTCTCGAATACCGGCGCTATCAGAAGCTGGAAAGCACCTATGTGAGCGCGCTGCTCAAGCTGCGCGACGCAAATGGCCGCGTGCATTCCTCGTTTGACCAGACGGCCACGGCCACGGGGCGCATCTCCTCGAACGAGCCGAATTTGCAGAACATCCCCGTGCGCACGCAGGTGGGGCGGGAGATTCGCGCCGCCTTTGTGGCCAAGCCGGGCTGCGTCCTGGTGGACGCGGATTACTCGCAGATCGAACTGCGGGTGCTGGCGCACATGTCCGGCGACGAGACGATGCGCTCGGCCTTCCTCGAGGGGCAGGACATCCACAGCCGCACCGCCGCCGAGGTCTATGGCGTGCCGCTTTGCGAGGTCACGCCCAAGATGCGCTCTTCGGCCAAGGCGGTCAATTTCGGCATCGTCTACGGCATTTCGGATTTTACCCTGGCCAAGAACATTTCGGTGTCGCGCATCGAGGCCCGCGCCTTTATGGACCGCTATTTCGCCCGCTATCCCGGGGTGAAGCGCTTTATGGAGGAGGCCGTGCGCCGGGGCCACGAGCGCGGCTACGCCCGCACGCTGTTGGGCCGGCGGCGCTACCTGCCCGAACTTGCCAGCGGCAACTACAACGTGCGCGCCTTTGGCGAGCGCTGCGCGATGAACAGCCCCATTCAGGGCACGGCGGCGGACATTATCAAGCTGGCGATGATCCGCGTAGACAGGGCCCTGCGCGAGCAAAAACTGCGCGCGCGGCTGATTTTGCAGGTACACGACGAATTGATCGTTGAAACGCCCGAGGACGAAACAGAACGCGTGCGCGCCCTGCTTCGTGAATGCATGGAGGGCGTCATGCGCCTGAGCGTGCCGCTCAGGACGGATATATCCGTGGGGAGGAATTGGCGTGAGTGCAAATAGACCCTACATCATCGGGCTGACCGGCGGTATCGGCACCGGCAAGAGCGAGGCGGCGAAATTTCTGGCCTCGCTGGGCGCCGTGCATCTGGACGCGGACGCCGTATCGCACGCGTTGACTTCGCCGGGCGGAGAGGCGCTGGAGCCGATCCGCGCCGAGTTTGGCGACGGCGTGTTCCGCGAGGACGGCTCGCTCGACCGCCAGGCGCTGGCCGATATCACCTTTGCCGACGACGAGCGCCGCCGCGCCCTGGAGGGCATCCTCCACCCGCGCATACAGCGCGAACTGATGCGCGGCATCGACCGCGCCGCCGAGGAGGGCGCGAAGATCGTCATTCTCGACGTGCCGCTGCTGTTCGAAACCGGCATGGACGCCCTCTGCGACGAGACGTGGGTGCTCTCTACCAATATCGAAACGCAGGTGGCGCGCGTGATGATGCGCGATCACATCGACCGCGAACGCGCCGAGGCCCGCATTCGCAGCCAGATGCCCAACGAGGAGCGGGAAAAACTGGCGACGCAGGTCATTTCCAGCGAGCGGCCCATGGAAAAAACGCAGGCGGAACTGGCGGCGTTGTATCAGCAGACGCTCAAGCGCCTGTAAACGGAGGACATCGATATGCAAAAGATGCGCGACGGGTACGACCGTCGCTACGAGGATTACGCACCGCGCCGCGCCGCACGGCGGGAGGCCGCTTCGCCGCGCTCCCGCGCCCGCGCCGAACGCGAGGCCGCGGCGCGCGCCCGCTACATACGCGCCATGCGCGCCCGGCGGCGCAGGCGGCGTCTGCTGGCGTTGGCGGGCGTGGCGCTGGCGGCGGTGCTGCTGGCGGGGGCGTGGTATTTTCTGCGCCCCGGGGCCGTGGACCTTTCCCTGCGCTACCCCGTGCGGTACGAGCAGCAGATCCGCCAGGCGGCGGCGGAGTTTTCGCTCGAACCTGCGTATGTGGCCTCGGTGGTGCTGGCCGAGTCCAGCTACGACGCCTCGGCCGTCTCCAAGGACGGCGCCATCGGCCTGATGCAGATCATGCCCGCCACCGGCGAGTGGATCGCCGGAAAATTCGGCGAGGATTTCACCGTGGAGGGCCTCTACGAGCCTTCGCGCAACCTGCGCTACGGCTGCTGGTATCTGCGCTTTTTGCTCGACCGCTATGACGGCGATATGCGCACGGCATCGACGGCCTATCACCAGGGCCAGGGCCGCGTGGACGAATGGCTGAAAAATCCCGAATACAGCGAGGATGGCAAAACGCTTTCGGTGATTTCTTCCGCCGTGACCGATACCTATGTGGACAGAATCATGGAGAACTATGCGTATTACAAAGATGTTTACTGAGATCCGCCGCGCGGCGGCCGCCTGCCTTGCCCTGGCGCTGCTTTTTTCCCTGCCCGGCGCGCGGGCGGAGGAGATCTTCGCCCAGGAGGTGCAGGCCATGCAGGGCGCGCAGCAGGTCGCCCAGCCGGCCGACCTGGAGGTGGGCTATCTCGCCTCCGAGGGGGCGGAGATCAACCCCATTTACTGCACCGAGCGCGATCTGATCAGCATCAATCAGCTGGTGTTTGAATCCGTGGTGGAATTGGACGATACGCAAAAGCCCGTGCCCCTGCTGGCCGACAGCTGGACGGTGGAGGGCAATGTGTGGACGTTCAAGATGCGCGCGGGCGTGCAGTTTCACAACGGGCTGGAGTGCCTGGCGCAGGACGTGGTGGCCAGCTACGAGGCGCTGCTGGCCGCGGGGGGCGCCAACCCCTATTCCGGGCGGCTGACGCTGATTGAGTCGATGACGGCGCTGGACGCGCTGACGCTGCAGGTCACCGGCCGCTTTTCCGGCATGATCACCCTGTACGCCATGACGTTCCCGGTCATGGAGCGCAGCACTTTGGCCGATCCCATGCCGCGCGGCACCGGGCCGTACTGGTACATTTCCTATGTTTCCGGCTCGTCTTTCCGCCTGGAGCGCAATCCCCTGTGGTGGAAGCGCCAGCCGGAGATCGAGAGCATCAACGGCCGCTGCTATTACAGCACCGCCGAGGCCCTTGAAGCTTTGCAGACCGAGGAGATCAACTGCTTTTCCACGCGCGCCTACTCCGCCGCGTTCAACCGCCGGCTGAGCGATTACATGGCCGTGGACTATTCCACCACCTCCTATGAATTGCTCGTGCCCAACCTCAGCGATTATTCGCCCATGTCCGACGTGCGCGTGCGCCAGGCGGTGATGTACGCCATCGACCGCGCCACGCTGGTCTCCAACGCCTATCTGGAAATGGCGCAGCAGAGCGAAGTGCCCGTCATTCCCGGAACATGGCTTTACGAGAGCCAGTCCGCCGTGTACTATTACAGCCCGGAGCGCGCCCTGCAGCTGCTCAACGAGGCCGGCTGGGAGAACCTTACCGGCACTTCGCGCCTGATGCGCGTGGGCGAGGACGGGCTGCTGGAGGATCTGGAGATACGCATCATCACCTACAACGACGCCCTTTCCTCCGTGCGCCAGAACGCCCTGGAGCAGATCGCGGCAAACCTCACCGCCGTGGGCTTTACGGTCGTCGCCGAAGTGGGCACGGCCAGCCAGGTGGGCAGCGCCATTTCCAGCGGCAGCTACGATCTGGCCCTTGTCGGCGTGAACCTCAGCGAAGCGCCCTACCTCGTGCCGCTGCTTTCCGAGGGCGGCGAGATCAACTTCTCCGGCGCGCATACGCAGGAAATGGACGCCATGCTGGAGCGCACGCTTTCCGCCGCCACCGAGGAGGAAATGCTGCTGGCCTACAGCGAATTGCAACTGCATCTGGTCGAGCGCCTGCCCATCCTCGGCCTGGCTTTCCGCACCGGCTGCCTTTTGTCCACACGCCAACTGGCGGGGCTGAGCGGTTCGCGCGAATACGATGTGTACAACGGCCTGGAATTTGTTTCGAAATGAATAAAAATCACATGGGCTTTTGAGATGTTCCATCCAATGTAGCTTTTGAAGAATCACCGACAGACGCCCTAAAAGAAGCGAATATTCTTCTTGCATATGCGATATAGGGCAATTTCTCGGCAATATGTTTCAAAAGTATTACAAAAATAACGAGCGCATACATATTTAACAATTGGTTTATGAAGGATTTTTTGCTAACGCGTCGTATTTATACGACAGAACGCCTATACATCTGACGCATTTATGCGTGAAAAGTTTATTTCTAAGGAGACGTGCATGATGATTGCGAGCAAAAGAGCGCTGAAAAGGCGGCTGCTCCCGCTGCTTCTGGCGGCGCTGCTGATTCTTCTGACCCTGCCGCAAACGGCGCTCGCGGCCACCTTTTCCGCCGTCGTCACGGCGCAGAGCATGCCGGTTTATGCCGACGCCACGCTCACGCAGCAGATCGGCGCTTTGGGCACGGATGAGGTCGTGCTCGTGGGCGCATATCAGGGCAATGTGGCGCTGATTCGCCATCCCTCCAGCGGCGGCGTCGGCTATGCGCGCGTGTCGGATATGGCGGCGGTCAACGCTTCTGCGCAGAGCCAGACGGCCACGGTAATCGTTTCCTCGCGCTTTTATCAGCAGGCCAACGCCGCCAGCGCCTACCTGGCGGTAGAGCCGGGATATACGGTGAATGTGCTGGCCGTAAACGGCGAATGGGCGCAGGTAGAGCGCCTGGGCCTGGTGGGATACATGTATGTAAGCGCCCTGTCCATCGGCGGGCAGCAGGCCACGGCCACGCCCACGCCCGCGCCCACGCAGAGCGCCGCCATTTCGGCCACGGTCACGGCCGGCTCCATGTACGTTTACAGTTCTCCGTCCACCGCCGCCAGCCGCTATGGCGTGATCTATCAGGGCGAAACGGTGGAAATCATCCAGCAAAACGGCGACTGGGCCTTTATCACCCGCAACGGCTGTTACGGCTATTGCCTGCTTTCCGGCCTGTCGGTCGGCGGAGTTGCGCCGACGCCCACGCCCACGCAGAACACCGGAAGCGTTGTGACCGAGACCTTTACGGCCGTGGCGCTTGTCAACACCTATGTGTACAGCGCCGCGTCCGCCTCTTCGGCGGTGCTGGGCGGCCTTTACGCCGGCACGCAGGTAACGGTACATATGTATGACAGCACCTGGGCGTATATTTCCCTGAACGGCAACTATGGCTATTGCCCCATCGCGATGCTGCAGCGCGTGAACGACAGCCAGACCGATCCGCTGGAGGGCTACATTCCCGTCAACCTGCCCTCTACGGTCGTGGCCAATACCGCGCTTTACGCCGACGACGATGCCTCCGCCAGCACGCTGGCGACCCTGAACACCGGCGACGTAATTACCGTTACCGCCTACAACCTCCAGTGGGCCTACGCCACCGTAAACGGTCAGAACGGCTTTGTGCCCCTGCGCCACCTGCTTTCCGACGCGCAGGCCGTGGTGGGCGAGATGGGCGCCATGGTCACGCGCGACGCGCAGGTGTATGAGGCGTGCCTGGCCGCTTCGGCTTCGGTGGGCTATGTCACCCGCGGCAGCGTGCTTACGGTGCTGGCCTACAGCTATGGCTGCGGCTTTGCCTATGTGCGCAACGAGACGGACGGATCCACCGGCTATGTGAGCCTGTCCGCGCTTACGCCCTACGCCACGCCCGCGCCCTCCGAAGAGCCGGAGGAGGACGGCACGCTCACGGCCACGGTCACCGTGGATAGCATGTACGTCTACAGCGCGCCGTCCACCTCCGCCAGCCGCTACGGCCTTATCTACCGCGGCGAGCAGGTGCAGGTGCTCGAGTACAACAGCACCTGGGCCTTCATCACCCGCAACGGCAACTACGGTTACTGCCTGCTCGCCGGGCTGACCGCCAACACAAGCGGCTCGCAGCCCTCGGAGGGAACGCAGTTCCAGGCGACGGTCGTCTACCCGGGCGCGCCTTTCTTCCAGAGCGCGTCCACCAGCAGCGCCTATGTGACTGCTCCGCTGGGCACGACGGTGGATGTATACGCCTATAGCGGCGGCTGGGCCTATGTCGGCGCCAACGGCATGCGCGGCTATATGCTCATCAGCCACCTCAGCCGCAACAACTACGCGACGCTTTCCAACGGCTCGTCCGGCAGCGCTGTGCTCAGTTTGCAGCAGGCCCTGGAGGCGCTGGGCTACTTTGACGGCGTGCCCGCCGGCAACTACAGTTCCCTGACGCAGACCGCCGTGGCCCGCTTCCAGTCCGCTGTGGGCCTGAACGCCACCGGCGTGGCTGACGAAATCACCCAGCGCATTCTCTATGGCGGCTATTCGCCCGCCTCGCCGCTTCTGAGCCTCACGCTCGCCATCGGCAGCACTGGCGACAACGTCACCCGCCTGCAGACGCGCCTCTATCACAAGGGGTATCTGTCCCTGGCCTCCAGCGTGGACGGCGATTACGGCAACAACACCGCCTCGGCCGTGGCGCTGTTCCAGGCCGCCGCGGGATTGAACGCCACCGGCGTGGCCGACAGCTATACCCTCTACGCCCTTTACAGCAACATGGCGCCCGCCAACCCGGGCGGCTCGGCCGATACGGGCGGCGGTTCCAGCGATCCTGTGCTGCCCAGCGACCCCGATCGCGATCAGAAGATCGAGTATGTGATCGCCGTTGCCCAGCAGCAGATGGGCAAGCCCTACGTCTACGGCGCTGCCGGGCCGGATAAGTTCGACTGTTCGGGCTTCACCACCTACTGTTACAAGCAGGTCGGCGTCACCTTTGGCCGCACGGCGCAGCAGCAGGGCTACGGCGCCGGCACCAAGATCGAGGGTTTGGACAACCTGGTTCGCGGCGATATTGTGTGTATGAACACGGTTTCAGACAACGACCTGTCCGACCACGTCGGCATTTACCTGGGGAACAAGCAGATGATCCACGCTTCCTCGGGCGCGGGCGAGGTCATCGTCTCCGACCTGTCCAGAGGTTACTACAACCGCGTGTTCTCCTGGGGACGGCGGGTCCTGTAAGGCAAAAAGCATCCGGCGGCGGAGGAACGTTCCTCCGCCGCTTTTGCATGGCGAAAACAGGCGCCGTCCGCCGTGCTGGGGGGCGCGCTGCGAGGCGGACGTTCCTGACGCGGGGCGGGGGGTTGCCCGCCCCGGATTGTGGATGGCCCGGGCAGGGAAGCTCTGCGAAGCCGGACGCAAATGGAACCGCCCCGCCGGAGGCAAAGCGCAAGGGCCGTGCCGCGGGCTGCCGGTAAGCGGGTGAAAGGGGCGAGGGTGCGCGGAGAAGGGGCTGCAGTGAGGGGTGCGCGGAGAAGGGCGCGTCCAGTGTGCGGCGTTTTGCCCTGATACGGGATTGCGATGGCGTGCCGCGGGCTGCCAATATGCGGGCGAAGGGGCGAGGGGCGCGCGGAGAAGGGGCTGCGGCGAGGGGCGCGCCGCGCTGTTTCCTGTTTTTCACGGCGCTTTCGCAGACAAAACAGAAGGCCGCAGCGCGAACGCGTTGCGGCCTGAGGGATTGTCTTTGGGGATCAGTCGAACTGCACGCGCGGCAGGGTGGAGAGCACCTGAAGCGCGTCCTGCATGGGCAACACGCCTTCGGAGGCGTCCGCCTCGCGCAGCGAGCACACCGCGGCGGCGGTGGCGATCTCCAGCGCTTCGCTCAGCGTGCAATCGTTGTGCGCGCCCAGAAGCACGCCGGATGTAAAGGCGTCGCCGGCGCCCACGGTGCCGCCGATAAAGCCCTTGGGCACGATGGCGCCCGGCACGCGGTGGTATTCGCCGTTTTCGTCGATGCCGAAGCCGCCCTCAGGCGCGTGGATGATCGCCCACTTGCGCGCGCCGATCTCCTTGAAGCGCGCCAGCGCCTTGGGGATATTGTCGTAGATCAGGGCGTCGTTTTCATCGCGCAGAGGGATGCCGGCGGCGACTTCGCCCTCGTGCTCGTTGACGCAGAGGATGTCCGCATAGCGAATGGAGGGCGTGAGCAGACGCATGCGCTCGCGCTCGGCGCTGGTGATCATGTCTACGCTGGTGAGGATGCCCCGATCCTGCACATGCTTGAGCAGACGGGCCATCTTCGTGCCGTATTCCTCGTCCGGCGCGTCCAGGGCGTCGAGGATGAGGACATACCCGGCGTGGAAGATCTTGCAGCGCAGTTCGTCCAGGGGCACATGCTCCTCGCAGAACTGCGCGCTGGCGCCGGCGAAGTTCAAAAAGGCGCGCTCGCGGGTGGAAATGTTGGAAAGTACGTCGGAAAAGGCCGTCTGCCCCTCGCGGCGCAGCAGACTTGTGTCGATGTTGGGATATTTGGCCAGGCCTTTGAACACTTCGTTGCCATAGCCGTCGTCGCCCACAACGCCGCAGGCGTACACCGGAAGCTGCGGATCGAGCAGGGCCAAGTCGCGCGCGCAGTTGGAGACCAGGCCGCCCAGCGACAGGCCTACGCTTTTGATGTTGACAAGATCGTGCGGGCCGGGAAAGCCTTCGATTTCTTTGTGCACGTCTACGCCGATATAGCCGGCGACCACAATGCCTTTTTGCATATTCTCATGCCTCCAAGAGAAAAATTCGCGTTTGCGCAGCCGTTCCGCGCCGGAACGGGGCGCCGCATGACGCTTGAAAACCTTACAATCTTAATATACACCATTTTTGCTCCATTGACAAGAGAAATCTTCCCCGGGAAACGGCTTTTTTCGCGTATGGACAAGCGCCGCCTTTGCGGGTATAATTGGAACAGATACAAATGCGGAGGGAATTATGCTGGAACGCATCAATCAAAACCCCGGCCTGACGGCCGTTGTCTGCGCGATTGCGGCGATACTTGCGCTGTGGGCCATTGCAGCGCTGCTGCGGCGCAGGGAAGCGCGCGCGCGCGAGGAAATGGAACGGCGGATTTTGCAGGAACAGGCGGAAATGCTCGAACGGCTGCGGCAGGCTACGTTTGAAAGCGTGCGCGGCGCGCGCGAGGGACAGGAACAGTCCCTGCTCGTGCTGGGCCAGGCCGTTTCCGCTTCGGCGCAGCAGGTGGCCGAGCTTTCCCGGGCCATGGAGGACCGCCAGGATCGCCTGCGCCGCACGCTGGACGAGCGGCTCGACGTCATCGCCCGCCTCAACGACCGCAAGCTCGAACAGATGCGCCAGACGGTTTCCGAAAAGCTGGAAAGCACGCTGGAAAACCGGCTCGGGGAATCGTTCAAGCTGGTCAACGAACAGCTTTCGCGCGTACACAAGGGCCTGGGCGAAATGCAGACCCTGGCGCAGGGCGTGGGTGACCTGAAAAAAGTGCTCACCAACGTCAAGACCCGCGGCGTCTGGGGCGAGGTGCGCCTGCGCGCTTTGCTGGAGGACGGCCTGGCCGCCGGGCAGTTTATCGAAAACGCGCAGGTGACGCCCGGTTCGGCCGAGCGCGTGGAGTTCGCCATCCGCCTGCCCGCCAGCGACGGCGAGGGTGCGCTTTTGCCGGTGGACTCCAAATTCCCGCAGGAGGACTATCTGCGGTTGGTCAACGCCTCGCAGGCGGGCGACGGCGAGGGCGTGCGCGCCGCTACGCAGCAGCTTGTGCGCGCCGTGACCGAACAGGCCAGACGCGTCAGCGACAAATACATCAAGCCGCCCGTGACCACCGATTACGCCGTGCTGTTTTTGCCGGTGGAGAGCCTCTACGCCGAAGTCGCGCGCGTGGACGGGCTTTTGGAGAACCTGCAGAACAAATTCCGCGTGCTGGTGGCCGGCCCTTCGACGTTCGCCGCCCTTCTGACCAGTTTGCAGATGGGCTTTCGCACCGTGGCCTTGCAAAAGCGCAGCGGCGAGGTGTTGGCCCTGCTCTCCGCCGTGCGCGCGGAGTTCCAGAAGTACGGCGAGGCCGTGCAGAAGGCGCGCACGCGTCTGGAACAGGCCAGCGGCGATCTGGACGCCATCGACACCCGCACGCGCGTGATCAACCGCAAGCTGCGCGACATCGGCGAGGACGTTCCGCCGCCGGACGGGAAAGACGCAGGCAAGCCTGCGCCGTGAGCCGGTGGCCACGGGCGGTAGCCCGGGCGTGCGGCGGGAGAATCCCGCTGGATGCAGGTGCAGGGGACTCCGGCTGGCGGCCAGAGGGAAGGCGGTGGCCGGGGCGGTGGCCCGGGCGTGCGACGGGAGCATCCTGCCGGGCGCAGGCGCAGGGGTCTCCGGGTAGGTGGCCAGAGATAAGGCGGTGGCCGCGGGCGATGGCCCGGGCGTGCGGCGGGAGCATCCCGCCGGACGCAGGCGCAGGGGGCTCCGGGTGGCGGCCAGAGGGAAGGCGGTGGCCGGGGCGCAGGTCAAACGAAGGCGCGCCGTGCCGCCGGCCGTGAGATGCGCGGGCGGATCGCTCCGGACGGGAGAGACACGAATTAACCTGCGCCGCCTTGCGCGCGGGGGGTGCGCGCGGCTATACTGTAATGTAGTCATTTCCTCCGGCCGGGCGGCGCTTTCCGCCGCTGCGCGCTGTTTGTTCAGAACTTCAAAATGGAGCGTGTTTTTCATGGATTTCAGGCTTGCCATCGCACAGCAGATCCTTTCCGCCCTGCCGGAGGCTTCCCTGCAGGCCGCGGACGTCGCCGCCCTGCTGGAGGTGCCGCCGGATACGAAAATGGGCGACTACGCCTTCCCCTGTTTCAAGCTTTCCAAAGCGCTGCGCAAATCGCCGATGATGATCGCCGACCAGCTTGCCGCCGCCATTGGCTCGGATTTTCTTGCGCGGGTGGAGTCTGTGCGCGGGTATCTCAATTTCTTCATCGACCGCGCCATTTATGCCGAGCGCGTGCTTGCCGCCGTCGAGGAGCAGGGCGACCGCTATGGCTCGGACGACAGCGGCGCGGGCAAGTGCGTGGTGCTGGACTACAGTTCCATCAACATTGCCAAGCGCTTTCACATCGGCCATCTGTCTACGACGATGATTGGCAACGCCCTCTACAAGCTCTACAAATTCTTCGGCTGGAAGGCCGTGGGCGTCAATCACCTGGGCGACTGGGGAACGCAGTTTGGCAAGATGATCGCCGCCTACAAAAAGTGGGGCGACCGCGAGACGGTGGAGCGCGGCGGCGTGGACGAAATGGTCAAGCTCTATGTGCGCTTCCACAAGGAGGCGGAGAAGGAGCCCGCCCTCGAGGACGAGGGCCGCGCCTGGTTTAAAAAGATCGAGGACGGCGACGAGGAGGCCCTCTCGATTTTCAACTGGTTCAAGGAAGTCACCCTCAAGGATGCGCAAAAGACCTACGAACTTCTGGGCGTGACTTTCGATTCCTATGCCGGAGAGAGCTTCTACAACGACAAGATGGGGCCCGTCGTCGAAGAACTGCGGCAAAAGGGGTTGCTCAAGGAGGACAAGGGGGCGATGATCGTCGATCTCGAGCCCTACGGCATGCCCCCGGCGCTGATTTTGCGCTCTGACGGCGCGACGCTGTATCTGACGCGCGACCTCGCCGCCGCCAAGTATCGCAAGGATACCTATCACTTTGACAAGTCCCTCTACGTCGTCGCCTACCAGCAGGACCTGCACTTCAAGCAGCTGTTCAAGGTGCTGGAACTGATGGGTTACGCGTGGGCCAAGGACTGCGAACACGTCGCCTTCGGCATGGTCTCCTACGAGGGGCAGACGCTCTCCACCCGCGAAGGCCGCGTGGTCTACCTGGACGACCTGCTCCATCAGGCCATTCAGAAGGCGCGCGACATCATCGAGGAAAAGAGCCCCGCGCTGGAAAATAAGGACGAGGTCGCCCGCCAGATCGGCGTGGGCGCGGTGGTGTTCTTCGTGCTTTACAACAACCGCATCAAGGACATCGACTTCTGGTGGGATCGCGCCCTCAACTTTGAGGGCGAGACCGGGCCGTATGTGATGTACACCCACGCGCGCGCCTGCTCGGTGTTGCGCAAACCGGAAGCGCAGGCGGCAGAGGGCGTGCGGCCGGATTTTGCCGCCCTTGCCGACGATGAGGCGCAGGATGTGGTGCGCCTCATCGAGCAGTTCCCGCTGGTGCTGAAAAACGCGCTGGAGCGCTCCGAACCTTCCATGGTCACGCGCTTCTGCGCCGACCTTGCCCAGGCGTTCAACAAGTTCTATTACGAGCGCCGCATCCTTGACGACGACATGGGCGCGCGCGCGGCGCGGCTCATGCTCACCCGGGCGAGCAAGAACGTCCTTCGCGTGGCGCTGTCGCTGATCGGCCTGGCCGCGCCGGAGAGGATGTAGCCCGCCCGCGGACAAAAAACACGGCGCGGCGCCGCTGCGATATTGCAACGGCGCCGCGTTTGCGCTATAATGAAGCCATAAACTGTGCGCGCATGGATATCCGTGCGCGGAAGGCTGTGCAAAAACAAGGAGGTGCCCCATATGGAAAAATATGCTCTTCTGGACCTGAATACGGGAAAATTCGACGGCGGCCTTGAAACGCTGTTCCCCGGCTGGAACGGCGCGCAGGAGCGGCTGTGCGTGTACAGCCCGCACGACGACGACGCGATCCTCGGCGCGGGGTACGCCATGCGCGCGGCGCTGGACAGCGGCGCGCAGGTGCATATCTTCATCGTTTGCTCCGGCAACGCCGGCTACAGCACCGTGGAGGCCAAGGATACCATCGTGGAAACGCGCAAGCGCGAAACGCTGGCCTGCTATGCCGCCTTTGGCATTCCGGCGGAGAACATCGTGTTCCTCGATTTTTCGGATTTCAGCGCGCTTTCCAGCCTGGGCTGGCAGGTCGCCCCGGATCGCGAAGGCCATTTCCATCGCACCATTGCCGAACTGCGCGCGCGCAAGATCACCCGGATTCTGGCGCCCAACCACTATCGCGAGCACATCGACCATATCGCCGCCAGCATGATGGCCGCCTACGACGCCCCGCAGTGCGGCGACGCCATGGCCGTCGATTGGGGCGAGCCGACGCCCGTTCTCAGCGTGGCCGAGTATTCCGTCTGGGCCGATCTGGATCCCGAGGACGCTCTGCTGCACAAGCGCGATCCGCATCTGCGCGCCAATACCGTGCTGGTTGCCGCGCCCGAAGTGGAGGAGTGCGTCTGCAACGGCATTCGCCAGTACGCCTCCCAGCAGGAAATCATCGCCGGCCTCATTGAGCAGCGCCAGGAACGGCGGCTGGGAGACGGACGCTATGTCGAAGTCTATCTGCGCTTCGATCCCCGGCCCAAGCTGGACTTTTCGCCCTACCGTCTCGCCGTCGAGCGCGCGCTTTCCTAAGCGGCGCGGGCCGCGGCAGAGCGCCGCGCTCCGTCAAAAGGCGATGCAACTGGCGCGTTTGCGACCGCAAAAGTCCCAGAACCAGGACACGTCCCGGCGAAGCAGCCGGGACGTGCGTTTTTTGGAAGCATTTTGCCGAAAAGCAGGGAGACGGCATGACGGATGGACACGGTCGCCGCAAAGGCAAAGCGCAAGCGCCCTGGCGCTCGCAGACGATGCAAAGGCCGCATTCGCCGGCGGCGCTGCGTTTCGGGCGGCGAAGGGGATGAGGGGCGTTTGGCGCGCAGCCGGAGCGGCGCGCCCGTTGCGCTTGCGCCGAGGGTATTTGCGATGAATCGCGCCATTTGCGCCCTGGCGCACGCGGACGATGCAAAGGCCGCATTCGCCGGCGGCGCTGCGTTTCGGGCGGCGAAGGGGATGAGGGACGCTTGGCGCGCAGCCGGAGCGGCGCGCCCGTTGCGCCTGCGCTGCGGATCATTCCACCGCGCTGAACGGCGCCGGCGTAGCTTCCGAAACGGCGGGCGCGGTCTCCGCGGGGGCGAAGCCGGCCGCGAGAGGAGGCTGATTTGAAGCGGTTTCCGCAGGGACGAGACTGCCGTCGTCGGGCGCGGGCGCGACCGGCTCGCTCTGGCCGGAGGCGGGATCGGGCGCGGCGGCTTCGGTGGCGGCGGGCATGAAATCGGGCGCGGGGACCGCGTCCGGCTCTTCCAACTGCGGCGGGGCCAGAAGCACCATCAGCAGCCAGAACAGGCAGGCCAACAGCACGCCGAGCAAAAGGCTCAAGGCGCCGAACGCCGCGCGCGAGATTTTTCCACCGGGCGCGTCGTTTTCCACCAATTCAGCCTCCAGGCTGCGCAGCACCGCGCCGGGATCGGGCACGCCGTCGTTCCGCTCCCGCAGCCAGGCCAGCGCGCTGCGTTCGATGCTGCGCTCGACGCGGGCGCGTTCGCGAGAGGGAAGGCGGCGGCGTACGCGGCGTTCAAAGCGCGTCAGCGTCTGCGTCACCTGCGCGGGGCTTATGTCCGCAAGGCGGGCGATCTCCCGCGCGCGCAGGCCGCAGCCGTAGCGCAACATCAGCATGCGGCGGACGTCTGTGCTTTCCTGGGAGGCCGCCGAGAGGACGGGGTCGTTTTGCGCGCCTTCGATGGCGTCCTCGCAAAAGCCGTCCCAGGTCAGTTCCGCATCGTCGATGAGGCGAACCTGCTCCAGGGCCGTGCGCCGGACGGAGGCGCGCAGGCTTTCGCGCAGGCCGACGTGACTGCGCGGCGAACCCTGGCGGAAGATCGCCAGAAGCGCGCTCTGTACGGCGTATTCCGCCAGTTCGTAGTTGCCGCAGATGGCGTGCGCCATGTTGAACACTTCGCGATAGCAGGGCCGGACCCGCGCGAAGAAGGCGCGCAGCGCGTCCATCTGGGCGCTTTCGACCGCGGCCATGCTAGACGCCCAACGCCGCCAGCCCGTCGGTGATGGGCCGCATGCGCTCGTAGATCATGGCGTAAAGGGGATACATCTTCGCGTATGTTTCGCGCCAGAGCGGATTGACGGCGTGGCTGGAACGCGAACGCACCACGCCCGCGGCCTGCGCATAGCTTTCAAACAGGCCCACGCCCACCCCGGCGGTGATGGCCGCACCCAGCGAAGTGGTTTCGCCCGGGGTCATGTGTACGTTGAGCGGCTGACCGTACACCGCGGCAAGGATATCCGGCCACAGGCCGCTGCGCGCGCCGCCGCCGGTGAACATCATGCTTTTCATCGGGCCGGCGCACTCGACGATGCTCTCCCGGCAGGCGTTGAGCGCATAGGCCACGCCCTCGTAGACGGCGCGGGCGATGTGGCGCTGGTCGTGGTAAAGGGTAAAGCCCATCAGAACGCCGCGCGTGTTGGCGTCCCAGTAAGGCGTGCGCCAGCCCATCAGCGTGGGCAGGAAAAGGACGCCCTCGGCGCCGGGAGGCGACTGGCGGGCCATGTTTTCAATGCGGGAAATGTCCAGCGTGTCCTTGCCGTCCGCGCCGCCGAAGAGGTTGGCGCGCGCCCAGTCGAAGGCGGCCGCGCCGCACTGCGCCGTGCCGCAGACGTGGCAGTTGACGCCGTCCATATCCAGGAAGTTGAAGGTGCGCATTTTCGCATCGAGCACGGGACGGCGGGTCATTTGCGAAACCCATGCCGAGGAGCCGATGTAAGTGTAGCTCGATCCCTCCTCCGACAGCCCCGCGCCGCGGCCCGTGCAGGGGCCGTCGCCGCCGCCGATGGCCACGGGCGTGCCGGCGATGAGGCCGGTTTTGCGGTAAACCTCGCGCGTGATCTTGCCGCGCACGTCGTGACCGGGCAGGATGCGGGGCATCTGCTCCTCGGACAGGCCCAGGCTGCGAATCAGGTTTCCGGCCCAGGCGCGGCGGTCGATGTCCAGGGCGAGGGTGAGCGATGCGTCGGAAAAGTCCGTCTGGCCGAAACGGCCGGTGAGGTGGCCGTAAATGTAGTCCTTGATGTTCAGCCACCAGCGCGTTTTTCGGTATACATCCGGCAGGTTTTCCTTGACCCAGAGCATCTTTGGCAGCGTATAGTGCACGTCCAGGCGGTTGCCGGTAAGGCGATAAAAGTCCGCCGGGTCGATGATGCGGGCGATTTCTTCCACCTGCTTTTCCGAACGCGAATCTGCGTGGATGATGTTGGGCGCCAGAGCGCGGCCTTCCCCGTCCACGGGGATGCAGCCGTTCATGTGCCCCGACAGCCCCACGCAGGCCACGCGCCGGGCGCTGACCTGTTCGAGCAGCTCGCGAATGCCGGAATATACGTTTTCCACGATCACATCCGGGTCCTGCTGAGCCCAGTTGTGGTGCGGGTATTCTGTCGAATAGGCGCGGCGCACGGTGCGCACGGCCTCGCCCCGCGCGTTGAACAGGCTGCATTTCAGGCCCGTTGTGCCCGCGTCACAGGTGAGGATCAGGTCCCTTTCTTGCTCCATTGCTTTTCCTCCGCTAGTTTTTCATGTTGTTGCGCACATGTCCCGCCGCAGCGCCGATAACGGCCTCCAGCGCCGCCAGAAGCGTTGGCCCGGCCCCGTCCGGCGTATAGCCTGTTACAAAATAGTGGGCCAGATATACGCACAGCGGCGGCGCGAGCCAGGCGATGTAATGGTTGACGCCCCCGCGCACGGCCAGATACGCCCCGATCGCCCCTGCAAGCGGCATCAGCCCCCAGGCGGCCAGGTCGTACCACGGCCCGGGGAACCAGATCGTTCCCGTCGCCAGATAGCAGAGCGCCAGCGTTGCGCCGGCCTGCGCCAGCCAGACTGCGAACCCTTTGAGAATTTTCACGGTTTCATGCCTCCACAGCGCCTATTATACCATCAAAACAATGGATTTGACAATAACCAATGCGCGGCGCGTTAAATTCTGACGAAATCAGTCGGGATTGATTGACGAACCGCCGCTTCGGTGATATAGTAAATGTCGATCGAATTGGTCAGGATTCAGGGAGGAACGCGATGAAACTGTCCACACGCGCCCGCTACGGCATTCATGCCATGTACGATCTGGCGCAGAACTATGGCGCGCAGCCGCGGCCGATCAAGGCCGTGGCCGAGGCGCAGGCCATTCCCGAGGCGTATCTGGAGCAGCTTTTGTGTACGCTCAGGCGCGCGGGGCTGGTGGTGAGCGCCCGCGGCGCGCAGGGCGGCTACATGCTTTCCCGGCCGCCGGGGGAAATTACCGTGGGCGACATTTTGCGCGCGCTGGAGGGCGGGCTGACGCTGCTGGACTGCCTGGAGGGCGAGGATGCCTGCGGCAAGAGCTGCGATTGCCCTTCCCGCAAGGTCTGGAAGCGCCTGCGCGACGGCCTCAATGAGATCGTGGACGGCATTACGCTGGAAGATATGATACGGAGGGACGAGGAATGAAGGTCTATCTGGACAACGCGGCCACCACGCGGGTCACTCCGCCGGTGTTCGAGGCCATGCGGCCCTATTTCTGCGATGTTTACGGCAACCCCTCGAGCGTGCATGGCTTTGGGCGCGAGGCGCTCATGGCGCTGGACAGGGCGCGCGAGCAGGTGGCGGCGGCGCTGGGCGCGCACAGTTCGGAAATTTATTTCACCGGCTGCGGCACCGAGAGCGACAACTGGGCCATCCGCGGCGCGGCCTACGCCCGCAAAAGCAGGGGCAACCACATCATTACCACGCAGATCGAGCACCACGCCGTTTTGCACACCTGCCGGCAACTGGAAAAAGAGGGCTTTGAGGTCACCTACCTGCCGGTGGACGAGTTTGGGCTGGTGAGCCCGGAGGCGCTTGAAAAGGCGCTGCGGCCGGAGACGACCGTGGTTTCCATCATGTACGCCAACAATGAAATCGGCACCATTGAGCCCATCGCGGAACTGTGCCGCATCGCCAGGGCGCGCGGCGCGCTGTTTCACACCGACGCCGTGCAGGCCGTTGGGCATGTGCCCATCGACGTAAAGGCGCTGGAGGTGGACATGCTCTCCCTTTCCGGCCACAAATTGCACGCGCCCAAGGGCGTGGGCGCGCTCTACATCCGCAAGGGCGTGCATATCCAGCGCTTTATGGAGGGCGGCGCGCAGGAACGCAACCAGCGCGCCGGCACGGAAAACGTGGCCTCCATCGTCGGCATGGGCGCGGCCATCGAGCTGGCGGTAAAGCACCTGGACGAGAACGTAGAAAAGATCGCCGCCATGCGCGACCATCTGATCGGGCGCATATTGGAGGAAATCCCCTACGCGCGGCTCAACGGCCACCCCGAAAAGCGCCTGCCGGGCAATGTCAACGTCTGCTTCCGCTTCATCGAGGGCGAGGCGCTGCTTTTGTCGCTGGACCTGATGGGCATCGCCGGTTCTTCCGGCTCGGCCTGCACGTCCGGCTCGTTGGATCCTTCCCATGTGCTGTTGGCCATCGGCCTGCCCCACGAGATCGCGCACGGCTCTTTGCGCCTGACGCTCTCGGAGGAAAACACCATGGAGGAAGTGGACTACGCGGTGGATTCGCTCAAGAAGATTGTCGAGCGTTTGCGCGCCATGTCCCCGCTTTACGACGAATTTCTCAGAACACAGGAGGGCTAAGCGATGATGTATACCCAGCAGGTCATGGATCACTTCATGAACCCCCGCAACGTCGGCGAGATCGAAAACGCCAGCGGCGTGGGCGAGGTCGGCAACGCCAAGTGCGGCGACATCATGAAAATATACATCAAAGTGGACGAAAACGACGTCATTACCGATGTGAAATTCAAAACCTTCGGCTGCGGCGCGGCCATCGCCACCTCCAGCCGCGCCACGGAAATGGTGATGGGCAAGAGCGTGGACGAGGCTTTGAAGATCACCAACGAGATGGTCACCGAATCCCTCGGCGGGCTGCCGCCGGTGAAATTGCACTGCTCCGTGCTGGCCGAGGAGGCCCTGCACGCGGCCATCGCGGACTACCGCGAAAAGCACCCCAAGGCGTAAAGGCGCGGCGCTCGCGGCCCCGCGCGGAGGAGCGTTTCTCCCCCGCGCGGGGCTTTCGCGCCGGATTGGAGGCACAATGATCCACGGAAACCTGGAAGGCGTCCGTCAGAGCACGCTGGACGAACTGGAAAAGCTCTACGACGCGCAGTTCGCGCGCGACGAATACCTGCCCGACCGGCTCCTCAACGCGCTGGTGCGCTTTACCATGCAACTCAATCGCGAACTGCTGGTCTATCTCGACCGCAACGGCGCGGTGCTGGAGATCGCCATCGGTTCCATTGCCAGCATTTCGCTGCCGGAACTGCACTTGCGGCGCAACCTTGACCGGCTTTCGGGCTATCGCTGCATCCACACCCACCCGGGCGGAGACGCGCGGCTTTCCGACGTGGACCTGCAGGCGCTGCGGTTGCTGCGGTTCGATTCCATGTGCTCGGTGGGCGTGGCCGAGGAGCGCGCCACGGGCATTATGGCGGCGTTTCTGGGCGAGGCGGAGTACGACCGCCTTTCCATCGTCACCTTTGGGCCGGTCAAGCCGGGCCGCATTCCGCAGAGTTTGTGGATGCGGGAGATCGAAGCCGCCGAGGAACGCGTCAAGCGCGCCATCGAACGCGGAGGGCTGACCGAGACCGCCGAGCGCGCCATGCTCATTTCCACCGATTCGGAGGATTCCCTGGACGAACTGGCGGCGCTGGCAGAGACCGCCGGGGCGCTGGTGGTCAGCCGGGTGCTCCAAAAGCGGCAGCGGCCCGACCCGGGCACGTTCATCGGCTCGGGCAAGGCGGAGGAACTGGCGCTTAACTGTCAGGCGCTGGAGGTCGATCTGGCCATTCTCGACGACGAATTGACCGGCGCGCAGCAGCGCAACCTCGAAAACGCGCTGGGCGTGCGCGTCATCGACCGCACGGCGCTCATCCTCGATATCTTCGCCGGCCGCGCCCAGTCCGCCGAGGGCAAATTGCAGGTGGAACTGGCGCAGATGAAATACCGCCTGCCGCGGCTGGTGGGCCTGGGGCAGTCGCTCTCCCGCCTGGGCGGCGGCATCGGCACCCGCGGCCCCGGCGAGACGCGCCTGGAGGTGGATCGCCGCCGCGTGCGCCGGCGCATCGACGATCTGGAAAACCAGCTTGCCGACCTCAAACGCCAGCGCGATATGCGCCGCGCGCGCCGCGAAAAGCAGGATAAGACCGTGGTGGCGCTGGTGGGCTACACCAACGCCGGCAAATCCACGCTGCTCAACGCCCTTTCCGGGGCCGACGTGCTGGTGGAGGACAAATTGTTCGCCACGCTCGACCCGGTGATGCGCATGGTCGCCCTGCCGGAAAACCGCGAATGCCTGCTGGTGGATACGGTGGGCTTCATTCGCAAACTGCCGCACCAACTGGTGGAGGCGTTTCATTCGACGCTGGAGGAGGCGCTGTGCGCCGATCTCATCGTCGTGGTCAGCGACGTATCCAGCCCCTTTTACCGCCAGCAGCGCGAGACGGTCTTTTCCGTGCTCGATCAGCTCGGCGCGGGCGACCGGCCTGTGCTGGAGGCGCTCAACAAGGCCGACCGGGCGCAGATCGGGGGCATGATCGAACCGCCCGGCGCGGTGCTCATCTCCGCGCGCACGGGCGAGGGCCTGGAAACGCTGCTTGCCGAAATCTCCCGCCGCGTCGCCGCCCTGCGCCATCCGGTGGAACTGTTGGTGCCCTACGAAAAGGGCGCGGCGCTTTCGCTCATTCACGACAGGGGCCAGGTGCTTTCCGAGGAATACGAGGCGGGCGGCACGAAGGTCTCCTGCCTGCTCGATCCCGCGCTGGAGCGCCGGGTGCGCAAATTGCTCGAGAAGTGACCGCGCCCGGTCCGCCTGCGGGAGTTTTGGCGCGTGGGAACCAAATTTGCCGCGCATGCGTCTGAATAGCGACACTTTCAATGGAGGAAAACGATATGCGTAAAGTTCTTTCCCTGTTTCTCATCGCTTCCGCCCTGCTTGCGGCGCTGCCGGCTGCGGGCGAAGAGGCGCGTATATACTCGCTCGAGGGCACGATCGTGGAAATTGCGGACGATTTTCTGCTGATCGACACTGAAGCGCACGGCGAGGTGCAGGCCGCGACGGATGAGGATACCGTTTGGGATACGGACGCGGACCTCGCCCCCGGCGACTATGTGTATGTCGATTACGATGGACGGATGACCCGTTCGCTGCCGGGCCAGGTGCGCGCCGCGCGCGTGACCTGCCACCGGTTGCTGGGCGACGTCGTGGAGATCGACGCCGAGGCGAACACGATGCTTTTGCGCCTGCAGGACGGCGCGGAATACTGCGTGCGCCTGCCCGAGACGCTGGACGCCGGGGCCTGGGAAGCGCCGCGCGCGCTGGCGTACTTTAGCGGCGCGGCGACGATGTCCATACCTGCGCAGGTTTCCGCCGGCCTGGTCGTGCCTGGTTACACCGCGCAGGGCGAAGTTGTCGAATTGGACGAAAACAGCCTTCTCCTTGAAGGCGAGGGGGAACCCATGCAGGTGAACTTCGCCGCGCTGCCCGAGGGAGTGCGCCTGGGCGACGTGATCCGCGTGACTTACGATGGCGTTATGACCGCTTCGCTGCCCCCGCAGATTTCCGCGATGGAGATCGTGCAGATCAGCCGCTGAGGCGCGAAGGGCTTTCCGCACAGGCGGCGGCCGCTTTGCCTGGGCGGCGGTACAGGACGGTACAGGGCGGCGCGCTCCGCTTTTCGCAGGCGGGGCGGCGGCCGCTTTGCCTGGGCGGCGGGTTGTTCTGCGCCGGTATGGCGCGCGTCGCGCCTGTTCCCCGCTGGAGGGTTCGCCATGAGCGCGCGGGCGACCGCGTTTTCGCCAGGGGTTGCGCAAGGCGATTGCCGTCGCCGGCCGCGCCCCGGCCTTTGCTTGCGTTCGCGGCGCTCGCGCGCCGGCGTTTGTGAAAAACTTGCGCAAAGGGGTTGACAGAAACACCGGGGCATGATATAATTATTCGTGCCGTCGGAGCGGATCGCTTTGGACGGATAGCGCGGGGTAGAGCAGTCCGGTAGCTCGTCGGGCTCATAACCCGGAGGTCGAGGGTTCAAATCCCTCCCCCGCAACCATTCATGGCGGCGTAGCTCAGTTGGCTAGAGCAATCGGTTCATACCCGGTCGGTCAGCGGTTCGAATCCACTCGCCGCTACCATGAATCGCTCCTGAGATTGGAAACGATCTCAGGAGTTTTTTTGTTGTGCTTCAGGCTTTCTCCCGTTACGAACATTACGCTTTGGGCGTGATACGCCTTGCATGCGGAACCCGAACGCCGCGGGGCGCTTATAATGACGACACGGGAGGGATGAACATGGCGAAAAATGAAGGCGTTCGCGATCTGGCGGCCGATTTGATGTTGGGCCGCGTGCGCAAAAACAGCTACACGCAGGGCGGCAACCGCAAATACTTCTTTGGCAAGCCCGACAACGAGCCGGGGAACGTCACGCAAAAGGGGTATTCGGACTGCTCCAGCGCCGTGCGCGCGGCCATTCGCGCGGCGGCCGGCGTGGATATTGGCGCGAACACCAACGAACAGATCAAAAACCGAACAAACGGCGTTATCGTCGATCAGACCGACGGCTATTATCCCGACGAAAGCAGGCTTTTGCCCGGCGATTGCCTTTACTTTAAGGGCAATACCAGCCATGCGCTGGACGTAGGGCATGTGGAGATGTACGTTGGCGGCGGGCAGTGTTGCGGGCATGGCTCGGGCACGGGACCGACGGTGAAAAACCTGCGCGACTACTGCAAAAGCCGCGCCAGCGCTTCGCGGCGATACTTCATGGCTGTGCGCTGGATTGGCGATGGAGAGAGCGTGCCGGACGCGGGAAGCACCCTGGGCGGACGGCTGCTCAAACGCGGCAGCAGCGGCGAGGACGTGCGCGATTTGCAGAAATACCTGTTGGAATTGGGATATGAATTGCCCCGCTACGGCGCGGACGGCTATTACGGCGCGGAGACGGAGGAGGCTGTCAAGCAGTTCCAGCGCGCTCACGATCTGGCCGCAGACGGCGATTACGGCCCGCTGACGCACGCGGCGCTGATGGCGGCGCTGGACGCCCTCAACGGCGACGCGCCCGAGGATGGCGGCGACGAGGAAACGCAGCCTACCCCGGTGGTGGCCGTGACCGGCGGCAGCGTTTACGCGCGCAAGGGCCCGGCCGTCAGCTATGGCGCGATTACGATCGTACACGAGGGAGAGACGTACCCGCACATCGCCACGGCGCGCAACGGCTGGTACTGCATCGCCATTGCCGATACTACGGCCTGGGTGAGCAACCGCTACAGCGTATTGCGGGAAGAAGAGGTACAGGAGGCATAGCCTTGAGCGATACCATTATCGTGGCGCTGATCACCGGCGGGCTGTCTTTAATCGGCTCGCTGGTGGCCCAGCGCCGCCAGACCGATTTGACCATTTACCGCATCGATCAGCTGGAAAAAAAGGTGGATGAACACAACGGCGTGGCCGTGCGCACCACCCGCCTGGAAGGGCGCATGACCGAGGCGGAACACGACATTCGCGACCTCAAGGCGCGCGGCGCCTGAAGGGCGGAAGCACGGACGCGTTTTGCAACGACGGCGCCCATCTCCCCGTTTCGAGCGGAGATGTTGCAAAGCGCGAGGCAAACGACGGAAAATTCAGGAAACGGAGGAAATCCATGCAAGGGAAAAAGCGCGCCGTATGGACGGCGCTGTTCGCCGCGCTTTTATGCGCCCCGGCGCTGGCGGAGGCCGGCGCGGAGACGACGCAGGCCGGTTACGACTGGGCGGACCTCGGCACGGTTGCCGGTGCGGCGGCAGCGGTGCTGTTGATCGTCCAGTACACCAAAAAGGCATTGGACAAATTCAAAAAATTTCCTACAAGGCTGTATGTTTACATACTTTCGCTGGCGATCCTCGCATGCGCGCGCCTGCTCGGCGGCGGCCTCAACTGGCGCGACGTCCCGCTGCTGGCGCTCAACGCCGTTGTGGCGGCGACCAGCGCCATGGGGGCCTACGAGATGGCGTACCGAAAAGGCGACGAGAACGCCGGGGAGGAGACGGACGAGAACGCCAGGGAGGAGACGAAACAGGAATGACTTCCAGGCAATCGCCAGCCTGCGGCGGGGGCGCCAGGGGTTGTGGACGGAGAGCGAACGGTCAATCGCTATCTGACCTCCCGGGAAACGAGCGTAGACCGCTGCGGGGGGAACGGTGGGGAAACCGTGGAGGGTGGACAAAAGGGGCGCGCCAACCGCTGTGGGCGGAGGGCGAACGGCATCTGCAACACAGCAGCACGGGCAGAAGAGCCGCCAACCACTGCGGGCGGGGGGAACGCCCGGGCAAACGCTCGTATTGAGCACGGTCACCCGCCAACCGCTACGGGCGAGGGGCGAACGGTGGGGAAACCGTGGAGGGTGGACAAAAGGGGCGCGCCAACCGGTGCGGGCGGAGGGCGAACGGTATCAGCAACACAGTGGCACGGGCAGAAGAGCCGCCAACCGCTGCGGGCGGGGGCGAACGGTATCTGCAACACAGTGGCACGGGCAGAAGAGCCGCCAACCGGTACGGGTGGGGGGAACACTTCATCTGCGTTGCAGACGAGGGCGGCGGGCGGGGTTGGGGCGGATGTCTCCCGATAAGCCAGCACCGTTGATACTCCGCACGCGGGGGCGGATGCTGCGGCCGTCGATGTAGCGATATTCCAGCACCGTTGATACCCCGTGCGAGGGGCGGAAGGCTCCATTGTCGCCCTCCTTACAGCTTCATCTCCGGATATGCCGCGCACGGGGTGGGAGCCATCCTACGTCGTTTCCTCTTCCTTGCTGCAGTTGATACCCCGCGCGCATGGGGGCGGGTACGAGGCGTGGAAGCTCACCAGAAGCGCAGTAGTTGATACCTCGCGCGCGCGGGGGGCGGGGCTTTGGCATCACCCTGACGGACGCAGTGAACGTTGATACCTCGCGCACGCGGGAGGCGGGGCTGCTCCAGCACCGTGAGAGCGAGCATCAAGGCTGACACCCCGCGCGTACGGGGCGGGTTCGCCCGCACCGCACTCGAGCAGTCCGAGTACCCCTCTGATGCCCCACGCGCACGGGGCGGGTGGCACCATCTGCCCAGCCGCCACAGGCAACCGGCTCTGGTACTCCACGCGTACGGGGCGGGTTCTTTTACGCTCTCCGTTTTAATTTTTGACACTTCTCTGGTACCCCACGCGCACGGGGCGGGTACTGCGAGCGCTGCAACCTTGCCCGTGACCTCCTTTGATTACCCCACGCGCACGGGGGGCGGGGCCGAAAACGCCGTGGCGGCGTTGAAGGCGGCTTCTTTGATGCCCCACACGCACGGGGGCGGGGCCTGGATGCAGCCGCCAAGGGCGATGACGCTGCCGTTGATACCCCGCGCGCGTGGGGAGGGGGCGCGTCTGCACAGACGCTTTTACCTTGCCGCCCGTTGATACCCCGCGCGCGTGGGGACGGGGCGCCGGTCAAGGACGAATTCGGCAGGCAGAAACCGCTGATACCCCGCGCGCGTGGGGACGGGCGCCGGTGAGGTAGTTTTTCATGAGTGGTGCTCCGCTGATACCCCGCGCGCGTGGGGACGGGGCTGCTCTGGCCAGCGCCATAACCTGCTCTGCACGGTGATACCCCGCCGCGCGTGGTGGCGGAGCGCACAGACCCCGTGGCGACGGTGCAGACGCGAAGATGCCCCATGCGCACGGGGGCGGGAGCAGCGTAATGCGGCCTGTCTCGCTGTCGGTCGTCAGATACCCCGCGCGCGGGGAATTCAGCCTTGGAATATTGCCGTCAATAATCCTTTGATACCCCGCGCACACGGGGCGGGGCCGCGTGCGCCCTTTGGAACGACGGGGCTGTCTCTGATACCCCCGCGCGCGGGGGCGGGTTGGTTGACGCCCGCGCAGGTGCGCATCGTGGAGAGCATTGATACCCCCGCGCGCGGGGGCGGGTTTCGATGTAGAGAAAGCTCAGGCTGTCGCGCAGCCTCTGATACCCCGCGCGAACGGGGCAGGTTCGCTTCATCCAGATGCATCATGTTTATCCCCTTCTGATACCCCGCGTACGCGGGGCGGGGCCGCGTGCGCCCTTTGGAACGACGAGGCTGTCTCTGATACCCCCGCGCGCGGGGGCGGG
>DVIA01000071.1 GCA_018711655.1 Candidatus Pullichristensenella avicola
GAGGAGCTTCAGCTTGAAAACGGGTGGCACCACGGCGCGCGCGCCGTCCCTGTTGATCGGGCGGGGCGTATTTTTTTAGGAGGGATACCATGCTGGACCTGAACCTCATCCGTTCCAATCCCGAATATGTCCAAAACGCCTTGAAAAAGCGCGAATACGACGTGGACTTTACCGAGTTGCTTTCCTGGGATGCCCGCCGCCGCGCGCTGCTTGTGGAAAACGAATCGCTCAAGGCCGAGCGCAACCGCATGAGCAAGGAAATCCCCGCCCTGAAAAAACAGGGCAAGGACGCAAGCGAACTGCTTGCCCGGCTCAAGGAAATGGCCGACCAGGTCAAGGAGATGGACGAGGAACAGAGCGCGCTGGAGGATAAAATCTACCGTTTCGTGGTGGCGCTGCCCAACCTGCCCGCCGAGGACGTCGTCGCCGGCGGCAAGGAAAACAACCAGGTGGTGCGCGTTTTCGGCGAAAAGCCCGTCTTTGACTGGGAGCCGAAAAACCATGTGGATCTGTGTACCGATCTGGGCCTGATCGACTATGAACGCGGCGTGAAAATGGGCGGCAACGGCTTCTGGCTCTACACCGGCCTGGGCGCGCGGCTGGAGTGGGCGCTGCTGAATTACTTTATTTCAGAGCACCTCAAGGACGGCTACACCTTCATGCTGCCGCCGCACCTTTTGACTTACGACTGCGGCCTTACCGCCGGTCAGTTCCCCAAATTTGAAGAGGACGTATACCGCCTGACCGAAGAGGGGTTCCGCTTCCTGCTGCCCACGGCGGAGACGGCGCTGATCAACCTCTATCGCGGCGAAATCCTTTCCGAGGACGAACTTCCCAAGAAGCTATTCGCCTATACGCCCTGCTACCGCCGCGAGGCCGGCGCCTACCGCGCCAGCGAACGCGGCATGATCCGCGGCCATCAGTTCAACAAGGTGGAAATGTTCGGCTATACCCGCCCTGAGGACAGCGACAAGATGCTCAAAGAGCTTATCGACAAAGCCTGCCGCCTCGTCGAAGGCCTGGGGCTGCACTACCGTCTGTCCAAGCTGGCTGCGGGCGACTGCTCCGCTTCCATGGCGACGACCTACGACATCGAGCTGTGGATTCCCAGCATGAACGAGTACAAGGAGTGCTCGTCCGTCTCCAACGCCCGCGACTATCAGGCCCGCCGCGGCAACATCCGCTTCCGCCGCAACGAAACCAAGAAGCTGGAATTTGTGCATACCCTCAACGGCTCCGGCCTGGCCACCAGCCGCCTGATGCCCGCCATCGTGGAGCAGTTCCAGCAGCCGGACGGCAGCGTTGTCGTTCCCGAAAAGCTCCGCCCCTACCTGGACGGCATGGAGAGGATCGCTCCCCGGCGCTGACGCGCGCTGCAAACATCGCGCGCCTGCATATAGCGCGGAGCGCCCCGGCGGCTTCTCCGCGCTTGCGCCTGGCGCCAGGCGGGAAATTTGTGCATTCCGCCGCGAGGATTTTTGCCGGATTCCGCGACAACTTTACATTCATGCGCTATAATGTATAGAAACATCTGCAAAGGGGTTGCGCGTACCCATGCGACATGAAAAATCCTGTGGCGCCGTGGTCTTTAGCCGAATCGACGGCGCGTGGCGCGTCCTGCTCATCCGCCACGAACACGGCCGGCATATCTCCTTCCCCAAGGGCCATGTGGAACCGGGCGAAAGCGAGCGGCAGACCGCCGAACGCGAAATTTTCGAAGAGACCGGCGTGCGCGTCAATGTGGATACCCGCTTTCGCGCCGAGAACCGCTACATGGCGCGTCCGGACGTGGAAAAGCTCGTGGTGTTTTTCATTGCCGTCGCCCAGGAGCAGACGCCCGTCGCCCAGGAGGGCGAAGTCGCCGTGGCCGAATGGGTAGACGCCGAAGAGGCGGCCAGTCGCCTGACCTATGAACAGGATCGCCGGATCCTGCGCCGCGCGCAGAAATATCTGCTCCGGGAAACCGACTGAGGCCGGACGCCTTCACAAACAAACCGCCTTCACGCTTGTGAAGGCGGTTTTTCGCGGCCGGACGCCGAGCCCAAACGCGCGGCATTCACCTGAAGCGCGCAACGCCGCGGCCGGCAAGCCGGATAGGCGACGCGAAGGAAGCGCGGAAATCCGCCCGCGCGCAAACTTCGGCCGCCGCAGCGCCGGTCGCAAAACCGGGCGTGCGCAAACGCGCCGGTCGGAAACAGCGAAACCCCGGCCGTCCGGGGCTCCGCCGTCCGGATCGTCCATTGCAAAAAGCGTCCCTCGCGGGATATCCGCCGCGCGCCGAACGCTTGCGCGGTTTGGCGCCGGGGCAAAATCCGCATTCGACTCCGGCCGCTTCACCGCAAACGGCTTCCCCAGCCGGCCTGCCTCTCAGGCGGCCCGCCGGCCGCGGTTTGCAGATGCAAAACATGCCGGTTTTCTCAGTCTCCCAATTGATAGCCGCTGCCCTTGCGGGTGAGGATAAAATCCCCCAGCCCAAAGTTTTCCAGTTTTTTGCGCAGGCGCGCCATGCAGACCGTGAGGGTATTGTCGTCTACGAAACTGTCCGTCTCCCACAGGCGCAGCATGATCGTCTCCCGGGAGACGACCTCGCCGGGGCGCTCCATCAGCGTCTGCAAAATGCGAAAATCGTTCTTGGACAGTTCCAACCGCCTGCCTTCATACGTTATTGAAGCGTCGGCCAAATTGAGGATGGCGCCGCGGTGTTCCAGCAGCGGCTGCGCGCCGGAAAACTCGTAGGCGCGGCGCAGCACCGCCTGCACCTTGGCGGTGAGCACCTGCAGATCAAAGGGCTTGGCGATAAAATCGTCGCCGCCCATGTCCATGGCCATGACGATGTTCATATTGTCCGACGCCGAGGAAATGAAGATCACCGGCACCTTGGAAACCTTGCGTATCTCGCGGCACCAGTGGTAACCGTTGAAAAACGGCAGGGAAATGTCCATCAGCACCAGATGCGCGTCGAAGGCGACGAACTCCTTGAGGACGTTGCGAAAATCCTGCACCACGCGCGCCTCGCAGCCCCAGCTTTCAATGTGGCGCTGAACGGCCTGGGCGATGACGCGATCGTCCTCGACGATGAATATGCGATGGCTCACCGGCCGATCCTCCGCATTTCCAGATAATAGCGCTTGTCGCGCGCCTCGCCCATGGAGAAGGTCTTGCGCGGCAGCGCGCCATGTTCGCGGATGTAGGGGAACAGTTCCGCCTTGTCAAAGGCGCGCGGCATGAAGCCTACGGCGTCCTCGCGCTCGAGCAGGGCGCGAAGTTCCTCCTCGCCATGGATATAATCAATCCGCGCTTCGGGATGCTTGCGAAGGTAATTGTCCAGGAAGTTCTGCAGGGGGCGAATGGGATGGTCCTGCGTGGCGAAGCCCTCCTCCCCGCCGGCGAAGGCGACGCGCACGTCCTCTCCGCCCCGCTGGAACGCAGAGCTTCTGCGCATGGAGGTAAGCACGCTTTTGGGATTCACGCCGAAAAGCACGCGGTGGATGGGCTCGAATTTCAGGGCCGGGCAGTGCAGGTTGACCAGTTCCACCAGCGCATAGCGCGCAGGATGCGAATCAAACTCCGCCGCCGAAAGGCCGCCCTTGACGTCCTCCCAGCACTTCTTGGCCGCCGCCAGGGAATGATTGCCGTCGCCCACGGCGTAGAGCAGCCCGCCGCACTTCTCCCGAAGGCGCGCCAGCGCCTCGAACACGCGCAGGGCGCGATTTCCCTCCAGCGCCCAGCCCTGCACGCGGCCGCCGCCCATCATCAGGTCGAAATCGTACAAAACGCGGCCGGGATCGTCAAAGGCCGGTTCGATGACGGTGTGCTCGGGATCGTCGATGAGCATCATCACATGCGGGCACTCCAGCGGCGCGCCGGCGCGGATCTCGGCGCGGGGCGGCACGCGCTCGGGCACGGTGCCCTCGGTGGCGCGGATAAGGCTCTGGCTGCCGGCGGAAAAATCGTACTGCTCCAAATCCACGCAGGCGAGCAGGCCCTGGCGCGAACCGGCGCCGGTCTCGCGCCGAACCAACGCGAAGCCCTCGGGCACGGCCACGCGCAGCGCGCCGCCGAGGTAGACGCGCATCGCCGCATGTATCTCGCGCACGCGCTCCTTGCGCTCGTCGAGGTAGATCTCCGGCAGGATCAGGCGCAGCGACGAGGGCGCGTCGCCCACAAACGCCTCCACCTTCGCCCAATAAGCCGGGTCGGCCGTGAACTGGTCGCAGGCCACCACGGCCCATTTTTCGTAGTTCAGCCCGTCCGCGGGCAGAAGAATCTCGCCCGTAGAAAGGGCGATGTTGCCGTCTTTCATGTGTTTCCCTCCAAAAAAGGGGAGTTCCCGCGCGGGAAACTCCCCTGCAATGTGCGTCTAAGGCAGGATCAACCGCACGCGATACGCCGTTTCCAGCGCGCCGAGTTTGGCCATCAGGGAGGGGCTGGGCTCCCTGTCCAGTTCCACAACGGTGCAGGCATAGGCGCCGCGCGATTTGTTGATCATGTTGTCGATATTGAGGCCCTCGCCGGCGATGAGCTGCGTGACCGAACCAATGACGTTGGGCACGTTTTTGTGCAGCATGGCGATGCGCGGCTCCGTGCAGCGGCCCAGCGGGCAATCAGGGTAGTTGACCGAATTGACGATCGAACCCCAGCGCAGATACTCGTCCGTCTGCCGGGCGACCATGCGCACGCAGTTGTCCTCGCTCTCCGGCGTGGAGGCGCCCAGGTGCGGAATGCACACAACGCCCGGCGCGCCGATGAGTTCGTCCGAAGGAAAATCGGTGACGTAGGCGCGCAGAAGGCCGGCCTTGAGCGCATCCTTGATCGCCCGCGTATCCACCAGCCCGCCGCGGGCGAAGTTGAGCACCGCCGCGCTGGGCTTCATTTTGGAAAGCGCCTGCGCGTCGATCATGCCCTTCGTGGCCTCGATCAGCGGCACATGCACGGTGAGATAGTCGCTGTTTTTGAGCACCTCGTCCAGAGACGTGCTGTGGCGCACCGACCGGGAAAGCTTCCAGGCGTGCTCCACGGAAATATAGGGATCAAACCCCAGAACATCCATGCCCAGCGCCACGCCGGCGTTGGCCACCAGAACGCCGATGGCCCCCAGGCCGACGACGCCCAGCGTCTTGCCCTGCAGTTCGGGCCCGACGAACTGCCCCTTGCCCTTCTCCACCAGTTTTTCGACTTCCGCGCCCTTGCCGGAAAGCGTTTTGCACCATTGCACGCCGTCCACGACCTTGCGCGAGGCCAGAAGCATGCCGGTGATGGTCATTTCCTTAACGGCGTTGGCGTTTGCGCCCGGGGCGTTGAACACCACTACGCCGCGCTCGGCCAGCGCTTCCAGCGGGATATTGTTCACGCCCGCGCCGGCGCGCGATACGCACATCACGCTTTCGGGAAGTTCCATTTCGTGCATGTTCGCCGAGCGCACCAGGATGGCGTCGGGGGCTTCGGCGTAGGCGTCGAAGGCATAGTCCTCCATGTTTAATACGGTTTCGTAGACCGGAGAAATGGCGTTGAGCGTCTTGATTGTATACATTACCTGTGCTCCATTTCAAATTTCTTCATAAATTCCACCAGCGCCTTGACGCCCTCGGGGGGCATGGCGTTGTAAATGCTGGCGCGCATACCGCCCACGGAGCGATGGCCCTTGATGTTGACCAGGCCCGCGGCGGCGGCGGACTTGACGAATTCCGCGTCCAAATCCTCGTCGCCGGTGCGGAAAGTAACGTTCATGATCGAGCGGCTGCCCTTCTCGGCCACGCCCTTAAAGACGCGGCTTTCGTCAATTGCGTCGTACAGCCATGCGGCCTTCTCGCGGTTGACCTGGGCGATGCTTTCAACGCCGCCCTGTTTTTTCAGCCACTTCAGGCACAGACCGGCCATGTAGATGGCATAGGTCGGCGGCGTATTGAGCATGCTGCCGGCCTCGTCGAGCTTTTTGTAATCCAGCACTTTGGGGGTAATGGCCATGGCGCGCCCCATCAGATCGCGGCGAACAATGGTCAACGCAAAGCCCGCCGGGCCGATGTTTTTCTGCGCGCCGGCGAAAATGAGGCCGAATTTGCCGACATCATACGGCTCGGAGAGTATGTTCGAGGACATATCCGCCACCAGCGGCACGCCGCCCGTCTCGGGAAGGGACGCGTACTTGGTGCCGTAAATGGTGTTGTTTGTGGTGATGTAGAAATAATCGGCCTGCGGGTCGAAGGCCGCGGGGTCGAGGTCGGGAATGCGCACATAGCCCTCCTCGCGCGAGGAGGCCACGCAGCGGGGGCTGCCGTACTTCTGCGCCTCGACAAAAGCGCCGTGGGCAAAGTTGCCGCTGTCCACATAGTCGGCCTTTCCGGAGCCGGTAAGCAGGTTCATGGCCACGCCGGCGAACTGGCCGGTGGCGCCGCCCTGGATAAAGAGCACGGCGTAGTTATCCGGCACATGCATCAATTCCCGCACCAGGGCCTCGGTTTCGTTGAAAATTTCCTGGTACATCTTCGAACGGTGGCTCATTTCCATTACGGACATGCCCGTCTGGCCGTAGCAAAGCATTTCCTTTGCCGCCGTGGCCAGCGCCTCTTCCGGCATCACGGCGGGACCCGCCGCAAAATTGTATACGCGCTGCATATGACGTCCCCCTGCATTTTTTGGATGGTACTGGTCAATTATAGCGGCATTTCCCGAACAAAGCAAGCGCATTTCGCGGAAATATCGGATAAAATTCCTGTGCAGCGAACAAGCGTCCGTTCACTGCGCACATTCCGGCTGCTTTGTCGCACGTTCGCGGTCAAAAGTACGAACGGCGCGCGAATCGCCACTGCGGTCGAACAGCGGCGGTTTGCGATAATCGGCGATATAGGCGTCGGCAAGTTCGAGAATCTCCTCGCGATGCGCCTGGGCGGTGTAGTCCTCGATGGCGCACACGCGCATGCCGGCGGCCTTGGCCGCGCGCATGGCGTAAACGGCGTCCTCGAACACCCAGCAGGCCTCGGGCGGCGCGCCCAGCCGCTCGGCGACGCGCAGGAAATACTCCTTCTGGCCCTTGTGCATTTCCATTTCGTAGGTATCGGTGACAAAATCGAAGCATTCAAGGATGCCGAAGCGCGCCAGCGCCTGCCGGCACAATTCGCGCGGCGCGGCCGTGGCCACGCACAT
Source organism: Candidatus Pullichristensenella avicola (assembly GCA_018711655.1). Taxonomy (GTDB): domain Bacteria; phylum Bacillota; class Clostridia; order Christensenellales; family Aristaeellaceae; genus Pullichristensenella; species Pullichristensenella avicola. The sequence continues at coordinate 7,141 of DVIA01000071.1, forward strand.
GCGCGCGCCGCGCGCCCTGAGGCCGGCGAGAAATTCCTGCACGCCCGGCTTTTCCTGCACGTCGAAGAGGTAGTGGCGCTCCATGCGCCCCTCCATTTCCCGAACGACTTCCTCATAGGAGACGTTCGGCATCTGCTCGGAAAGGCGTTGGGTAAACTCCCGGCTGGAGCAGGAAAACAACTCCCGCAGCGTCATCGTTTCCGGGATGGGCAAGCGATGGGCGATGATGTATTCCAGGCTGCCCAGCCGCCAGAAGTACATGGACTCCATCAGCGTGCCGTCGTTGTCAAAAATCGCGTATTTACAGCTTGATAGCATGCCATTTTCCCCCGTTGTAGCGCCTGCGCGAGAGCAGCATGCGCGTGATCATATCCAGCGTCGCCATGCTCCACGCGCCCAGCAGCGCCATTTCCGCCATGCCCATCACCTCGCCGACAACCCAGATGGCGATCTGCGAAAGGATCGGCCGCATGACGACCACGGTAAAGATCATCACAAACGCCACATAACGCGTATCGCCCGCGCCGCGCAGCGCGCCGGAATAGACCACCGCCGAGGTCTGGAAGGGCTGCATGATGCCGACAATGATCATGGCGCTCATCGCAAGCTGACGCACATAGGCGTCGTTGGCGGTATCTGAATAGATATACAACCCCACCAGCGGCCCGCGGCAGGTGATGACCAGCGTTGCCAGAATCAGCGCCGCCAGCAGCGCGAAGCGCTGGGCGATCTTGCCGTACATGTGAGCGATATCCGGCCGCTCTTCGCCCAGCGACTGGCCGACCAGCGCCGTGCCCGCCACGCCAATGCCGTCGCCAAAGGAGAACGACAGGTTCAAAAACTGCATGGCGATGTTGTGCGCGGCGTACACATATACGCCCAATTCGGCGACAATGCGCGCATAGAGGAAAAAGCCGATGCGCATGCATATCTGCTCCAGCAACGCGCCCTGCGAAACATGGAATACCGCGCCCAGCGCCCCGCGATCCAGCTTCCAGGAATCGCGCCGGGTAAACTCCAAAAAATGCACATGGCGCCGCCGCGGAAGAAGCGAAACCACGCAGAGGATCAGCCCTACGAACAGGCCGATATCCGTGGCGATGGCCGCGCCGGCGATCTCCAGGCGCGGAAACGGCCCGACGCCATTGATCAAAAGCCAGTTGAACAGGACGTTGACCAGGTTGGAGGTAACGTTGACGTACATCGTCAGCCGCGTGTTGCCCACGCCGCGCTGCGCGGCGCATATGCAAAGCGAAAGCGCGTTGATGGGCAGCGCCATGGCGATGATGCGGAAATAGGAAAGCGTATCCTCCATCGTTTCGTTCGCGCCGGCCAGGCGCATGAACGGCTCGGCCAGCCACAGCGCCAGAAGCGTAATGACAATGGACAAAAGCAGCGTGATCACCAGCGAATTGCGCATGGCCAGGTTGGCGTCCGCGCGCCGGTCCTCGCCCTTGCGGCGAGCGATGATGGCCGTAACGCCGGCGTTGAGGCCGTAAAAGATGCAAAGAAGGATCAGGCGTGGCTGCGTCACCAGGCTGACCGCCGTGATCGCCTCCGTGCCCAGGGTGGAGACCATCATCGTATCCGCCATGCTGATCATGCTCATCAGCGCCATTTCCAGCACCGATGGCAGCGCAATATCGCACATGCGCCGGTACGCGTCCCGGTTGGACGGCAGCGCTCCGCGCCGCATGTTCTGCGGCACCATGCATTCCACATCAAAAAACCCGCGTATACCTGTCATAATCTATCTCCCCACCCGTTTCTGTTGTTTTCGGGTCTCGGTCGGTCGTTGGCAATCCAAGTCCCGGTCGGTCTTTTTCGCCGTGTGGTTTGATTGCGCGCCTTCATCCCTCCTTTTCAAGAAGCGCCGCGCGCGCGGCCTCCAGGACCTGCGCGGGGCCGCCGCCCTGCGCGAAGTCCGGCCTGCCGCCGCCCTTGCCGCCATTTGCGCGGGCGCAGGCGGCAAGCAACGCGCCCATGTCCTCCTGCACGTCTCCGGAGCGGGCGAACACGAACGCAAAGCCCTCCCCCTGCGGCGCGGCCAGCAGCGCCACGGCGTTGCCGGCGCCGGTCAGGGCCGTGGCCAGATCGCGCAGAAGCGGTATGTCCGCCGCCGCCGTTTGGGCCACCAGGCGCGCGCCCGCCTTTGTGCGCGGCGCCTTTTCCAGCAGCGCGGGTACTTCCGCGAGCAACTTTTCGCGCCGCAGCGCCCCGGCGGCGCGCTCTGCTTCGCGCAAATGCGCGCGCAACGCCGCCACCGCGCCGGGCAGGTTTTCCACCGCCGTGGAAAGCTCCGCCGCCGCCGCGTGGGCCAGGTCGTATACATGCCGGTAATTTGCAAAAGCGCGCTTGCCGCAGACGAAGGTGAGGCGCAGTTTGCCCTTGCTCGGTCGCGCGTCGATGATCTTCAAAAGGCCCACCTGCCCCGTGGTGGACGGATGCGTGCCGCCGCAGGCCACATACTCGAAATCGCCGATGGCGACCACGCGGATATGTTCGCGCACCGTGGGCGGCTTGCGCAGCGGCATTTTCGCCAGAGTCTGCGCATCGGGAAAGGAACAGACGACCGGCACATCGCGCTGGATATTTTCGTTGACCGCGTCCTCCAGGGCGCGCAACTCCTCCGCCGCAATATGCGTGCGGCCATCGGGAAGGTCGGCGTCGATGCTGGACGCCTCGGCGCCCAGGTGCAGGCCGATGACGTGCCCGCCCAGTTGCCGCCAGACGGCGTTGGCAAGCATGTGCTCGCCGCAGTGCTGCTGCATATGGTCAAAGCGGCGCGGCCAGTCGATCTGACCGCGAACTTCGCCGCCGACCGGCAGCGGCGCGCTCACCCGATGGACGACATCGCCCTCCTCCACGAAAACATCCACTACCCTCGCCCCGCCCAGCGTGCCGGTATCGTAGGGCTGGCCGCCGGAGGTGGGATAAAACGCCGAGCGATCGAGGCGGACAAGGTATGTATCGCCGTCGGGCGCGCACTGGGTTACCCGCGCGTCAAACGAAGCAAGATAGGCATTGTCGTAATACAGGCGCTGCGTCATGCGCTTCACTCTCCTACCTCTCAATCTTAACGCATGCGCGGGGAATTATCAAGCCCTGTGGCGGAGAAACTGCATGCAGCGGAGAAATTCGTTTGTTAAGTTTTGAATCGCATCGAAATTCGATATTGACTTTCTTTGACTTTTAATGTACAATACAACTGTCGAAAGACGAAACCGACAATTTGCTTCGCAGGAGGTTTTTCGTATGAGCACTTTGATCCCCTACCGTCACAACAACCGCCTTGCCCGTCCCGACGCCGCTTCGTTTATGGACGATTTCTTCCGTCCCTTCTTCGGCATGGACAACTTTACCAGCACCTTCAGCGTGGATGTGAAGGACGAGGGCGACAAGTTCGTTCTCGAAGCCGACATGCCCGGCGTCAAGCGCGACGACATCAGCATCGACATAAACGACGATGTGTTGACCATCTCCGCCGAGTGGAACGCCGAAAAGCGCAACGAGCATCGCCACGGCTACGTCATCAACGAGCGCCGCTCCGGCCGCGCCAGCCGCTCCTTCACGCTGGAAAACGTCCGCGAGGACGACATTTCCGCCGAATACAAGGATGGCGTGCTTACCCTGACAATGCCGAAAGTCACGGAAACCCGCAAAACTCCGCGCAGAATCGAAATTCAGTGACCCCCATCCAACGCCGCCCGCCTGCCCGGGCGGCGTTTTGTTAATTCTCCCCGTGAAACGCCGCCGCGCTTGACTTTTCCGCCGACGGGCTATATAATCGGAAACACCGGCGATGACTGGGAGAGTAAGCGGAAGAAAACGGCACAGCGAGGGCGAAACGGTGCGAGCGCCCGCGTCGATCTCCGCCGAAGGACACCCACGAGACCGGACGTATGCCGGCGTTAACGGCTGAAGATGGGCTGTGGAGCAACTTCCATCGCTCAAGCAGGGTGGCACCGCGAGACCTTCGCCCCTACGTCGGGACGGAGGCTTTTTTATTTCGCCGCCCATCGGAAAGGAGAGATCCCCATGCTTACGCAGGCGCCCAAAGGAACGCAGGACATGCTGCCCAACGACGCGCACCGCTGGCAAACGATCGAAGCGGCCATGCGCGAAGTCTGCGCCCTGGCCGGCTACCGCGAAATCCGCACGCCGATGTTTGAACACACGGAACTGTTCGCCCGCGGCGTGGGCGACGGCACGGACGTGGTGCAAAAGGAGATGTACACCTTCGAGGACAAGGGCGGGCGCTCCATCACCCTCAAGCCCGAGGGCACGGCGGGCGTGGCGCGCGCCTTCATCGAGCATCACCTGTTCGCCGAACCGCTGCCCTGCAAGCTCTATTATGTTTCCTGCCCCAACTTCCGCTATGAAAAGCCGCAGGCGGGGCGCCTGCGCCAGTTCCACCAGAACGGCGTGGAGGTTTTCGGGGCCAAGGACGCCTCTGTGGACGCGGAGATCATCGCCCTGGCGCTGGACGTTTTGCGCGCCTGCGGCATCGAGGGGTTGAGCGTGCGCATCAACTCCATCGGCTGCCCCCAGTGCCGCGGGGCCTATCAGGCGGCCTTGAAGGAGTACCTCGCCGGCAAGCTCGGCTCCTTGTGCAAGACCTGCAACGAGCGCTTCGAGCGCAATCCCCTGCGCATCCTCGACTGCAAGGAGGACGCGCACAAACTCACCGACGCGCCGGAAATGCTCGATTATCTCTGCGAGGACTGCCGCGCCCACTTCGCCGCCCTGCGCGAATATCTGGACGCGCTGGGCGTTTTGTACAGCGTCGATCCCCGCATCGTGCGCGGGCTGGACTATTACACCAAGACCGTGTTTGAGATCGTCACTCCCACCGAGGAGGGCGAACTGACCGTCTGCGGCGGCGGGCGTTACGACGGGCTGATCGAACAGCTCGGCGGCCCGGCCACGCCGGGCGTGGGCTTCGGCATGGGCGTGGAGCGCATGCTGCTGGTTCAGCAGATGCAGGGCGCCGGCGAAGGGGAAGCGCCGCTCTACGACGTATTCGTGGCCACCATGGGCCAGGCGGCGCGGCTGGAGGGCATGAAGCTCGTTCGTCAGCTGCGCGAAAACGGCCTGCGCGCCGATATCGACCACGCCTGCCGCAGCATGAAGGCGCAGTTCAAATACGCGGGCAAGGCCGGCGCGAAAAGCGTGGTGGTCATCGGCGGCGACGAACTGGAAAAGGGCGTGGTCAAGCTGCGCGACATGGAAAACAGCGTCGAAGCCGAGGTCGCCCGGGACAAGATCATCGAAATCCTGCTGGATATGAAGGGAGAATGACCCATGCTTTCCTATAAACGCGATACTTACTGCGGCCAGGTGACAGAAGCGCTGGCCGGCAAGGAAGTCCACCTCTCCGGCTGGGTGCAGCGCGCCCGCGACCTGGGCGGCGTGGTGTTCGTCTGGCTGCGCGACCGCGAGGGCCTGGTGCAGCTGGTGTTCGACGAGGCCGTGTGCTCCCACGAAGTATTTGAGTTGAGCCGCTCGCTGCGCTCGGAATATGTCGTTACCTGCACAGGCGAGGTGCGCATGCGCGCCGAAAACGCCGTCAACCCCGACCTGCCCACCGGCAAGGTGGAGGTGTTCGTGCGCGAATGCGAACTGCTCAACAAAAGCGAGACGCCGCCCATCTACATCGACGACAAGGCCGAGGAAAACGAGACGGTGCGCCTCAAGTACCGCTATCTCGACCTGCGCAAGCCCTCCCTGCAGCGCAATTTGCGCATGCGCGCGAAGATCGCCTCGGCGGTGCGCGCCTACATGGACGGCCAGGGCTTTGCCGAGGTGGAAACGCCTGTGCTGACCAAGTCCACGCCCGAGGGCGCGCGCGATTTCCTCGTGCCCAGCCGTCTGCATCCCGGCTCCTTCTACGCGCTGCCGCAGTCGCCGCAGATCTACAAGCAGCTTCTCATGCTGGCAGGCTTTGACAAGTACTATCAAGTGGCGCGCTGTTTCCGCGACGAGGACAACCGCGCCGACCGCCAGCCGGAGTTTACACAGGTGGACGTGGAGATGTCCTTCATCGACGAAAAGGACATCCAGACGGTCATCGAGGGCGCTTTCCAGCGCGTGTTCCACGAGGTGATGGGCATGGACATCCAGTTGCCGCTGGAGCGCATCACCTGGCGCGAGGCCATGGAAAACTATGGCAGCGACAAGCCCGACCGGCGCTTCGGCATGCTTTTGAAGAACGCCTCCGACCTCTGCGAAGGCTGCGGCTTCCCCGTGTTCGAGGACGCGGTGAAGGAGGGCAAGTGCGTGCGCGGCATCAACGCCGAGGGCTGCGCGGACATGACCCGCAAGCAGATCGACTCGCTGGTGGAGTTCGTCAAGACCTATCGCGCCAGGGGGCTGGCCTATGTCACCTTTGCCGCAGACGGGTCGGTGAAGTCCTCGTTCAACAAGTTCCTCACGCCGGAATTTGCCGAAAAACTGCGCCAGCGCTTTGCCGCCAGGCCGGGCGACATCCTCTTTTTCGTGGCTGACAAGGACGCGGTGGCCTTCCAGAGCCTGGGCGCGCTGCGCGTCGAGATCGCCCGCCGCCGCGGCCTCATCCCCGAGGGCGTGTACGACCTGTTCTGGGTGACGGAATTCCCGCTGTTTGAGTACAGCGAGGAGGAGGGCCGCTATGTGGCCATGCACCATCCCTTCACCAGCTGGATGCCCGAAGATGAAGCCTATCTGGAAAACGAAAAGGACAAGGTGCGCGCCCGCGCCTACGATCTTGTCATGAACGGCATTGAAATGGGCTCCGGCTCCATCCGCATCCACCGGAGCGACATGCAGGCGAAAATGTTCAAGATGATCGGCCTGTCCGACGAGGAGGCGCGGCACCGCTTCGGCTTCCTCACCGACGCCTTCAAGTACGGCACGCCCCCGCACGGCGGCTTCGCCTTCGGCCTCGACCGTTTGACGATGATCCTCACCGGCAGCGACAGTTTGCGCGACGTGGTGGCCTTCCCCAAGGCCCAGGGCGCGAATTGCCTGATGATGGACACGCCCGCCGACGTCAACCCCGATCAGCTCGAGGCGCTGAAGATCAAGGTGGACTTGGGAGAATAACCGACGCAACGGCCCGGAGCGCATATCTCCGGGCCGTTGGAATGTTGACAGCGCGGGGCGCGCCGCCAAAACACGCGTTGAAGCACAGGCCGGCGAGCGCGCGGGGCGGCATGTTTGCCGGCGCAGTTCGCCGCAACGGCCTTTGCCGGTTCCCGATCGTCCAAAACGGCCGCTTGGGCGGCCGGGCGGCCTCGGGCCGCAAACCCGCGTCCGACCCGGCGTTGCCAAAGGGCCTGGCGAATCGCCGTCCGCGCTTCCGTGAAGCCGTTTTGCGGTCACGGGCCCTGCGCCGCGCTTCGACGCCGCGCATGGGCGGTCGTTTTTTTCAGGAGGGATTGCCATGACGGTGCTGCGCAAAATTGCAGCGGAAAAGGACGCCGGCCGCAAGCTCAAGTACTTTGTGCGCGGCGATCTGGGCGTGTCCTGCGCGCAGTTTGCTTCCCTGAAGATGCGCGGCGGCGTGCGCGTCAACGGCGAGGCGGCGAGGGCGAACGCGCTGCTGCGGCCGGGCGACGTGGTGGAAGTCTTTCTCCCCGAGGACGCGCCGGCGCAGGTCGCGTCGCCGGAATTTCTGCCCGTCAACGTCGTCTTTGAAAACGACGATTTCTACATTCTCGACAAGCCCGCGCCCCTGCCCTGCCAATGTTCGCAGCGCCAGGCGTCGGGCACGCTGGAAAACCGTCTGGCGGCGCGCTTTGGCCAGCGCTTTGTTTTTCGCCCCCTCAATCGGCTGGACAAGGGCACCAGCGGCCTGATGTGCGCCGCCAAGCACGCCCATGCCTACCAACTCCTGCAAAAGCAGTTGCACACGGACGGCTTTTGTCGGGAATACCTGGCCGTGGTCGAGGGCGAGGCGTCGGGCGAATGGACCGTGGACGCGCCCATCGCCAAAGCGGCCGAGGCCAGCGTGCGCCGCGTGATCGACCCGCTGCGCGGCAAGCCCGCGCGAACGCGCGTATGCGCCGTGGCGCACGGCAAGGGCCGCACGCTTTTGCGCCTGCGGTTGGAAACGGGCCGCACGCATCAGATCCGCGTGCATATGGCGCACATCGGCCATCCCGTGGTCGGCGATTTTCTCTATGGGCGCGAGGACGCCGCCCTGCCCGGGCGCTTCGCGCTGCACTCGACGTATCTGGCGCTGGACTGGAACGGCGAGCGCCTGGCCTGGGAATCCCCCCTGCCCGCGGAACTGGCGGTGCTGCTGGAGAAAAGCGCTCCGTTTCCATCCTGACGCGCCCTTCGCAACGGGTGGGAAACGGCCCGAACGCCGGGAGGAGCGTGCCCACGGAAGCCGCGCCGGCGCCATCCGCTCAGCGAGGCATAGACATCGTTGAAATGCGCCGCGTCCCCGGTCGCAAAACGTTTACAACGGCGGCCGTCTTATTCAATGCTTCCTTCTGCGACGGCGATCCCGGCTTCTTCTGCAATGTCTGATGCGAAAACAACTGCGCACTCGCCGTTTTCTGCCGCTGCCATCAGCGTGTTGTACGCCAAAACGTAAACCATATAATCTCCCATGGCCGTGGGCGCACTGTCGCTGAAATCCGCTTCCTGGTAATAACTCAACGCTGTGGCCATCCCAAGGATCGAATCAATGTAAATGTCCCCGAGGAAAATGTCTATCTCGTCCGTCGTATTCCCAGCAATATCTTCCACGGTATACGCCACGACAATTATCGGAGCGCCTACGTCTCTTTCGCAAACGCTGATCTCATTCTGAAAGACGACGTTATCGCAGAATCTCTGCGAGGCGTCAATCTGTTCCACCGCGTTGATGGCAAACTGCCGGTAGTCGTCCTGCGTATACGCTTCTTCCGCAACCGCGGCAGGTAGCAAAAAGGCCAATGTCAGCAAAACGCCCAGAATGATGCGAACGGATTTCATCGCAAACCCCTCCTTGGTTTTTTTCGCCAATTTTTCCCAAAGCGCACGCGTTTGAAAACGCCCCTATCATTGTACCCCCCGCGAAAAATTCAGACGCATTTTGCGTTGCGTATATATTGGTTCAAAGATTTGTTTCGGCTGTCGCGCTGCAAAAAAGCAACTGGACAAAGCGCGCTTCGTCCAGTTGTTAAAAAGCATAGCATTTCTATCCAAACGCCTGCTTCGGGCCAGGAGCGCTCCGGGGCAGAGCGTTGACGCGCGTCAGCGCGTCATTTCGTACATCATGATGCCCGCCGCCACCGCCGCGTTGAGGGATTCGGCGCGGCCGCGCATGGGGAGCTTGACCAGCGCGTCGGCCTGGGCGCGCACGGCGTCGGAAATGCCGTGCGCCTCGCTGCCGATGACGAGCACGAAGCGCTCCCCCGTCGCCTTGCGGGCATAGAAGTCCGCGCCGTCCAGCGCCGAAGCGACCACCGTCCAACCGCGGCCGCGCAGCGCCGCAAGCGCCTCGCAGAGCGGGTCGGCGGGAATGGCCGGCAGGCGGAAGCCCGAGCCCATGGCCGCGCGCTGCACCTTGGGGCTGTAGGGATCGGCGCAGCCCGCGCCCAGGAGCAGGCCGCCCAGGCCCGCCGCGTCCGCCGTGCGCCAGATGGTGCCCACGTTGCCGGGGTCCTGCACGCCGTCGAGCGCCACCAGCGTCCGGGGCGCGTTTTGCAAAGCGCGCGGCGCGGGCATCTCGAAGGCGGCGCACATGCCCTGCGGGGTCTTTGTGTCGCACACGGCCTCGAGCACGCCGCGCGTCACCAGCCGCGCCTGGGGAAAACGCGCGGCCAGGGGCGTTTCGGTCTGCGCAAGCAGCGCGCGGGGGACAAGGCCCGAAGAAAGCGCCTCTTTGAGCATCGTTTCGCCCTCGACGAGGAACAGCCCCGTCTCCCGCCGGGCCTTCGCGCTTTTCAGCGCGCGCAACTCCGCTGCGAGCGGGTTTTTCACGCTGGTAATGATCTCCATGGCCGCACGTCCTTTCCGCATCGGCTTCATTGTAGCACATCTTCTACCCGCCTTCAAGGCCGCCGCGCGCGCCGGCGCGTTTTTTGCGGCGTTTCGTCAACGGGCACTTGTTTTTTGCGCGCGGATATTATACAATGTATTCATCTATGCTGGGAGGTTTGCGCATGCGCGTTCTGGATATCATCAACAGCGACCACGTCACCGTATCCTGCGAGCTGTTTCCGCCCAAACTGGGCAAACCCCTGCGCGATACGGAGCGCGTCGTAGCCGAAATCGCCCGCCTGAAGCCGTCGTTTATCAGCGTCACCTGCGGCGCGGGCGGCTCGACCGGCGACCATACCGTAGAGATCGCCCGCTGCGTGCAAAGAGACAACGGCGTCACCGCCCTGGCACACGTCACCTGCGTTTCCACCCCGCGCGCGCAGATCCGCCGCACGCTTTCCCTGCTGCGCGAGGCGGGCGTGGAGAACATCCTCGCCCTGCGCGGCGACCTGCCTGCCGACGGCTCGCCCGCCTGCGCCGATTTTGTCCACGCCAGCGACCTCATCGAGGAAATCCATCGCTTCGGCGGTTTCTGCGTGGGCGGCGCCTGTTACCCGGAGGGGCACCCGGAATCCCCCAGCAAACAGGCGGATCTGGACGGCATTCGCAAAAAGGTGGACAGCGGCTGCGCTTTTTTGACCACGCAGATGTTTTTCGACAACAACATCCTCTACAACTTTCTTTTCCGCCTGCTCAAACACGGCATCGACGTGCCCGTGGTGGCCGGCATCATGCCCATCACCAACGTCAAGCAGGTCAAGCGCACCTTCGCGCTTTCGGGCGCGAACCTGCCGCCGCGCTTCCGCGCCATCGTCGATCGCTTCGGCGACGACCCGGCGGCCATGAAGCAGGCGGGCATCGCCTACGCCACCGAGCAGATCATCGACCTTATCGCCAATGGCGTCAGCCATGTGCATATTTATACGATGAACCAGCCGGACATCGCCGGCAACATCATCCGCAACCTTTCGGAGATCTTCCGGTGACGGCCTTTGAGCGCGAAACGCTGCGCTATTTGGGCAACGCCGCGCCGGACGAGCGCCTGACGGCGCTGCTCGCCTCCGTAGAAGCCGAACTCCGGCGCGAGGTGCAGCCCCGCAGCGTGCGTCGCCGGCTGCCCGTGGCCGTTTCACAGGGCCGCGTAGAGGCCGGCGGCCATGGCTTTGCCAGCCGCGCGCTTTGCAAAAACCTCGCCGGCTGCAAAGAGGCGTTTTTCCTCGCCGCCACGCTTGGCGCGGAGGCCGACCGGCGATTGCGCCGCTACGCCGCGCTCGATATGCCCCGCGCCGCCGTGTGGCAGGCCGCCTGCGCCGCCTATCTGGAGGAATACCTCGACGGTATGGAGCCCGCCATGCGCGCCGAAGCGCCCGGCCTATATCTTCGCCCCCGCTTCAGCCCCGGCTACGGCGATCTGGACATCTCCCACCAGCGGGCAATGTTCGACCTGCTGGACCTGGAAAGGCGGCTGGGGCTTTCCCTGACGCAAACCTGGATGATGCTGCCGGAAAAATCCGTCACCGCCATCGTCGGCCTGGCGGACGCTCCCCGCGCGCAGGCGCGCGGCTGCGCCGCCTGTGAAATGGCCGACTGCCCCAACAGGAGGATAGACGCATGAACAACTTCCGCGACCGGCTCGGCCGGGAACTGCTTTTGATGGACGGCGCCATGGGCACCATGCTGCAGGCGCGCGGCCTCAGCCTGGGCGAGTTGCCCGGCAATATGAACCTGCGCGCGCCGGAAGTGGTGCGCTCAATCCACGCCGAATACCTTGCCGCTGGGGCGGACGTCGTCCTGGCCAACACCTTCGGCGTCAGCGGCCTGAAATTCGCCGGGGAAACGGCGAAGGTCGTGCGCGCGGGCATACGCATCGCCCGCGAAGCGGTGGAAAGCTGCGGCCGCGAGGCCTATGTGGCCCTCGACGTCGGTCCCCTCGGGCGGCTGCTCAAGCCCGTGGGAGACCTCGATTTTGAAAAGGCCGTGGCGTTGTTTGCCGAAATCATCAAAGCCGGACGCGACGCCGACCTTTTGCTGTTTGAGACGTTCACGGACGTATATGAATTGAAGGCGGCGCTGCTGGCGGCGAAGGAGACGAGCGATCTGCCCATCGTGGCGACGACGACCTTTGACGAGGCCGGGCGCATGCTCACCGGCGCGGACGTTTTAAGCGCCGTAACCATTGCCGAATCGCTGGGCGCGGAGGCGGTAGGCTTCAACTGCGGCCTGGGGCCGGAACAGATGCTGGGGCTTTTGCCCGATCTGCGCGCGGCGGCGAGCGTTCCCATCGCCTTCAAACCCAACGCCGGGCTTCCCGCAGTGGTGAACGGGCAGGCGCAGTTTCGCGTCGCGCCGGAGGCCTTCGCCGCCGCCGCGCGCAAGCTGGCCGAGGGCGGCGCGGCGCTTTTGGGCGGCTGCTGCGGCACCACGCCCACGCACATCGCGGCGCTGAAACGGGCGGTGGCGGGCATCGTTCCCCCACCGGCGCAGCCAACGGGCCGCACGGTGGTCTGCTCCTACGCGCGATCGGCGGAGTTCGGCGCTTCGCCCATCGTCATCGGCGAACGCATCAACCCCACCGGCAAGCCGAACCTCAAGCGCGCCCTGCGCGAAAGCGACATGGGCTACGTCCTGCGCGAAGGCGCGAAACAGGCGGACGCCGGCGCGGACGTGCTGGATGTCAACGTGGGGCTTCCCGGCATCGACGAAGTTGAAATGCTCCCCCGCGCCGTGGCGGAATTGCAGGCCGTTTTGCCCCTGCCGTTGCAGATCGACTCTGCAAACCCCGAGGCCATGGCGCGCGCGGCGCGGCTCTACAACGGCCGCCCGCTCCTCAATTCCGTCAGCGGCAAGCGCTCCTCCATGGACGCGGTGTTCCCCGTGGCGCAAACGTACGGCGCGGTGCTCATCGCCCTGACGCTGGACGACGACGGCATCCCGGACACCGCCGCAGGCCGCGTGGCGATCGCCGAAACCATTCTCGCCGAGGCGGCAAAGTACGGCATCGGCCCGGAGCGGCTCGTCTTTGATCCGCTGGCCATGTCCGTTTCCACCGGCGGCGGCGCGGTGGCGACGTTGGAGGCGCTGCGCGAACTTTCCCGGCGCGGCCTGCGCACGTCTCTGGGCGTCTCCAACGTCTCCTTCGGCCTGCCCGCTCGCGCGCGGCTCAACGCGGCCTTTTTTGCCGCGGCGCTCGCGCACGGCCTGAGCGCCGGCATCGTCAATCCCCTCGACGCGGGCCTGATGGACGCCCTGGTCTGCCACCGCGTGCTCTTTGCGCAGGATGCGGACTGTTCTTCCTACATCGCCCGCTTCGCCGAAATCGAAGCCGCGCCCGCGAAGCCCGCCGCCGCGCCGACGCTGCGCGAGGCTGTGCTGCGCGGCCTGCGCGAAGAGGCGCGCGCCGCCGCCGAAGAACTGCTGCAAACGCGCGCGCCGATGGACGTAGTGGAAGGCGAACTGGTGCCCGCGCTCAACAAAGTCGGTGAGGGGTTTGAGAAAAAAACGGTGTTCTTGCCCCAGCTTCTGATGAGCGCGGAAGCCGCCGGCGCCGCCTTCGAAGCCGTGCGCGGGCGCATTGCCGCCGCGGGCGGGCAGACGGGCAAGGGCACGGTGGTGATCGCCACCGTGCAGGGCGACATTCACGACATCGGCAAGAACATCGTCCGCGCGCTGTTGGAAAACTACGGTTATACCGTCGTAGACCTCGGCAAGGACGTGCCGCCCGAAACCGTTCTGGAGGCCGTGCGCCGGAGCGGCGCGCCGCTGGTGGGCCTCAGCGCCCTGATGACCACCACCGTGGAAAGCATGGAAAAAACCATCCGCCTTCTGCGCGCGCAGGCAAATGTGAAGATCGTCGTCGGCGGCGCGGTGCTTACCGAGGACTACGCCCTGCGCATCGGCGCGGATTTCTACGCCCGCGACGCCATGGCCACCGTGCGCGTCGCCGAAGCCGTATTGGGCAAGTAGGGAAAGCGCAGGCGATGGGCATGCCCGCGCCGGAACAAACGGGGCCTTTGGGGCCGCGCCTGCCGCTGTGTCTGCGCGCGGCGCGCCCATGTTTGGAGGCCGTCGCGCGTCGTGAACTTTCCCGCCCGCAAAAGCGTCCAAGAAATGCGAAAACGCCGCGGTTTATTCGGCCCGCGGCGGCGCGCAAAGAAAGCATCGAAAGGGGTGACGCCCATGCGCCGCATCGCGCTCTGTCTGTTTTCCGTGCTGTTTTTGGCCATGCCGCTTATGGGCGCGGCCGAGGAATGGCAATTTGAACAAGCCGCCGAAGAACCCGCAGGCGTTTCGGGCACGACGCTGTACATTGTCAATTGCGAACAATCCGTAACGCTGCGCGCCGCGCCCTCCGAGCAGGCCGAGGCGCTGGCGCAGGTGCCGCTCGGCGCGGCGGTGGTCTGCTACGGCGACGTGGAAAACGCCTACAGCGAAGTCGAATATCAGGGTCTGCGCGGCTATGTGGCCAGCCGCTATCTGGGCTGGAGCAGCGCGCCCGCGTCCGCGCCGGCGGCGGGCGAGACCATGTATGTGGTCAACTGCACGCAGTATGTCAACCTGCGCGCCCAGCCGGACGTCGCCTCGGCGTCGCTTGCGCAGATTCCCCTCGGCGCGGCGGTGACGGCCTATGAAAGCGACGGCGCTTTTCGCCGCGTCCTCTACGGCGGCGCGACCGGCTATGTGGCGGAGGAATACCTTTCCGCCGCGCCGCAACCGTTTGGGGCTTATCTGGGAACGGATCCGGGGCTTTCCCGGCTGGACACCTCCGGAATCGAGGCCTATGCCTCCAGCGAACAGATCAATCAATACGGCTATTACGCCGCCGGAAACGCCAACGACGCCGACGCCTCTACCGCCTGGGCCGAGGGCGCGGACGGCCTCGGCGAGGGCGAATGGCTCTCCCTTTTCTTCGATGAGCGCGTGATCGCCGGTTTTGCCATTCGCGCGGGGTATCAGCGCACTGCGCAGACGTACAACGACAACGCCCGCCCCGCGCAGATCCGCGTCAGCGTTGCCGGCGAGGCGGACGCCCTGCTCACGCTTGACGACAGCCGCGACGAGCAGATCGTCCTCTTCACGCGCCCGACGCTGACGGACTACCTCTCCATCGAAATCGTTTCCGCATACAGCGGCACGAATTCCGCCGACACCTGCATCAGCGACGTGCGCGTTCTTCTGGCGCAATAGGCGCGTCCCGCATCGGCGCCAAACAAAGGAGCGATATCCATGACTCAAACGCGCATTCGCGATTGCGGCGTCAACATCGGCGAGCTTCCCACCGGGCCGCGCAACAAAATCAGCGACGTGCCCGGCGTGCTGGTCGGCCACGCGACGCTGGACGACGCGCGCCACAAAACCGGCGTGAGCGTAATCCTGCCCGGCGCGGAAAATCCATTCCTCCACAAGCCCGTGGCCGCGGCCTATGTGCACAATGGCTTTGGCAAAACGCTGGGGCTGATGCAGGTGCAGGAACTCGGCGTGCTGGAAACGCCCATCGCCCTGACCAATACCCTGAACGTCGGCCGCATCCACGATGCGCTGGTCGGCTACATGATCGACCGCTGCCGGGAGGACGGCTACCGCCTGACCTCGGTCAACCCCATCGTGTGCGAATGCAACGACGCTGGCCTGAACGACATTCAGCGCCGCGATCTTGGCGCGGAACATCTCCTGGCCGCCATCGCCGATGCGCGCGCCGACTTTGCCGAAGGCGACGTCGGTTGCGGCAAAGGCACGGTCTGCCACTCGCTCAAAGGCGGCGTCGGTTCGGCTTCCCGCCGGGTTTCGCTCGACGGGCGCGATTACACCATCGGCGTGCTGGTACAGAGCAACCACGGCGCGCTCAAGGATCTGACCATCGCCGGGCGGCCCGCCGGGCGCATCATCGACGCCTCGCTGCGCTGTTCCGCGCCGGATAAAGGCTCGATCATCAGCGTCGTGGCCACCGATATTCCCCTTTCCTCGCGCCAGATCGGCCGCATTATCCGCCGCGCCGGCGTGGGGCTTGCCCGCCTGGGCTCCTTTATCGGCCATGGCAGCGGCGAAGTGATGCTCGGTTTTACCACCGCCAACCGCATGCCGCACGCGTCCGAAGCCGCCCTGCTGGATTTTCGCGCCATTGCCGAGGAGCAAATCGACCCTCTGTTTCGCGCCGTCGCCGAAGCCGAGGAAGAGGCCGTGCTCAATTCCATGATCGCCGCGGACGCCGTGACCGGCTTTGACGGCGCGACAAAGCGCAGCCTGCGCGAATTCATCGACGACGTCCTTTCCTGGAAGGGCTGATCGGGAAAAGCCGCGCCATGGGTTCGGCAAGCGTTTTCAACATATCCGCGCAAAGCCCCGCCGGCCTTCCCCCGGCGGGGCTTTGAAATGCGGAACCCGCGAGCGAACGCGGAGGCCCCGGCGGGGCCCCTTTGTCCCGGCCGCGAACCCGCGCCCAGGACGAAAAGCGGGCGCCTCAACCGCCGCGATCCGGCAAAACGCCTGTTGCGGCGCTTCAATCGCGCCCCGGCCCGGCGGCGCGGCAAAACTTGCCCGCTGCGCCGAAACAGGCTCGACGCGCAAGATATTCTGCGTATTTTACAGTGCGCAAAAGCGGCCCGCGGCAAATTCCCGCGGCCCCGCGCTCTCCCCTTCCCGCCTGCAAACCGCCGCGGCGGAATCCCTTCCATTTTTTTGCGCGGAGACCGTTTCCCGACCGCCCGCGCGCAGCGCCCGCTTTTCAATCCAGCCGCTCGATATGCACCGTCGCAATCGCGGACGGGTTGGGCTCCCCGCTAACAAGGTCCTGCGGCGCCGGTATCAGCAGCATAAAACCGTCCTTACCGTACCGCCGCGCATAGCCCTGCGCATATTCTTCCGCAACGGATATGTGCCGCACCTTGCCGATGACCATCGCCGTTTTCCCCGCGCCGCTCAAATCCCGCGCCTCCAGCAGGGTGCATTCCAGGTTGAGAAACGCCTCCTGAATTGCCGGCGCATGGATGGTTTTCGCATCGGAACGCGTAAAACCGCCCGCCGCAAATTCGTCCGTTTCCAGATCATTGCAATGGATGGTGGCCACCAGGTTATCATAATCCTTTATGGGAAGAAAATTGATGCAAAAACACTTTTCCCTTTGTATGTTGGCGTAAGTGTGGGTATGCTGGTACAGGTTCCCCATTACGGCAAAGAAGGCGGTTTTGTCCCCGTGAAAACAACTCCAGGCATGGAAGCAAACATTCGGCCTCCCATTTTCCTTCCAGGTGGTAATTGCAAACAGCGCCGTGGGGATCGCTGCGGTCACCTCAAAATGGGAAAACAGTTCAAATTCCTCCGGATAGGCGGATTGAAAGCGCCGGGGAAATTCCGATCCGATCTCTATCTTCATTGCCGCGCCCCCTTATCGCTTTTTCTCTATGGCGTAGGACTGCAAACTTCTTTGGCAGCCGTTTTTTGCATAGAACGCCTCCATTCCTGGCTGCGCGCCAAAATACAGCATCGTCGGCGTGGTCTCTTGCGCCAGGCGGAGCAACCGGCTTCCGATCCCCCGCCGTTGGTATTCCGGAAGCACGAGCAGTTCCGGAATCGTGCCGAAAAAGTATCCGTCCGAAAGAATCCGCAGGCAGCCGACCAGCCGGCTTCCGTCATAGGCCGTTATATTCACCGTCCTGGATAAAGCTTCCTGTGTTTTGCCCGGATCATAGGTACCCGGCCATATTCTGTTTGCAAATTCGATAAACGTCAAGGCGTCGAGCGCCCGATCGTCCACCCTGTAGTCCATCGTTCGTCCTCCCCTTCGATTGCAGCGCATCGCGCCGCCGTCGCGGATCGCCGCTTTGGAGCCGCGCTTTTCGCCGTTACTTCCATCTGCGCAGCCATTCGCCGCAAGCCGGCGAACGGGCCTTTGCATTTTCGGATCGCGCGCTCCCGCCGCGCCGGGAAACGCCTGTGTCCCCGGGCCGCGCCTTCATTATAACAGAATTCCCGTGGCCGCACAAATGCTTTTTGCGAAGATCTCCCGCGCTTTCGATCGCACCGGCGCTCCATTTCTCCGCGCTCACGCCTTGCGTTGATCGTCCGCCTTCCGCCGCTCCCTGCCCACAATCCAAAAAAACCTTGCAAAAAGCCGCGCGACGTGCTATACTGTAAAGGCTGTAGCGTTTTGCACCCGTAGCTTAGCGGATAAAGTGTTCGACTCCGACTCGAAAGACCGTGGGTTCAAATCCCGCCGGGTGCGCCATGAATACCGACATTGGTTGGTGCAGAAGAGCTCATCCGAATGGATGGGCTCTTTTGTTATCCTGCAAAATTGGCTTCCTACCAGCTTTTTGTATGGAATGTTTGCAAAAATCCACATCTTGGCTCGCATGAAATGGTTCGGCGGCAAGGCCCACCGCGCTTCAAATCGTAGAAATCGCATTTGGGGCGGCAAATGCGCGGGAGGCCGAGCGACAGTGAACGCCCCTGCGCCCCATACGCACACAAAAATCCCGGCGCGCAACCGGGATTTTCTCGTTCCATGCAGGATTGTTCCGCAATGGGCTCCTTCGCCTGCAGCGCCGTCATCATCGGCGTCTCGCTCGCCGATGGCGCAGGCGAAGCTCGGGGCGTTCTGACAGGCTGCCAGTGCGTCTGCGAAAGCGCTCGCCGCCGACAGCGCCTTGCGCCGCCCGTCACATGGTAGTACAGCGTCGCCCCCTATTCCTGCGGCGCTCCTTCCCGCTCTGCATTTTTAGCGTTTTCTTGCCATTCTCTGCCGTGACCGCAATCCCCGGCCCACGGAGCTTGCGCCGGACCTCCGCGCCGCTTGCGGCGGCCGCGACCGCATTCAAACATGGCCGCGCGTCGCGTTTTTGCCTTTTGCCATAAGCACGGCGCATACGGTCATGCGCCAAATATGGCGAAGGCCTCAGCAAACTGCTGAGGCCCGGGCAAACGCCGAGTCGAAACGTCCGATACAGGCGCAATGCACGGCGGCCATTGCGGCCGGGATCCCCCGCTTTGGGCCGTTTTCCCCGGCGTCCTCCATATACAGGGGCGCTCCTTCAAAATCGCCAGGATTGGACGGGCCGGCGTCGGATAAGCGGCGCAGGCAACGGCCGCATCGAGACGTATGCCGACGTTTTTGAGCGGGACGTCGCCGGAATTTGAGCGCATAAGGCGCCTGGGCTGCGTCTCTCCTCTTTTGCGCGCGTCTTTATGGAGATTAAAATATCCATTTGCTTTCCACCGAAATGCAACTGCTCATTGACAACTATATTTCCGATACCGCGCTGAATACGCGTTGTTTCCTGCTTTCTTCCACCACCCAGCAAATGGATCGCCTGATCGAGCGCGGGGAGTTTTTCGCAAGCCTGTACCAGAAATTGAGCAACATTCACTTATGCATTCCATCCGTCAACGAGTACCCCGAAGAAATTCCCGCAATCGCGCAGTCCTTCATTGGAATGTATAATGAGCAGTTGGGAAAGGACGTCATTGGGTTCGAACGGTCGGCGTTGGAAATTATGAAAAACCAGTATTTTCACCACAACCTGCGGCAAATCGAGCAAACTGTCAAGCAACTTGTCCTCTCCTGCGAAGGCTTTTATATCACCAAGGATGATGTTTTGCACGCTTTTCAGTCAAAAGAAGACGTCAACGTGCCGCAGATCCTCATTGATTTAAGCAAACCTCTTGACGAGATTGAACGGAGGATCATCCAGCATGTCCTTGTTGAAGAAAACATGAATCAGTCCAATGCAGCGCGCCGTTTGGGAATAAGCCGCAGCACGCTCTGGCGCAAATTAAAATGCATTGATGATTAAAGCTTGCAATACATCATAGAAGGGCCGACCGCCGCCCCTGGACGGGAGCGGTGGAATTTACCGCCACGCAGCGCGCCGCAGCCATTGGAAATAGACCGCCGATGAGGGCAAACCGGTTACATCGCGGCGGCGGGCGCCTTCCTGCGCACAGTATATACGCCTATGTTTGCCTCGGGCGCACCGGGCGGAGACATCCCCGGCCAGGGCGGTTCCCGGCCAACCGGCCAATGGAAACGCCGCCCGGAACAAACCGGGCGGCGCTTGGCAGAATTTCAGGACTGATTTCGCCGGTTGCCAGATCACGAAAATCCGTCTTCGCGCAATTTGAACGCAATGGTATGGCGTTGTGCATCAATGTGCTTTTCCAGCGGCAGAGGGTTTCCATCTTCATCCACGAAGCCCGCTTCGCGCGCCTCGGCGCATCCGACCGGCAGGGTATAGCTGGTGGCATAGCCCTTGCCGTTGCGGTTGACGCGCAAGCGCAACGGGCGCGCGGCTTTGGGACGGATCGTGACGGTATCGCCCTTTATGGTCGTGTTGGGCAGGCGCCCCATCGAACGCAACAGTTCTTCACGTTCAGACATTGAAATTCACTCCCATCCATGATGTACTTGAAGGGAACCGGGAGGGTGGCCGCCTTCCCGGCTCGGGACGACTTGCGGGTGGCCTTGGGTTGGATGGCTGTCGTGATCCTGCCGATCGCGCCGCCTTCAAGCCCTTTTGGATGGCCTCCAGCAGAGCGCGGATTTCGTCGTCCGCCGCGCGCTCGCCTCCTCTCTGATGCGTCTAGTATAATATAGCGTAACGCCAGTGTCGATAGGCATCCTGAAAATTAACAGAAAACTTTTAGAATATGTTGAAAACAGCCACCCGGCGATCATCGAGCCGGAGGTGTTCGACATGCTGCCGGCAGAGATACGCAGGCACGGGCAGTCCGGCAGGCGCCGCTGCATTTCCGGGCGCATCTTCTGCGACGAGCGCGGCAGCGTTTACAGAAGCAACGCGCGGCATCGGCATACGCTGTGGCGATGCAATTCCCACAGCAAGAGCCTGACGCCATGCAAGGCGACAGCATTGCGCGCCGAAACGTTGAAGGAAGCCTGTGTCACGGCGCTCAATCGCATCATTGCGAATACGGAGGAAATCCTCCCGACATGCGGGAAAATTTGCGCGAACGGCACGACGCGAATGCGTCGAATCAGGAAGCATACCAAAGGCCATGCGACGTACCAAGCCCGTTGCAATGCCGCGCGGCAGGCGCTGACGGAGATCAATGCACAGCAATCCGCGTTGGCGGCCAGACGGGGAAAATATCTGGCAAAGGCCGACGCAAAAGCCTGAACGCTTCCTGGCCGGATGTCGCTCCGGCCGAAATTGCGCGCTTCTTTCAAGCTATCTTTTCATCTGTATAACTGTGGCCCTGAGGGTTCCGCTGTAAATTTTCTCCTGTGTACAGCAATCTCAGGGCAGTTTTTTTATTCTCAAATGTAAAATCTGCGATTTTAGGACAGATATGTATTTCTTTGGAAGGAAGATACGCCCATATCAGCGAAATAGTATACTTATGGTTTTCTATAAATGGCTCATTAGGGCATCGTTCCGCGGGCGATACA
>DVIA01000072.1 GCA_018711655.1 Candidatus Pullichristensenella avicola
GATGACCTTGAAGTTCATCACTCTTGGACAGAGGTTATCAATACAGCTGTATCCGAACTCGCGGAAGCAGGTGTTGCCGAACAATATCGAAGCGGTCTCGCTGCTTTTCTTTGTGCGGCCTACATTAAAAAACAGCCACTTTTACTTGTTGGCCCCAATGCAATCGACATTATCCAAGCATTTAGTGCAACCGTAACTGCTCATAAGCATGGAGTACTCTCCTGTGAAGGTAGCTATGCTTATCAAGCGATTGAGACAATAGGTGTGGATGGTGAAAGCATCGTAATAATCAACAACTTCCTTGTCAGCGGCTGGATAAACAGGCTTCCAGAAATACTTTCCCAAAAAGATATTTTTTATGTGGCTACCCATCCGTATGCTGAAGACATTCAGGTTGAACCTAAAAGTCTGTATGGATTCATGTTGCCACTGTTTACAGAGCTTTTAGTGGATAAAAAAGCCACTGGTAAATACTATGGAGGATACTTCTCAGACGATTTTAAACCCTATTTGGCAAGAAAAGGTGCAGACAAAAAACTATCAGTTCTTTCTAAATTTGCGCTGAGTCCGTTAGTCAGGAGCAAAATCAACAGCCTTGCAGCTACAATGCACGACATTTATCCCACCGCTACAGCGGACGATGATTTTCTATTTTGTGTTTTTCCTATTGCCTATGCTTCAATGGCGATGAACAAACTCGCAGAGTTCGTCTCAGATCCGCAGAAAGGCATCGCAATTTCTGCAAATCTCAAGCGTGACCTTCAGTATGTGTTGGGAGAAAACTGATGAATAAATATAACGGGCTTCTCTTAAAAGTATCACGACAATATCACATTCTTAGAGGAACCCAGGAAACAGAGGAAGAATGGAAAACTCGTCTTGTTTATAGTATCTGCGGGATGATGGCGTATGCTTCTCTCTGGGATAACACAGAAGAACCCATCTCTATTGTGCACCTGAAAAGAAGAATTCGCAGTGTGCTTGGCAGCTATAAATCATTGTATTCGGAACTTTCAGGAATCTTACCGTATACTTCCGAAGAACTCGAAACAGAAATCACAAATCAATTCTTAAGTGCAGGGGTAGTTTATCACTGCCCGAACCGAATAGTGGCATCAAAAAAACGCGAAGAACACTTTGGCGGAATTCTATTTCAAAGAGGTATTGCTTTGGATAATATCTCATGCGTGTCTGGTATTGGATTTTATTCAAAGCAGGGTGGTGGAACAGATTCCCATAACATAAAAACAATGTTTTGCCTTGAGCAAGAGAATTTGCAAACATTGTGGCAGACTACGCTCTCTGCCGCTTCTTGGAGATCAAGGCCATCGTTTGAATTTGACACAACATATCTTCGCCTAAAACCGCCTTTTTCCTGTGGGTACTGGGTAAATGAGCCAGACAAAACTAGTACCGTTTCAATTCTTCGAACTGGTACGAATGGTTCCCAGCTTTACTATCTTTATCGGTACATTGATACTATACTAGAAGTTAGTCCTCTTCCTCAATGGCAGGTGGAAAATTATAAATATAGAACGCTTGCATGTGCCTGCCTCTTGACCCACGGAACGTTACCACCAATTGAGTACTTTGTGGATGGATCATTAGTTCATGTACGTATGAATTATCTGCTTCCACCACGCGAGCTTGAATTTTTAAAGTGCTACAGCTGGCCTGAAAGATGTACATCACTTCCGTGTGATTTTAGGCGAAAGCTCTCCGTAGAAGTTTTTGAAGCTATAAAATATATTCTGTCTGAAGAAGGATATTCGTTCAAAGGAGAGATGATCTGATGTCCAATGGAGCTAATTCTGTTCATAAGCAACTGCGGACGGAGTTGGAAGACTATATTAAATCACAATATTTCAGAAAATCTCCGCTTCTGCTTTCGGCGCTAAGCAATCGTATTGATGATGAAGGATTGCTTTACCAAAAACCTTTTATTGAGTCCTCCCCAGCGTATGTAACAGTGCAAAATGGTATTGAAACAGCAGCCATTGAAAATTGGATGAAAGATTATTTCTTGCAGTTAGCAGGAGCTAATATAGGGGTGTTCTCATCTCCGTTTGCTCACCAAATCTCGGCGCTTGAAGCTGCAAGCCGAGGAGAAAACTTGTTTGTTTCAACTGGCACTGGTTCCGGTAAAACCGAGTGTTTTATGTGGCCACTTCTTGCAAAAATGGCAACTGAAGCACGAAACTCCAAGGAATCATGGGCAAAGCGGGGAGTTCGCACAATTATTATGTACCCCATGAACGCCTTGGTTTCAGATCAAGTTAGCCGGCTTAGAAGAATGATTGGAGATCCCGACAACAAGTTTATCAAAATCTTTCGGAACACCTGCGGTGCCGGGGTGCGTCGTCCTCAGTTTGGCATGTATACTGGCAGAACCCCATACCCGGGAGTTCAACCTTCTACCGAACAGGACAGAAAACTGGAAAAAACTTTAGCAAGAATCTCTTTCCCGCAAAGTGATTCTGAAAAAGAATTCTTCAATCATCTTCTCAAAGAAGGAAAGATACCTGCAAAGACGGATATGAATCAGTTCCTCCAAGGACTGCATGAGAGCAAGCATATTCCGAACGAAGATGATGCTGAACTGATCACACGATTTGAAATGCAGCAATTTTGCCCGGATATTCTCATTACAAATTATTCTATGCTGGAATACATGCTATTGCGTCCAAGAGAACAAAAAATCTGGAATGACACACACGAATGGCTGTCTTCAAACAGTGAGAATAAGTTATTATTTGTTATTGATGAAGCCCATATGTACCGAGGTTCATCCGGCGGTGAAGTGGCATTATTGATTCGAAGACTATTTCACAAACTTGGTATCAGTCGTGATCGTGTACAATTTATACTCACTACTGCAAGTATGCCCAACAAAGACCAACAAGATGTTGATTCCGTAATAAAGTTTGCGAATGAACTTACCGCTTCCGACACAGCAATCCGATTCTGTTATTTAACAGGTGAGAGAGAAACGATCGACGGCCAGCTGAAATATGATATTCCTGCAGATATCCTCTTAAACTCTGATCCTGGCCAGTTTGAAGGCAAGGATGAAGTGAAACTTTCTGCGCTTTTGTCATTCTGGAGGCAATTAGAGGGATTTGATCTTGGTATTACATCCTTGGAACTAGTATACGACTGGATGTATGAAAATCTTGTCTATTACCGTCCGTTCCATGAACTCATTAAGTATTGCCGTGGAAATGCAGTGTCCTTGGAGGAGCTTTCTTCTGCTATCTTCCCAGACCTTGGTCAAGAGAATGCATTAAAAGCGGTTAGCGTCCTTTTGGCAATGGCACCACTCGCAAAAAGCACCAAAGGTTCTGTTCTCTTTCCTGCACGTATGCATATGCTTTTCAAGGGTATTTCTGGTGTGTATGCCTGCGCCAATGCAGATTGCAGCCGTTCTCATTCGGAAGGCGGCCTCACTTTAGGAGAAATCTACCTATCTGATGGTAATTTGATTTGTCCGCATTGTGGTAGCGTGGTGTATGAACTTTATAATGATCGACGTTGTGGTGCGCTGTTCTTCAAAGGCTATGTTCTTAAAGATGGCCCAGAGCTTCATGGAAATGTATATCTGTGGCATTATTCCGGTCAGTTAATGGATCACAGAATGAAAGAAATACACCTGTTTATTCCGAATGATGATTTTGAATTACCTGAGAAACAGGGGAAAAACGCTATAAAACCCTGCTATCTTGACGTGAAAAGCGGATTTATCAACTTCACAGATGATTTTTTCGCTGGAAAACCACGGATTAGAAAGCTGTATTATTGTAACTGCTCTGCAAAAGGCAAGCCGCAAATTATTACTTTTCCTACTTGCCCGCACTGTAGGCATCAACTTTCTACATCGCAGCTCACTTCATTTAATACCCGAGGAAATCAGTCTTTCTTTAACTTAATCAAATCGCAGTTCCAACTGCAACCCGCTGTGCCGGGCAAGGATAGTGATCCAGATCGGTTTCCCAACGAAGGGCGTAAGGTTTTGCTATTTTCGGACAGCCGTCAGCGAGCAGCAAAACTGGCCAGGGATATGTCAGAGGCTTCGGACATTTCTGCCGCAAGGCAATTGTTTGCGATAGCCATCAAAACAATGGAAGAACAAACGGTCGAACAATCAATGAATTCGCTGTATGATTATTTTTGCCTCGCTGCCGGTCAGCATCATGTGCCTATTTTTCATGCACCTGAACGGATAAAATTTGCTGAAGATTGTACCGCTGCGCTAAATAATTACAATCGCTGTGTAAAACGAGGGCGAGAGTATGCCCCAAGATTCACGATTACAAACGCTCCTGCTCAGATGCAGGAATATCTTCTTCGTTTGTTTGCTGGTGGCTATAACACCTTGTATGACTCGGCCACAAGCTGGATCGAGCCTACTGATAAGGTGCTCGAGGATGCAGTAGATGCTCTTGGTGAAAATAATGTAACTGTTTCCGCTGAGGAGTTTATTGACTTTTTCAATGCTTGGATGCTATCAATTTGTGATACGTCTACAGCCATCGGCCATACAATTAGCGATACCATTCGGCTAAAAGTCCGTCCCAGTTATGGTGGTTATGGGCTTGATAAGAATTGGGGATTCTCAAAAACTATTCGTGAGATTATGGGCTGGCATAACGGAAATGAAGCAGAGATGGCGTGGAAACGAGTATTAAGGGAAGAATTTCTTGACTCGGCACAGCCCGATAACGGGAAATTATATGTTGACCTCTCTAGAGTAAAACCACGCTTTGATACTGCACATGTATGGTACAAATGTGAACAATGCTCTGAATTAACTCCTTTTACGCTGAAAGGTAAATGTCCTAGTTGCGGATCTTCGCATATCCATGAGATGAAATCTGGTGAATACGAAGCACTTAGCTTTTGGAGAAAGCCAGTAGCTGATGCGCTTCAGGGCGAGTCGATTCATGTGATTGACACCGAAGAACATACCGCTCAGCTTTCACACAAAGACCAACGTGATGATCTTTGGAGTAAAACCGAGCAGTATGAATTGCGTTTCCAAGATTTGATCCAAGATGATGAAACACCTGTCGATATTCTTAGCAGCACAACCACCATGGAAGTTGGTATTGATATTGGCTCTCTAGTTGCGGTTGGCTTACGGAATATTCCTCCCATGCGCGAAAATTATCAGCAGCGAGCTGGTCGTGCCGGCCGACGTGGATCCAGTTTATCTACCATCGTTACCTTCTGTGAAGACGGCCCGCATGACACATTGTACTTCAATGATCCGATTCCCATGTTCCGTGGTGACCCTCGCAAGCCTTGGATTGATATAAGAAGCCCGAAACTTCTCCAGCGCCATTTAGCCATGGTTATCCTCCAGGAATTCCTTGGAGAAAATCATATGAGCCTTGACACAGTTTCAGCAGCAGTTTTCCTTAACGATTTTCTTGACAGTTTTAAGAACTATCTTGCGGCTTACAATGCTGATAAAGATAAACTGCTTTTACCTATCGGAATACCATTCCACTATTCAGCGTTTGAGGATGAATTAAAAAAATCTTTTGATGCGCTTAAAGAAAAATGTCAGATGCATCCTGAACTTTTTGGAGTAGAAGAAGGCGCTAAAGAAGAAAAAGCAAAGGTTCTTCTTGACGCTCTCTATGAAGAGGGAATCATCCCAACATATTCTTTCCCGAAGAATGTCGTAAGTGCCTACATATCGGATATGTACGGTAAAATTCTTTACGAAGTTGATCGCGGACTCGATGTGGCTATTGGCGAATATGCTCCCGGTAGAGCGATTGTCGTTGATAAACAAACTTATCAAATCGGCGGGTTCTACTACCCTGGGAGTGAACGCCGTCATGGTCAAGCACTAACTCCAGCGCGTGCTTACACAGAAGACCCGAATTATGTAAAACAAATCATTTCATGTCCTGAGTGTGGTTGGTTTGGCCTGATGGAGGAGAAAACCAAGCGTTGCCCGTTTTGTGGAAACGGCGATCTGAAAATCACTCGTGAAATGATGCGTCCTTGGGGTTTTGCACCAAGAAATGCTGAATCAATACCAGATGCTCAGATTTCAGAAGAATACACTGCGGTACAGCAGCCTCTGTATTCAACTCTGCCTGAAGCGGAAGAAATGAAACTTGCCCCAGGCTGCAAAAACATACGGATCGCTTCACGTACGAACCAGCGGATTATCATGATGAACAAAGGATTGGACGACAAAGGTTTTATGGTCTGCAAGGACTGTGGAGCTGCAATGCCAGGTGATGATATTTCCGTTTTGAATGATATTAACAGGCCTTACAAATCGAAGTATACCCGAAGCAAATGTCGTCACAGCAACTGTTTTAATGTGAATCTTGGTTGTGACTTTATAACCGATATGTTGGTTCTCGAATTCACAATTGATGATAGGATCATTGACGCCAGAAGGAATGATAATCCATGGCTTAATCGCGCAGCGCAATCCCTAGCTGAAGCATTGCGATTGGTAGCAAGCAAAAAACTCGATATTGAATTCACTGAACTTGTTACTGGCTATCGTCTCAGAACCGGCTCTGAAGCTTCTTATGTTGACATTTACCTTTACGATAGCTTATCGAGTGGCGCTGGTTATGCTGTCAGTGTAGCTGATGCGATTGCCGAACTACTAACCGATATAAAAGGACTGTTAGGGGCTTGTGATTGCGGATCTGCGTGTTCCAAATGCTTAAAGCATTACAGAAACCAATATGTACACGGTATGCTTGACCGTTTTGCTGCGCTCCAACTCCTAGAGTGGGGTATTGATGGGATCAATGCTTCGCCAATCAAACCAGAGAAACAGATAAAAATGATCATGCCTTTGGTGGACATTCTTAAGCAATCTGGTTGTGATATTACCGTCGACGGTGAGATCACTGCAACTGGACGTAGAAGCACAAAAAAGGTTGTTGTCTATCCGGCAATGTGGGTTGAACCGTGCACAGCCGGTACCATTTTTGTAAGTGACGCTTTTATCAAGTACGCTAAGCCGTATGCTGTCCAAAAGATCTTGGACAACATCCAGTGAAATAGCCTGATTACGAGTCAAATAGCGAGCACAGCTTACCGACCATTGTCGATTGGTGGGCTGCGCTGCGTCTTTACAAGGCGGGGGTAACCGTGCCTACATCTCAAATCATCCGAAAATGTCTCAGCGCCTCCAAGATCGCCTGCTCTTTCTCCGGCGGGCATTGGGGCTGCTTGGCATCTTCCGATTTCGCCTTGTTGTAATTCTCCCGATCAACGATGCCGCACTTCTGCTTTACCCGAGCGATGTACAGGCTGCTGACCTTCAGGCCGGTATGTTCCAGCACATATGCCCTGATCTCGTCATATACAATAAGGCGAACTTCCTGTCTGCCAATTACCCATGCAAGGATTGCAACAATGACCATTCCGAAAATTCCACCAACTGGGTAACACCCGAGGATATGCACAAAGCTTTTCTGACGCTGACGATTCACTACAAAACCACATGAAGTCCAAGCGTGGGAAGATCTCTCTCACCCTTGTCTATCCTCCCTATTCTTCGTGGTTTTTTCTTCTCATACCTTGACTTTTAATAGTTAGTCTCCAAATGTTTCAAACGCAGGTGTTCCCTCATGGCAAAGCCATGCTGTGAGCGCAGCGAACCAACAAGCGCTAAGGGCGCAGTTCCGAGGATGTGGGGAGCGGAATTCCCACCAAGATCGGCTGTAAACGAGTATCCGGCAGGATGGTTGTTTAACAGGGAGAATCTTGCTCTGCAAAAACTTCGCTTTGTATTCCACCCTTTCTCTGCATCGGTCGCGGTCGAAGGTGCCCTTCCACAGCCTCTTTTAACGGTCGGAGAATTGTTGTAAAGCGGATATTTGAAACGACGATGTGCCATAAAAAAATCCAGGCGGCTACGGACAAGGCCGCTGCCGCCTCAGTAATTTGAACTGTTCTCTACCAGGTTGTCAAGTTTGCGCAGAAATTTGAACTGATCCTTATTTTCACAAGACGGATTCACAAATCATGTTTATACAAGGATCCATTTCAATTGCCTGTCTCTCGTTCAATTACAAATAAATCATCTCCGCACAAATAATCTCCTCCGCCTGACTCGCAATGCTGTTCATGCCTCGCAGCCAGCCGAGCCAGTCTCTGGCTTTCAAGTCTTCCGTGATCTTTTCAGCATCCTTCATCTGGTAGACGATGGCCTCAAAACGCGCCTGCGCCTGTTCGTCCAGATCGGCAAGATACGTTTCCAGCTTTCCCGACAGGAGCAATGCGTTGTAGCGGCCTGGATGGCGCTCCTTTAGGTAGGCCCGATGCATCCTCCCCCATTTCCCGATAGGCCGGCTTTCTTCCGGGAAAATGAGAGCCGGGATATAGCAATCCCCCACAAGGACATAATCAAGGCCGTTCTTTGCATCGTGAATTCGCTTTTCCAGCTTGCTCATTCCGTTTTCCTCCTTACTTCTTCCGCTGTTTGCGCAGATACGCCTCAAAAATGCTCCGGCGAATCAGCACCTTTCTGCCGATTTTGTATACCGCCCCGCACGCATGAGACAGGCGTGTTACGGGCTTGAGTCCGAGCCCGTAGTATGAACAGGCCATGCTGTATGTCACAAATTCGTGCTCCATAAACTCCAAATCTTCGTCGTCGATCTGATCGGAATACATCCATGCGTTACCGCTCATCTGCGTCATCCCCTTTCCATGCCTTGGACGCAGGCTTATGAAACCGTTCCAGATAGGCGTCAAAAATATCCCGGTTGATCAACACTGTGCTGTCCATGCGGTAGATCGCCCCGGCTTCACTGGCCAACTCTAACAGCTTCTTATGGGACAGGCTGTAAACAGGCTCCGCCTGCTGATACCGCAGATACTGCCGCCGCAGTTTCTTCAGATGATCCGGCACTT
Organism: Candidatus Pullichristensenella avicola; assembly: GCA_018711655.1. Taxonomy (GTDB): domain Bacteria; phylum Bacillota; class Clostridia; order Christensenellales; family Aristaeellaceae; genus Pullichristensenella; species Pullichristensenella avicola. The sequence continues at coordinate 8,905 of DVIA01000072.1, forward strand.
CCTTCATGCTCTTCATGGGCTTGTAGCTCTCGTTCATGATGTACCTCCGTTTTTCTGTTTGACTGTAATACAGAAGTTGACGGCAAGAGAAAAGGGCGCTTCCTGGTTTTCTCCAAGAAGTGCCCTTAGCGGTTTTCCCAAACCCTGCGCTTGTTCGCCTGAAATTCGTCACGATTCATCATCGCGCGTCATACGTTGAAAATTCGCTGTCAAATTGCTGTCAAGCCCAGGATGACATCATGCAAAGCCACAAAATGTCGCCCATTCTGCGCGGTATTCCCACTATATATAGTGGGAAATCAGGCCAGCGGCTTCATCGTCGGGAAGAGCAACACGTCGCGAATGGAGGGCGAATCGGTGAGCAGCATCACGAAGCGGTCGAGGCCGAAACCGAGGCCGCCCGTGGGGGGCAGGCCGTATTCCAGCGAGAGGACGAAGTCCTCGTCCACAGAGGCGTTGGCGCCCTGCGCGCGCTTGGCGGCGACCTGCTTTTCAAAGCGCTCGCGCTGGTCGATGGGGTCGTTCAGTTCCGAAAAGGCGTTGCCGAACTCGCTGGCGGTGATGAAGTACTCAAAGCGCTCGGTAAACAGCGGGTCGTCGCTCTTGCGCTTGGCCAGCGGCGAGACCTCGATGGGATAATCGTAGATGAAGGTGGGCTGGATGAGCTTGTCCTCGACGCATTCCTCAAAGAGCAGGCTGAGGCACTCGCCCTTGGTAAAGCCCGCCTCCGGCTCAAGGCCGGCGGCTTTGCAGGCGGCGCGGGCGGCCGCGTCGTCCGCCCAGCCTTCGTAGTCCACGCCCGTGAACTTTTTCACCGCTTCCTTCATGGTCATGCGCGCCCATTCGCCGCCCAGGTGGATGATTTCGCCCTGGTAAGGCACGTCCGTGGTGCCGCAGACCTTGTTGGCCACAAACTTGTAAAGCTCCTCAATGAAGTCCATCATGCCGTGGTAGTCGGTGTAGGCCTGATACATCTCAACAGAGGTGAACTCGGGGTTGTGGCGCGTGTCCATGCCTTCGTTGCGGAAGATGCGGCCCACTTCATAGACGCGCTCCAGCCCGCCGACGACGAGGCGCTTTAGGTGCAGTTCCGTCTCGATGCGCAAATACATGTCGATGTCCAGCGCGTTGTGGTGGGTGACGAAGGGACGGGCCGCCGCGCCGATCTCCAGCGTGCCCAGCACGGGGGTATCGACCTCGAGGTAGCCGTGATCGTCCATGAATTCGCGGATGGCCTTGATGATCTGCGAGCGCTTGACGAAGGTATCGCGCACTTCGGGGTTGACGATCATGTCGAGGTAGCGCTGGCGGTAGCGGGTGTCCATGTCCTTGAGGCCGTGGAACTTCTCCGGCAGGGGATGCAGGCATTTGGTGAGCAGCGTGACCTGCTGCGCGTGGACGCTGACCTCGCCCATCTTCGTGCGGAAAACGACGCCCTTGACGCCCACGACGTCGCCCAGGTCAAAGTCCTTGAACTGTTTGTAGGCTTCCTCGCCGACGTCGTCGCGGCGGACGTAGATCTGGATCTGCCCATCGCGATCGAGCACATGGGCGAAACTGGCCTTGCCCATCACACGGCGCGACATCATGCGGCCGGCGATGGAGACGGTCTGGCCGTCCAGCGCCTCGAAGTTTTCCAAAATTTCCCTGGAGCGATGGGTCTGGTCGTAGCGGGTGAGGCGATAGGGGTCGCGGCCCTCGGCCTGCAAAGCGCGCAGCTTTTCCAGGCGGATGCGGTTCTGTTCGGATACTTCCTGGCGAAGTTCCTCGGCCATGGGGAAATTCCTCCTCGTTCTGTAGACGGGCCGGGCGCCCGGAACTTGCGCGTTCGGACGCCCGGAAAGGGAAGCGCGGCGCGGATGCTTTGCGGCGCGCGTCAGCGGCGGGTGATCTCCAGCACTTTCAGTTTGAGCGCGCCGCCGGGCGTCTGCGCCTCAACGACGTCGCCCACATGCGCGCCGATCAGCGCTTTGCCGATGGGCGATTCGCCGGAAATATAGAGCTTGGCCGGGTCGGCCTCGGTAAAGCCCACCAGCGTGTAGGTATCCTCTTCGTCGTATTCCATGTCGTAGACTTTGACCGCATGGCCGATGGCCACGGTGTCGGTGGAAAGCTTGCTGTCATCGACGAATACGGCGGTTTTGAGCGTGTTTTCCACTTCCGCAAGGCGGCCGTAGATGCGCGCCTCGTTGTTTTTGGCCTCGTCGTATTCGGCGTTTTCGCTCAAATCGCCGTGGCCGCGGGCGATCTTGATCTCCTCGGCCACATCCAGCTTGGCCTGGCGCAGTTCTTCCAACTCTTTTTCCAGGTTGAGCTTGTCGGTCATCGTCAGCACGCGCTGCTCGACTTCATTGGACATGTCAAAAACCCTCCCGGTTTCAATAGTCACAAAAATAGCCGAAACTGACACTGCGGCGGCGCCACAGTGCCTGTTTCAGTCCCTTCAATTATATACCGAAACGGGGCTTTTGTCAAGCGCGCGGCGATTGCGGAAAGGGGCGGCGCATAAAATGCCTGCGCCGGGGAGGGGGCGGCGCTTCGCTCGCCGGCGAGTTTGATGGGCGGTTTCCCAAAACGCCTGCGCAGGGGCGGCGCGGGGGGAGCCGAGGGGGCGCGGCGTGTTGTTTGTCGCCAGCAGGACTGTCCGCCGCGTTTGGGGCGCTTCGCTAGCCCGCCGTGCGCCGCGTTTGGGCAGGGGCGCTTCGTCGCCGGAGCGATGGGCTGGCAGCCCAGCCGGGAAGCGCCGCGCCCTGTCCGCATGCGGGAGGGATGCAAAAAAACGGACGGGGATAGCCCCGCCCGTTTTCGCCCTGTCAGGCTTATCCGCCGATTACCTCCTGATAATCGTCGGCCGTGGCGATCTGCACGCCGGTGTTGATGAACAGCGCGCCGATGGTGTCGTCAAATTCGGCTTCGACTTCTTCGCCCTTGATGAGGCTGACCAGGGTTTCCACGCACTGATAGCCCATGTTGTAGAAGTTCTGGCCAACGGCGACGTCGATCACGCCCGCCTCGAAGAAGGCCGGGGTGGTGTCCGGGAAGATGTCCATGGTGACGACCTTGTGGTTCGGGTCGGCGAGTTTCCACTCGGTGGTGTTGGGCAGAGCGGTCACGTCCACGGTGAAGGGCCAGCCGCCGGCCATGAACCAGGCGTCGAACTCATCGGCGTTGGCGCGGCTGTAGGCCTCCAGGCCCTCGATGGCTTCGTCTACGTTGTCGTTGCAGGCGAAGGTGTAGACAGTGTGGATGTTGGTATCGGCGATGGCGTCCTCAAAGCCGCGGATGCGGGCCTCGATATCGTCCGCGCCGGGGATGCCGGCGAGGATGGCCACGCGCACTTCTTCCATACCGGAATCCGCGTACAGGTCGATCATGTATTCGCCGCAGGTATAGCCGGCCTTGTAGTTTTCAGTGCCGATGTAGTATTCGCGGTTGGAGTTGGGGGAGTCCACGTCGTAGCAGACAACCTGGATGCCCGCCTCCAGCGCGGCGTTGATGGAAGCCATCAGCGCGTCGCCGGTGGTGCAGGAAATGGCGATGCCGTCCACGTCGCCGCGGGAGATGAGGTTGAGCATGATCTCATTCTGCAGCTCGGCCTCCGCGCGCAGCGGCGTCTGCCATTCCACGTTCACGCCCAGGTCGGCGCCGGCCTGGTTCATGCCCTCTTCCGCGGGCAGGAACACCACGTTGCCAAGCTGCTGGCCGATCATGACGATGGTGATGTCTTCTTCCTCGGCCAGGGCGGCGCTGAACGAAAGCGCCAACAGAACGACCAGGAGAATGCTGAGGAGTTTCTTCATGTTTGGATACCCTCCTGTTTGATATTTTTCCGGCGCATGCCGGTAAGGGACGCTTATTGACGGGATTTGCGAATCTGGTCGATGGATACGGCGACGATGATGACCGTGCCGATGATCAGCGTCTGGAAGTAGCTGTCCACGCTCAAAAGCACGAGCGCGTTGCGCAGAACGCCGATGATGGCCGCGCCGATGACCGTGCCGATGACCGTGCCCTCGCCGCCGGAGAGCGACGCGCCGCCAATGACCACCGAGGCGATGGCGTCCATTTCAAAGCCGGTGCCGGCGGTGGGCTGCGACACGCCCAGCTTGGAGGCGTTCATGATGCCGGCGAAGCCCGCCGTAATGCCGCTGAGCAGGAAGCAGAGGATCTTCAGCCGGTTGGTGTTGATGCCGGAGATGCGCGTCGCTTCCTCGTTGCCGCCCATGGCGAAGATGCGGCGGCCCGTGGTCGTTTTGTTGCGGAAAATGGCGAACAGCAGAATGATGATCGCCATGGCGTAAATGGCGATGGGCACGCCGAACAGGTATTCCTGGCCGATCCAGAGGAAGTCCTCGCCCAGGCCGGAAATGGGGTAGCCGCGGGTGGTGATGTAGCAGATGCCGCGGAAGATCTGCTGCGTGCCCAGGGTGGCGATGTAGGCCGGCAGTTTGCAGTAGACCACCAGCAGGCCGTTGAACACGCCGCAGGCGCCGCCGGCCAGGAAGCCCAGCAGCATCGCCCAGATGGTGGGAATGCCGCCCTTGATCGACAGAGCCGCCACGACGCCCGCCAGGCCGTAGATGGCGCAGATGGAAATGTCGATGCCGCCGATCATAATGACCATCGACACGCCCAGGCCGGCAATGGCGTAGGCCGAGAAGGCGCGCGCCGTGTTCATCAGGTTGGTAAAGTCCATAAACGCCGGTTTGACGATGGCCAGCGCCACGCACATGATGACGAAAATGAGCAATATCGTCCATGTGGAGGCGTTGGAGCCGCTGAAAATCTTAATACGCCGCTTTGTATCCTGCATTGCGCTTTCCTCCCTTTAGGAAATGGCCATTTTCATGATGATTTCCTGGCTTGCATCCTCGCGTTTGATCTGCCCCTTGAGCCGGCCTTCATGCATGACGTAGATGCGATCGGACATACCCAGCACCTCGGGCAACTCCGAGGAGATCATGATGATCGCCACGCCCTCCTGGGCCATTTGCGACATCAACGCGTGAATCTCCTTTTTCGCGCCTACGTCGATGCCGCGCGTAGGCTCGTCGAGAATGAGGATGGTGGGGTGGGTCGCCATCCATTTGGCGATAACCACCTTTTGCTGGTTTCCGCCGGAGAGGTTGAGCACTTTCTGCGCCAGGGAAGGCGTTTTCACCTTCAGCTTCTGCACATACTCTTCCGCCAGCGCCTTTTCCTGCGCGGGACGGATGAACCAGTTTTTGGAAACGCTTCGCAGCGCCGCCAGCGAGGTGTTTTCCTCCACGCTCATTTTCAGAATCAGCGCCTGTTCCTTGCGGTCCTCGGGCACGAAGCCCATGCCGCATTTGAGCGCGTCCACCGTATTGCGGATGGAAACCTTTTCGCCGCGCACATAGATATCGCCCGACTCGCGCCGGTCGATGCCAAACACCGCGCGCATGACCTCGCTGCGCCCCGCGCCGACCAGGCCGGCAAAGCCGACGATCTCGCCCGCGCGCACGGTAAAGCTGATATCTTTCAGGAAATTCTTGGTGGAAAGCCCCTTGACCTCCAGCACTGTATCGCCGATGGGGGCCGGTTCCTTGACAAAGAGGTTTTTGACGTCCCGGCCGACCATGGCGGCGATGATCTCGCCTTCGTTGGTCTGGCTGGTGAGCACCTTGTCCAGCATTTCGCCGTCGCGCATGACGGCGATCTCGTCGGAGATCTCAAAAATCTCGTTCATGCGGTGGGAAATGTAGACGATGGCCACGCCCTCCGAGCGCAGGCGGCGGATGATGTCCATCAGCGTAGCCGTTTCGGTGTCGGTCAGCGACGAAGTCGGCTCGTCCATGATGATCAGTTTGGCGTTGTAGGAAAGCGCCTTGGCGACCTCCACCATCTGCTTCTGGGCGGTGGAAAGCATTTTGACCTTTGTGCGGGTATCCACCTCCAGGCCCACATGCTGCAGCAGTTTCCGCGCTTTTTCGTGCTGGCGGCGGTGATCCACCAGGCCGTTTTTGCGCATTTCGCGGCCGACGAAGATGTTTTCCGCAATGTCCATGTTGTTCAGGACGCTCAGTTCCTGGTAAATGATGCTGATGCCCAAGGCGCGCGAGGAAAGCGGCCCGTCGATCTCCACCGGCTGGCCTTCAATGAAGATATCGCCCGCGTCGCGCTTGTAGATACCTGAAAGAATTTTCATCAGCGTAGACTTTCCCGCGCCATTTTCGCCAACCAAAGCCAGCACCTTGCCGGCTTCCACCGTCAGGCTGACGTTGTTGAGCGCCTTGACGCCGGGAAAGGTCTTCGTGATCCCCCGCATTTCCAGCAAGGGGGCATGTTCCTGGACCACCCGCTCCACGCTCCTTCAATATGGGATAAGCTCTGTTTCGGGATGAAAGGAGAATTTATTCTGTCACTTTAGGAAATTATAGCATGCTGAAAAAGATATGTCAAGCATCATATTCAGCGCGGGTTAAACAAAATCCACTGCGATTTTTCGGGCAACGGGGAAAGAAAAACGCCTCGCGGCGCAAACAGCCAGGGGCGATGCGCCCTTCGGAGATGGCGCGCAGGAGGCGCCATCGCGGCCGGAAACGGCGGACGACCGCAGAAGCCGCGCAAAGGCGAACCGCTGCGGGCGGAAGGCGCTTTGCTGGCAACTGCAGATCGCGGGCGCCGACGATTTTCGCCGCAGAGGAACGTCTGCGTTTTCGAAGGCGCGCGCCGCCGCTCAATCGACCGACGCCAGTTTCGCCGCGACGCGAGCGCTGACCAGAAGGCGATGAGCCGCGCCTGCGTCGGAAAGCTCCGCGCCCTCCAGCGCCGCCGGCGGCCATGCAAAAGCGGCGAGGCAACCGCCCCGCCGCTCGATCCTTTTTCTACGCGTCCTTCGGCGCGCGCAGCGCCCGCATGGCGTTCAAAATGGCGATTACGGAGACGCCTACGTCGGCGAACACCGCCTCCCACATGTTGGCCACGCCGAACGCGCCCAGCGCCATCACCAGGAGCTTTACCGCCAGCGCGAAGATCACGTTCTGCCGCACGATGGCGCGCGTCTTGCGGGCGATGCGGATGGCGTCGGCCAATTTGGAGGGTTTGTCGTCCATGAACACCACGTCGGCGGCCTCGATGGCCGCGTCCGAGCCCATGCCGCCCATGGCCACGCCCACGTCGGCGCGGGAGAGCACCGGCGCGTCGTTGATGCCGTCGCCGACGAACACCAGCGCGCCCTTGTCGCTCTTTTCGCGCAAAAGCGCCTCCACGCGCTCTACCTTGCCGGCGGGCAACAGCTGCGCGTGCACCTCGTCCAGCCCCAGCTGCGCGCCCACGCGCTCGCCCACGGCCTGCGCGTCGCCCGTGAGCATCACGGTTTTTTTCACGCCCAGTTCCTTCAGTTTGCCAATGGCCTCCGCCGCGTCGGGCTTCACTTCGTCGGAGATGACCAGGTGCCCGGCGTAGAGGCCGTCTACCTCCACATGCACCGTCGTGCCCACATGGTGGCAGGGGTGCCACTTTGCGCCCAGTTCGTCCATGAATTTGGAATTGCCCACGCACACCGTGCGCCCGTCGATCACGGCGCGCACGCCGCGCCCGGCCAGCTCCTCCACCGCGCCGACGCGGCTCTGGTCGATCTCCTCGCCGTAGGCCTCGCGGATGGAGCGGGAGATGGGATGGTCGGAATAGCTCTCCGCGTACGCCGCCAGTTCGAGAAGCTCCGCTTCGGAAATTTTGTCGGGATGGATGGCCGTGACGTTGAACACGCCCTTGGTCAGCGTGCCGGTTTTGTCAAAGACGACGATCTCCGCCTGCGAAAGCGTTTCCAGATAGCTGCCGCCCTTGACGAGAATGCCGTCGCGCGAAGCCCCGCCGATGCCGCCGAAGAAACTCAGCGGCACGGAGATGACCAGCGCGCAGGGGCAGGAGACGACCAGGAAGATGAGCGCCCGCGTCCACTGGCTCCAGTCGCCGCTGACCAGCGAGGGCACCACCGCCAGCAGCACCGCGGCAACGACCACGCAGGGCGTGTACACGCGGGCGAATTTGGTGATGAAATTCTCGGCGCGCGCTTTTTTGGCGCCGGCGTTCTCCACCAGGTCGAGGATTTTGGAAACGGTCGATTCGCCGAACGCCTTCGTCACCCGCACGCGCAAAAGCCCGCCTTGGTTGACGCAGCCGCTGACGACGTCGTCGCCCTCGCCCACGTCGCGGGGCAGGCTTTCGCCCGTCAGCGCCGCGGTGTCCAGCGTCGAGCGCCCTTCCAGCACCACGCCGTCCAGCGGCACGCGCTCGCCGGGTTTGACGACGATGACGTCGCCCACGTTGACCTCCTCAGGATCGACCTTCTCCGTCCTGCCGTCGCGCTCCAGATTGGCGTAGTCCGGCCGTATCTCCATCAACTGGGAGATGGACTGTCGCGACCGCCCCACCGCATAGGACTGGAACAGTTCGCCCACCTGATAAAACAGCATTACAAATACCGCTTCCGGGTATTCGCCGGTGGCGAAGGCGCCCACCGTGGCCAGCGCCATGAGGAAGTTTTCGTCGAACACCTGCCCGTGGGCGATGTTGCGCGCCGCCTTCCACAAAACGTCCCAGCCGATCACGGCGTAGGGCACGAGGAAGGAAAGCAGCCGCCATACCCCTTTAAGCGGCGAAAGCGCGCAGGCGATGAGCAGCGCCGCGCTGATAAGTATCCGTGCAAGCATCTTCTTGTGTTTCCGGCTCATGGCTCCGTCCTCCTTCCGCCCGGCGCGTCCTCCCGGGCGCCTCTTTTAACGCACGATCTCGCAGTCCGGCTCCACCCTGCGGCAGGCCTTGACCGCCTTTTCCACGATCTCGTCAAAGCGCGCCTCGTCGGCGACGAGCGTCAATTTCTGCATCATGAAGCTCACCTGCACGTCCTCCACGCCCTCGATTTTGCGAATGGCGTCCTCCATTTTGCGCGCGCAGTTGGCGCAGTCCAGGTCCCGCAGTTTGAATACCTTTTTCATCGTCGTTCCCTCCCGCATTTCTTTTGTATGGCCGTTATTCGTTGACGTGTTCCATCCCCTGATCGAGAATGGAGGTCACATGGTCGTCGGCGAGCGAATAAAAGACGTTTTTCCCCTCCCGGCGCGATTTCACCAGCTTGTTGCCCTTGAGGATGCGCAACTGGTGCGATACCGCCGTGGAGGTCATGTTGAGCAGTTGGGCGATGTCGCACACGCACATCTCCGCTTCGAACAGCGCGTAGAGAATTTTGATGCGCGTGGAATCGCCGAATACCTTGAAAAGCTCCGCCAGGTCGTAGAGGCGATCCTCCGCGGGCATCATCTCCAGCGCCCGGCGCACCGTGTCCTCATGCACAAACTGGAACTCGCAGGTCTCCAGCGACGTATCCTGGAATGCCGACATCATTCTCACAACCTTTCATTTGAACATCTATTCATATGATAATCCATTCAAGCAATTTTGTCAACCCTCCGCGCGACGCTTTCTTTCGTTAAATTCGCGCGGCGCGCAGGGGCGGGACGGCCGCGCGCTGTTTCCGGCGGATCTTTGAAGCGGGCGCGACAAAAAGCGCGTCCAAACGGACGCGCCAAAAAACGGGAGAAAATGGGGAAGGGCGGCGGTGCGGTCAGGGCGGGTTTCAGGCCGAAACGCCGCCGCTGGCGGCGAAGCATGGCCGCCCGCGCATCGCCCTGACCGGTTCAGTCCAGATCGCTGGTCAGGGAGCGATACCAGCGCGTGACCTTTTCGCGCAGGAAGCGGTGCATTTTGCCCTCGCCGCGCTGTTTTTCCGTGTCGGCATTTTCCAACGCTTCGGCCATGAACTGCTCCTGGGCGCTCAGGCCGGTTTTGTACTGGGGATCGCGCTCGTAATTGCCGTCGCTTTTGAGTTCGCGCGCCTTGGCGGTGTCGCGGAAATAGATATCGAGGATGTGGTTGATGCGCTCGCGGATGTGCGGCGCGTAGATGGGCACGGCCACCTCCACGCGGCGCTGCATGTTGCGCGTCATCAGGTCGGCGGAAGAAATGTAGAGCTTCTGTTCGGCGCCGACGCCGAAGCTGTAGATGCGCGAATGCTCCAGATAGCGGCCGACAATGCTGAACACGCGGATGTTTTCCGTATGCCCGGGCACGCCCGGCAACAGGCAGCAGATGCCGCGCACCAGCATCATGATGCGCACGCCGGCGCAGGAGGCTTCGGCCAGTTTGTTGATGACGTCTATATCGGTGACGGAATTGACCTTGAAGATGATCTGGCCGTCCTTGCCCTTTTGCATTTCCTCGTCGATCAGTTCCATGATGCGCGATTTCATGCAGTTGGGCGCGACCATGAGGTGTTTGTATGTTTCGTCTAGGTTGCCGATGGACATATTGCGGAAGAACTCCGCCGCGTCGCGGCCGATGTTCTGGTCGGCGGTGATGAGGGAAAGGTCGGTATACTGCGCGGCGGTCTTTTCGTTGTAGTTGCCGGTGGCGATCTGGGTGACGTAGCGGGGGTTGCCGTGCTCCAGGCGGGTGATGAGGCACACCTTGGAGTGCACCTTGAAGCCCTCAAAGCCGTATATGACGCGGCAGCCCGCCGTTTCCAGCCGCTCGGACCAGTCGATGTTGTTTTGCTCGTCAAAGCGCGCGCGCAGTTCGATCAGCGCCAGAACCTCCTTGCCGTTTTCGGCGGCGGCGCAAAGGTAGTCGATCAACTTGGCCTCTTTGGCCAGGCGGTAAATGGTGATCTGGATGGAGGTCACGCCGGGATCGTTGGCGGCGCGGCGGACGAGGCGCAAAAACGGCTGCATGCTTTCGTAGGGGTAGGAGAGCAGCACGTCCTGCCCGCGCGGAAAGTCGAACACACTGTTGCGCACCAGTTGGGGCTGGAAGGGACGGTAGCACAGCGCGCGTTGGGTTTCCTCGTCCATTTTCTGGCTGAGGCCGTAGACGTAGTTCATCAGAAACGGCGCATGGCTGACGTAGATCTGCGGCCGGGAAAGGCCGAGCTTTTCCGAAAGCGTGTCGAACAGGAAGCCCTTGAGCGGGTGCGCGCATTCCAGGCGCACCGGCGCCAGGCGGCTGCGCTGCTTGACCAGCTTTTTCATTTTCTCGCGGAAATCGCCGGCGGGGGCGAATTCTTCGTCCTCGGGGCTGATATCGGCGTTGCGGGTAACGCAGAAGATATTGCGCGAAAGCACCGGGTAGGCGGGGAAGGCTTCTTCGGCAAAGCGGCAGACGATGTCCTCCAGGTGCACATAGCGAATGCCCCGACCGGGCAGGAACAAAACCAGCGGCAGCGCCGCGGGCATGGGGATCAGGCCGAGAATGGTGCGCTTTTTCTTTTGCAGTTCCACCGCCACATAGGGCGCTTTGCTGGCCACAAAGGGGAAGGGGTGATGGTCGTCCACGATCTGCGGCGAAAGCACCGGCAAAACGCACGAACGCCAGTAATCGTAAACGAACACGGCGTCGTCGCCCTGCAGTTCGTCGATTTTCATATCGGCGATGCCGCGGCTGCGCAGGGCGCTTTCCACTTCGCGGAAATAGCGGTCGCGTTTTTTGTAAAGCGGCTCCACGGCGTGGTAGATCTTCTCCAGCTGCTGCGAGGGCGACAGGCCGGTTTTGTTGTCGATCTGCGTATCGCCGTCCATGGACATGTCGTACAGGCTGCCCACGCGCACCATGAAAAATTCATCGAGGTTGCTGGTGAAGATGGCGATGAACTTGAGCCGTTCATAGAGCGGCACTTCGTCGGCGCACGCCTCTTCCAGCACGCGCTCGTTGAATTTCAGCCACGAAAGCTCGCGGTTTTGCGTATAGGAAAATCCCGCCGTCATGCAAATCCCCCTGGTTCTGTCTTTGGTAGCCGCGCCGGCACGCCATTATTCTAGCACAGTCGGCGCGGCCAGATGTCTTGACGAGGCAACAGTTTCTGGAAGAAAATCCGACCGCAATATGACAAGGCGCCCCGCGCATGCGGCGGGACGCGCGCTGTCAGTCGCCAAAGCTGATGCCGATGAGCTTGGCGTGCTGAATGAGCTGGTCGTCTGGCGAAACGGCCTTCAATTTGCCGGCGACTTCGCCCAGCGGCACCTTTTTCACCTTGCCGTTGATGATGCCCACCATGTAGCCGTACTGTTCCTTGAGGATGAGGTTGGCCGCCTCCGCGCCCAGGCGCGTGGAAAGCACGCGGTCGTACGGGCAGGGGCTGCCGCCGCGCTGCATGTGGCCCGGCACGGTGATGCGGATTTCGATGCCGGTTTTTTTGGCGATCTGCTCGGCAATTTCGTAGGATACGGAAGGGTACTTGTAATCGCGCAGCTTTTCCTTGAAATCCTTCTTGGAAAGGGCGGCGTCCTCCTTGGAGATGGCGCCCTCGGCCACGGCGAGGATGGTGAAGCCCTTGCCCTCCTTGGAGCGGTGCTGGATGGCCTCGATGATCTTGTCGATATCGTAGGGGATTTCGGGAATGAGAATGATGTCCGCGCCGCCGGCGATGCCCGCGTGCAGGGTCAGCCAGCCCACTTTGTGGCCCATGATTTCCACAATAAAGACGCGGTTGTGCGAGGCGGCGGTGGTGTGGATATAGTCGATGGCTTCGGTGGCGATATCCACCGCGCTTTGGAAGCCGAAGGTCATGTCGGTTCCGTAGATGTCGTTGTCGATGGTCTTGGGCAGGTGGAGGATGTTCAGCCCCTCTTCGCGCAGAAGGTTGGCGGTCTTTTGCGTGCCGTTGCCGCCGAGGATGACCAGGCAGTCAAGGCGAAGCTTGTAGTAGTTCTGCTTCATGGCCTCGACCTTGTCCAGCCCCTTTTCGTCCGGCACGCGCATCATCTTAAACGGCTGACGGGAGGTGCCCAGAATCGTTCCGCCCTTGGTGAGTATGCCGGAGAAATCGCGCGAAGTCAGCATGCGGTAGTCGCCGTAGATCAGGCCCTTGTAGCCGTCCATGAAGCCGTAGACTTCCAGTTCGGTCAGGTTGTGGCTCAGCCCCTTCACCACGCCGCGCATGGTGGCGTTGAGCGCCTGACAGTCGCCGCCGCTGGTCAAAAGTCCGATTCGTTTCATTCGGGTCACGCTCCTCTCAAGATATGCGCAGATATCGCTTCAACACGTCTATTATACGGCAAGCCACAATGTTTCGCAACATAAAAATAACAAATCACCGCCTATTTAACGAAAAATATACACAATTTCCCCGGGGAACAAACATTTGCGACAAAGGGACGGGCCAATGGACGCGCCCGGCGCAACAAAAACGCCGCCCGGCGCAGGCCGGGCGGACGCATGGGAAGGCGGGGGTTATTCCGCTTCTTCCACGGTGAAGGTGGGCACAAAGCCGCGTTCGACGATGAGATCGTATACCTTCTGGGTGTAGACGCAGCTCTCCAGCGCCTTGACAAATTCCGCATCGGCGTTCTCCGGCTTGACGGCAAAGACGTTGACGTAGGACTGGCCGGCCAGGCTGTCGGCGGTTTCGGCGTAAGCGGCGTCGGTGTTGGGGTTGAGGCCGGCCAGGGCGGCGTTGTTGCCGTTGATGACGGCGAAGGCCACGTCGCCGCGCAGGCCGGGGATGAGTTCGGCGTTGGCCTCGTAGAACTCAAGGCCGTTGGGGTTGAGTTCGCCGGTGATGTCGGCCGGGGTGACGGTGCTCTCCAGCGTGGTCCCCTCGGGCACGGAGATCAGGCCCGCATCGGCCAAGAGCAGGAAGGCGCGGGTCATGTTGGTGGGATCGTTGGGCACGGCGATGGCGTCGCCCTCGGCGATCTCCTCCAGAGAGGCCTTGGTGCCGGGGTAGATGCCCATGGGCTCAAAGTGGGTGGGGATGACGGCGGCAAGCTGCTCCTCCTCGGAAACCGAGGCGTTGTAGCCGTCCAGATAGGGGATGTGCTGGAAGAAGTTGATCATCACGTCTCCGCCGGCGACGGCCGGGTTTTCGGTGACGTAGTCGGTGACTTCGATCAGTTCCAGTTCATATCCGGCGGCGGCAAGGTCCTCCTCGATGAGGCGGACGACTTCCGCGTGCGGGCTGGGCGTGGCGATGACCGACAGCGTCTCGGCCAGGGCGCAGCCGGTGAAGGCGAGCGCAAGCGCCAGCAGGGCGGCAAACAGTTTCTTCATGGGGACTCCTCCTTTTGCAAATGGGGTCGGATATGGTCGTCGGGAAACAATCCCGGAACCGTCAGCGGATGCGGTGATCGAACTTGCGGGTGAAGTAGGAGCCGAGCATGGTGATGATCTGCACGAGGATCACCAGCACGATGCTGGCCGCGTACATCACGTCGTAACGGCGCAGGTTGAGGCCGTAGGTGATGGCCAGGGAGCCCAGGCCGCCGCCGCCGGCCGCGCTTGCCATGGCGGTGTAGGCGAGAATGGTGGTGGTGGAAATGGCGAAGCCGTTGATCAGCGAGGGCATGGCCTCTGGGATGAGCACCTTGCGGATGATCTGGAAAGTGCTCGAACCCATGGACTGCGCGGCTTCGATGATGCCGCTGTCCACCTCGTTGAAACTGCCCTCCACCATGCGCGCCACATAGGGGAAGGCGCTCACCGTCAGGGGGAAGATCACCGAAGTGGTGCCGATGGCCCGGCCCATGACCACGCGCGTCACCGGAAAGAGCATGGCCAGAAGGATAATGAAGGGAATGGAGCGCAGAAAGTTGACGATGGCGCCCGCCACGGTGTTGAACGTGGGCATGGGCCGGATGCCGCCGCGCCGGGTGATGACCAGCAAAACGCCCAACGGCAGGCCGATGATGTAGCTGATGATGGTCGAAGGCAGCGTCATTTGCAGGGTTTCCAGCAGCGCTTCCCAAAGTTCCGCCCAGTTCATTGCGGCCACACCTCCTTGACGGTCAGGCCCTTATCGGTAAGGAAGGCCTCGATCTTGCGCCGCGCGACGTCGTCCTGTGGAAGCTCGATGAGCATCTGGCCATAGGGCTTGTCGTTGAGGCGGCGAATATTGGCCGAGAGGATGTTGACCTCCACATCGCACTGTTTGACCAGGTCGGCGATGACGGGCTGATTCTCCATGCCGCCGTCAAAGACGATGCGCAGCGCCGGCACGGGCGGCCGGTCCTCGTCCTCGTTTTCGGGCAGGATGCCGAACAGGCGCTTGCCCGCCGCCGAGCGGGTGTGGACGAATACCTCGTCCACGCTGCCTTCTTCGACGATCTGCCCGCCGTCAAGAATGGCCACGCGCGTGCAGATCTGGCGGATGACGGCCATTTCATGGGTGATGATCACCACCGTGATGCCCAGCCGCTCGTTGATGTCCTTGAGCAGGGCGAGGATGGACTGCGTGGTCATGGGGTCCAGGGCGCTGGTGGCCTCGTCGCACAAAAGCACCTCCGGGTCGCTGGCCAGGGCGCGCGCGATGGCCACGCGCTGCTTCTGGCCGCCGGAAAGCTGGGCGGGATAGGCCCCCGCCTTGTCCTCGAGGCCGACGATCCTGAGAAGCTCCATCACGCGCTGGTTGGCCTGCGCCTTGGGCACCCCGGCGATCTCCAGGGGATAGCGCACGTTGCGCGCCACCGTTTTTTGCATCAGCAGGTTGAACTGCTGGAAGATCATGCTCACGCGGCGGCGCATGCGGATCAGGTCCTTGCCTTTGAGGGCGAGGATGTTTTCGCCGTCGATGAGGATCTGGCCGTCGGTGGGCGTGTCCAGGCGGTTGATGCAGCGGATCAGCGTGGACTTGCCCGCGCCGCTCATGCCGATGATGCCGTAGATCTCGCCCTTTTCGATCTTCAAACTCACGCCGCCGAGGGCCACGACCTCGCCCCCCGGCACGGGATAGACCTTTTTCAGGTCCCGCAATTCGATCAGCGGTTGTGCCACAAGCAAGTCATCCTTTCCCGATTGCAATACAAAAACCGCTCCGCATGATTGCGAAGCGGCAGAAATCCACGATTCCTCGGCGAATATCCGGCAACACAAATCACACGCGAAGGCAGTCTGCGCGCATGGACATTCGCATGGCAAACCGCTTCATCGTGCAACCCTCCTTCGTAAAGCGCCGTATTCAACAACGATTGGGGATATTATAGCGCCTTCCTGTGCAAAAGTCAACCGCTTCCGGCGAAAACACGGGAAGAAGGCGGCGATTTAATCAAACGATTACAATCTGCTCGCAGAAAGGGGCGGTTTCCCCCATGCTTCACCGCCCCTGCGCGGCCCGCGCCGCCCGCGCGCGCAGGTCGGCAAACGTGCCGATATTCCCGGGGTCGCGGCTGATCCTGCCGCGCACGTCCGCGGGCAGGGCGAGGTAAAAATCCCGCGCCTGGGCGTCGCTTTCCAAAAGCGCGGCGAGGTCGGCTTTTCCCATTTTGATCACCTCTCAAACAGTTTGCCCGGCGGATAAGGCGGCTTGCGCGGAAAAATGTCCCTGCGCGGCCGATCCTGCGGAAAAATGGCGCGCGGTATTGCCATGGATCGCCAAAATAGGTATAATATATGTAAATATATCTTAACGCGCTTTTTATCGCACGCGAAAATTACAACGCCCGCTGTGAATCCATTCTTCGGGAGGTCTACCCCATGAAACAACGCTTTTGTTTGCTGTTGGCGGCGCTGCTGCTGATCATCGCTCTGCCCGTACACGCAGAAGAGGGCAACTTCTTCGATTCCGCGGGCAAATTCCTTGGCGACGCATGGAGTTCCGTGAGCGACGCGGCAAGCGACGCATGGGACGCCGCCGGCGATGCCGCGGAGGACGCCGGGGAAGCGATCGGGCAGGCGTGGGACGACGTGAGCGGCTTCGCCGTTGACACCTGGAATCAGGCGGGGACTTTTCTCGGCGAAAAGAGCGCTGAATTCTCCGCCTGGATGAGCGTTACCGGCAACGACGCGCTGGAAAAGCTCAAGGGCATCTACGACGAGATGGCGGCGGAGATGGGGATCGACACAGGTTCCGCCAACGATTTGTGGCTCCAGTCCATGGACTACGCAAACGCCAACGAAATCGCCAACGTGACGCAGGCCAAGCTGACGCTCGCCGCCCTTGCCTACGCGCAGGAGGCGGACCCGGAAGGCGACGTGGCGCAGGCCGCGCTGGACCTGCTGCTTGGCAGCGGCATCACCGATCAGGCGGCGGCGGACGCCCTCCTTGCGAGCCTGACCGCGGCGAGCATTCAGTCGCCCGACCCGAACGAGCCGCGCTACTATCTGGGCGAGGCAGTCAACACCGGCGTGGACAACGGCTATTCCGAAGCGCGCCAGATCGGCGACGGGGACGCGCACTTCGGCTGGACGCTCGGCCGCTTCTTCGTGTGCGGCTTTACCAGCGTCTACGAGGATGAAAACGGCGACCCCGTATTCCTCAAGACGCTGGGCGACCAGATACAACTCTGGTTTGAACTGGAGCAGGACATCGACTGCCTGAACGGCAGGGACGCGCTGTCGATCTGCGAGGACACGAACGGCTTCGACGAGGCCTTTGGCGTCAGCCGCACCAATTTGGGTCGCGGGGCCATGATCACGCGGCATACGGACTATCAGAACGCCGTGGGCGAGCCTCAACTGTTCACCGACTATCTCTCCGCCATCACCGCCAGCGGCGCGGACACCACCGTGCAGCTCTTTGAGGAGGGCGACTACGAGGTGGCGCTGGACTACGAGATCAAGGACCAGTCCAACAAGCTGGCTCCCCAGTATAGCAATTACCGCATCGCCTTCAACTTCTCCGTGCGCAACGGCAACTGCATGGTCTACCCCTTCGACGTGGCTACCGGCGCGGAGTTGACCAACACCGCCGTCACGGAAAACGGCTTCTACCTCGATCTGGCGCTCTCCCGCTATCTGGACATCAACGTCAAGCGCGAGACGCTTGCCGAGGGCGCGACGGGCCTGACCGAGGACGTGCGCTTCAACCGCCCCGCCCGGGACGGCGAACAGTACACCGAGGAGGGCGTCTACACCATCACCGTCAGCAACCGCTACACCGGGCAGCAGACTGTGAAGCAAATCTACGTCGGCACCAACAAGATCCTCCTTGCGCACATGGTCACGGGGCTGTCCATCGAGGAAGTCCGCGAGCAGATCGCCAGGGGCGCGCAGATCGCGGAGGACGGAACGATCATCGGCATGATCGACGGTTGAGGAGGCGCGGCTTATGAAGAAGATCGTTGCCCTGTTGCTCATTGTCTCCCTGCTGGCATGCAGCCTGACGGCATCCTTTGCCGAGGAAGCGCAGCTTCCCGCCGGCAGCGTTCCCGAGGCGGGCTTTTCCGGGATGAACGACCCGAACCTTTTGCGCTATACGGAAGATGCGATCTATGAAAACCTCGTCGCCACGCTGGACAGCGACGAATACTTCGTCGAGAACGTCAGCGCCGTATACATCTCGCAGGAATACATCGACGAACTGGCCTTCAACTCGCAGGCGAACATCTATTTCGGCTATACGCTGCAGGAACTCGCCGAGCAGTTTCAGGGGAAGAAGTACATCTTTACCCTTGGCGACGACGGCTCCACCATCGTCACCGAGTTTGAGGAGTACGACGACACCTACGACCGCGCGCTGAAGAACGTCGCCATCGGCACAGGGGTCATTCTGGTGTGCGTCACGGTCTCCGTTGTCACCGCAGGGACAGGCGCTCCTCTCGCCGTTACCACAGTCTTCTCCGTGGCTGCCAAATGCGGCGTCAGAGCCATGTCTACCGAAGCCTTGAGCGGGATTGCCGCCGGCATTGTCACCGGCGTGCAGACCGGCGACATGGAAGAAGCGCTCAAGGCTGCGGCGCTGGCCGCCAGCGAGGAATTCTTGTGGGGCGCGATCGCGGGCGTCATCAGCGGCGGAGCGAGAGCGGCGATCGCCCTCAGGAGCGCGCCCTGAAGCGGCCTGAACGTAAATGAAGCCGCGGGAATCTGAGGTAGCGAATTTCCCGCTGGACGTCATCAAAGAATTCGACAGCATGGATGAATATGAGGTCTGCCTCGACGCTGGTCTCATCGCCAGGATGGTCGGCGGGCGCACCGCGCTGGCGCCGGACGGCATCGACCTCGAGTACTTGAGCGAACTGCCGGACGGCCGGGAGGTGTCAAACCTGACGAGAATGCTGGAAGGGTACGCTCCCCTCGACTCCACGACGGATTTGGCCTATCAACTGTACCCCATCGGTCAGAGCGCCAACGGCACGCTGGCTGTTCTGACGGAGGCGCAATACCAGGGCAACGCGGCCATTGTACGCATGGTCGAAAAAGCGTCCGAGAGCAACCAAAGCGCCTCGGCCGCTATCCAGCGGGATTTCTGGAGGCCCTTTGGGCAGATTTTGGCGAACGGCCAGGAGGGTTGAGGCGCGCAACCGGCAAAGCCCGCCGCCTCCATATGCGAATACCTGAACTTGCAAAGGGAAACTTCTACGCAACAGACCGCAGGGCATGGCGTCCTGCGGTCTGTGTTTTGTCCCTCCGCCGGGCGGAGGGATAGGCGGCGTTTTACGACATCTTCGCCTCGCAGCCGGCAAAGCTCGCCGCCTCCATATGCGAATACCTGAACTTGCAAAGGGAAACCTCTACGCAACAGACCGCAGGGCATAGCGTCCTGCGGTCTGTGTTTTGTCCCTCCGCTGGGCGGAGGGATAGGCGGCGTTTTACGCCATCTTCGCCTCGCAGCCGGCAAAGCCCGCCGCCTCCATATGCGAATATCTGAACTTGCAAAGGGAAACTTCTACGCAACAGACCGCAGGATATAACGTCCTGCGGTCTGCATTTTTGCAAGGTGGCGTTTTACGCCATCTTCGCCTCGTAGCCGGCTTCCTTGACGGCGCCCACGAGGGCTTCGTCGGAGACTTCGCCGGTGTACTGGACCACGGCGCGCTTGTTTTCCACGTCGGCCTCGGCGGCGGTGACGCCGTTTACGCCCAGCAGGGCCTTTTCCACATGCGCCTTGCAGTGCGCGCACATCATGCCTTCAACATGCAGTACCTTTTCCATCGTTTCCATTCCTTTCTCTGTTTCTTCCACGGGCAGGTCGCCCGGGGTATGCTGACCGGCCTCCATGGCCGGGGCGGGCGGATCGACGACCCCGCTTTCGCGGCGCTTGAAGAAGCGCAGGCGCAGGGCGTTGGTGACCACGCAGACGGAACTTAAGCTCATCGCCGCCGAGCCGATCATCGGGCTCAGGCGGATGCCGAAGGCCGGGAAGAGCGCGCCGGCGGCCACGGGGATGCCGAGGACGTTGTAGAAAAACGCCCAGAAGAGGTTCGTGTGGATGTTGCGGATGGTGGCGCGGCTCAAGTCGATGGCCGTGGCCGCGTCCTCAAGGGAGTCCTTCATCAGCACGACGTCGGCGGAGTCGATGGCGATGTCCGTGCCCGCGCCGATGGCGATGCCGATGTCCGCGCGGGTGAGCGCCGGGGCGTCGTTGATGCCGTCGCCGACCATGGCCACCTTGTGGCCCTGCTCCTGCAAACGGCGGATGACGGCTTCCTTCTGCGTGGGCAGCACGTCGGCGATGGCCTCGCCGATGTCCAACTCTTTGCGGATGGCCTCGGCGGTCTTGCGGTTGTCGCCGGTGAGCATGACCACGTTGAGGCCCATCGCGCGGAAGCGGCGGATGGCGGCGCGGCTGGTCTCGCGCACGGTGTCGGCCACGGCGATAATGCCGAGGACGCGGCCCTCGCGGGCGAAGATGAGCGGCGTCTTGCCCTCGATGGCGAAGCGCTCCATCTGCGCATTCGCGGGGGCGGTGTCGATGCCGTTTTCGGCGAGGAAGGCGGCGTTGCCGGCGAGGTAGGCCTTGCCGCTTAGCGTGGCCTGCACGCCGCGGCCGGAAGTGGCGCTGAAGGCCTCGGCCTTGGGCACGGCAAGGCGCTGCTGTCTGGCCTTTTCCACCACGGCTTCGGCCAGCGGGTGTTCGCTGCCGGCCTCGACCGCCGCGGCCTGGGCAAGAAAGTCGCTCTCGGCAAGGCCCGGCTCAAGCACGGCCACGTCCGTCACCGAGGGATGGCCGGAGGTGATGGTGCCGGTCTTGTCCAATACGATGGTATCGACGTTGTGCAGATTTTCCAGCGCCTCGGCGCTCTTGATGAGGATGCCGAACTCGGCGGCCTTGCCGGTGCCGACCATGATGGCCACGGGCGTGGCCAGGCCCAGCGCGCAGGGGCAGGAGATGACCAGCACGGAGATGGCGTTGGAGAGGGCGAACTCGAAGCCGTAGCCGGCGGCCATCCAGATGACGGCGGTCACGAGCGCGATGCCCATGACCACGGGCACGAACACGCCGCTGACCTTGTCGGCGAGGCGGGCGATGGGCGCCTTAGAGGAACTGGCGTCGTCTACCAGGCGGATGATCTGCGCAAGCGTGGTATCGTTGCCCACGCGCGAGGCGCGGAAGCGGAAGGCGCCGTTTTTGTTGATGGTGGCGGAGATGACCGTGTCGCCAACATGCTTTTCCACGGGGATGCTCTCGCCGGTGATGGCGGCCTGATCGACGTAGCCAAAGCCCTCGATGACCTCGCCGTCCACGGGGATGCTCTCGCCGGGCCGGATGACCACGACGTCGCCGGCCACGACCTGCTCGGCGGGCACGGTGACTTCCACGCCGCCGCGCACGACCACGGCGGTCTTGGGCGCGAGATCGACCAGCTTGCCCAGCGCGTCCGAGGTCTTGGATTTGGAGCGCGCCTCGAGGTACTTGCCGACGGTGACGAGCGTGAGGATCATCGCCGCGGACTCAAAGTAGAGGGCGTGGGCGTATTCGTGCACCACAGCCATGTCGGCGTGGCCGAAGCCGTAGGCCATGCGGTACATGGCGAAGATGCCGTAGAGCAGCGAGGCGCTGGAGCCGACCGCCACCAGAGAATCCATGTTCGGCGCGCGGTGGGCGAGCGCCTTGAAGCCGACGATGTAGAACTTGCGGTTGATGAGGATGACCGGCACGGTGATGACCAGCTGCGTCAGCGCCGAAATGAGGGCGTTTTCCGTGCCGGTGAGGAAAGCGGGCACCGGCAGGCCCAGCATGCCGCCCATGGCCACATACATCAGCGGGATGAGCAGAATAATAGAAGAAATGAGGCGGCGCTTCATGGACGCCTGATCGTCCTCGGCGCGCTGCTGGCGCGACTGCCATTCCTCGCGGAAGCCGGAGGCGGCCTGTGCCTGCGCGCCCGGCGACGGGGCCTCGGCGTCGCTGGCGCCGTAGCCGATCTCCTGCACCGCCGCGCAAATGGCGGGGGCGGTGAGTTCGCTTTCGTCGTATTCGACCGTCATGCGGCCGGAAAGCAGGTTGACGTCCACTTCCTTGACGCCCTCCAGCTTCTGCACGCGGCGGGTGACGTTGGCCTGGCAGGCCGCGCACGTCATGCCGGTGACGTTGAATTTCTGCGTTTTCACGGTTGCCTCCTATTTGAGTTTCTTCGCAAGTTCGATGGCTTCATCGACGATGGCGGTGTTGCCGTTTTGGATCTCCTCGACCACGCAGGTCTCCATGTGGTCCTGAAGCATCATATATCCCAACGCCTGCAGGGCGCTTTGCACCGCCGCCACCTGCATGAGGATGTCGCCGCAGTAGCGATCCTCCTCTACCATCTTCCGGATGCCGCCCAGTTGGCCGATCATGCGGTTGAGGCGGTTTAAAAGCTTCTTTTTCGCCTCCTGGCTGCGCGGCGTGCGCTTGTAGCGGCAGCAGGCCGGTTTTGGTTCCTGCATCGGCGCTCGCTCCTTTCATATACCCCCACCCGGTATTTCTCCCCGACATTTATAGTATACCCATCGGGGGTATTTGTCAATCGCCTTCGCCGATATTTAACGGTTTTCAGGGGCGAACGGCCGACTGTCCGGCAGGACTGAAACGCCTGGCTCCGGGCGCGGGCGTTCGGCGCGCAAAAACCGGCGCGATTGCGGTTTGCTTCGCGCCGGTTTCAAAGGAGGCGGGGCCCTCTCGCCCGCCGCGAACGCCTGCGCGTTCGCGCCCTTGAGCGGGAAAGAGGGCCGGTTCGATAAGCGCCGCGCCTGTCGCGTTCCCGGCGCGCCGGTCCAAAACGCGCCGGAACAGGCTCGGATGCGCGCCGCGGGGCGGAGGTCTGCTCCCGAACGCATGGCCGTAACGGAAGGGGTTTCCCCACGCGCTGTTAGTTTTATCTAACCAACAAGAGAATATCACATACGCGCCGCCCTGTCAAGCGCCGGCCAGCGGTTTAACAAATTCTTTTCAAACATCCGGAGACAACCGCGCAAGGGCCGCGTTTTGCGCGCTTTTCCAGGCGCTTTCACATCTTTTTCGGTCTGTGTCTGAGCCGTTCGCGCAGCAGTTGCCATTCTTTGTGATAGCGGGTGAAGTCCAGCCCAGGGAAGGCGTCCGCCAGGCGCTTCATCTGCATGGCGTGCAGGCCGCGCAGGCGGGGGATGCGCTCCTCCAGCCGCTGCTCGATCAGTTCGCGCGCGGCGCGCAGGCGCTTGTCCAGGCCCAACACGGTGATCAGCGTGGCGGTCAGGTCTGCGGCAAGCAGCAGCGCCAGCGCCGCGGCAAGCAGACCGGCGGCGCGGGGCGAGAGGCGCGCCGTGAGCGAGGCCATCCAGGGCTGCACATAGCGCACCACCAGCACCGACATGGCGCCAAAGGCCACGAATCCCCGCAGGCAAACGCGGCCGCGAATGTTCAAAAAGCGCTGGGAATAGTCCCACCAGCGGGCGTGGAACAGGACCTCCATCAGCCAGGAGGTGCAGTATTCCAGCGCCGTGGTGAGAAAGGCGCTGGCAAAGAACAGCAGCGCCGGCCGGCCCGCCAGCGGCGAAAGCGCATACACCACCGCCACGGCGCCGACGCCGTAGATCGGACAGACGGGGCCGTTGAGGAAGCCGCGGTTGACCAGCTTGCGGCCCGCGACGGAGCAGAGGATGCTCTCGTACACCCAGCCGATGAAGCTGTAGAGCATGAACCAGAGAAACCACGTTGCCAGCGGATGCGTCATATGTCCTCCAAGCGGTGATAATGGCAGAAACATTATGCACCATGAACGATAATTTGTCAACACGCCGGCAGGAAAAGCGCGCTCCGGCGGCGAATTTGTCAGACATCATCGCAATGCAGGGAGGATAGCCCTATGAAGATCGGTTTTATCGGCGTGGGCGTAATGGGCAACGGCATGGTCAAGAACCTTTTGAAACACGGCTACGCCGTCAACGCCTACACGCGCACGAAGGCGAAGGCGGCGGAGGCGCTCGCGGCGGGCGCGGTGTGGAAAGAAAGCGTGGCCGACTGCGTGCGCGACGCGGACGCGGTCGTTACCATCGTCGGGTTTCCGCCCGATGTGGAGGAGGTCTACTTCGGCGCGCAGGGCGTGCTGGAAAACGCCCGCAGCGGCATTCCCGTCATCGACATGACCACCACCAGCCCGCGCCTGGCCGAGCGCATTTTCCGCGAGGCTCAGGCAAAGGGGCTGCACGCCCTGGACGCTCCGGTTTCCGGCGGCGATACGGGCGCGCGCGCCGGCACGCTTTCCATCATGGTCGGCGGCGAGCGCGAGACCTTCGAGGCCTGTCTGCCCATCTTCGAGGCGATGGGCAAAAGCGTGCTCTATATGGGCAAAGCCGGCAGCGGCCAGCACACAAAGATGGCCAACCAGATCGCCATCGCCGGCACGCTGGCGGGCGTGTGCGAGGCCGTAGCCTATGGCCGCGCCGTAGGGTTGGACACGGAGGAAATGCTGCGCGCCATCGGCGGCGGCGCGGCGTCCTCGTGGCAGATGCTCAACAACGGCCCGAAAATGCTGTGCGGGGACTATGCCCCCGGCTTCTTCATCAAGCATTTCATCAAGGACATGGCCCTGGCCGACGAAGAGGCGCTCGCGCGCGAATTGCCTCTGCCTGTGTTGGAGAAGGTGTTGGCCATGTTCCGCGATCTGGAAGCGCAGGGCTGCGGCGACGAGGGCACGCAGGCCCTCATCCGCGCCTATCGGTAGCGCCCGCGGCAAAACCAACCGCCTCCGCGCAATAACGCGGAGGCGGTTTTGGCTGCGCGCAAGGCCGCCATGTCCGCGACGCACCGGCCGTGAGAAGCGACGCGCGCCGGCAAACGCGGCGGGCGGGGGACGGGCCGGGGCGGCCGTTGCCAGGCATGCGCGGCGAGCGCGGGAGAACGGCGTCCCGCAGAAGCGCCGCCGGCAAATGCGGCGGGCGGGGGACGGGCCGGGGCGGCCGTTGCCGGGCGGGAGCGGCGAGCGCGGGAGAACAGCGTCCCGCAGAAGCGCCGCTGGCAAATGCGGCGGGCGGGGGACGGGCCGGGGCGGTCAAACGGGCCGATTTGCGCCGACAGGATGCCGGCAAACGCACAGAATGGACGGAGATTCGCGCCGCAGGAGATGCGCCGGATGGAAAAGAAGCGCGGGAACCCGGCGGCCCGGGCCGCGTCGCCGCCGCGCGGGGCGGCGTGAAAAAGCGAGCCTCCGCCGGTCAATTCCCGCGCCAGGTTTCCGGTGCGTCGAGCAATTCCTGCGTTTCGCGTATCAGGCGGCAGACGTGGAACCCGTCGCAGACGGCATGATGCACCTGCACGGCCATCGGCAGAAGCGTTCGTCCATCCTGCGCGTACATTTTGCCCAGCGTGAAGATGGGCAAAAGATAGTCGTTGCCCCGCGGCAGATCCAGATGGAAGCCCTCGAAACGCGCCCACGGCAGCATCGACACGGTGAACAGGTTTTCCGGCGCGTCCGGCTTGGGCATGAAGCCCTCCAGATGTCCGTAGCGGCGCAGATCCTCCTCATAGCGCGCAAGGAAGGCGGGGAAATCCGGGCAAAAGGCCGTCCAGAGGTTGGAAAACGTCTCCGTTTGCGGGTGAAAGACCGTGTAGCAGGGGGAAAGCGCGTCGTAGACGCCCACCGCCCCGTTCACCATCGCCGTGCGGAATTCTTCGCGGCGGTTGACTACGGCGCAAAGCGCATAGAGCATTGCCGGATACAGCCGGATCCCCGCCGCGCGCAGGCGCGTGACGTCCAAAGAGACGGTCATGCTGTAAAAACAGGGCGCGTCCTCGTGGTAGTGGCGAAAAAACGCCTCCCGTTTCCAACGCGCGCGGTCGATCTTCGTCCAGCCCATGGGTCTGTCTCCTATCCGTAAATGAATTCCCGCAGCACCCGGGCGTTGGCGTCGGCGTCGATGGCGATGCTCGAGCCGTTGTCGTCGTAAGTTCCGTCCACGGGCAGGCGCAGTTGCCCGATCTCGCCGCAGAAGAGCGTTTTCAGCCCCAGGGAGGCGATTTCCACCGCGCCCATATTGGTGCGCACGGTGTCCTGAAGGATGCGCAGGAGTTTTGCGTACATCGTCGGGTCGGCAAGGCGGGCGCGCATGCTGGTCAACACGGCCTGCACCACCCTGCGCTGGCGCGAGGTGCGGGTAAAATCGCTGTCCAGTTTGCGGATGCGCGCGTAGCTGAGGGCCTGGATGCCGTTCAGATGCACGGGCGTTTCGCCGTCGGAACTGTACTCCTCCAGCGGCTGCACCGGATAGCCGAGATATTCCTCGATGCCAGGTATGTAGGCGTATGGCTCGGCGTTGATGTTGATGTGTTCCATTTCTTTTTCGGAAATGACCACGTCCACGCCGCCCACCGCGTCCACCAGCAGCGCCACCGCCTGATAGCTGACGACCACATATTTGGTGATATTCATGCCAAAGGTCTGGTTGACCGTGCGCATGGCCAGTTCCGCGCCGCCGTAGGCGTAGGCGCCGTTGATCTTGCCCCGGCCGTGGCCGTCGATGTCGGCGACGGTGTCGCGCAGGATGGAGGTCAATTTGACCGAGTTGTAGCCCACCGAAAGGATCATCATTGAATCCGAGCGCTGGGAATTGCCGCGGTCCTCGTCCACGCCCAGCACGAGGATGTTCACATACGAATCGGGAAGGCCCGAGGCGATGGACAGGTCCGTTTCCGGTTCAACGTTGAAAAGCCCCGGCGGCAGCGCGTAGGCGATCAGCGCCAGCACCAGCGCAAGCACGGCCAGCTTAAAGACAAGCTTGAACACAAACCACAGCGCCCGGGGCGCGCAGCCGCGCCCTTCGCGCCGTCTTTCGCGCCGCTCGCCGCGCCGGCTGTAGGGCTCGTAGAACATCAAAGCATCAGACCTTTCGCGCCGCTCGTCATTTGTAAGGTGCCGTCGTTGGCGATGAAAAACGCCTCTACGCCCTCCAGGGCCTCCGCCGTTTCCAGCGCCTCCTCCAGCGGCAGCAGGAACAGGAGCGTGGAAAGATAGTCCGCGTACCCGGCGTCGCGGGCGACGATGGTCGCCTGGCGCATGTTGCGGGCGGGATAGAGCGTTTCCGGATCGAGGATGTGGTGGTAGCGCGCGCCGTCCACGGTAAAATAGCGCTGGCTGTCGCCGCTGGTGACGACGCTCATATCCGCGACGCCCAGCGTCAGAAGCACGTCCCCGCCATCGGGCGCGGCGACGCCTACGCGCCAGACGCCGCCGTCCGCCGCCGGGCCGCAGACCACGTTGCCGCCGGCGTCGATGAGATAGGCGTCAAAATGCGCCGCCGCCGTTTCGCGCAGAAGCTGCGCGGCATAGCCCTTGGCCGAAGCGCCCAGATCGAGGCGCGTTTCCGGGTCGGTCAGCCGCGCCCGGCCGCCGGAGAGTTCCAGCGCGGCAAAGTCGGCGTGCGCGGCGGCGGCCGCCAGCGCCTCGCCGTCGGGCAGAACGCCGGTTTCGCGCGCCTGCGTCCACAGGTCGATCACCCCGCCCAGCGCCGGTTCGACCGCCCCGCCCGCGCCCCAGGCCTGCAGGCGGCCGAGCAGGTCGTACAGTTCCGGCTCCACAGCCACCCATTCGCCGCCGGCGGCGTTGAGGGCGTACAGCCCCTGCACGCCTTCGTGGGGCGCATAGCGGTCGAACACGGCGTGCAGGCGGAACAGTTCCGCTTCAAAGGCCTCCGCGCCGCGCGCGAACGCCGCCTCGTCCGCGGCGTAGGCGGTGAGGGTGACGACGGTATCAAAAGCGTCGTACCATGTGCGGCTGAAGCGCTCCCGGCGCGCCGCGCAGCCGCTGAAAAGCAGCGGCAGGAGCAACAGAAGGGACAACCATCGCTTGCGTATCATGCCAACAGTATAACACATCCGCGCCGCCTTGAAAACCCCGCCGCGCCGGGGCGGAGAGATCCGTGCGCAAGGGACGGTTTGCGCAGCGCGCCGGATCGCGCGAAAACCGGCGCGGCGCTTTCCAGAATATTTCGCCAGATTTTCACGCTTCCGCGTCCGTGCGGGGGAAATGGCTGCGGGAAACTGCCTGCCGGGGGATTCAGATATTCGCCCGCGCGGAGAGGGGCGCGTTGCTTCGACGTTTTGAAATGTGGGACAAGCGGCGTTATTCACCCACGCGAAGAGGGGCGGCATAGGCCATCCCATTCCTTGTTTCCACTTAATCAAACATCCACCCGCATAGGGAGGAGGTCCTCTGGCCTGCATCCAAGGTCGCGGAACGCATCCAAACATCCACCCGCGCGCGGAGAAGGCTTCCCGCTGGGCCCCTGCGGGAAGGCGCGGCTGAGAACTTTCTCCGGCGCCGGGGCGGCCGCGCGCAAGGGCGTTTTCGGCGGCGCGGCGGGAAAAACCGCCGTTGCATTTCGCGCGAGGATGCGCTACAATGAAGCGGGAGGCGGATCGATGCGCAGAAACGACTGGATACTGCTGGCGGCGCTTCTGGCGCTGGCCGGCGCGCTGTTTCTCCTGCTGCGGCCGGGCGGCGCGGCCTTGGAGGCGCGCGTGTACCATGCCGGCAAGGAGGTGGCGACGTTGCCGCTTTCCGGAGCGGGCGAATTTGTCTGGCGGGACGGCGGGGAATTTGTGCGCGTGGAGGCGACGGAAGGCGGCGTGCGCGTGGCGGCGTCGAGCTGTCCGGACGGCCTGTGCGTGCGCAGGGGCGCGATTGCGCGCGCGGGCGAGAGCGTCGTCTGCCTGCCCAACCGCGTCAGCGTGGTGCTCGTCGGTGGCGAAGCGGCGCTGGACGCCGTGGCGTATTGAGGTGTTGGCATGACGAAAAAACTGGCGCGCCTGGCGCTTTTGACGGCCCTGGGGCTGCTGGCGGCATGGCTGGAGGCGACGCTTCTGCCGCCGCTGGGGCTGCCGGGGATCAAGCTGGGGCTGGCGAACGTATTTTCCGTGCTGGCGCTGTACATGTACGGCTTCGGCGCGGCCATGCTTGCCACGCTGGCGCGCGTGGCGCTTTCCGCGCTGCTGTTCGGCGGCCTGTCCAGCCTGCTTTACGCGCTTTCAGGCGCGCTGCTGGCCGTGCCGTGCATGGCGCTTTTGCGGCGTCTTGGCGGCGTGTCCTGCGTGGGCGCGTCCGTGGGCGGCGGCGCCGCGCACAATCTGGGCCAGATCGCCGCGGCGGCGCTGGCGGCGGAAACGCCCGGCCTGGCCGCCTATCTTCCGCTGCTGCTGGCGGCGGGGGCGGCGACGGGCTTTGTCAACGGCGCGCTGGCGCTGGCCGTGCGCAAACGCTTCCCTTGAAGGCGCGAATGTGATATGATAGAAATGCGATACAGGAAAGGAAGGTGCGGCTATGCTCAAGGATTATCTCATCGTGGAAAAAAGCGCACTGCCGGACTACTTTCTCAAAGTGGTCGAGGCGCGCAGGCTGCTGGAAAGCGGCGCCTGCCAGCAGGTGAGCGGCGTCTGCGAGCAGGTGGGCATTTCGCGCAGCACCTATTACAAGTACAAGGATAAGGTCATCGAACCGACGCGCCTCACCGTTGGGCGCAAGGCGGTCGTGCTTCTGATGCTCGACCACGAAAGCGGCGTGCTTTCCAAGGTGCTCAACAGCCTTTCGGGTTTCGGAACGAACATACTCACCATTACCCAGAGCCTGCCCATCCACGACCGCGCCAGCGTCACCATTTCCATGGACATTTCGGAACTGGGCGGGTCGCTGGAGGAACTGCTTGCGGCGCTGGAGGCCGTTCCCGGCGTGGAATCGCTGCGCCTGGTGGCGGTGGAATAAGCGACAAAGGAGGCGGTCGTATGGAAAGACCGGAACCGGCCCGAAAAACCGACGCGCGGGAAGTGCTCGCCCTCTACCGCGCCGCCGCCGCGCAGGCGAGGTGCGCGGGGCATACGCACTGGGATGAAAATTATCCTTCGGAGGAAACGGTGCGGAAAGACCTCGAAGGCGGCTGGCTCTATGTCTGGCGCGAGGACGGCAGGATCGTCGCCGCCATTACGCTTACGCCTGCGGAGGAAATGGAGGCCGAGGGCGTCGAATGGACGAGCGCGCGCCGCGCCGCGGAGGCCTGCCGCTTCTGCCTGTCGCCCGCGCTGCAGGGCAAGGGCCGCGCCAAAGCCTATTTTCTCGGCGCGGTGGATCTTCTGCGCGCGCAGGGAGTGGACGCGCTGCGCTACACTTGCGCAAAGGAAAATGTCGCCGCCTACAGGATCTATACCGGCATCGGACACCGGATCGTCGGCGAGACGACCTGGCACGGCACGGAGTTTTACGCTTTCGAGGCGCTTTTGTAGAAAACGGCGCGCGGGAAGGCGTCGCGCACGTCCGGTTTGTCGATGGCGCGCATTCGCAAAAACGCGGGGTTCCGGCCCCGCGTTTTGCGTTGGGGGATGCGGGACGGGTTTGGCGGGTTTTGCGCAGGGCGCGGAGGCGGTGAAAACGCGGCCATGCGGCGCGCGGGAAGGCGTCGCGCACGTCCGGTTTGTCGATGGCGCGCATTCGCAAAAACGCGGGGTTCCGGCCCCGCGTTTTGCGTTGTATATGGGGAATTTTCCCTGAGCCGAACCGCAATTCTGCCCCGCCCGGCAGGGGTGGGCGTATACGGCCGTTTTGACGCCAAAAATGCGTTTGCAAAGCCAGAATGCAGGAAAATATTGCGTTAATTGTTAAGAATAGTTGCATTCCGTAAACATATTCGCTATAATAAAGCCGTCTCCAGGGGCTTGTCAACGACCGGAACGAGGAGAAATGCTTATGTCGGAAAGGGAAGGCAGACGGGTATATACCAACGCGCGATGGTGTAAGGGCTGTGGCATCTGCGTGGCGTTCTGTCCCAAAGGGGTGCTGGGCCTGGTCAAGCAAAAGGTGCGGATACTGGAGCCGGAGAAGTGCACGCGGTGCGGGCTGTGCGAGATGCGCTGCCCGGACTATGCGATCTGGCTGGACGTGGACGAGGAATGGGGCGAAGGCGGCGCGGCGGCCGCGGAAGGAGGCGCAGCGAAATGACGCAGGCAGCAAACCCGGCCCGCAGGCGCCGCAGGGCGCTTTTGCAGGGCAACGAGGCCGTGGTGGAAGGCGCGCTGAGCGCGGGCATGCGCTTTTTTGCCGGCTATCCGATCACGCCCTCTACGGAGATCGCCGAGGGCTGCGCGCTGAAACTGCCGCGCGTGGGCGGCACGTTTGTGCAGATGGAGGATGAACTGGCCAGCATGGCGGCGGTGATCGGCGCTTCGGTGGCGGGGGTCAAGGCCATGACGGCCACCTCCGGCCCCGGCTTTTCCCTCAAGCAGGAGAACATCGGCTACGCCGCGCTGGCGGAGATCCCCTGCGTGGTGGTGGATGTGCAGCGCTCCGGGCCGTCCACGGGCCTGCCCACCTCGCCCTCGCAGGGCGATTATATGCAGGCGCGCTGGGGCACGCATGGCGATCATCCCGTGGTGGCCGTTTCCCCCTGGAGCGTGCAGGAGGCCTATTCGGAAACCATCCGCTGCTTCAACCTGGCGGAAAAATACCGCGTGCCGGTGATCCTGCTCATGGACGAGATCGTCGGCCACATGCGCGAGGGCATCGAACTTCTGGAGCCGGACGAGGTCAAGGTGTTCGACCGGCTTGTCAAAGCAGACCCGGAACAGGCGTCCATGCCCTACGACATCGTGCCGCGCGAACGCGTGCCGCGCATCACGCCGTTTGGCGAGGGCGTGTTTTACAACATCACCGGCCTGATTCACGACAACTGGGGCTTCCCCACCAATTCGCCGGTGAAGGCCAACCGCCAGTGCACGCGCATCATGCGCAAGATCGAGACAAACGCCGACGACATCGAAAAATACGAAACCTACAAAATGGACGACGCGCAGGTGTGCGTGGTCTCCTTCGGCGGTACGGCGCGCAGCGCCATGGCGGCCGTGGACGAGGCGCGGCTGGATGAATACCGCGTGGGCATGTTCCGCCCGGTAACGGTGTGGCCGTTTCCGGAGGCGGCGCTTTCGGAAATCTGCGAGCGCGTGGAGCACATCGTGGTGGCCGAACTCAACTACGGCCAGATGAAACTGGAAGTGGAGCGCGTTGCGGCGGGCCGCTGCCAGGTGCATCACATTGGCAAGGTCAACGGGACGATTCTCAAGCCCAGGGAGATATACCGGGCGATCCAGGAGGTGGCGCGCTGATGGCGAGCAGGCTGATCAGGACCTATATGCGCGAGGAGCGGCTTCCGCACATCTGGTGCGCGGGCTGCGGCCACGGCATCCTTCTGCGCGACGTCGCGCAGGCCATAGACGATCTGGGGCTGGACAAAAAAGACGTCGTCGTCGTTTCGGGCATTGGCTGCTCTTCGCGCGCGGCGGGCTATATGAACATGGATACCCTGCACACCACCCACGGCCGCGCCATCGCCTTTGCCACCGGCATCAAGCTGGCCAAGCCGCGGCTGAAGGTCGTCGTCCTCACCGGCGACGGCGACGCGGCGGCCATCGGCGGCAACCACCTTATCCACGCGGCGCGGCGCAATATCGATATGACGGTGGTGGTCTTTAACAACAACATTTACGGCATGACCGGCGGCCAGTTTTCGCCGACGACGCCCACGGGCGAATTTGCCACCACCGCCCCCTACGGCAGCATTGATCCGGACTTTGATATTCCCAAACTCGCCGAAGCCGCGGGCGCGACCTACACCGCGCGCGGCACGGCCTACCATGTGCCGCAGACGGTGAAACTGATCCGCGATGCCATCGCCCACGAGGGCTTTTCCGTGGTAGAGTGCGTTTCCGTATGCCCGACCTATTACGGGCGCAAAAACAAAAAGGGCGACGCGGTGGAAATGCTCAAATGGCAGCGCGACAACGCGGTGCCGGTCTCCAAAGCGGCGGACATGCCGCCGGAGGATCTGGCGGGCAAGCTGGTCTACGGCGAGCTTTCCCGGTGCGAACGGCCGGAATATACAAAGCAGTATGCCAAGATCATCGAGGCGGCGGGAGGTGTAAAGGCGTGAGAGAGCGAAAAACGCGCTTTGAAATGCGCTTTGCCGGTTCCGGCGGGCAGGGCGTGATCCTGTGTTCCATCATTCTTGCGGAGGCGGCGTTCCTGGCCGGCAAACGCGTGGCGCAGAGCCAGTCCTACGGCCCGGAGGCGCGCGGCGGCCTCTGTCGCGCCGAACTGGTGATCGACGAACGGGAGATCACCTACCCCAAAGTCACGCAGCCGAACTTCCTTTTGACGCTGACGCAGGCCTCGCTGGACAAATTCGGGGCCAATACCGCTGAGGACGCGCTGATTCTGATCGACAAATCGCTGCTCGAGCCGGACGACCTGGGCAGCTACAACGTGGTGGCGCTGCCCATTCTGCACACGGCTTCGCGCGTGGTGGGCAAGCCGATGACGGCCAACATCGTCGCCGTCGGCGCCATCAACGAACTGGCGGCCATCGCGCCGGAGGAGGCGCTGCGCGAGGCGGTGAAGATGCACATTCCCAAGGGTACGGAGCAGATCAATATGCTCGCCCTTTCCGAGGGCATGAAGCTGGGCGCGTCGGCAAAGTGGACCGTAGCCCTGCCGTGAGGAGGACGCAATGAAGATACACGAATACCAGGCGGCGGCGCTTTTTAAGGCCTATGGCGTGCGCGTGCCGGAGGGCCGGGCGGTCGCCGCGCCCGCGGAGGCGGAAGCGGCGGCGCGCGCGCTGGGGGACGGCCCCTTTGTGATCAAGGCGCAGGTGCACTCCGGCGGCCGCGGCAAGGCCGGCGGCGTAAAATTCGCGCAAACGCCCGCCGAAGCGGCGCGCAGGGCCGAAGAGATCCTCGGCATGACGCTGGTGACAAAGCAGACCGGCCCGCAGGGCCGCGTGGTGTGCAAAGCGCTCGTCAGCCGCGCCGTGCAGATCGCCCGCGAATACTATCTTTCCCTCACCGTGGACGGCGCGCGCGAGCGCGTGGTGATGATCGCCTCCTCTGCCGGCGGCATGGAGATCGAGGAAACGGCAAGGGAAGCGCCGGAAAAAATATGCACCCTGGAGATCGACCCCTACCTCGGCCTCACCGGCTATCAGGCGCGGGAAATGGGCGGACGGCTCGGCCTGAGCCGGGCGGAGATCCAGCAGTTCATCCCCCTGTGCAAAAACCTGTACCGCCTGTTTGTGGAAAAGGACTGCTCGCTGGTGGAGATCAACCCCCTGGTTGTGGACGGCGCGGGCGACCTTGTGGCCGCGGACGCCAAGATCAACTTTGACGACAACGCCCTCTTCCGCCACCCGGACATCGCCGAACTGCGCGACGAAAACGAGGAGGAACCCCGCGAAACGGAGGCGGCGAAGTACGACCTCAATTATATCGGCCTGGACGGCGATATCGGCTGCATGGTCAACGGCGCGGGACTGGCCATGGCCACCATGGACATCATCCAGGCCTTCGGCGGAAGTCCGGCCAATTTCCTGGACGTGGGCGGCAGCGCCACGGCGGAAAAGGTGGCGGGCGCGTTTTCCATCCTTCTTGCCGATCGCAAGGTCCGCTGCATTTTCATCAACATTTTCGGCGGCATCATGCGCTGCGATATCATCGCCGAGGGCGTGGTGGCGGCGGCGCGCAATCTGGCGGTGAAGGCGCCGCTGGTGGTGCGCCTGGAGGGCACCAACGCCGAGGCGGGCAAGCGGATCCTTTCCCAGAGCGGCCTGAACATCGTCGCGGCCGCGGACATGGCGGACGGCGCGGAAAAGGCCTGCCGTCTGGCAAAGGAGGCGGGCGCATGAGCATCTATGTAAACAAAGACACGCGCGTTCTGGTGCAGGGCATGACCGGCAGCCAGGGCCGCTTCCACGCCGAGCAGATGCTTTCCTACGGCACGAAGATCGTCGGCGGCGTGACGCCCGGCAGGGGCGGCGCGGAATGCCTGGGGCTTCCCGTGTTCGATACCGTCCGGGAGGGCCGCGCGGCCACGGGCGCGAACGCTTCGATTCTCTATGTGCCCCCCGCCGCGGCGGCGGAGAGCATTCTTGAAGCCATCGACGCGGGCATGGAACTGGTGGTGTGCATCACCGAGGGCATCCCCGTGCAGGACATGGTGAAGGTCAAGGAATACCTGCGCGGCAAGCCCACGCGCCTCATCGGCCCCAACTGCCCGGGATTGATCACGCCCGGCGAATGCAAATTGGGTATCATGCCGGGGTATATCTGCAAAAGGGGCCGCGTGGGCGTGGTTTCGCGCTCGGGCACGCTGACGTACGAGGCCGTCAACCAGCTGACCGCGCGCGGCGTCGGCCAGTCCACGGCGGTGGGCATCGGCGGCGATCCGGTGCGCGGCACGGGGTTTGTGGAAGTTCTGGAGGCCTTCTACGCCGACCCGGAGACGCTGGCCGTCGTCCTCATCGGCGAGATCGGCGGCAGCGGAGAGGAAGAGGCCGCGCAGTGGCTGACGGCGCATCCCGAAAAGCCCATGGCGGCCTTCATCGGCGGGCGCACCGCCCCGGCGGGCAAGCGCATGGGCCACGCGGGCGCCATCATTTCCGGCGGCAAAGGCACGGCGGCGGGCAAGATCGCCGCCCTGCGCGCGGCCGGCGCCGTCGTCGCCGAAACGCCGGACAGGATCGGCGAAGCGCTGATCGAGGCCGTGCGGCGCGCCGGAATTTTTGAACAGGTCAGGAATTGAAAAGCGGGGCGGCCTTCGCCGCTTCATAGACGCGGGTTCCAGCAAAGCGCGAGAGGGCCGAGGCCTTTTCGCGCTTTGCCCGTCCCCGGCGGCGCGACGGGATCGGGGCATTTTTGCGCCGGACGCTCCTGCTTTTCTGCGCAAAAAACGCGTTCGCGTCTGCGGGAACTGATGGGGGGTCGCTTCGGCCCCGATGTCCGCGCGCGTTTTTGCAAGCGCTCTGAACGCGGGCTTTTCCGGCGGGAGCGAAAGGAAACGGCGCTGCGCGGCTGCCGGCCGCCTTCGGGCGCGGCGGGCGCGCTGGAAAGGCGGCGCCTTTGAGGATTTGCGCTTTTCAGAAGGCGCGCAGGGCGCGGCGTGTCGATGGCGCCTGTGGGAAACCGGCAAGAGGCGGCCGGGATGGCGCATATTCCTATATCTCTCATAAAACCTTTACAATTTTGAGAGATTTTTTCGCCGAAATATGCTATAATGGAAGTCGGAACCATACAGCCCAGGCGGGGGAAGCCCCGCGCGTTTATGCACAAGGAGGAATAAGGCTTGGCTTCCGACCCATTCAGTACGCTCATTTTGATGCTTTTGCTCGCCGTCGCCGCCGCGTTTTTGCGCGCCGCAGAGGCGGCGGCCCGCCAGATCGGCGATTCCGCCCTGGAAAAGGACAGCCCTGCCGCGCGCTTTGCCGCGGCCTGTGAAAACCGCTTTGGCGGCCCGGACGCCACCTTTGGGCTGCTGTTTGCCGGCGCGTGCGTGTGCGCCTTCGCGGGGCTGGGGCGGCCGGTTTGCGCGTGGCTTGAGGGCTTTATCCCCTCGGGATTTTTGCGCGGCGTGATCGCGGGAGTCGGCTTATGGCTGCTTACGGGCGTTTTGTTTACTTCCGTGGCGGCGCTTCTGCCCACTTATGTCGCCTCGCGCGCGCCGCAGGAGACGCTTGCGCGCGCGCTCGGCCCGGCGCGGTTCCTGCTTGGCGCGCTCAGGCCGCTGCTGCTGCTTTCGCGCGCTGTGGCGGGGCTGCTGCTCAAGCCCTTCGGCGTGCCGGCCGTGGCCCTTGCCGAGCGCGTCACCAAGCAGGAGATACGCATGATGGTCGATCTTGGCGAAGAAAAGGGCGAGATCGAGGCCGACGAAAAGCAGATGATCGAAAACGTCTTTGAGTTTAACAATACCACCGCCGAGGAGTGCATGGTGCATCGCAAGGACGTCACCGCCATCGGCGTGGACGATTCGGCGGAGGAGATCCTGCGCACCATCCGCGAAAGCGGCCTTTCGCGTTTCCCGGTCTATGGCGAGGATATGGACGACATACTGGGCGTGCTCACCTCGCGCGATTACCTGCTCAGCGCCTGTTCCGGCCAGGAAGCGCCCCTGCGCGAACTGCTGCGGCCAGCCTATTTCGTGCCCGAAACGCTGCGCGCGGACCTGCTTTTTTCCGAAATGCAAAAGCGCAAGCAACACCTGGCCATCGTTGTGGACGAATACGGCGGCACCAGCGGCCTGGTGACGATGGAGGACCTGCTCGAGGAAATCGTCGGCAATATCTACGACGAATTCGATCCCCAGGACGGCGAGGAGATCATCCCCCTGAGCGACGGCCGCCTGCGCGTGAGCGGCGCGGTGGATCTGGACGTATTGGGCAAGCGCCTGGGCGTGGAACTGGGCGCGCAGGAGGACTGCGATACCCTCGGCGGGCTGGTGTTCAGCCGTCTGGCGGAGATTCCCTCCGACGGAGAACGGCCCGTGGTGGAGTGCCTGGGCGTGCGCGTGAGCGTGGAACAGATTCTCGATCGCCGCGTGACCTGGGCCGTGGTGGAAAAACTGCCCGAGGCGGAAGAAGCGCCGGAAGCGGCCCGCGCCGCGCCGGCAAAGCAGATACAACCCAAATAAGGAGGAAACAATCATGTTAAAGGGCGTTCCCAGCATTCTCACCCCGGAACTTCTCAAGATCATGATGGAGATGGGCCATGGCGACGAGATCGTCATTGGCGACGGCAACTATCCGGCGGCCTCCACGGCCAAGCGCCTGGTGCGCCTGGACGGCCACGGCGTCTGCGAGCTTCTCGACGCCATGCTCAAGTTCCTGCCGCTGGATACCTATGTGGACGAGCCTGTGCTGCTGATGGCCAAGACTCCCGGCGACGACGCCGATACCTCCATATGGGACCGCTACGGTAAGATCGTCGCCAGGCATCAGCCGGGCACGAAGATCGGCTTTATCGAGCGCTTCGCCTTCTATGAGCGCGCCCGCCAGGCCTACGCCGTGGTCGCCACGGGCGAGACGGCGCTCTACGCCAACGTCATTCTGAAAAAAGGCGTGGTAAAATGAACCGGAGCGGCGCTTTCGCCGTCCAATTGGTAATACCGTCCGTCCCGGCGGACAGAAAAGAGAGGAATTTTCCATGAAACGGATTGCGAAACTGCTGGCGCTGGCGCTCGCCGCGTGGATGCTGCTGCTGCCGTTGGCCGCGGCGGAAGAGGACGCGATTGAGGCGCGCACGCTGAAATTGTCCGACCCATCGGTAAGCATGAACGGCGTGGCGCTTCTTGACCTGGAAGGCGTGGCCCTGGAAGGCGCGCTGGCCGGCGAAGAGGGCGAGATGGCGCTGCTGCTCGTGCGCCTGCTGGGCGGCGAGGAGGTCGCGGCCGAAGGCTATGCCGCCTTTGACGGCCGGGAGGTGCTGCTGGGCGCGGAGGGCCTGAGCGATCTTTTCGCCGTGCCGCTTGAGCGCATGCTTGGCCCGGACGGGATGGAAGCTTTCGACATGCTCGCCGACGCGTTTTCGCAGGAAACGCACGCGGGTATCGACGGCGCTATGGCCGGGGCCTTCGCCGCGCTTGCCGGGGAAATCGTGCAAACGCGCGTCGATCTGGGCGTGCAGACGGTCGAATTTTCCACCGGCCCCATGGAGGCGCAGGGCTATTCCTACACCATCACCGAGGATATGTACAACGCGTTTGTGGAAACGTACATGGAACTGCTTTCGCAGGTGCCCGCATTCCAGGGGATGATGTCCGCGCAGGCCGGCACGAGCGTCCGCCCGGATCGCTACAACGAGGAAAAGGGCGATGCGGCGGCGGAGAGCCAGGCGATCGAGTGCGATTACTGGTTTGTGGGCGAGGAGAAGGAACCGCAGGCCATGCGCATGGAAATCGTCCTGCCGGGCGAGCAGACCGCCTATGCCACGGCGGAATACATCCTTCAGGAGGACGGCAGCTACGCCATCGAAGAGCGCATGGAGATACGGCTTTCGCAGGAGGAAAGCGCCGTTGTCCACATGGAGGGCGTCATAGCCGGCAGCGGGCTAAATTTCACGTTTGAGGATGTTGCGTCCTCCGCGGCGCTATACGACTTCTCCGACATGATGATGGACGTGACCTTTACCATGGACCTGGGCGAGGAGGGCTACGCCGAAGGCGCGATCGCCCTCTATCCGCAGGGCTACGCCGAGGACAACTCCGACCGCGCCACCCTGCAGTTCAGCATGAATATGAACGCGGATGGCGAAAACATCTTTGTCGTTTTCGACGGCTATTCCTGGCCCGCCGACGGCGTCGAGTACGACTACGACGAGATCTACGGCATGTTGCAGGTCGGCACCGCAGACGAAAATGCCGTCATTGAACTTCTGCTGCACAACCAGCACGCCGACGGCCACGAATACTACGCGGTGCAGTTGGATTTCTCCAGCGGCCAGACCGGCGCGCAGAGGCTCTACGGCGCTTACGAGGGCGATTACACCCTCAACGATTTTGGCGACGAGGATCATTCCGGCCTTCTCTCGCTGGGCTTTGTCCAGTCCTACGGCGGTTCGAGCGCGACCTATGAACTTGCGCTGAACGTGGACATTGCCCACGTCATGCTGGACGCCGCGGAACTGCCCGCCCTGGACGGCGAAGCGGTGGACGTGCGCCTGATCGACGAAAAGACCATGGAGCGCCTCAACAGCGACGCGCAAAGCATGCTGATGAAGGCCACGAGCGTTCTGCTGCAAAACTCGCCCGGCCTGCTCGAACTGCTGGGCAACGCCGATATGTACTGATTTTCGTTCCCCGCGCCGCCCGTTTCGCGTGAAGCGGGCGGCGTCGCCGCGCCGGCGGCAGGCGCGCAAACGTCTTTGC
This sequence comes from Candidatus Pullichristensenella avicola, assembly GCA_018711655.1. Taxonomy (GTDB): domain Bacteria; phylum Bacillota; class Clostridia; order Christensenellales; family Aristaeellaceae; genus Pullichristensenella; species Pullichristensenella avicola. The sequence goes on from DVIA01000072.1 coordinate 48,747, forward strand.
AAAAGAAGAACCCGTTGGTAAGTTGCAGGAAGGGTGTGTAGTTATGGTGCCTTTTTCTCTCGTTGCGCTGATTGTCGGCGCGCTGTCCATTCCCTGCGCCTTTTTCGCCCTCAATGGCGGCGCCGCGTTTTTCTCGCTGGCGCTCGTATTGGGCGGCTTTGTTTTGGGGGCGCTGGGCCTGTTGCGCGATCGCGAAAGAAGCGGGCTGGCGCTGGTGGGCATCGCCTGTTCGCTGGTGGGATTGATCCTTACGGTGATCTGCTTTGCCTGCAGCGGCTGCGCCGTGTGCCGCGTCCAGGCGGCGCTGCGGGTGATTCTCTGACCTGATCGGGCGGCCCTGCGGGCCGCGTGGAGCAAACATGTATCCCTATATTACGATCTTTGGTTTTTCCGTCGGCACTTACGGATTGTGGATGCTGGCGGGGCTGTTTGCGGCCTTTTTTGTCTTTGCGCGGCTGTTTCGCAGCCGCGGCATCCGCTGGGAGTGCGCGCTGGTGGTCACCTGCTGCGCCTTTGGGCTGGCGCTTCTGGGCGGCTATGTTTTCTATATGCTCTTTTCCGTGGGCGTGCCGGCGATTGTCGAGGCGGCGCGGCAGGGGCGGCTTCTGGAAACGCTTTCCCAGGGCGGCATCGTCTTTTACGGCGGCCTCTTCGGCGGCCTTCTGGGCGCGTGGCTTGGCTGCCGCATCGTCGGGCTGCGCTTTTTGCCGGTGCTCGACCTCTGCGCGCCGGCGCTGGCGCTCGGCCATGCCTTTGGGCGCGTGGGCTGCCTCTTTGCCGGCTGCTGCTATGGCATGCCCTGCGATCTGCCCTTCTGCTTCGCCCTTTCGCCGCATATCGCGGGCGGGGCGCGGCTTTTGCCGGTGCAGCTGATCGAATCTGTTTGCGATCTGATCCTCTGCGCGGCGCTGCTTCTCTACCTGCGCAAACGGCGGCCCGTGCCGCGCGCGGCGGGCGTTTTCCTGATGAGCTACGCGGCGTACCGCTTTATCCTTGAGTTTTTCCGCGGCGACCGGATTCGCGGCTTCATCTTCGGCATGTCCACCTCGCAGTTCTGGAGCCTGCCCACCTTCGCGGCGGGCGCCGTGTTGTGCTTTGTCGTCGCCCGCAGGGGCGTCGAATCCGATCCCTTCCGCACCGACGAGGGCCGCATCCAGCCCCCGGAGGCGGAAACCTGACGGGAGGTTTTTCCATGGAAAAAATCGCCAGCTTCCAGATCGACCACCTGCGCCTTCTGCCCGGCATCTACGTTTCGCGCGTGGACAGGGCCGGCGGCGCGGCCGTTACCACCTTCGATCTGCGTTTTACCGCGCCCAACCGCGAGCCGGTGATGGGCACGGCGGAAATTCACGCCATCGAGCACCTGGGCGCGACCTATCTGCGCAACGAGCCCGCGTGGAAAGACCGCGTGCTCTACTTCGGGCCCATGGGCTGCCGCACGGGCTTTTATTTGCTGATGGCGGGGGAACTTCAGCCGCTTGACGTGTTTGACCTTGTGCGCGGCATGCTCGATTTCATCATCGCCTTCGAGGGCGATATCCCCGGCGCCAGCGCCCGCGATTGCGGCAACCATCTGGACATGAACCTTTCCATGGCCAAATACTACGCCCGCCGCTACCGCGCCGAGGTGTTCGGCCGGATCGACGAAACGCGCATGCGCTATCCCGACTAGCGCCGTTTGGGCGGAGCCTTCGCTGGAGCGGACGGGCGATCGCCTGAAGCGGCGGTTTCCCCCTTTTGGGAAGCGCCCTGCCGCGTCCGCAGGTTTTTTACTTGACAGAGGCGCGGATTCGTGCTATCATACATTCGATATTCGGGGAGCTTGCTTTGGAGCAGGCTGAGAGGAAGCTTGTCAGCTTCGACCCGCAATACCTGATTTGGATAATGCCAACGCAGGGAAAATAGCCTGAAAAGCGTTTTTTTGCGCGCGCCTGCGGCATTTCCGCCGGGCGCGCTTTTTTGCGCCGGCGAGGGAAAGGAACGAGACCATGCGAGAAAAGAACTGGCAAAAGCCGCTGCCGTGGCTGGTGGTGATCGCGCTTCTGGCGCTGTGGGAGTGCTGCGTGCGGATTTTCGACGTGCCCCTCTATGTGTTGCCGGGGCCGATCGACGTGCTGGCAGCCCTGGGCGAGAACGCCGCCACGCTGTTTTCGCATGCCATGGTCACGTCCATGGAGGCGATTGCGGGTATGCTCATCGCCCTGGCGCTGGGGCTTCTGCTCGGCGTGTTGATGGACGCGTTTCCCCTGGTGCGCCGCTGCGTCTATCCGCTGCTGGTGGTCACGCAGACGGTGCCGATGATCGTCCTCGCGCCGATTCTGATCATCTACCTGGGCTTTGGCGTGGCGCCGAAAATCCTCACGGTGGTTCTGATGTGCTTTTTCCCCGTGGCCGTCAATTTTACCGACGGCATGTCGCAGGTGGGCAAGGGCTATGTCGATCTGGTGCGTTCCTACGGCGCCTCCCGCGCCCAGGTGTACGCGTTGGTAAAGTTGCCCGCGGCCCTGCCGCCGCTGTTTTCCGGGCTGCGCGTGGCCGCTACCTATTCCATCAGCGGCGCGGTGGTGGGGGAGTGGATCGGCTCGCAGAGCGGGCTGGGCTACTACCTTTTGCGCGTCAAGGAGAGCTATATGCTCGACAGGGTGTTCGCCTGCGTGGTGGTCATCGTTGCTTTGAGCCTGCTCATGAACGGCATCGTCCGTTTGTGTCAGTATATTTTCCTGCCGTTTTTGCGCAGGGCGAAAGGATGAAACCCATGAAGAAACTGCTTGTCTGTCTGCTTGTGCTGCTGCTCGCCTTCTCCTCGCTGGCGCTGGCCGAAGGAGAACTCGAGGACGTCACCGTCATTCTCGACTATGTTCCCAACACCAACCACACCGGCATGTATGTGGCGCTCTACAAGGGCTGGTATGAAGAAGAGGGCCTGAATGTGGAGATCATCGAGCCCACCGAGGGCGCGACGGCCACGCTCATCGCCGTCGGCAAGGGCGATTTCGGCATCAGCTATCAGGAAGAAGTGACCATGGCGCTCACCAGCGAGGATCCGCTGCCCATCCGCGCCGTGGCCGCCGTCATCCAGCACAACACCTCCGGCTTTGCCACCTGGGCCGGCAAGGACATCACCTCCCCGGCGGATTTCGGCGGCAAGACCTATTCCTGCTGGGGCGGCCCGGGCGAGGCGGCGGTGATCAACGCCGTGATGACCGAAGCCGGCGCGGACTTTGATACCCTCAACATCGTCATTTCCGACGGCAGCGGCTTCGCGGCGCTGGAGGGCGATGTGGACATCATGTGGTTCTACGAGGCCTGGGACAACATCAAGTGCGAACTGGCCGATTTTGACATCAACTATATGCCCGTGCGCGAGCTTGACGAGCGCCTGGACTACTACACCCCCCTGCTCATCACCAGCACGGACGTGATTGAGAACCGCCCGGAAATGGTGCGCAAGTTCCTCGCCGCCACCTCGCGCGGCTATGTTTACGCCATTGAAAATCCCGACGAGTGCGCGGAGATCCTCGGCTCCTATGTGCCCGATTACGACATGGAACTGCTCTACCGCTCGCAGAACTACCTGGCCGATAAGTATATGGAAGATGTGGACCGCTGGGGCGAGATGAACGACGAGGTGTGGGATCGCTACACGCAGTTCCTCGTCGATTATGGCGTCATCGACGAACCCATCGCCGCCGCGGATTGCTATACCAACGAATTCTTGCCGGAGGCCTGATCGCTGTATGAAACTGGAGGTTCGCGGCCTGTCGTTTGCCTACGGGCCGAAAATGGTGCTTGACAACCTGTCGTTTCGCGTAGAGGCGGGCGAGTTTGTCAGCATCCTCGGCCCTTCGGGCTGCGGAAAATCCACGGTGCTGAACCTGCTGGCGGGGCTTTTGCGCCCCGCCGCGGGCGAGGTATTGGTGGACGGCGCGCGCGTGGACGGCGCGGGCAACGGGCGCTTTGCCTATATGCCGCAGGACGACCTGCTCTTCCCCTGGAAAACCATTTTGCAAAACGTCTGCCTCTATGGCAAGATCCACGGCACGGAACCGGCCGCCCGCGAGCAGGCGCTCAGCCACATGGCCGCCTTCGGCCTGGCCGGCTATGAAAACGCCTATCCCGGCGATCTTTCCGGCGGCATGCGTCAGCGCGCCGCCTTTTTGCGCACGGCGCTGTGCAGCGCGGAGATATTGCTCCTGGACGAGCCGTTTGGCGCCCTGGACGTCATTTCGCGCGGAGATATGCAGGACTGGCTGCTCTCCATGCGCGCCGACCTCGGCCGCACGGCGCTGCTGGTCACCCACGACATCGACGAAGCCCTCTATCTTTCCGACCGCATCCTCATCCTGCGCGGCAGCCCCGCGCAGATCGTCCGCGAGGTGGACGTGCGCAAGGCGGGCAAGACGCGCCAGTGGCTCTACGATCAGGGCGCGCTCAAAGGGGAAATTCATCGCTGCATCAAGGCGGAATAGCGCGCGATTGTGGGGAAAAATCCCTGAAACAAGGAAGCAATATGGCAAATACAAACAATATGTCCCTAAAAACACCGTTGTGCGATGCGCACGCCCATCTGGGCGACGACGCGGAAACCCGGGCGCGGCGCGCGCAGGGCGTCCGCACCGCCCTGTGCGGCACGGATCCGGAAAGCGCCGGGGCGGTGGAGGCGGCCTGCGCCCGGGAAGCGCTCTTTACCGCCCACTACGGCCTGCACCCCTGGAAAACAGCGCGCTTTGCCGTGCGGGAAATGGAGCCGTGGCTCGCCAAATGCCGCGTCATCGGCGAAATCGGCCTGGACAGCGTCTGGTGCGACGTGCCCGCGCGCGACCAGCGCGCCGCCTTCGTCCGCCAGCTTGATATCGCCCGCGAGATGGGCAAGCGCGTGCTATTGCACACCAAGGGCTGCGAGGAGGAGATCGCCCGCCTCGTGGCGGAGCGTAACGTTCCCTGCGTGGTGCACTGGTACTCCTGCGCCGAGCACCTCGAGCGCTATCTCGATTTGGACAGTTACTTCACCCTTGGCCCGGATATCGCCGTCAACCCCGCCGTGCGCGAGGTGGCGCGCCGCGCGCCCCGAGGCCGCGTGCTGTTCGAAACCGACGGCCTTAGCGCCGTGGAATGGGCGCAGGGCCGAAGCGTGCGTGCGCAGGACGTGGGCCCGGTGCTGGAAGCGGCGCTGCGCGAGGCGGCCGCGATTCGCGGCGAAGCCCCGGAGACGCTGCGCCGGGAGGCCGCGCAGGCCTATGCGGCGCTGTACGCACAGACGTTCGCAGAGGAATAAACCCCGCCGCACGGAAAAGCGCGCCGGCGCACAATCCGCCCTTTTCAGGAAATGAGGGCGGATTGCGCTTTTGAAGGGGCGGCCTTGCGGCGGCGCGCAGGGCGCGGCATTTCGCCGTGGGTTGCGCGTTTTGCCCGGCGCGTTGCGGCATGCGCGTTTTGTCCGAATCCTTTGGACGCTTGCCGGGCGCGGGGCGCGATTTCCACATCGCGCCTTTGGGCGGAGGTTCCGATGCGGCGTGTCGGCAGGCCGCCGGCAGCGCGGGGCGCGTTTTGCAATCGCGCCTTTGGGCGGAGGTTCCGATGCGGCGTGTCGGCAGGCCGCCGGCAGCGCGGGGCGCGATTTCCATATTGCGCCTTTGGCCAGAGGTTCCGATGCGGCGCATCGGCAGACCGCCGGCGGGCGTAAAACCGATAAAGAAAACGGCGCGCACCGATCTGCGGAACGCGCCATGATTTGAGCAACGACGAACGCTGCGCGCCGAAATTCTACGCTACGGCAGCGTGATGGTATAGGCTTTGTCGAGGAAATACTGGGCGATGCCGACGCTGTCGCCCTCCGGCCCGGAACGGGCGTAGGACATGCGCATATGCCGCGTGAGCAGCGAGCGCGAAAGCACATGTTCGGAGACCATCTGCAAAAAATCCGGGCCCAGCAGTTCAATGCCCCCGCCGAGCACGACGCGACGGATGCCCGTGGCGCAGATCAGCGTATAAATGCCGAAAGCCAGGCGCTCGGCCGCGGTTTCCAGCACGCCGCGAACGGCCTCCAGATCGGCGGCGCGCTCGGCAAGCTCGGAGAAGGTTTGCGGGGCGGGCACGCCGCATTGTCCGCACGCCTCGGCGGCGCTGCGCAAAATGGCGTTGAGGTTGACATACTGCTCCAGACAACCGCGGTTGCCGCAAACGCAGGGCAGGCCGTGCATGTCCACGGAAAAGTGGCCGAACTCCCCGGCGGTGTTGTAAGGGCCGGTGAGAATGGCGCCTTCGGAGATGATGCCCGCGCCCACGCCGTCGCAGACGTTGATAAAGATAAGATCGCGCGTTTCCTCCGCGCCGTCGGTGAGCGCATCCAGGTTCTTCTTTTCGGCGTAGGCCAGGCACATGGATACGTTGCCCAGAAATAGGGGGACCCCGAGGCGCCGTTCAAGAACGCGCATGGAGGCTTCGGAGAAGGAGATGCTCATTGCCGTGCGCACGGAAAACGCCTGTTCCTCCTCGATGCGGATGCCGGGAAAGCTGACGCCGACCATGAGGGCCCGATCGCGATCAAACAGGCGCGAGCGGCGCGTAAGCGCATCTTCAAACAGGCGCGCATATTCTTCGCCCGAGTCCATGGGTTGCCGATCGCTCACGGGGTGTTCCACGAAAAAACTCTCCAGGGGCTTGCAGCTTAAATCCATCAGCGTAAAGCGCGCTCCGCGCCGGCTGAGGGAAAAAACCGCCATTTGCCGGCCCGCGGCGTTGAGGCGCAGGCTCATGGGCCGCCGGCCGGGAAGCGAGGTCAGCGTCGGCCCCGTCTCCAGCAGCAGATCTTCGCTTACCAGTTCTTCCACCAGCGCCGAAACCGTGGTGGCGCTCAGGTGCATGGCGCGAACCAGTTCCGCGCGCGAGGAACAACGCCCGCCGCGCACCAGGTCGAATACGCGTTTGATGTTTTTTTCCTTGATGAGTTGTTGATACCCCAGCCGATGATCGTTCGATCGGTCCAGCGACAGATACTTCATGCAAATCCTCGATTCTCGTTTGTGCACCTTGAATATAGTTTAACACAATTCAACGCCAGGCGCAAGCCCAAAGCGCCGGTTCAGGCAATGAACCGGTAGTATTCTCCGGTAGTATTCTAAAGGAAGGGCGACATATTCAGTTAATTTATCAACGCACTTGACAAAAATGCATGCCTGTGATATGATAAACGTGTCAGTTTTCGGACAAACATTTAAGCAATATTCGAGGGAGTGTGCTTCATGCGGGGACTGTACGGCAAGCGTGGTTTCGCAATCGAACTGCGCGATCGCCCGCCTGTCGCGCTGGGTGCGAACATGGTGCGCATCCGCGTGCGGGCCTGCGGCGTATGCGGGACGGACCTGCATTTTTTGCGCGATATGGACGATTGGACGCCGCTGGGGCATGAGATTTCCGCCGAGGTGGCGCAGGTCGGCCCCGGGGTAACGCGCGTGCGGGTCGGAGACAGCGTCGTGTGCGAGGACGTGACCCAGTGCGGCGCCTGCGAATTTTGCAAGACCGGCCGCAGCCGCCTGTGCCGAAGCGGTTACACGCTCAACGCGCAGCCCGGCATGTCGGACGAAATGGTCGTCCATGAAAACATGCTCAACGTCTTTACCGGCATCGACCCCGTGACCGCCGCCATGGTGGAGCCTTTGGCGGTCGCCATCCGCGGCGTAAACAAGCTGCGCCTGCGGCCGTTTGCCTCGCTGGCGATCTTCGGCATGGGCGCCATCGGCCTGCTTTCCTGCGCGTATGCCCGCGCGATGGGCGCCGGGCGCGTGGCGATGTTCGCCCGCAACCCGCACAGCCGCCGCAACCGCGCCGCGCAGGACGCCGCCGCGGACCTGGGGGCGGACGAGATCTACTATACCGGCGAAGAGGGCTATCTGGAAAGGGCCTTGCGGGGCGGCGAATTCGACGCCGCCATCGTCGCCGCGCCGCCGTCTTTGTGCGCCGAGGCGATGAAACTGGTCGGCTACGGCGGCGAAGTGCTGGCCCTGGGCGTGGCCCTGGACGGCAGCGGCGCGGCGGCGCTGGATGTGAGCGATATGGTGTTCCACAAAAAGCAGCTGCTCACCTCCCTGGCCGAGCCTGCCGCCAATTTCCCGCTTTCCATTGAAATGATTCGTTCTGGTCGCGTCGATGCGGCGCGCATCATTACCCATCGTCTCGCGCTGACGGACGCGGCGCGCCTGGGCGAGTTGTACGCGCAGGATGCGCCGGCGATCAAAACGGTCATGCTCTGCTCATAAAAAACGCAAGGGAGATGCGCATTATGGAAACCTGGATGCAAAAAGCTCAAAAAGTGGAAAAGATCCTTGCGCGCGCGCCGAAGTTCGACAAGAACCTGCGCGTGGAGGAAAGTGAGTTCCGCGCTCGCCAGCAGGCGCTGATTGCCAAGATCGCCGAGGCGGGCATCGACTGCGCGCTGGTCTATTCCGACGAGCACTACTGCGGCGACGTGCCCTACCTGGGCGGTTGCGTCAATATCTCCATCGAGCCGATCGCCGGCGTTCTGGGCAAAAACGGCTTCCACATTCTCGCCGGCCTGGAGGGCGGCTATGTGGCCGAGCAGCTCAGCCCGCGCGCGGGTTGCGGCATCCACAAGGTGGAAATGCTCAAATTGGCCGACGAGGAATATCCCATCGACGCCGAGCGCATCGAGGATGTGCTGGTCGAGGCCTGCGGGCAGATGCCCCGCAACGTGGGCCTGTTCACGCCGCGCGCGGTGCTGCCGGTGGGCGTGTACGAGTACTTTGCCTCTCTGGTCGGCGAAGAGAACATGATCGACTGCCAGGAGATCTACTATAAGCAGAAGTACATAAAGTCCGACCGCGAAATGGAACTGACCCGCCAGGCCGCGCGCATGTGCGACGTGATGCTCGAGGGCATGCTGGCGGTGCTGGAGCCGGGCATGCTGGAAACGGAAGTGGCGTCCTGGGGCTATCTCATCGGCCGTCAGATCGGCGCGGAGAGCTTTGGCTTCGACGTGATGGTTACCTCCGGCGAGGCCAACCGCACGCTGATCGGCAAGGCGCTCAACCGCGTTATCCAGGAGGGCGATTATGTACACCTGGGCGTCGCCCCCAAGTGCGACGGCCTCACCGCCTGCGAGCGCTGCACGGTGGTCGCCACGCTCGATCCCGCCAGGATATCCGAGGATCAGAAATACTGGATCCGCTTTGTCGAGGGCGCGTATCAGGTTGGCCTGGACGCTTACCGCCGCGTCAGCGCCGAGAACCTGCCCGCCAAGCTGCAGGAGCAGGCCCTGTGCGATTACTTCAAGGCGCATGAGGAAGAGGTCTGCGCCCGCCTGGGCAAAAAGATCGACTTCGTGCGGCAGAAGCCCTATACCGGCACCCACAACGGCGGCTACACCGAATGCCAGGAGTTCTACGGCGCCATCACCCTCAATTCCGAGGAACCCCTGGGCAGCCAGATCATCACCATGCTGGACGTGGCCGTGCGCGGCGTCGGCAACAAGTGGAACGAGGTGGTCATCCCCGGCATGGACTATGTGCTGGTGGAAAAGACGCTGGGCAAGTATGGAACGCGCGTGGACGTGCTTAACGAGCTGCCGATCAACCTGCAAGCCTATGTCGGCCGCGTGGTGGAGTAAAGAAAGGAGCGAGCGAGCATGAATGTATTGGCGATCGGCTGCCATCCGGACGATCTGGAAATCGGTTGCTACGGCACGCTGGCAAAATATGTGAAATTGGGACACAATGTGTCGGTTTGCCATCTGGCGAACGGTAATCTCGGCCATGTGGAGATCATGCCGGACGAACTGCGCGCGATGCGTTTTGAAGAGGCGGAGAACGCCGCCAAGGTCATTGGCGCCAAACACTACAGCGTGGACGCCAACGACCTGTACGTCACCGCCGAGGACGACGGCCTGGTCAACCGCCTGGCCGCCGTGGTACGGGAAGTGCAGCCGGATCTGATCATTACCCATTACGATCACGACTACATGAACGACCATATGCAGACCTATTACGCCGCCCTGCGCGCCTCCTTCGGCGCCAGCCTGGCCCATTACGACCTGAACGCCACCACGCCCACCGCGCCCGTGTGCCCCATCTATCACATGGACCCGGTGGCCGGCACGGGCTTTATTCCCACCGAGTATGTGGACATCACCGACACCATCGACCTTAAGCTGGAGGCGCTCGCCTGCCACAAATCGCAGATCGTATGGATGCGCGATCACGACCACATCGACTTTTTGGAGTTTGTGCGCACCTGTTCGCGCGCGCGCGGCTTCCAGTGCGGCGTGGACTATGCTGAAGGCTTCCGCCCCAACCTCAACTATCTGCGCATGACGACCAAGCGGCTTCTGCCGTAAGCACGGTCGCGTCGCGTAAAATTAAGATTCCAGACGGAAAGGAACGATGATCGATGAGTCAGGCAGCCCTGCAGAACAAAAGCGGCTTCGGGTCGCGCGTGGCGAAGTTTACCAAGAGCTATGCCATTATACTGGCGATACTGCTTCTGATGATCGCCTATACCATCGGCTCTTTGCTGATGTTTGGCGAGCAGTACTTCTTCACATGGAACAACCTGCGCAACATTCTCAACCAGACGGTGACGCTGGCGGTGGTTTGCTGCGGCCAGGCGCTGATCATTACAACGGGCGAATTCGACCTCTCTCTTGGCCAGAACGTGTGCTTCACCAGCTGCGTGATGGCGTGGCTGATCAAGTTCGGCGGCTGGAATCCGTGGCTGGCCATCATCGTGGCCATCGCGGCCGGCGCGGCGGTGGGCGCGTGCAACGGCACGTTGATTTCCTACTGCGGCATTCCGTGCTTCATCGTCACCCTGGGCTTCCAGATGATCTGCAAGGGCTTTGCCAAGATCATCACCAACGCCGCCCCGATCCCCGGCATGCCGGCGGAAATTCAGTTCTTCGGCCGCGGCTACATTGGCCCGCAGAGCGGCTGGGGCATTCCCATCAGCGTTGTGATCATGGTGGCGCTGTTCGTGGTGGCCATGTTCATCACCAACCAGACCAAGTTTGGCCGCAGCCTGTACGCCATGGGCGGCGGCCGCGAGGCGGCGTACTTCGCGGGCATCAACGTCAAAAAGTACCGCTTCCTGGTGTACCTGATCGCCGGCGCGCTGTGCGGCCTTTCCAGCGTGATCCTGGTTACCCGTCTGGATTCTGCGGCGCTGACCAACGGCAACCTCTACGAGTTTGACTCTACGATCTCCTGCATTCTGGGCGGCATCTCGCTGGCCGGCGGCCGCGGCAAGATCATTCAGGGCCTGTTCGGCGCTCTGTTTTTGACGATGTTCTTCAACGGAATGACGATGATGAACGTCAACCCCTTCGTGCAGGATGTGCTCAAAGGCGTGGTCATGATCGGCGCGGTGGCGCTGGACGTGCTGCGCAACCGCCGCAAGTAAGGAGGCGTTGAGGTTGAGCGACTTTATCCTTGAACTTCGCAATATCTGCAAAAGCTTTCCGGGCGTCAAGGCGTTGGACAACGTTTCGTTCTCCATCGAGCGCGGCACGGTGCATGCGCTGGTGGGCGAGAACGGCGCGGGCAAATCCACGCTGATCAAGGTGCTTGCCGGCATCTACCAGCCCGAAAGCGGCGAAATGATTCTGGAAGGCGCGGCGCGGCACTTCAAGACTCCGAGCGAATCGCAGGCTGCGGGCATCAGCGTCGTGCATCAGGAAATCAAGCTTTCCGAAACGCTTTCGGTGGCGGAAAACGTCTTTCTGGGCAACCTTCTTTACAAGGGCATCCGCGTGGACTGGAAGGCCATGCGCGAACGCGCCGACGAGATGCTCACGCAGCTGGGCCTGTCTTTGGACGTCAACGCCGTGGTCAGCGATCTGTCGGTGGCGCAAAAGCAGATGGTCGAAATCTGCAAGGCCATCAACCGCAACTGCCGTCTGCTGATCATGGACGAGCCTTCCGCCACGCTGACTGAGAAGGAGCAGAAGGTCATGTTCCAGACGGTCAAGCGCCTGCGCGAGCAGGGCATGACCATCATCTACATCTCGCACCGCCTGGACGAGATTTTCGACCTGGCCGACAATGTCACCGTGCTGCGCGACGGCTGCCATGTACGCACCATGGCGGTATCGGACGTCACCCGCCACGATCTGGTGACGATGATGGTTGGCCGCGAGGTGGTCAACGAGTATCCGAAGGAGACCGTTCCTCTGGGCGACACGGTTCTGGAGGTCAAGGACATCACGCGCAAGGGCGTGCTCAACGGCATTTCCTTCAAACTGCGCCGCGGCGAAGTGCTGGGCGTGGCCGGCCTGGTCGGCGCGGGCCGCACCGAGCTTGCGCGCGCCATTCTGGGCATCGACAAGATCGACGGCGGCGAGATTTATCTCAACGGCCAGAAAGTGACCATTCCCTCGTTCCGCGAGGCCATCCGCAAGGGCTTTGCCCTGGTGCCGGAGGACCGCAAGAATCAGGGCCTGGTGCAGCTTTTGAGCGTGTGCCGCAACATCTGCATGGTCAACATGAACGCTGTGTCCAGCGGCATGGTGGTCAGCGAGGCCAAAGAGCGCGAACGCGCGCTGGAATACGTCGGCAAGCTGGACATCTCCACCCCCTCGGTGGAAACGGAAGTGCAGTACCTCTCCGGCGGCAACCAGCAGAAGGTGGTCATCGCCAAGTGGCTTTTGCAGGATGCGGACATCATCATCCTTGACGAGCCGACCCGCGGCATCGACGTGGGCGCCAAGAGCGAGATTTATCTTCTGATCAACGACCTTGTCAAGTCCGGCAAGTCGGTCATCATGATCTCCTCGGAAATTCCCGAGATCGTCGGCATGTCCGACCGCGTGCTGGTCATGCACGAGGGCAACAAAGTGGGCGAACTTACCCGCGAAGAGGTCTCCCCGGAGGCCATCATGGCCCTGTGCGTATAATTCATTCGGCCCTGTCCGCGAAAGCGGAAAAATAGAGCAAAGTAGGAGGTACCAACATGAAAAAACACCTGCTGTCCCTGATCATGGCCGTCGTCCTGGTCGTGTGCTTCTGCGCGCCCACCATGGCCGAGACCGAAGAGCCCCTCAAGCTCGCCGTCGCGCATATCACGATGTACGACGAGTGGTGCAAGGCCGTTTATGACGAGTTCATCGCTCAGTGCGCCGAGCGCGGCTGGGAAGTGACCATCGCCGACGGTAACCTGAACGCCGAGACCCAGCAGAAGCAGGTCGAGGACTTTATCGCTCAGGGCGACTATGACGCCATCCTCATCGACCCCGTCAACTCTGACGGCATCATCCCCACGCTGGAGCAGGCCGGCGAGGCGGGCATCCCCGTGTTTGCCTTCGACAGCGGCACGGACTATGCGGACCTGGTGACGCACGTTGCCTGGGACCATGCCGAGACGGGCGTGCTGTGCGCGCAGTGGGTTGCGGACTATGCCAACGAGAACCTGGGCGGCAAGGTGCGCGTGGGCGTGCTGGCCATGCTCAACGCCGTGCATACGCAGGTTCGCTCCGAGGCCTTCGTTGAGGAACTGGAGCGCCTGATGGGCGCCGAGAACATCACCTGGGTGTTCAATCAGGACTTCGGCGAGACCCGTGAGTCTGCCGCCAACATCGTCACCAACAACATCATGAAGCCCATCGACGTCATCTGGGGCGCCGTGGACAACGCCGCCATCGGCGCGACCACCGCGCTGGAGCAGAACGCCGCCACCGGCACCATCGTCGTCTCTGCGGGCGGCTGGGGCGCCGAGCCGTTCGGCCTCATCAACGAGGGCAACCCCTACTACAAGATGTGCATCGCCGTCTCCGCGGCCAACATCGTTGAACTGACGCTGGATTCCGTCGAGAAGTATTTCGCCGGCGAAGAGATCCCGAAGTCTCAGAACATCGAACTGGCCATCGTCGATGCCAGCAACATCGCCGACTACATGAAGTACGTCGAGGAATAACCCATTTGCGCCGGGGGAACCATGCCGGTTCTCCCGGCCTTCCTTCAATTAATTTCTAAAGTGGGAGGACTAATTAACAATGAGCAAACAAATCAAGCGGCTGCCGCGCGAGGAATACGATCTGCGCATTCGCCGCGTTCAGGAGCGCATGGCGAAGGAGGGCATTGATCTGCTGGTGGCCCATGCCTGCGAGTGCGAGTCGGCCACGGTGCGCTATCTGACCGACTTTTGGGCGGTGTTCGATTTTGTCGGCGTGCTGGTGCCCGTGGAGGGCAAGCCGATCCTGCTCACCGGCGGCCCCGAGTCCTACGATTTTGCGGTGAAATTTGCGCGAATCGACGATGTGCGCGTGCATCCGATGTATGTGGAAACCTGCGCGCCGGAGTGGGACAAACCCACCGACCCCTGGAGTTATGAGCGCATTCTGGACGAAATCCGCGAGCGGATTCCCGTGCGCAAAATCGGCATCGTCAACGTCAACACCATTCCGCACGTCATTTACGCCGACATCGAAAAGGGCGCGCGCGGCGCGCAGATCGTGCCGGCCGAGGAGATCATTCTCGATCTGCGCGCCTACAAGTCCGCGGGCGAGATCGAGCTTCTCAGGGAGGGCTATCGCATCACCGAAGAGGCGCTGCAAAAGACCATGGAAATCCTCCGGCCCGGCGTGCGCGAGCGCGAGCTTCTGGCGCATTGGAAGGCGCTGTCCTTTGAAATGGGCGCGGAGGGGTTCGGCTATCCCTGCTGGGTGACCAGCGGCCCGTCCACCTACCAGAGCCTGTGCAAGTCCACCGACCGCGAGATTGGCCAAAACGAAATGGTGCAGTTCTCCGTGGGCGCCAAATACAGCGGCTACTGCGGCAACATCGGCCGCGTGGCGGTGCTGGGCAAACTGCCGCAACGCCATATGGACATGATTCGCATCGCCGGCGAGTGCCTGGAGGAGACCATCGCCACCATGGGCCCGGGCGTGCCCTTTGCGCAGGTGTACGACAAATTCCAGGCGCGCCTGACGCGCTATGGCTTCGGCGGGCTTTCCCTCTACGGCCCGGCGCACTCCACCGGCCTGCAGGAATGCGAGGCGCCGTGGGTGGACAACCGCACCGGACGCGTGCTGGAGCCGAACATGGTGTTCAATATCGACATTTGGATCGCCGACGACCGCTACGGCGTGCGCCTGGAGGACGGCGTGCTCGTTACTGAAAAGGGACTTGAGCAGCTGACCACCTGGCATCGCGATGTGATCGCCATCGCCTGAGGCAAAGGAGACGCCTATGAACACGGAAAACCGCAACGCGCCGATGCTTTCGCTGCTGGCGGAACTGGTGCGCTGCCCAACGGAAAACCATCCGCCCCGGGGCAACGAGGCCCCGGGGCAGGCGGTGCTGCGCGCGGCCTACGAGGCCATGGGCCTGGAAACGCGCGCGATCTGCCCCGCCGATCTGCCGGAATACCCGGACCATCCGGCCTTCCTGCCCCGCGATTTTGCGGGCCGGGAAAACCTCGTCGGCGTCTGGCATGGCACGGGCGGCGGCCGCTCCGTGCTGCTGACCGGGCACATGGACGTGGTTCCCAAAGAGCCGATGCCGTGGACGGTGACGCAGCCCTTTGAACCGCTGATTCGCGACGGGCGCATGTACGGCCGCGGCACGGCGGACATGAAGTCCGGCCTGGTCTGCGCCGCAGAGGCCGTGCGCCGCCTCAAAGAAGAGGGCTTCCGCCCCCGCGGCGACGTGATTCTGGAAAGCGTCGTCGATGAGGAATACGCCGGCGCCAACGGCACGGTTGCCGGCCGCCTGGCGGGCGTCAACGCGGATTTCGGCATTGTTTTGGAAACAACGGGGCTGAACGTATGCCCCGCGTGCGTGGGCGGGCTGGTGATCACCCTGCGCGTGCAGGGCGTGGCCGGCATGCCTTATACCGGCGAGGAGATCGGCAATCCCGCCGTGGACATTGCCGAACTGATCTGGCTGGTGCAGCAGTTCAGCGAAAAGCGCATGGCCGAAGCCCCCAAACCCAAATTGTGGGATGGCACCGTGCAGGGCGCGCAGGTGGTCATCACCAAGGTCAAGGCCGGCGAATGCTATGAACACGGCCAGCTTTCCGCGCCCATCGACGCCTGGATGGAGATCGTCATGCAGTCCTATCCCGGCGAAGAGGAAGAAGAACTTCTCAAAGAACTGGACAATTTCGTCCGGGCGCGGTATCATGATCCCAAGGGGCTGGAAATCCGGCGCGAATACCGCTATTGCCGCCCGGCGGCAACCGATCCGGACGAAGCGGGCGTGCAGACGCTCGCGCGCTGCGCCGGCGCCTATACCGACCGAGCCCGCGTGTGCGGGGCCATGTTCTCCTGCGATATGTTCGTCCTTACGGAATTGGGCCGCATGCCCGCGACGCTTTTCGGCCCCATCGGCGAGCGGCTGCATGCCCCGGATGAATGGGTGGATTTGCAGAGCATGGAGATATGCGTGCGTTCGCTGATGGACTTTATTCGCGCCTGGTGCGGGTAAAGCCCGCAGGCGGCCCGGTTTCCCCGCACGCGGCGGAGGTTCGGCGGCGCATTTCCGCGCAGAAACCTGCGCGCAGAATCAAGGAGGGCTATTGATGAAAAAGATCCGTTTTGGCGTCATCGGCGCGGGAGGCATCGCCGACCGCCGCACCATTCCCGGCATGCTCAAGTGCGACGAGGCGGAATTGGTCAGCGTGATGGAGATCGACGCCGCGCGCGCGGAGGAATTGCGCGCCAAATACGGCGCCAAGCGCGCCTATACCGACGAGGCGGCTCTGCTGGCCGACCCGGAGATCGACGCGGTGTACATCGCCTCGCCGGTCAAGCTGCACGCCCGTCAGGCCATGATGGCGGCGGACAACCACAAGCACATCCTGCTGGAAAAGCCCATTGCGCTGACCTATGCGGAGGCCAAGCAGGTGCTGGACTACTGCGACGCGCGCGGCGTGCGCGTGGCGGCGGGATTCATGATGCGCTTCGGCGCCTGCATCAACGAAATGAAGCGCGCCTATGAAGCGGGCAAGATCGGCCAACTGGTGTCGATCTACGCGCAGTTTACCTGCTGGTATCCGGACATGCCGGGAAACTGGCGCCAGAGCAAGGCTTCCGGCGGCGGCGGGTCGCTCACGGATATGGGCGTGCATATGATCGACCTGATCCACTATGTCACCGGCTCCAGAACCCGCCAGGTGGCCGCCTTCCACGATACGCTGACCTTCCACTACGAGGTGGAGGACTCCTCCAACCTGCTCCTGCGCCTGGAAAACGGCGCGCTGTGCACGGTGCAGACCAATTTCAACATTCCCGACCCCGTGGCCAAGTGGCGCTTTGAAATGTTCGGCACCCGCGGCCGCCTGGTGGGCAGCGACGTGGTCGGCCAGGTGGACAACGGCGAGGTCGAAATGCTGCGCGTGGACAGCGTCGGCGGCTACGACGCCCAGCAGGACGCCAGCGGCACCGCCGAACGCCAGATCATCACCGGCGCCTACGGCGATCTGTACCAGCGCGAAGTCGCCTCCTTCTGCGAATCGCTGCTGCAGGACAAGCCCTTTGTCGCCGACGCGCGCGGCGCGCTGCTTGTCCAGCAGGTGATCGAGTCCGCCTATCGCTCCAACGACGAAGGCATTGTCGTTACCCTGTAACCGGAGCGCGGAAGCCGCCATGCCGACCGGCTTTGAACCGCCGCTGCCGGCCGCGCGGCAGGCTGCGGTCGTTTCATGGGCCTGAAAGCGGACGGGACCCGCCTGTCGGGGCACCAACAAAGCCGGCCTCCTGCGGCCGCGCCTTCACGCAAGCGCTTCCGGCTGCGGGTTTGTTATCCTGGCATGCGGCGGCGATTACGCGCCGCCAATCTGCCGGCGCTTCAACCTCCAAACGGACGGGAATTCCCGTCCGTTTGGGCGTTTTGGCGGCGCGTCGGGAAATGTGCAAAAAAGGACGGGAAATTTGCCGGAAACGGCATCTTTTCCGCCCCTTCGCGCGTTTATCCTACAGAAGGGCGCGAGGGGGGAGAGCATGGAAACGCGGGCGCTTTTGCAGGCGGCGAAGCGGGGCGACGCGCAGGCGCTGGAGGCGCTGTGCCGGCGCTATCATCCCCGCCTCTGTCGCTATGCCTATGTCCTCACGCGCTCGCGCGAGGAGGCCGAGGACGTCGCGCAGGAAACGCTCGTGGCCATGCTGCGGGCGCTGCCGAAATTTCGCGGCGCGGATGCGGGCAAGTTCGAGGGCTGGCTTCTGCGCATCGCCCGCAACCGCGTATACAGCGAGGCGCGCCGCTTCAGGCTCGCGTCCCTGCCCGAAAACTTCGACCCGCCCGACCCCGCCCCGCCGCCGGGCGAGCGCCTGGAGCGCGCCGAGCGGCGCGCGCGTTCGACAGGCGCTGGACGCCCTCGACGCCGAATCGCGGGAAATGATCGCGCTTCGCTACGAATTGGAACTTTCCTATCGGCAGATTGCGGCGACGCTGGAAACAACCCCCGCGCGCGTCAAATGGCGGCTGCACGATGCGCGGGAAAAGCTGCGAACCCTGTTGGGAGACGAGGGGCCGTGAGGCAAGCCGGGCGCGAAGGAAACGGGGAGGAGACGGCCTGCGGACCGCGCAGGGCGGCGGGGAAGGAACCCGCCAGGCGCCGGGCGCGCGGGAAGGCGGATGGGAACTGCGCAGGAAGATGAGGGGAGATCGCCGCCGGGCGTCGCGGCGACCGGAAGCAGGGGACGAGGCTGCGCGCGAACCAGGAAAGGAGAAAGCCTGTGAGGGGAAATGGAAAACGGGAACGTCGGAACGCTGCGATCGCGGCCGGGGAACGCACATGGCGCGGGCGCGCCGCGGAAGGACGCCGCGTGAACGGCGCGCTTTTTTCAAAAATGGATTGGCAGACCGACGCGGCCGTGCGCGCCCTGCGCGGCGAGGTGCTGCTGGCCGCGGCGAGGCTCGGGAAAAAGCGGCGGCGGCGGCGGGAGGCGCTTCTTTTCGCCTTCTGCGCCTGCGCCTTCGCGCTGCTGCTGGGGTTGAGCCTCTGGTTGGCGCTCGCGGGCGGGGCGCGGGGCGCGGCGCTCTGCGCCGGGATCAAGGCGGCGCTCGTCTGCGCCGGCGCGACGCTGCTTTTCTCGCCGCTGCTGGCCTATTTCATGGAAAGGAGAGGGAAACATGCGTAGGAAGGCAGACATTCTGGCCATACTGCTCGTCATACTGTTCGCGCTCTCGCTGGGCATGGCGGGCGTAAGCGTATATTTTGATCGCGCTTTCCGGGAGACGCTTTCCAGCGATTATGTGCTGGGGGAACTCCTGGACGACCTTGAGGCCGAGGCCAACCTCGGCGGCGCGCCGGCGGTGGAGAGTTTCCACTGCGACGACTATGGCCTCTGGGACGGCAAGGCCGCCGAGAACTTCAACGCCGTGCTCGTCGGCGAGGACGGCGCCATACTCGCCCGCACGGGCACGCTGGCCTGCGGGGACATGGCGACGCTCGACATGATGCTGGCGCGCTACGACCGCCCCATCGAATTGTCCGCTGAGGCCGCCGCGGACGGCTCGACCGCCCGTCACACGACCTGGGCGCGCCTCGGCCTGTTGCTGGGCGAGGAGGGCCAGACGCGTTTCATCGCCTACCGCATCGGGGATGCGCCGCTCAAGACCGGCAGCGTGCCCACCTCCGCCTATGTAAACAGCTTTCCCAGTCTCGATGCGCAGCTGTATGCCCGCATGACGAACGACGGCTATGGCGAGGAACAGACCTTCCCCGCCACAGGCGAGGAACTTGCCGAGACGGAGGCCTACGTCCGCTGGGAGAACGAACAGCTTGCGCAGGCGGGCCCGCTGCGCGCCGACGTGCGGGCGCTGACGGGCGCGTTCGCCGGCCGCACGCTGGTATGCTTTTATTTGGACAACGACGCGCTGCGCGCTACGGACGTGGAGAAGGCGCAGATGTACGCGCATGCGCTGGAGGCCGTCGCCGCCGCGCTCGTCCTCTACGCTGCCTTCAGCCTGTTGCTGGCCGTGTGGGTGTTCCGCGACGCGCGCCGCCGCGACTTTCTGCCCGCCATGTGGGGGCTTTTGACGTTGATCGGCAACGTCGCTGCCTGGCTTGTCTACATGCTGGTGCGCTCGCGCGGCGTCGGCAGTCGCTGTCCGCGCTGCGGCACGGCGCTGCGCATGGGCTTTGCCTACTGCCCTGCCTGCGGCGCGCAGGTGCGCCGTTCCTGCCCCGCCTGCGGCCATGCCGCTGAGGATGCGTGGAAGGTCTGCCCCTACTGCGGCGGAGAACTTCCGGAATCGCCCGGGCCAGCGCAGGATGCGGGCGGCCGGGACGTCGAATGCGCGCCCCCGGCAAAGTAAGCGCCCCAGCGTTTCGCGGAAAGGAGGGCCGGCCCTTTCGCGGCCGGGCGGGAGGGGTTGCATCTTTCCGGACGCCCCTTTTCTGCTGGAACGCTTCGCCGGTCATCCGCCCCTGCTCGTGGATTGTCGCCGTTTGGCGGAACATACGGGGGCGGGGTGCGGCGCCCCCTGCTTGTGGGCTGTCGCAAGCTTTGCAAGTGCGCCGCGGTTGGCGCGGAGGGCGCGGCCCGCATGGGGGCGCCCTCCGTTTCAGCGGCCTTCGCGTTTTCCGGCATTTTCCCCTCCTGCGGAAATTTGGCGGAGGCGGGCGGCATTTGCGCGATGCGCCGCCTGTCGTTCACAGGAATTTGCCTTCACGGGCGAAAGACAAATTTCTTTTGCGCGTTTCCATCCTGCAAAACACCTGAAAAATCCGGTATTTTGCGGCGCTTTCTGCATTTTTGCGGCGAAGAATATCCATCGCCGGCAAAAAAATTTTTGGAAAGGGGGTTGACAAATGGGGAAAATGGTTGTATCATTGCATCAACCGTTGAGGGAGAAAAGTACCCGGAACGGCGTCCTTCCAAGAGAGTCGCGGGCGGTGGGATCGCGGCAAGGAGGCGTCCGGCGAATGGGCTTCCGAGGGCGCTTCTGAAACCACAGTAGGGAGCGACGGGATCCGCACCCGTTATCATGGCGGCATGTGTGATGGCACATGGAGCGAGCGGGTCGAAAGACCAAGTTGAGTGGCACCGCGGGCAACCGTCTCAAGCAAATGGCTTGAGGCGTTTTTTGTTCCCCGGCTCGACGATCTCCATCAAAAACATTTTTTGAGGAGGTACCCCCCATGAAGAAGTTTGCCGCCCTGATGATCGCCCTGATCCTTGCCCTGTCCTGCTTCGCCTTCGCCGAAGAAGAGAGCTACACCATCGGCATCGCCCAGTTCGCCGAGCACGGCTCTTTGGACAACTGCCGCGAAGGCTTCCTCGCCGGCCTTGCCGAAGAAGGCATCGTCGAGGGCGAGAACCTCACCGTTGAATATCAGAACGCCCAGGCCGATACCAGCATGGCCGCCACCATCGCCTCGAACTTTGTCGCCAATGGCTACGACCTGATCTGCGCCATTGCAACGCCCATCGCCGTGTGCGCCTACAACGCCTCGGAGGACGCCGTTCCCGTGGTCTACACCGCCGTTTCCGCCCCCGAAGAGGCCGGCCTCACCGACGGCGGCAATGTCACCGGCACCAGCGACGAACTGCCCGTGGCCCAGCAGCTTGCCACCATTCGCGCCATGCTGCCGGAGGCGAAGAACATCGGCATCCTCTACACCGTGGGCGAGACCAACAGCCTGGTGCAGTTGGAAACGTATAAGGAACTGGCCGGCGAATACGGCTTTACCATCGTCGAAAGCGGCGTTACCACCGGCGCGGACATCGCTCTGGCCGTGCCGCAGCTTCTGCCGCAGGTGGACTGCCTGACCATGCTCACCGACAACACCGTGGTGCAGTACCTCGAAGTGGTGCTGGATGAAACCGACGCCGCCGGCATTCCCGTGTTCGGCAGCGAGATCGAGCAGGTGACCCTCGGTTGCGTCGCCGCCGAGGGCCTGGATTACGTCGCCCTGGGCGTGCAGACCGGCAAGATGGCCGCGCGCATCCTCAAGGGCGAAGCGCAGGCCGCCGACATTCCCTACGAGACCATCGAGGAAAGCGCCCTCTACGTCAACACCGACGCCTGCGAGGCCCTGGGCGTGACCATTCCCGAGGAACTCATGGCGCGCGCCACCGATATGGCCGAATAAAGAACAACGCCGTCCGGCCCGGGAAGGCCCCGGGCCGGGCGGCCTGCGCGCCCCAGGAGGTTGCAAGGGCAACAGACTGGCAGGGCGCGGAAAAGGCCTGCAGGCAAGGGAAGCAAAAATGGCCGCCGGTTTTCGCTTGCTGTGCGCGCAGGGTTTGCGGCTTCAGGCTTTATCAGCGCGGACGCGGCCGCAGGCCGTCCGCAGGACGCGACGGGAGGATGAACGCTGTGCTGACGAACTTTGTCAACGCCCTGCCCAGCACGCTGGAGCAGGGGCTTATCTACGCCCTGCTGGCCATGGGCGTTTTGATTACCTACACCATTCTGGACTTTCCCGACCTTTCCGTGGACGGCACCTTTCCCCTGGGCGGCGTCATTTCCACGATGGTCGTTTCCGCCGGCCACAGCCCGCTGCTTGCGCTGCTCGCCGCCATTGCCGGCGGGGCGGTCGCCGGGCTGTGCACGGGGCTTATCCACGTCAAACTCAAGGTGCGCGACCTGTTTTCCGGCATCATCGTCTCCACGGCGCTGTATTCCATCAATTTGAAGATCTCCGGCGGCAAGTCCCTGGCCACCATCGGCCGCAAGGACGTGACGCTGTTTCAGAACAACCCCGTTGCGGACTTCTTTTCCGGCTTCGCGGGCGATTTCAGCACGCTGATTATCCTCGTTCTTGTCGTGCTGGCGGTGAAGATACTGCTGGATCTCTTCCTCAAGACGCGCGCGGGCTATCTTCTGCGCGCCGTGGGCGACAACGAGCGCGTGGTCACCTCGCTTGCCTGCGACAAGGGCCGCGTGAAGATCATCGGCCTGATGATCGCCAACGCCTTCGCGGCGCTTTCGGGCGCGGTGCTCTGCCAGCATCAGCGCATGTTTGAAGTTTCCATGGGCACGGGCGCGATGGTGCTGGCGCTGGCCAGCGTCATCATCGGCATGAACCTCTTCCGCCGCGCGTCGTTTGTCAAGGGCACCACGGCCGCCATCGTCGGCGCGGTGGTGTACAGAATGTGCGTTTCCCTGGCCATCGCCTGCGGCATGGGCGCCAGCGACTTAAAGCTCATCACCGCCGTGCTCTTCCTCATCATCCTCGCGGCGGGGCTCTTGCGCAAGGGAGGGAAGAAGCATGCTTGAACTGCGCGATATCTGCAAGGTCTACAACCCCGGCACCGTGCAGGAGATCTGCCTGTTTGAAAACTTCAACCTTTCCGTGCCGGAGGGGCAGTTTGTTTCCGTGGTCGGCTCCAACGGCTCGGGCAAGACCAGCATGCTCAACCTCATCTGCGGTTCCATTCCGCCGGATTCGGGCAGCATCATCCTGGGCGAGCGGGACATCACCCGCGAAAGCGAGCACCGCCGCGCCAGATACATGGGCCGCGTCTATCAGAACCCGGCCATGGGCACCTGCGCCTCGATGACCATCCTCGAAAACATGGCCCTGGCCGACAACAAGGGCAAGCCTTACAACCTGCGCCCCGGCGCCGACCGCCGCCGCGTGGAGGCGTACAGGGAGCTTCTCCGCCCCCTGGGGCTGGGGCTGGAAAACATGATGGGCTCCAAGGTGGGCAGCCTTTCCGGCGGGCAGCGGCAGGCGCTCTCGCTGGTCATGTCCTCGATGACGCCCATCGAGTTCCTCATACTCGACGAGCACACCGCCGCCCTCGATCCCAAGACGGCCGAGATCATCATGCAGCTGACCGACCGCATCGTGCGCGAAAAGAAGCTCACCGCCCTGATGGTCACCCACAACCTGCGCTACGCCCTGGAATACGGCGACCGCCTGCTCATGATGCACGACGGCGGCGTGGTATTGGACAAAGCCGGCGAGGAGAAGCTGGCCCTGCGCATGGACGATATCCTCAAGATCTTCAACGAGATCAGCATCGAGTGCGGCAACTGACCGCGCAAAACGCGGCCTTCCCGCGAACGCGGGTCCGCTTCGAGGAGGGCGGCCGCCGGAAGCGTTCCCGCCCCGGCGCGGGCCTTCCCGATGCGCAAACGGCGCCCCCGGACGTTCCGGGCGCGCCGTTTTTGCGTTTTGGGGTTACTGGATCTGGCTGAACTCGATCTTCTCGCGGTTGGGGCCGTAGAAGGTGAAAAAGCGCACGCCGTTTTTCCAGAAGGGCAGAAACTCGATCTCGTCGTTGACCATTTCGTATCCCAGCGCCTTGACGGCTTTGAAGGCCGCCTCGATGTCGCGCGCCTTGAGGGCCAAGTGGTCGATGGCGCCGGGCTTGCCGGCCGCGTCTTTGCTTTCATAGGTTTCGATCACCGCGTTGCCCAACTGCAAAAAGGCTACGGGAACGCCGTCCGGCGTGGCGGTGCGCAGGATGGTCTCAAAGCCGATGCTCTCGTAGAAGGCAACGGTCTTTGCAAGGTCGGCGGTGGGCACGCCCACATGTTCCACACCCGTCAGGTTTTCTTTCAGGTCCATGAAAATCCCTCCTTTTGTTCAGTATAGCGCTTTTGGACGCGTTTTGCAATTTCTTTGCGAAAACGCGCAACATTTTTCCGGGTTTGTGCGTATAACAGGCAGAAGGGGGCGAGACGATGACCGACTTGGAGCGCGCGCGGGAATTGGAGCGGCTGATGCGCGCCTATGGCGACGGCGTTCTGCGCCTGTGCTACGTCTGCCTGCGCGACGAAGCGCTGGCGCACGACGCGGCGCAGGAGGCGTTTTTCAAGGCCTGGCGGGCGCTGGACAGGCTGCGCCCCGGCGATACGGAACGGGCATGGCTCTTTCGCATCGCCGTCAACGCCTGCCGGGATATGCGGCGCGGCGCATGGGCGCGCCACACCTCCCGCCGCGCGCTGGAGGAAGCGCCGGAGCCGGCCTGCGAGATGGCGGCGCAGGACGCGGAACCCCTGCGCGCCGTGCTTGCCCTGCCGCAAAAGGACCGGCAGGCGGTGCTGCTTTACTACTATCAGGGATTTTCGCAGGAAGAGATCGCCCGCGCGCTGGGCGTGCCGCCCGCCACGGTGCGCTCGCGGCTCCTGCGGGCAAGGAGGAAGCTGAAAAAGGCGCTGAAGGAGTGGTATTTCGATGCGTGAGTTCCGCGAAGGATTGCAAACTGCCCTTTCCGGCTTTGCGTGGATGGAGGCGGACGCGCGGGCCGTGCGCGCGCGCATCGCGGCGGAGGGGGAACATGCCGCGCGGCGCTTGCCGCGCTGGGGCGTCATTCTGGCGGCGCTGCTCATTCTGGCGCTGGCCGGCGCGGCGCTGGCGGCGACGAACGCCTTCGGCATCCTGGAGCGCCTTTTCCCAAACGGCGCGCCGGGGGAGCGGACGCAAAAACTGGTGGCGCCGGTGGGCAGGACCTATGGGGAGGGGGACAACGCCTTTACCATCGAGGAATACGTCTTTGACGGCCGCGAACTGCAGGTGGACTGGCAGGCGCGCACGGCGGGCGACGGCCTCGTGCTCTTTGCCGCCAGCGCCCTCAGCGCCGACACGGAGCAGGAACTGCTCGCGTTTGGCAACTCCAGCGGCCTGTATCTCCACGAATACGCCCCGCTGGGCGGGGAGTATGGCGCGGTCTGGAACGGCTACACCGCGGGCAGTTTCGCCGGCGGCCTGCAAACCGAACCGTTCACGGCGACCCTGCAGGTCTGGTTTCTGCGCCCCACCGCGCCCATCGCCGACTGGGAGGAGATCGTTCCGGGCGAGGAGATCGTCGAGCCCATGTTCGTGGAAAGCGGCAGCGGCACGCTGGAGAGCATCCTTGCCTACGAGCCCGTGTTGCGCATAGACGGCAAGGGCGGGCCGACGTTCGCCTCGCTGGAGGACATGCCGGAGGGCATGGGCGCGATCGAGTACTATGCATCCCTGGGCTTTTATGATATCATAGAGACATACGAACTTTCCCTTCCCGTCGTTCCCGACGCAGAGGCGATCGCCTCCACCCGCATCGCCGGGCAGACGGCGTTCGAGACGGAATACTATCGCATCGAGTTTACAAGGGCGGAGTTCAACGCCGCCGGCACGGATCTGCGCTGGTATATACAGTCCAGGACCGGCCTGCCCTTCGAGAAAGACTGGGTATACATGCTCGATTACGCCATCTGCGCAAACGGCGAGGAACTGCCGCTGGAGCGGGGCGGCGGCGGGGGCGCGGATTTCTACGAGTGCGAGGCGTGGGGCGGCCCGCTGGCGGAGATGCCCGAAACCGTAACGATCACCCCGCGCGCCGGCAATCGCATGCAGCGCACGGGCGCGGACGCGCGCGTGCCCAGGGACGCCGATTTTCCCGCCATGACGCTGACGCTGGAGCCGGTAAGGCTGGCGCAGGGGCGATCATAATGGAAACGGCATTGGCGCGGGGGCAAGGAGGAAGCCTCCATCAGCCCAACGGGGCGTCGCGCAAGCGCAGGCCTGTCCCGCGCCCCTATCCACAAGGCAGAACAAAGGGGGGCGCAGGCCCGGTGAAAATTGACAGGTAAGCGGATATGCATCGGCAGGATCGCATTCCTCCATCCGTTTATGGATGATGGCAAGCATTCAAAACAGATCGGGAGACAGATTGACAAATTTCCATATTGATAGGAGGGAAAGCCCATGATCCATCGCGTCGCTCTTTGCCTGTTGGCGCTCGCCCTGCTCGTTCCCCTCGCCGCCTGCGCGGAGGCGGCTGTGGACGAACAGGCCGTCATCGACTTTGCCTGTGAGGAACAGATGTCCGCCCTGTTTGCCAGGGAGGAGGTGGGCGTGCGCGCCCTCTACCGCATCGCCCTGCCCGAGGACGCGGAGGACATCCCCGAGGCGCTGACAGAGGCCTACGGCGGCTATGCGGACGTCCGCCTCATCGAGTTTTCCTATGCGACCATCCCGCCCATCCTGGAAAGCGTTTACGCCTGCGTCGGCCTGCGCGCGGACGGGACGATGGCCATGCTGGATACGCCCTTTGACCTCGTCGCCCGCACCTACGACCCCGCCCTGTTCGAGAGCGCGACCATCGAAGCCCTGCCCCTGCCCTGACATGCCGCAAAAAAGAGGCCGCGAATTCGCGACCTCCCAGAGCGCTGATAAGGCCTGCAGATGCAAAAATCGCCCTGATATACGGAAAATCAGGCGCGATTTTTGCTTCCTGGCGGCGGATTTGCCGGGCCCTGCGGGATCGCCGGATCCGGTCGCAAGGGCGCGGTTTTGCGGCAAGCTTTGCAGTTGGCAGGGTTACCCCGTCAGCGAACGCGCCGTCTGCGGCCGCTTGCCTCCATGCAGGCGACCCCGGCGGCTGCAAGGCGCCTTACCGGCCTGCGGGCGTTCTCAACGCGCCGCTTCCAGCCTCCGTCAGTCATAGGCGCCGGCGTCGGCAAGCGCATCCGCCACCTGCCGAAGGCCCTCGACGATGCGCGGGCCGGGGCGGCTGACAAGGTCGTCCGTGAGGGCGTAGACGTGGCCCTCCTGCACGGCGCGCAGTTCGCCGTAGCCGGGCAGGGCGCAGAATTGCTCCACGGCCGTGCCGTCGCCGTAGTCGGAAACGAGAATGACGTCCGGGTCGGCGGCGACGATGCCTTCCAGGCTGTACATCGGCCAGGCATAGTCGGAACCGGCGGCGACGTTCTCGCCGCCCGCCATGGCGATCAGTTCGTCGATGAACGTGCCCGGCCCGGCGCTGAAGTCGCCGCTTTCGCCGAAGGAGAGGGCGAAGTAGACGCGCACGGGCTCCGTGGTTTCGGGCACGGCGGCGGTTGTTTCGGCAATGGCGTCCTGCATGCCCGCCAGCAGCGGCGTGGGGTCCGCGCCCACCACGGCGGCGATGAGGACGATGCCCTCGTACAGTTCGTCCAGCCCGGTCGGCTCCACGCAGACCACGTTCAGCCCCAGCGCCTCCATCTTTTCGATGGCGTCCTGCTGAAGCGTCGTCGAGGCGAACACCACGTCCGCCTCTGCGGCGGCGATCAATTCCACGTTTGGCCCGGCATAGTCGCCCATGCGGGGAAGCTCGTTCGCCGCCTCAGGATAGTCGCTGTACGCGTCCGCGCCCACCAGCAGATCGCCCGCGCCCAGCGCGTAGAGGATTTCCGTGTTCGCTGCCGTCAGCGAGACGACCTTTTCCACCGTTTCGGGGATCGCCACCGTCCGCCCGAGGCCGTCGGTCAATTCTCCCGTCACGAAGACGCTCGTGGGGCCGTCCGCGCCGCCGATGACGCCGATGCCCGCGTCCGCGGCAAGGCCGTCGGCCGATTCTCCCGTCACAAAGACGCTCGTGGGACCGTCCGCGCCGCCGATGACGCCGGTGCCCGCCTCTTCGGCAAGGCCCAGCGGCAAAAGCGGCAGCGCAAGTGCGGTCAGCAGGCACACAAGTTTGCGAAGCATAGGTTCCTCCTTCTCGCGGCCCTCCGCCGCGAAGCGAATGTATCCGGCCGCGGGAGCGCGCGGGCAGGTCTTCTGGCTCGGCATCGTCTCCCGCGCCGCCTTCCCATCCAACGGACAGTGGCGCATCGGCGCGGGATCCGCCTCACAGCAGCGGGGGCTGCGCCGGATTTCCACCGGCTTCCCTTCGCCTGCGCAACGGTCGGACCGGGAATAAGTATACGCCATTTTGGCAAAAAGCGCAACTCAAAGAAAGCGCCTCTTGACAAAATGCCGCCCTTGTAATACAATGTATTACAAGGAGGCTGATGACCATGACCGTTACCCTGCGCATGTCGGACAAGGATTCCCGCGTCATCCGCGATTACGCAAAGCTGCATGGCATGACTGTGAGCGAGTTCATGCGCCGCGCCGCCATGGAAAAGATTGAGGACGAGATCGATCTGGAAGTCGCCCTGCGCGCGCAGGCGGACTACGAAGCCGATCCCGCCGCCTATTCCCACGACGATGTCGGAAGGATGCTGGGCCTCAAATGACATACACCGTCCGCTACGCGAAAGCCGCGCTGGAGTCCCTGCAAAAGCTGGACCGCCCCATCGCGGCGATGCTCTATGCGTGGGTCGGGAAAAACCTCGTCGGCTGTACAGACCCGCGCGTCCACGGAAATGCTCTGACGGCGAACCGCTCCGGCCTCTGGCGCTATCGCGTGGGCGACTACCGCCTCATCGCGCAGATTGACGATTTTGCCGTGACCATCCTCATGCTCGAGATCGGGCACAGAAGTTCCATCTACAAACAATGACGTTCGCGCCCGGCTATATACCGGGCGTTTTTGCAACCATACCTTCCTCCTGCGCGTCTAAACAATATCCAAACTTTACAAACGGGAGGGACGACCATGCGCCGCCTGTTCTGCCTGCTTTTCACGCTGCTGCTTCTCACCGCCCCGGCGCTTTCGGAGGCGTCCGGGAACCTGCTGGGCCTTTCCCTGCTCGCGGACATGACCGACGGCGCGCAGAACGCCGCCATCTCGCCCCTGAGTTTGCAAATGGCGCTTTCCCTGGCCCGCGAGGGGGCGGCGGGAGAGACGCGCGCGGAACTGGACGCGCTGCTCGCCGGAGACGATATCGACGCGCAGGCCCTGCTCGAGAACGCGCGCTATGCCGACATGTACGAGGGCGTGACGGAAGAGGAAGTGGGCGCGGAACTGGACGCGCTGCTCGCCGGAGAGGCCATCGAGATAGAGGCCCTGCTGGCCAGCACATACGAGGCCCCGGCCGCGCCCGGCCTGCGCGCCGCCAACGCCGGCTTCGTCGCCCCGGAGGTGGAACTTTTGCCGGAATACAGGGCCCGCGTGGACGCGGAATGGTTCCCGCTGGACGCCGACCCGGCGAACATCAACGCCTGGGTCTCGGAACACACCGACGGCCTCATCGAAAAGATCCTCACCGCCCCGCTTTCGCCGGACACGGCGCTCTGCCTGGTCAACGCCCTTGCCATGGAGGCGCGCTGGGAATACGCCTTTGACGAGGACGACACATACCGGGGCATCTTCCACGCCCCGGACGGCGACGTGGAAACGGACCTGATGTATCAGGAACACGACTTCTCCTACGGCGAGCGCGACGGCGCGCAACTGGTGCGCCTGCCCTATCAGGGCACGTCGCTGGCCATGTACGTCGTCCTTCCCGAGGAAGGCGGCGTGCGGTCGGCCCTGCAAGCGCTCGCGCAGGAGGGCATGGCCTACTTCGCAGACATGGAATATGGCCCGGACGTCCGCCTCACCCTGCCGAAATTCTCCCTCACATACGGCGGCTCGCTGCTGGACGGCCTGCGGGCGCGGGGCATGACCCTCTCTGCGAGTCTGGACGCGGACTTTTCCGCCATGTGCGCGGACGTGCCCCTCTACATCGGCGACGTCCTCCAAAATGTGCGCGTCGATGTGGACGAAGAGGGCACGCGCGCGGCGGCGGTGACGGCTCTGTTTCTCGCGGGCGCGTCCATGCCGCTGGAAGAGCCGGAATTTGTGGAAATGACCGTGGACCGTCCCTTCCTCTTCGTCATCGCCGACGAAGAGAGCGGCGCCATCGCCTTTGCCGGGGTTGTGGCGACGGTATAGCCCGCAAACGGCGCGCGGCGCGAATGGACGGCCGCGCCCGTTTTGCAGCCACCGCCGCCTGTGGCGCGCGGGCCCGCCCGGCAAGGCGCCCCGCGCGCCGTTTCGCTGCAAGCAAGGCGCGCCACGGGCCGGCCATGGCGGCGAAAACCAAACAGCGGAACATGCAAAAGAGCCGCTCCCGGAAGGGAGCGGCTCAGGATGTTGACAAAGTCAACAGACTGGCAGAGCGTTGAGAAAGCCTGCAAGCCAAGGAAGCAAACTTGCAGTCAAGAGAGCTTACATGGACGTAAGTGACCGCAGACTGCAAGTGCAGCTGACGCAGGAAGCAAAAATTGCCACTGATTTTCATTTTATCAAGGCAATTTTTGCGGTTGTGGGCTTTGTCAGCGCTATGA
>DVIA01000073.1 GCA_018711655.1 Candidatus Pullichristensenella avicola
AGCCGACGCGCACGTCCACGCCCGGGCAGTTCGCAGCGATAGCCGACGCGTCGTTAAGCGGCACGCCGGCTTTCAGCATGTAGAGGCCCACGGCGCGGTACATGGCGCCGGTGTCCAGATACATGGCGCCCAGTTTTTCCGCCACGGCCCGGGCCACGGAGGATTTCCCCGCGCCCGAGGGGCCGTCGATGGCGATGGAAAACACATCTTGCATGTCAGTCCGCCTTCCCCGCCAGTTCGGCGATGGCGTGGGCCATGATGCGGATGCTGAGCATCATGTTTTCCAGAGAGAACCACTCGTCCGGCATGTGGCAGGTGTCCACATCGCCGGGGAAGCAGGGCCCGAAGGCCACGGTGTTGGGCATGCAGCGCGAATAGGTGCCGCCGCCGATGGCGAAGGCGTAGCCCTCGTGGCCGGTGACGTCGCTGTACGCCTTGAGCAGGCCCTTGACCACCTTGTGGTCTGCCGGCACATGGTGCGGCGCGTGGCCGGAGAGGCGGGTGGCGGCGATCTGTGCCGGGGAGACCTTCATACAGATCTGGCCGCAGATCTTCTCTTCCGAAGCGTTGAGCGGGTAGCGGATATCAAGATGGGCGTTGAAATGCTCGCCATCGTAGCGGAGGATGCCGAGGTTGCAGGTGAGCGGGCCGCTCAGCTCGTCCATTACGGCGATGCCCAGCAGTTTCCCCTGCCCGGAGATGCCCAGGCAGGCGGCCAGCGTTTGGATGGCCTCGCGGCTGCCGCCGCCCGCGCCCAGTTCGGAAAGGGCGATCAAAAGCATGCCGGCGGCGTTCCTGCCCAGATGCGGCGTGGAGGCGTGGGCGGATTTGCCGGTGGCGGTGATCTCCGCGCGGCCATCGCCAAGGTCGCGCAGGGCAAGCTCGAAGCCGCGCGCGGCGGCGACCAGCTCGAGGCGCGCGCGCAGGGTGGAAACGTCCTTGCAGCCGACCACGGCGCGGGCAATGCCGGGCACCACATTGGGGCGCTCGCCGGCGTAGAGTTCGTAGACGGGGATCTCCGCGCCTTCCTCGCCGCCGGTGTTTTTGGAGAGCAGCACGTGCAGCCCGCCCTTTTCGATGTTGATGACCGGGTATTCGGCGTCCGGGGAGAAGCCGTAGTCCGGCGCGGCGGTGTGGGCGTTGTAGTAGGCCATGTCGGTCATGCCGGTTTCCTCGTCGCAGCCGAGGATGAGGCGCACGGTGTCCTTGAGTTCCACGCCGGCGTCGCGCACGCAGCGCATGGCGTAGAGCGCGGCCAGCGCCGGGCCCTTGTCGTCGAGCACGCCGCGGCCGATGAGGTTGCCGTCCTTCTGCGTCAGCGCAAACGGTTCCACCGTCCAGCCGTCGCCGGCGGGCACCACGTCCAGATGGCAGAGGATGCCCAGCGTCTTTTCGCCCGCGCCCATGGAGATGTCGCCGGCATAGCCGTCGAACATGCGGGTGGCAAAGCCGTAGCCGCGCGCGTCCTCCAGCGCCAGATCGAGCATGCGGCGGTTCTCGCGGCCAAAGGGCGCGCCTTCCTCCGCCGCGCCCTGCACGGAGGGCACGGAGAGCCAGCGGCCCAGATCCTTCAGAAATTCATCGCGGCGCGCCTCGATGAGCGCGTCGAGCTTTGCGTAGTCCATTTTCAGCGTCCTCCTCTGTATCCCTTTGTTTCATTATAACGATCCTCGGGCGGCTGTCAATCGCCGGGATGCAAAAAGTTCCACACATTCTCCGCCGCCGGGCGGTTCATGCCGGGCACGGCGGCGATTTCCTCGAGACTGGCTTCGCGCAGGGCCTCGACGCTTTTGAAGTGCGTCAGCAGCGCGCGGCGGCGCTTGTCGCCCACGCCGGGGATGGTCTCCAGCGCGCTGGCGACCGAATGGCGGCCGCGCAGCTGGCGGTGGTGGGTGATGGCGAAGCGGTGCGCCTCGTCGCGCAGGCGCTGGATCATGTGCAGCGCCGGGCTGGCGCGGTCGAGCAGCAGGCTCTCCTCGCGGTCCGGCAGCACGATTTCCTCGATGCGCTTGGCCAGGCCAAACATGGGAATGTCAAGGCCCAGGGCGTGCATGGCGTCCTGCGCCGCGGAGAGCTGGCCGCGGCCGCCGTCGATGAGAATGAGATCGGGCATTTCGCCGAACCTGCCGTCCGGCTCGCGCAGGCCGTGGGAGAGGCGGCGGGCAATGACCTCGTGCATGGAGGCGAAGTCGTTGGCGCCGACCACGGTCTTGATGCGGAAGTGGCGGTACTCCCTGCGCGCCGAGGCGCCGTTGATCATCACCACCATGGAGGCCACAGAGAGGGCGCCCTGCGTGTTGGAGATGTCGTAGCCCTCAATGCGGCGCGGATAGGCGTCAAGCCCCAGCGCGCGCTGGAGTTCTTCGGCCGCGCCCACGGTGCGTTCGCGGCTGCGGGAAAGCTGCTTGCGGCGCTTTTCCGCCTCATCGCGGGCATTTTTCTGCGCCATGGCCACCAGCTTGCGCTTTTCGCCGCGCAGGGGCGTAAGGATATAAGTGCGGCGGCCGTGCAGTTCGCTCAGAAGCTGTTCCAATACGTCGCGCTCGGGCGGCTCGGCCGAGAGCAAAAGTTCCTGCGGAGGCATGTTCTCCGCGTCGTAATACTGGAGGATGAACTGCAAAATGGCCTCGCCCGGCAGCTCGGAGCCGCCGCCTTCGAGCACATAGTGTTCCGAGCCGATGAGGCGGCCGGAGCGGATAAAGAGCATCTGGATGACGGCGTCGGCCTCCTCGGGCACGACGGCGATGACGTCCTGGTCTGCGTCGTGGGTGGAAATGGCCTTCTGGCGCTGCATGACGTCCTCCACGGCGCGAATGCGGTCGCGGTAGACGGCGGCGCGCTCGTAGTTCATGGCTTTGGCGGCCTCCGCCATGCGCTCCCTGAGTTCGGCGAGCACGGGGCCGTCCTTGCCGGAAAGAAATTCCAGGGCCTTTGCAAGCGCGGCGTGGTATTCTTCGCGCGTGGTCAGCCCCGCGCAGGGGGCGAGGCACTGGCCGATCTCGTGGTGGACGCAGGGGCGCTGCGGCCTGTCCGGACGGATAACGCGGTTGCAGGTGCGGATGGGAAAGACCATGCGCGCCACGTCCAGCACTTCGCGCACGGCGGTCGCGCCCTTGTAGGGGCCGAAGTACCGCGCGCCGTCGCGGGCCTGTTTGCGCACCAGTTCCAGGCGCGGATAGTCCTGGGAAAGATCGACGCGGATGTATGGAAAATGCTTGTCGTCCTTGAGAAGAATATTGTACTTTGGGCGATAGCGCTTGATGAGGTTCAATTCCAGCGCCAGCGCCTCCATTTCGCCATCGACGAGCACGATGTCAAAATCGTCCACATGCTCCACCATGGCGCGCACCTTCGGGGTGTGGTTCTTGCCGGACTGAAAATACTGGCGCACGCGGTTTTTCAGGTTCACCGCCTTGCCGACATAGATCACGCGCCCCTGCGATTTCATCAGGTAACAGCCCGGCGAATCGGGCAGGTTTTTCAGTTTCAGGGCAAATTCTTCCGAACGCACGCGCTATCCCTCCTCAAACACGTCGCACCCCCGGCGCGGCGCCTCAACCCACGATCTCGATGGCCTTTTCCAGCGCCTGCCGGCCGATGGGCGTGGCCACGGTGCTGCCCGCGCCGCCCTGTTCGACCACCACGGCCACGGCATAGGGTTTGCTCTCGTCGCGGATAAAGCCCGTGAACCACGCGTTGGTAGGCACGGTTTTGTCGTCGCTGGTTTCCGCCGAGCCGGTCTTGCCGCAGACGACGTAGCCGGAAATGGCCGCGCGCGTGGCGGTGCCGGACTGCACGGCCCCGTACATGGCAAGGGCGATGGTTTCGGCGACGTCGGCGTCCAGCACCTGGCGGTAGACGCTGCTCTGCAGCGTATGGGTGGTCATGCCCATGGAGTTTTCGATGCGCTTGATGAGCACGGGTTTCATCATCGCGCCGCCGTTGGCCACCGCGCCGGCGATCATGGCCATGTGCTGGGGCGTGACCAGCACTTCGCCCTGGCCGACGCCCGCCCACACCAGGCCGCCGGCGTTGGTAATGTTCTCCGGAAAGGAGGAATTGTAGATCATAAAATCGCCGAACTTGAAATTTTCGTTGAGGCCGAACGCCTCGGCGGCGGCGCGCAGGCGCTCCTGGCCGAGCTGATAGGCCAATTTGCCGAAGGTGATGTTGCAGCTTCGGGCGAAGGCGGTCATCAGATCGACCTCGCCGTGCACGGCGTTCCCCGCGCAGACGATGGTTCCGCCTTCGTAGTTCCATGAACCGGAACAGACGAACTTGCGGGAGAGCACATTGGGGTCGGCCTCGAGGGCCGCGGCCAGGGTGACGATTTTAAACGTGGAGCCGGGCGTATACAGGCCCTGGATGCAGCGGTTCAAAAAGGCGGTGTCGGCGATGTCGTCGCCTTCTGTAGAGCCGTCGAGCAAAAGCGCCGGGTCATAATCCGGCTTGGAAACCCAGGAAAGCACCTCGCCGGTTTTATAGTTGATAACGCATACGGCGCCGCTTTTGCCCTCGGGAAAAATGGAGGAGATATAGGCCGTCAACTCCGCGTCGATGGTCAACTGGATGCTGGAGCCGACGCGCTCCTCGCCGGAAAAAGCCGAGCGCAGGCGATCGACGAGCGAGCCGGAGATGTTCAGAAGCGTCGAAGAATAATAGTTTTCCACGCCCGTGCCGCTCATGCCCATCTGGTCGCCGACGGTCTGCGAAAGGGCGCGACGGCCGGCCTCGCTGGAAAGATACTGGCGCGTACCGTCGGCGGCGGTGTGGGCAAGCAGGTTTCCATCGCGGTCGGTGATATCGCCCATATGGGCGGTGGAGCCGTTGGAACGCGTGTTGTAGGGGTTCGACGCCCACACGCTGCCCTGCGAATAGACCGTGAACCCGTACCACACGCCCAGGCCGATGAACAGGCAGACGATCAGCGTGCCGACAAGGCGCATCTTGCCGCGCAGTTCTTTCACAGATCCACCTCCTCGCGCAGTTCCAGGCGGTCGATGTCGCGGGCCTCGTCCTCGGCGTTCATCGAGGAAATGCCCAGAAGAATGCCGAAGGAAAGAAACGTGCTCACCAGCGAAGAACCGCCCGAGGAAACCAGCGGC
Organism: Candidatus Pullichristensenella avicola; assembly: GCA_018711655.1. GTDB lineage: Bacteria > Bacillota > Clostridia > Christensenellales > Aristaeellaceae > Pullichristensenella > Pullichristensenella avicola. Next base: position 5,106 of record DVIA01000073.1, read on the forward strand.
AGCGTCACGCCCGTAAGGGGAATGAGCTTGGTGTTGCCGCCGACGATGAGCATGGTCTGAAGCCCGAGCATGGTAACGATGCCAAAGGCCGTCAGCGAATGAAAACTGGTGCGGGCGTTCATGGCCACCACCATGCCGCGCATGATGATCAGCACATATACCGCCAGCAGGCAGATGGAAAAGATCAGCCCGAATTCTTCAGCGATGGCGGCGAAAATAAAGTCCGAATGATACAGGGGAATGTTGCGCGGCCGCCCCAGCCCAAGCCCCATGCCGAACAGGCCGCCCGAGCCGATGGCGATCAGCGCCTGCACGATCTGCCCGCCGGAGTCGGTGGGGTCGCTCCACGGGTTCTGCCAGATGGCGATGCGCTCCTGCACATAGGGAAACGCCTTGTAGGCCGCGATGGAACCGAGCGCGCCCACGCCCAGCCCCCCAAGGGTGATCAGCCAGTTGGAGGTGGCGGCAAAATAGATCAGAATCGTGGTTAGAAAATACAATAGCACCGCGCCCAGGTCGCGCTGGATGAGCAATATGCCGCAGCAGACCGCGGCAAAGGCGACGACCGGCAGGCATTTTGCAAAGCGCGGCCGCCCCGCCAGCGAAGCGGCGAGAATGAGGATCAGCGCCGGCTTGATAAACTCCGAAGGCTGCAGGGTCAGCTGGTCGGGGATAATGGTGATCCAGTTGCGCGCGCCGTTTTGCACGCTGCCAAACGCCCACGGCGAAGCCAGCGCCCCCAGGCAGAGGACCATGCCGGGCAAAATCCACTTTTTCCAGTTGCGCACCGAGCGGATAAACGCCACGCCCGCCGCCATGGCGACCAGGCCGATCAGCGCGTAAACGGCCTGCGTCAGCGGCGTGATCTTGGCGCGGGCGATGTCTGAAAGGGTGATGATCCCCACCGAGCACAGCAGAAGCGCCAGAATGAGGATCGCCCGGTCGATGGGCCAGAGGCGGCCAAAGACCATGGTCGTAAGCCAGGTGGCCGCCGGCAGACACACGGCCAGAAGCAGCGCCTGCATGTCCACCGGGCTTTCCTGCAGCGCCACCAGCAGCATGGCCGTGAACTGAAACAGCATCACCGCCGACAAAAGCAGCCGCGTATTCGAGCGCATCAGCGCCCGCCGCATGTTTTCGATGCTGCGCCCGCGCCTCGGGCGCTCCGGGGGCGCGGCGAATGCGTCGGTTCCCTCAAACATCGCTCCCGCGTCGAATCCGTCCGCGGATGAATACCTGTCTCGTCCCTTCATATCAGAAATGATCCTCGTCGGCCCGATCGCCGCTGTCGAAAAAGATTCCGTCGTCCGGGCGCGGCCGGCGCGCCGGCCGGGAAGCGCCCTGGCGCATGTCGCGGGTGGGAATGGGGCGTTCAAACCGCGGCGCGTCAAAGGAGTCCTCCGCCCCGCGAACAGGCGCGCGCCGCCGCTTTGCCGCGGCGCGCGTCCCGCGGCCGGCGCCTGGCCCGCTTCCCCGCGCGGAACGGGGCGGGGCGGCCCGGCCGCCCTGGCCGTATCCGAAAGCGTCCTCCTCCAGGGCGGCGTCTTGCGGCGCTTCGCCCTCCGCGTCCTCTGGCGCCGTTTCGGAAACGGCCGCCGGGCGCGGCGCGTCAAAGAGGCCGCCGTCCGGGGCCTCGTAGTCGCCGGCGCGGCCGGAGGCGTCGATGAGCACCAGCGAAAGCAGCACGTCTCCGGCGTAAAAATCGTCGCCGTCGCGCAAGAGCAGGCTGCGCGCGCGCGCGCCGTCGCCATCGCGCAATTTCGCGCCGGAAACCGCCGTAAGGGCCAGCCCCTCCGGCGTCAGTTCAAAACGCGCGTGCCGCGCGCGCACCGAGGCATGGCGCACGCGGATATCTGCGGCGCGGCCGCTGCCGAGCATTCCTTCGCGGATGACGGGATAGCGCATGCCCCGCCTGGCTCGGCCGTCGCCCTCAAGCACCACCAGTTCGCCCGAAAGCCCCGTCTGCGGCGACCACCTGCGCAACTTGCGGGCGCGGCGGCCGTCGCGCACCGTCACCCGCCAGGCGCGCACAACGATCAGCAGAAAAAGCCCCGCGAAAAAGTAGCGCGCCGCCAGCGCGAGAATCTCGTACAGCCCGTCGCTCAAGCGCCGCGCCCTCCCTTCGACAATTTGCCATTTGTATCATAGCATGCGCGTGTTAAATTCCCGTTGAAAACGGCTTTGCCCGAAAAATGCCGCATTTTTCCTGCCCGCGCCCGCGGCATTCGTGCTATAATACCTTGGGAAGGTGAAAGGCATTTATGGAAGTAACGACCGCAATGTATCTCACCGTCTGCCCACTGGTGTTTCTGGCGTCGCTGATCGACGCCATCGGCGGAGGCGGCGGACTGATCTCGCTGCCGGCCTACTATCTGGCCGGGCTGCCGCCGACGCTGGCAGCGGGCACGAACAAACTTTCCGCGTGTTTTGGAACCCTGGTGGCCACGGTGCGCTTCGGACGCGGCCACAGGCTGCTTCTGTGGCCGGCGCTGCTGGCCGTGGCCGGGGCGTTGCCGGGCGCCTTTGTGGGCGCGGAGATCCTCAAAAGCATGAACGAGGAAACTGTGCGCATGATCATGCTGGTCGGCATTCCCATCATGGCGCTGGTGGTGGCCTTCAAGCGCGATACGCCCGCAAAGCCGCGGGAAATGACGCGCGGCGTGTACGTCTGTTGTTTCCTCATCGGCCTGGGCTGCGGCTTTTACGACGGCTTTTTCGGCCCCGGCGCCGGCACGCTGATGATCATGCTCTTTACCTGGGCGGCCGGCATGGACATGGTGACGGCCTCGGGCACGGCCAAGCCGGTGAACCTGGCCTCGAACCTTGCGTCGCTGACCTCCTTTCTGCTCAGCGGCGACGTGCTCTTCCGCCTGGCCGCGCCGGCCATCCTTTGCTCCATCGCGGGCGGCTGGTTCGGTTCGAAGCTGGCCATGCGCATAGGCGCGCGGCTGATCCGGTTTGTAATGCTGGGCGTGCTGGTTCTTCTGGTGGGCAAGCTCGCGTATGAATGGCTCGTCGCGGCGTGAACCGATCGGCCGGCGATTTCGTCTATATTACAAGTATGAACATGGGAGGGTTTCCATGCGTTTACGTTTCCGACGCGCGCTCAGCGCGCTCACGGCCCTGCTTTTGCTCGTTTCCGCGCCCGCGGCGGCGCTGGGGATCGCCCCTGAAACGCCCGCGCCGACGCCCGCCGTATCGCAGATCGAGGACGACGGCATGCTGCGCGTTTATCTGCTTTCCCTGGGCGATCCATCCGCGCTGGGGCTGACTTTGGCCGGCTCCTTTACCGTGGAGGGCGATCGCGGCTTCCGCTTCGCGCGCGATACGCAGATCGCCCTGGCCGCAGACGGCGAAAGCATTCTTCTGAGCGTCGGCGGCCTCACCATCGACATGGGCCCTTCGATGACGCTCACCCGTCAGGCCGTGACCGACGGCGGAGAAAACGGCCTCTACATCCACGAGACAGGCCGCAACACCCTCTACGAGGGCGACTTGAGCGTCTCGCTCGCCGACGGCGGGCTGCGCTGCATCCTGCGCATCCATATCGAGGACTACCTCAAGGGCGTGGTGGCCTATGAAATGAGCGATTCCTTCCCGCTGGAGGCGCTCAAGGCCCAGGCTGTTGCGGCCCGGACCTACGCCTTGCGCAGCCAGGACCTCTCCCAGCCCTATGACCTGGTGGACACCACCAACGACCAGGTCTACCGCGGCTATCTCCCCGGCAACGATCAGACCGAGCGCGCCATCCAGGAAACCCGCGGCGTATGCGGCTTTTACCGCGACCAGCTGGCCCAGTGTTATTATTCGGCCAGCAACGGCGGACAGACCGAGCTGGTGGAAACTGTATGGCCGACGGAGGAGGATTTCGGCTACTACGCCTTTGGCGACGATCCCTATGACGTGGAGAATCCCGAC
>DVIA01000074.1 GCA_018711655.1 Candidatus Pullichristensenella avicola
CTGCGCTTACTCCCCCATCGGTCGCCCCTCCGGGTTCGCTCGCGCTTCTCTTCCTTCTCTGTATCGTTTTCAAGGTTCGCTCGCCGCCCTTCTCACGCGCCCCTCAGCGCTCCCACAGGCCCTCTCGGCCCGCGCTCGCACTCGCTCGTTTCAAGCGGCAGTAGCTATTATATCAATCTATCTCACCTTTGTCAAGAGGTTTTGGTGCATTTTTTCAGATTTTCTTTGTGTTAAGGCATAGGGCCGCCTCGATCTGCATAGTCCCTTTCGCGCCTTACGCGTTTCCCTCCGGAAGAAGCATTGGTTGCAATTGCCTTCCTGCCAGCGCCTCGCGCGCGGCCTCGGGTATGCGCTCCATATCGGCAAGGAGGGAATTGGGCTTGCCAACGCAGTCATCCTGCCGGAAGGGCGCGAAATAGATATGTTTCATCGCCATAAGCGCGCCGATATTCGCGGCGCTGCGCCCCAGGCCGTCGTTGGTGGAAACGGCCAACAGCGTGGCGCGGCCGTTGCGAAGATGGGATTTGACGGCCATCACCGCCGGCGTATCGCAGACCCCCAGCGCCAGTTTGGCCAGCGTATTGCCCGTACAGGGCGCGACCAGCATCAGATCCAGCAGTTTTTTCGGCCCGATGGGTTCCACCTCCCCCAGCGTATGCCATATGGCCCGCCCGCAGATTTCCTCCAATCGCGCGCGCATGTCCGCAGCGCGGCCGAAACGCGTATCGAGGCCGTACGCGTTTTCCGACATGATGGGGAACAGTTCCGCTCCCGCCGCACGCAGCGCCTCGAAGGCGCGGAAGGCCTTTTCAAACGTGCAAAACGAACCGGTCATTGCGCAGCCGATGCGCGCGCCTTGCAGATCAAGCATTTCGTCCATCCCCTTCCAGAATCCTTTCGACGGCCGCGGCCAGCGCCCGGGCCGCGCTCTGCGGGCAGTAGCGCCCCGGCAGGCCCGGCTCGCGCCAGGCGCGCAGATGCAGGCGATGCGCCGCCTCGATGTCCACGCCGTAGGGCGGACTGGCCAGGTCGATCACGCAGGCGTCCTCCCGGGCGGCTGCGAGCGTTTCGGCGTCCAGAACCGGGAAGGGCGGCGTGGAGAATACGACGTCCATCCCCGGCAACGCCTCGCGCAGAGATTCCGTGGCCACGGCATCCGCCCCGCGGGACTGGGCCATGCGCATGCCGCGCGCAGAACGCGAAGCCACCGTCGTCCGCGCGCCGAGCGCGACCAGCCGTTCGGTGAGCGCACGGCCGATGCGCCCCCAGCCGATCACCAGGCAGGCGCTGTCCATCAGTGCGGAATCCCGCGCGCGCATGGCGGAAAATAGCGCTCCCTCCGCCGTGAGTTCGGCGTTCCAACGCAGGAAATCTTCATCTTCCGTCACATCCCGGACGCGGAAGCCCTCCAGGCCGGCCGGCGGCCGACGCGGGCCGCAGAAAATCAACCCCGTCCCAGGCCTCAGCCGCGCAAGCAGCCGGTCTACGCCGAACGGCTTTTCCGCCAGATCGCACCGGAAGGGACTGTTGAGGACCACCCAGTCCGCCTCCGTCGCGCTCTCCACCGGCACGGCCTCGACGCCCTCCAGGCCGCACTTTTCCAACCCGACCGCTCGCGCGTCCAGACCCTTATGGCGCAAAAGCCGCGCCAGATGCGCGGCGCGCCGATCGCCGCCGGCGACAAGAACATCCATGATACCGCCACCTTTCCGATGCGGCATCGTATGCGCGCGCAGGCGACGGGGTTCGCCCGGCGCTTCGGGCGATCGCCTTGCGCATCTCCCGGGTTTGTGCAGGCATGGATGAAAACGGCAAGAGGCAAAAAGCGGTCAGCAAGCGCCTTGCGTCCCCCGCCGGCAAGGAGAGCGCGCCAGGCGGGAAAATGCGGCGCCTGGCCTTGCGACGCCCCGTCAAACCGCAATGCGCGCAGGAAGCAATTGCGCAGCTGCGCGCGGCCAACGCGAATCAGATCCAAGCCGCAATGCGCGCAGGGAAGCAATGCTGCCGCGCCCTCCCGCGCCGGCGGAAGGCCGCGTTCTTGGCCCTTCCCCGCGCCGTGCCGACCCCGGCAAAAGAAAACCGCCGCCCTCACGTCTCGCATGAGGGCGGCGATACAAACGATATCGGCCATTGAGAAGCACCCGGGAACCTGAGCGCTTACGTCTCCATTTCGCGCAGGGCGTAACCGGGTTTGGCGGATCGGCCCTGTTGGCGGTCGATATTTTCCTGGCTTTTGCGCAGGTAGCGCTCGAAGAGTTCGCCCGCGTCCATGCCGGCGGCGAGGGCGACGCTGACGGCGAAGTGGAACACATCCACGGCCTCTTCCTTCAGGTGTTCGCGGTCGATGGGCCGCGGGTTCTTCCACCACTGAAAGCGGGCGGCGTCGAGCAGTTCGCCGGCCTCGACAATGAGGGCGACGGCGAATTTGCGCACCCACTCGTCGTCCGTCACCTCTTCGAGATGGCGCGTTTCGTTGATGGAGCGGTTGAACGCCGCCTGCTTGGCAAAGAGCGTTTCCAGCTTATCCATAGAGCGGGAAGGCCTTGCACAGTTCCAGCGCGCGCGCGCGCACGTCCTCCACGGCGGCCTCGCCCTTTTCGATGATGTCGGCGATCATATCGGCGATCTTTACCATCTCCGGCTCCTTCATGCCGCGGGTGGTGACGGCGGGAGTGCCCACGCGCAGGCCGCTGGTGACGAAGGGCGAACGCGTTTCGCGCGGCACGGTGTTCTTGTTGGCGGTGATATTGGCCGCGCCCAACAGGCGTTCCAGTTCCTTGCCGGTCATTTCGCTATCGACCAGGTCGATGAGCATGAGGTGGTTGTCGGTGCCGCCGGAAACGAGGCGCACGCCGCGCTTGGTAAGCTGCTCGGCCATGGCGGCGGCGTTCAGGACGATCTGGTGCTGGTAGGCGGCGAATTCCTCGGTCATGGCCTCCTTGAAGCACACGGCCTTGGCGGCGACGACGTGCTCCAGCGGGCCTCCCTGCGTGCCGGGGAAGATGGCCTTGTCGATGGCCTTGGCGTACTGCTCGCGGCAGAGGATGAGGCCGCCGCGGGGGCCGCGCAGCGTCTTGTGGGTAGTGGTGGTAACCACGTCGGCATAAGGCACGGGGCTCATGTGTTCGCCCGCGGCCACAAGGCCGGCAATGTGCGCCATGTCCACCATCAGCAGCGCGCCCACTTCGTCGGCGATCTGGCGGAACCTGGCAAAGTCGATGGCGCGGGCATAGGCGCTGGCGCCGGCGACGATCAGTTTCGGCTTATGCTCGAGGGCGAGGCGGCGCACCTCGTCGTAGTCGATGCGCTCGGTTTTTTCATCGAGGTTATAGGCCACAAAGTGGAAGTACTTGCCGGAAAGGTTGACGGGGCTGCCATGGGTGAGATGGCCGCCGTTGGAAAGGCTCATGCCCAGCACGGTATCGCCCGGCTCAAGCAGGGCAAAATACACGGCGGTGTTGGCCTGCGCGCCGGAATGGGGCTGCACGTTGGCGTGCTCCGCGCCGAAGAGCTTCTTGGCGCGTTCGCGGGCCAGGTCCTCGACCTCGTCCACAAACTGACATCCGCCGTAGTAGCGCTTCCCGGGATACCCTTCGGCATATTTGTTCGTCAGGTGCGAACCCATCGCCTGCATAACGGCGGAGCTGACGAAGTTTTCCGAAGCGATCAGTTCGATATGCGTCTGCTGACGCTCCAATTCGCGCTGCATGGCGGCATAAATTTCCGGATCGGACTGCTTGACGGCAGGATACTCCAGCATGGCTTGCGCCTCCTTATGTTCTGTTTTCTTCATTATAGTATGCGATGCGCGCGCAAAAGACAAGCGCGACCGTGTTAAGTCGCGCCTGTTTTACGGACATTTGTCGTTTTTTCGCAAAAAACGTTCATTCCGCGCTTTATCGCCCGTTTCAGCATTTGGGCTGGAGGCCCTTCTTGAAAAGCCGTACTCCCTCCGCGCCATTCGCGCTTTGCCAAGCGCTTTGGGGCTCCCGGCGCCATGGGCAGGCCGCGCGTCAATCGTCGCGGCGCGAACCGGCGATGGCCAGCAGCCGCAAAAGCTGCATAATGGCCATAAATGCGCTGGCGACATACGTCATGGCCGCGGCGGAGAGCACCTTTTTCGCGCCCCGCATTTCCTCGCCCGGTTGCAAATAGCCGCCGGCCTCCAACGCCGCAAGGGCGCGCCTGGAGGCGTTAAACTCCACCGGCAGGGTGATCAGGGCAAAGATCACCGCCAGCGCAAACAGGGCGATGCCCGCGTAGAGCAACGGCTCCCAGGAAAAGATCAGGCCGACGACGAACAGCGGCCAGGAAAGGTTGGAGCCAATGTTGACCACCGGCACCGCCGCCGTGCGCAGCATCAGGGGCGCGTAGCCGTCGCGGTGCTGCAGCACATGGCCCGCCTCGTGCGCCGCCACGCCCAGAGCCGCCACAGAGGTGGAATCGGCCGTGGAATCGGAAAGGCGCAGCACCATGTTCTTCGGGTCGTAGTGGTCGGTGAGGTTGCCGCGCGTGCGCTCGACGGATACATCGTAGACGCCTTCGGCGTGCAGAAGGCGCTCGGCCATCTGCGTGGCGGTCATGCCCGAAGATGCGCGCACCTTGCTAAAGCGGCCGAAAGTGCTCGTAACGCGGAACTGCGCCCACATGGAGAGAATGAGCGCCGGGATCAGCAGGATGTATGTCCAGTCATAGAAAAATGGAAAGTACATGTTCGTCCTCCTTGCAGGGGATCTTCCCCCATGCTCCTATTGTACCACAGCGCGGGGGCTTTGGAAACATCCGCCGTCCAAAAACCGTCGCGGCGGCGATAAAATGTCGCTCTACGGCGCCGACAGCGCGGATGCGCCGCCGCTTTCGCCGCATGCCGGCCGTTTGGCCCGCGTTCTGGCGGCGGCAAAATCTCCGCGCGCGCAGCCAAACGCCTTGACGCCGTCTCGCCGGGATGGTATGCTGAACATGTCGGTCGCGTGCGATGCGCGGCCGCGGAAGGGAGAAGCTGCATGCGCAGAGTGTTTGTCGGTATCGCCGCGGTTTTGGGCGCGTTGCTGGTGCTCCTGCTGGCTTACGCGGCCTATGTTCTTTTGAACCTGCAACGCATTGAGGACAATCTGCCGCTGGAAACGGAGCAAAATGCGACGCAGGCCGTGGAAGCCGGACGGGAATACACGCTTTTGACGTGGAACTTCGGTTTCGGCGCCTATTCCGATGCTTTCAGCTTTTTCATGGACGGCGGCACGCGCGCGCGTGCATTTTCCAGGCAGGCCGTAGAGGAGAACACCGCCGCCATGGCCGCGCGCATCCGCGAACTTGCGCCCGATTTTGTTCTCTTGCAGGAAGTGGACGTAAATTCCGATCGCAGTTGGCATGTCGATCAGCGCGCCATGCTGGCGGAAGCGTTTCCGGAAATGTCGTCCTGCTTTGCTGTCAACTACGATTCCCCTTACCTTTTCTATCCCTTCCACGAACCCATCGGCCGCTCTTTGTCGGGCGTGTTGACGCTGGCGGACGCGCAGGTGGACGGCGCTGTGCGCCGCAGTTTGCCGCTGGAAAGCGGCCCCGCGCGGCTGACCGACCTCGACCGCTGTTACACCGTTTGCCGTCTGCCGCTGGAAAACGGCGCGGAGTTGTGTCTTTACAACGTACACCTTTCAGCCTATACCAGCGACGGCAGCATCAGCGTTGAACAGGCCCGCCTCCTGCTTGACGACATGGCCGCGGAGTACGCGCGCGGCAATTACGCCCTGGCCGGCGGCGACTTCAACAAAGACCTGCTGGGCGATTCCGGCGCTGTGTTCGGCGTCTCCGGCGCGGATTATGCCTGGGCACAGCCCTTCCCCGCCGAGCTTTTGCCCGAAGGCGTTTCTCTGTACGCGCCGCGCAACGCCCCCTCCTGCCGCCTCGCCGACGCGCCCTATCGGCCCGGAACCACGTTCGTCCTCACCCTGGACGGTTTCCTGGCCTCGGCCAATGTCGAAGTGCTCTTTTGCGAAACGCTCGATGAGGAATTCTCCCATTCCGACCACAATCCCGTTTTGCTGCGTTTTCGCCTTCTGGAAAACGCGTGACCCTTGTCGCGTCCCTCGCCCGCAACCCGGCGCAAACAACAAAAGGGCCCGGAGCAGCGCTCCGGGCCCAGGATGTTGACAAAGCCAATAGACTGTCAGAGCGTTGAGAAGCCCGCAAGCCAAGGAAGCTGTACTTGCATCCAAGCGAGCTTACATGGGCGTAAGCGACCGCAGGATGCAAGTGCATCTGACGCCGGAAGCAAGAATCGCCTCTGGTTTTTATAGATCAGAGCGATTCTTGCGGTTGTGGGCTTTGTCAGCGCTCTGAGCCCGGAGCAGCGCTCCGGGCTCTTTCTCTGCGCGGATCTCACAACGGCCGCGCCGCTCGCGCAGGGCGCTTCCGGTCGCGCGCATTCGCGCGCATTTGCGGGGGATTCGCTCGCTTGACGCCCGCCTCCGCGCCATCCCAACCGGGACGCTCAAGCGTCGGCCAGGGGCCTGTTCTCCTTACAGGCGAACCGCGCGACCCAGATGCGAACCGCGGGGCAGTTTCCTCCCCACGGCGGGCGGCGTTGCGCGCGCATTTCCCTTCTCGCGGCGTTTTCCCATGTGCAGATCGCTTTTCTACGCTTCCGGCGTGACGTCGGGCGTTTCCGCGGCGTCCGCATCCTCCGCCGGTTCGGCGCCGGTTTCGTCCGTCTCCGCGTCGGCGGCCCCGGTCGCGTCCGGGGCGGCGGGTTCAAAGCTTTCCAGCACAGCAAGCGCCTCCGCCTCGTCCACGCCGGCGAACGTCAAAACGTACAGCGTGCCGTTTTCCAAAAGCAGATATTGCGCGGCGGGTTCGCCGTCCAGGGCGACCTGAAAGCGCGCAAATTCGCGTTCGCCCGCCTCGACGTATTCCGCTTCCACATTTTCAAATCCGTCGATATACCCGGCGTATTCCTCCAGCAGCGCTTCGGCCGCGGCGCGCGTGTCGGCATATTCGCTGCCGGCGCTCACCAGGCTGATGGCCGCCCCGTCCCGCACGGCCAGAAGGCTTTCTCCCGCATAGGCGGCGCCGCTGTCCTGCGTCGCGGCCTGACGATAGCCCTCCATTTCCGTTTCATCCACCCAGGAAAAGCCCTCGGGCAATTCCATCGTGTCGCGCGGCGCCTCCGCCGCGGCGCAGACGCAAACCAGAAGCGACGCCAACAGGAAAATAGCGATTTTTTTCATGCAAAACACCTCCGTTCCCCGACATCATAGCATAGATTCGCGCAAAAAGCAATTGCATCCCGGCGCGCGGGCATGTATAATGGAAGCACACGGAAAAAACTTTGGAGGAGAGACTGCTATGGATATGCTCGCGTTTCGCCAAAAAACGGCGCAGTGGCTCCGCGAACACGCGGAGGAAATGATCGCCGACGTTCAGGCTTTTTCCCGCATTCGCTCGGTCAGCCGCGCCGACCTGGCGGCCGAAGGCGCGCCCTTTGGCCCGGAATGCCGCCAGATGCTTGATTTCGCCCTGGCGCGCGCCCGCGAAATGGGGTTCGCGGTTGAAGACCACGCCGGCTATTGCGGCAGCGCCGTATACGGCGATGGAGAAAATTGCATTGGCATCGTCGCGCACCTGGACGTCGTTCCCGAGGGCGAACAATGGACCTATCCCCCCTATGCCGGCACGCGCGAGGGCGACTTCCTTTTCGGCCGCGGCGTCAGCGACGACAAAAGCGCCGCCGTGATGGGCCTGTATCTGATGCGCATGTTCCGCGAATTGAACCTGCCCCTGCGCCACGGCCTGCGCGTGATGATGGGCTGTTCTGAAGAAACGGGCATGGAGGACATGGAATACTACGCGCAAAACTGCAAGCAGCCGGTCGTGTCCCTGATTCCGGACAGCATGTTCCCGGCCAATTACGCGCAGAAAGGCTCCATCAAGGGCCTGTTCGCGATTGATCCGGGCGCGGAGATCGTCGATTTCCACGGCGGCGAGGTCTTTAACATGGTGCCGCCCAGCGCCACGGCGCTTTTGAAGGGCGTAAAGCCCTTCGCAGCCGGCGAGGGCGTCAGCCTCAGCGAGGAAAACGGCCTGCTGCGCGTGCGCGCGGAGGGCACGGCGGCCCACGCGGCCCGGCCCGAGGGCGGGGTAAGCGCCATCCACCGCCTTGCCACGGCGTTGCTGGCGGCGGGCGTTCTCTCCGGCCAGTCCGAGCGCGCCATGCGCGGCGTAGCGGCGCTGTCTGGCGACATCTACGGCGAACGCGCCGGCATCGCCCGCGAGGATGAGGATACCGGGCGCAGCACCATGGTGTGCGGCGTCGCCCGCGTTGAAAACGGCCAGATTGCCCTCAGCGTGGACTGCCGGCTTTCCATCGCCGCGGACGTAGAGGGCGACAGCCGCGCGCTGCAGGCCTACGGCCGCAGTCTCGGCTTTGAAGCGCGCGAGTTTTCCACCACCGGCCCGGTCTACATCCCCAAGGACGGCCCCGTCATTCAGGCCGCGCAACGCGCCTATTTTGAGATCACCGGCGATCCGGCCCAGCCCTTCACCTCCGGCGGCGGCACCTATTCCCGCGTGCTGGAAAACGCCGTCACCTTCGGCCCCACCTTCCCCGGCCAGCGCCCTCGCCCCGAGGGGCTCCCCGCCTCGCACGGCGCGGCGCACAGCCCGGACGAATTCCTCTACATCCCCGATTTCCTGCGCGCCGCGGAAATCTACGCGCTGGCCATCTGCCTGCTGGATGAAGCCGTTTCCAAGGAGGGCGTATGAAAGCGCAACCGCAACTTGCTTCGATGATCAAAAACCAGTCTTTCGACGGGTTTCTGCTCGTGCGAGCCGCCGCGCAGCGCACCTCCTCCAACGGCAGCAAGTATCTGGACATGACCCTGTGCGACATCTCCGGCGAAGTCAACGCCAAGATGTGGGACGGGCAGACCCCTGCCCCCGCCCCGGCGCAGGTTCTGCGCGTGCGCGGCGTGATGCTTGAATACAACGGCCGGCCGCAGCTGCGCGTGGACAAGATGCGCCCATCCGTCGAGAGCGACGATTTTGATATGGCCGTTCTCACGCCCTGCGCCCCGGAACCGGCCGGCGACATGATGGATTTTATCCTCAATCGCGCCGACGCCATTGTCGATCGCGAACTCAAGGCCCTGGTTCTCAAACGCCTCGAGGAAGCCGGCGACCGCCTTTTGTACTACCCTGCCGCTTCCAAGCTGCACCACGCCGAACGCTCCGGGCTTTTGCACCACACCGCCACGATGCTGCGTACAGCCAAGGCGGTTTGCGAAATCTATCCCTTTCTGGATGCAGACCTGCTGGCCGCGGGCGTGATTTTGCACGATCTGTGCAAGTTGGACGAACTGCGCGCCGACGAAATCGGCCTGGCCAGCGATTACACGCGCGAGGGCCAATTGCTCGGCCATCTGGTGATGGGCGTGGCGGCGCTGGACCGCTGCGCACGCGAATTGAACGTGCGCGACGAATTGAAGGTCATGCTCGAACACATGATCCTTTCGCACCACGACCTGCCCGAATACGGCAGCCCGCGGCGGCCAATGTTCCCCGAGGCCGAGGTGTTGCACACCCTCGACGTTCTGGATGCGCGCATGTTCGAAATGCGTCGCGAACTGGCCATGGTCAAGCCCGGCGGCTTTACCGAGCGCATCTGGTCGCTGGAGCGCCGCCTCTACCGCCGCAAGGAAACTTCCGCGCACGCCGAAGCCCCGGAAGAGGGCGGCGAGGCCTGATCTGCCCGCCGGGCAGAAACGCGCCTTGCGCACCCTCTTTGCAAGCGCCGTGGCGGCAAAAACCGCCTCACATGCGCGCTGCGCAAAAAACGAACGCCGGACGAAGAAGCCGTCTTCCCATCCGGCGTTTTTTGCTTTTGCAAGCCCGTCCGTCCTGGCAAAAGCGCGCTTTTCGCCCCGACGTCCGGCGGCGTCAATCCCGGCCGCCGCTTTGGTGCGCCTGGAACCGTTTCCGGCGCCGCCTGCGCGCTCCATCGCCGATACGGCATGGACTTTCCCAAGCCAAATGTCATTTTCCACCGCAAGCGAATGCGCGCCGATACGCGCCTGCTCTTCCGGTCGGCCCGACTGCGCGTCGCCGGTATGCGCACGGGGCTTTCATTCTGCAAAAGGAACTTCCAGGCGCTCCTTCCCACCCCTGTCCCCCAGTCCCAGGCGGGGCCGTGGCGCAAAAAACGCGCGAACGCCGTTGGGGCGTCCGCGCATCGCGCAGGGCGGCGATCAATACCGAGCGGCCTATCAGCGGTTCGACGGCCGTCCGCGCATCGCACAGGGAGCCGGCGGCGCAAATCCCGCCGCGCGGCAGAAGTTACCATCGTCCGCGCATCGCGCAGGGGGATCCATCTCATTTCGCTTCCTGCAAACGCCGGGCGAACTCGTCCATAAGGCCCAAATCCCACAAAAGCGAACTGCAAAGATATTTATCGCGTATATCGCGCGAACCGACAAAGGCGTCGGCTACGTCCTGCCGGGAAATGCCGATCGCCTCCGGCGAAAGCGGCATGCCGGTAGGCTCGAGAACGGCGCGCAGCGTTTCCAGGGGCGGCAGTTCCTCGTCGATGGCGCGCATGATCTCGTCCCAGCGCGAAAGGATCGTCTCCAGCCGCTTCGCATGGGCGACGGGATCGTTTTTGCGGAATTTCTGTTCGGCGCGAAGAATCTCCCCGGCAGTCTTTCCAAAGATGCGGCGTATGGTTTCCGCCCAGGCCGCCTCGTCGAAATCGCGCATGTGCTTTTCAGCGCGGGCGCGGTCCGGCCTGACCTGCCTGAGCCAGGAAAGCACCTGGAACGTCAGTATCGTGCCCACGCCCACCTGGATGCCATGCAGATCGTAGGGCACGCCGCGCTCCAGCGCCTGCATTTCCCAGACATGGGAAAAATAGTGTTCCAACCCGGAGGCAGGGCGCGAAACCTGCGCGTAGGCCATGGCCAACCCCGCCGTCACCAGCCCTTCGGCGATGGGCTGCACGGCGTCGGGATCGCGACGCATCAGCCGCGGCGCAGCGGCCATGATCTTCGCTAGCGACGCGCGCATCATATCGGCGACTTCCTCGCAGTAATACTCGCCAATGACGATATTGGCAATGCGCCATTCGCAAACGGAGCAGTACTTCGCCGCCATATCGCCAAGCCCCGCCCAGAGCATGCGCTCCGGGGCCTGCGCAAGAATCTCCGTATCCAGCAGGATAAAGGCGGGCGAAGCATTGTAGAGGGTGGATTTGACGTTGTTGACCTCCATGGAAGCGGAATTGGAGGCAAAACCGTCCATGGAGGGCGCGGTGCCGACGATGGCGCTCCTGCGTCCCGTCGCATGCGCAAAGACCTTGCACAGATCGTTGACAACGCCTGAACCGACCCCGAGAATGAGATCGCACGCGGGATCGAAGTGCATCATCATCGAGCCCAGTTCCCACTCAGAGGGCGCGATGCGGTCGTGCCGGCAGGGAACGATATACGTTTGAAACGCTACGTTCGCCCCGCGGAGCGCTTCCTCCACGCGCGCGCCGGCGGCGCGATAGGTGTTGTCGTCGCAGACCACGAAGGGCCGTTTGGCGTTTACAGTTTCAAGCGCCTCGGGAAGCGCCGCCAGCGCGCCGCGATCAACGCGCAGCCAGGGCAGGTCAACGGCGTGACGCTTGCCGCAGGCGCATGCGTAGCCGCCGGGCCGCGTCAGTTCCGCAAGGCTCATTTCGGAAAACTTCGGCATTGCTTTTCCCTCCCATACAGGCCGGACGCGCATCGGCGGGCCCGTCGATCCCCGGCCTATGCAAAAACCTTCGCCGCGCGGCGCATAGCCGGCGCGCCCTGCGCCCCGGCAGGCAGGTCGCCTGCAAAACCGCGCGCGCAGCCTCCGCCGCGGGCAGGCGCGCCGGAAAGCCTCGCCGCAAGCGGCTTTCAACACAAGGCTTTGCAACGCCGGCCCGGAAGGCGCGCATCCGCAGCCGCCGGATACGGGTTTTGCCACGCAGACATGAAGGGCGCGACAGCAACGCCCGACGGGCATTTGCGGAGGTTCCCTTTTGAGCGCGCAGGCATGGAAAGCGCGCTTGATATCGCGCATCTCTCATCCGCGTCGGCCTTTGAAAACGCGCGGCGTCCCCGCGCCCCGCTTGGGGCAGGGCGCGGGAGCGCCGTTCCTTACTGGCCGATGACGGCCTTGATGCGGCGCACGCCGGCGGAGGAGCTTTCTTCCTTCTTGATTTTGAAGGATTTGAGGTCGCCGGTGTTGCTGGCGTGCGGGCCGCCGCAGATCTCCTTGGAGAAGTTGCCCATGGTGTAGACCTTGACGCGCTCGCCGTACTTGGAGGTAAACAGGCCGATGGCGCCCTGCGCCTTGGCCTCGTCCACGGTCATCTCCTCGCAGGTAACGGGCACATTGGCCTCAATGGCCTCGTTGACCAGGCGCTCCACCTCGGCAAGCTCTTCCGGCGTCATCTTGCGGCCGAAGGAGAAGTCGAAGCGCAGGCGCTCGGCGGTGATGTTGGAGCCCTTCTGCGCCACCTCGTTGCCCAGCACCTTGCGCAGCGCCGCGTGCAGAAGGTGCGTGGCGGTGTGCAATTTGGCCGTCTCCTCGGTGTTGTCGGCCAGGCCGCCCTTGAAGCGCTGCTCCGCGCCGGCGTGGCTGGTGGCCTGATGCTGCCTGAAGCGCTCCTCAAAGCCCTTCTCGTCCACTTCGAGGCCCTTTTCGTGCGCCATTTCCATGGTCAGTTCAATGGGGAAGCCGTAGGTATCGTAGAGCTTGAAGGCGCTGCGGCCGTCGATGGTGCCGAAGGAACCGGCGTACTTCTTCATCTTCTCGCCGAAGTCGCGGATGGTCTCCAGGGCTTCGCGGAATTTTTTGACGTTTTCGATGATCTCGACCATTTCCGGCGTCGGGCGCAGCGTGGAGCCGACGTTCTGCGCCACCTGCATGGCCTCGGCCAGCTTCCTGCCCTCTTCGCCTTCAAAGGCGTCGCGGAACTTTTCTTCCAGGGCGTTGAAGGCGTCGGCGGCGCGCTTGACGTTGCCAAAGACCTTCTCAAACTCGCTGGTGCCCTTCTTGAGCGTGCGCTGGAAGCGATCCTCCTCCAATTTGAGTTGTTCGAGGATGTGGGCCTCATTGCGGCGCAGTTCGGGGTACACATCGCCATACTGGTCGATGATGACCTTGGCGATCTGCGGCGTAGAGCCTTCGGGCATGCCGATCTGCATGCCGTGGCGCACGGCGCGGCGGATGAGGCGGCGCAGGACATAGCCCTGATCGACGTTGGATGGCGTCACGCCGCGGTCGTCGCCGATGATGAAGGTGGCGGTGCGCATGTGATCGGCGATGATGCGGAAGGACTTGGTCACGTCCTCGTTTTCGCCGTAGGTCTTGCCGCTCAGTTCGCCGATCTTGGCAAGGATGCCGGCGAAAATATCGGTTTCGTAGACGGACTTCGCGCCCATCAGCACGCAGTAGGTGCGCTCCAGGCCCATGCCGGTATCGACGTTTTTCTGCTTGAGGGGCTTGAAGGAACCGTCGGCCTGCTTGTCGTACTGCATGAACACGTCGTTCCATATCTCAAGGTACCGGCCGCAGGAGCAGGCGGGCGAGCAATCCGGGCCGCAGGGCTCCTTGTCGGTGATGATGAACATCTCCGTATCCGGGCCGCAGGGGCCGGTCAGGCCGGCGGGGCCCCACCAGTTGTTCTCCTTGGGCAGGTAGAAGATGTGGTCGTCCTTCACGCCCATCTCGCGCCAGAGATTGGCCGCCTCTTCGTCGCGGGGGCAATCCTCGTTGCCGGCGAACACGGAAAAGGCCAGGCGGTCCTTGTCGATGCCCAGCCATTCGGGGCTGGTCAGAAACTCCCAGCTCCAGGCGATGGCTTCCTTCTTAAAATAGTCGCCCAAAGACCAGTTGCCCAGCATTTCAAAGAACGTGAGGTGGCTGGGGTCGCCCACATCGTCGATATCGCCGGTGCGGATGCACTTCTGCACATCCGTCAGCCGCGTGCCCATGGGGTGCTTCGCCCCCAGAAGGTAGGGCACCAGCGGGTGCATGCCGGCGGTGGTGAACAACACCGTGGGATCGTTTTCCGGGATCAGCGAGGCGCTGGGAATGACGGCGTGGCCCTTCTGCTGAAAGAATTTCAGAAACAGGCTGCGCAGGTCGTTGGCGCTTTTGATGTTGACGTTCATGCTATCCTTCCTCCAGATTCCAAAAATACAGCGCCTTTTGCGTTCAAGGACGAAAAGGCGCGTTTCGCGGTACCACCCTGATTGGCCCCTTGCGCAAGGGACCCACTCGCTGCCCGGTAACGGAGGCGACCGCCGCGCCATTTCCTGCGCGGTGCCGGCGCGAATGCGCCCGGGGCGGCACGTTCGCGCTTGCGGCGCGGGCTTTCACCAGCCGCCCGCTCTCTGCGGCCCGAGCGCAAACTTCTTCCCCTCGGCAAATGTCGTATGCAGGGCGATTATAGCAAAACACGCCGCCAATGTCAACGAAAAGCGCGTGAATTCCTTGGCAAACGTTCGCGAACGCCGTCGCGCCCCGCGCCGGATCGGGCGCGTAGTTAAACTATTCTTAACTTGAC
>DVIA01000075.1 GCA_018711655.1 Candidatus Pullichristensenella avicola
GGCTGGGAATGGTGGCTATATCACCAACGCCCCGCGCGCGTGGGGTTCGAACTGTCCGATTGTCCGTGTCATAATGATTTAACACTCAACGCCCCGCGCGCGTGGGGTTCGAGCGTCGAAATATCCGCAGAGGATATTCGCCTTATACCAACGCCCCGCGCGCGTGGGGTTCGAGCGCGAATGTAGGGCAAATGATCAGGCTGCGATGTACAACGCCCCGCGCGCGTGGGGTTCGAGCGCTGACGCCCGTGCGGCACGCACTGTTTAGCAGACCAGCGCCCCGTGCGAGCGGGGCTTGAGTTTTCATTGCTATTCTGTTTCATGCGATTTTCTCCGCCAACGCCCCGTGCGCATGGGACTCGAGGAGCGTCAAAACGGCCTGCCCACTGAATAAGAGTACCAACGCCCCGCGCATAGGGTTCGCAGGGAATATTCCTGCTTTGACGGCGCTTGACCCAACGCCCCGCGCGTAGGGTTCGGCAGTTGTACGCCGCGCGAATCCTGGTTCCATTTCCCCAACGCCCCGCGCGCAGGGGTCGGGGGGCTGGTGGACATCTCGCTCGCCTCCGCGCGCGTCCCCAACGCCCCGCGCGCAGGGGTCGGGGGCCTCTGTCCAAAGCATGGATGCAGTCCATTGGGCATTGAAACGATCGGCGAAGGCGGTCGGGTCAATTGTGGTCGCTCGCACTATCAAGAGACGATTTGAAGAAGGATTGCAGGCCGGGACGTACATTGCCGATTCGGGCAGTTCCATTTCTCGCGCCGGGCGGATCCGCGCAAAAGGGAAGGGCGGCGAAGGGGCGCGGGCATGCGCAAGAAGAAAGACGGCGCTGCGGATTCTGGCAAAGAAGCGTTTTCGCCGCCGCGATGCGTCCGCCGGGCCCTTTGCAAAAGCGCGGAGCGCGTCGCGCGGGTTTGCAAAGGACATGCGCGTCAGATCGTTCGCGGCCGCCGTCCCGGGCCGACAGGATTTGTCCGCGTCGGACTTTCCCGCCGGCCCGAGCGGGGCTCGTACATGGTTTCAAAGCGCGCGGCGCGTTTTCTGCTTGACAAGTCCATGCGGATAGAGTATAATATCCCTTGTTCGTGAGCGATTCGCCCGCGGGCATGTAGGGGCATGGTGTAATGGTAACACGTGGGTCTCCAAAACCTTTGTTGAGGGTTCGAGTCCTTCTGCCCCTGCCAGAACAGGCGTCTTACGCGATAAGACGCCTGTTTTTCATTGCGAACCGCATGGATGGAGGGAAATTATGTACACCATCGGCATTCTGGGAACCGGCACCTGGGGAACGGCGCTGGCGCGGCTGCTGGCCGGCAATGGGCATGCGGTCACGGCGTGGTCGGCGCTTCCCGAAGAGGTGGCGTCGCTGTCGGAGACGCGGCGGCATCCCCGCCTCGGCGATATGGTCGTGCCTGAAAGCGTCGCCTTCACTGGGGACATCGGCCGCGCCTGCGCGGAAAAGGACATGCTCGTCTTTGCCGTGCCCTCGCCCTATGTGCGCGCCACCGCCCGCGCCGCCGCGCCCTTCGCGCGGGAAAGGCAGGTGGCGGTGGATGTGGCCAAGGGCATG
Organism: Candidatus Pullichristensenella avicola; assembly: GCA_018711655.1. Classification (GTDB taxonomy): domain Bacteria; phylum Bacillota; class Clostridia; order Christensenellales; family Aristaeellaceae; genus Pullichristensenella; species Pullichristensenella avicola. Next base: position 1,572 of record DVIA01000075.1, read on the forward strand.
GAGACGGATACGCTCCTTACGCTCAGCGAGGTCATCGGCCAGGAAATGGCCGCCGCGGGCAAGGCGCCGCGCCTGGTGGCGCTTTCCGGCCCCACGCACGCCGAGGAGGTGGCCCGCGACCTGCCCACCACCATCGTCTCTTCCAGCCGCGACGCCGACGCCGCGCGTTTTGTGCAGGACGCCTTCATGAGCGATAGCCTGCGCGTGTACACCAACGCCGATATTCGCGGCGTGGAAGTGGCCGGAGCGCTGAAAAACGTCATTGCGCTGGCGGCGGGCATCGCCGGCGGCCTGGGTTACGGCGACAACGCCCGCGCCGCCATCATCACGCGGGGGATCGCGGAAATGGCGCGCCTGGGCGCGGCGATGGGCTGCGAACGGGAAACGTTCAGCGGCCTGACCGGCCTTGGCGACCTGGTGGTGACCTGCACGAGCATGCACAGCCGCAACAACCGCTGCGGCATGCTCATCGGCGGCGGCATGGCTCCGGCGGACGCCGTGCGCGAGGTGGGCATGGTGGTCGAGGGCCTCAACGCGTTGCCCGCGGCGCTGGCGCTGGGGAAGAAGTACGGCGTGGAATTGCCCATCATCGAGGGCGTGGACGCCATCGTCCGCCGCGGCGCGTCGCCGCGCGCGGTGGTGGAAAGCCTGATGCGGCGCGAAAAAAAGCCGGAAACCTGGCTGTAGCCGATCAGGAGCAGCGCCGCCGAAGCGCCGGAATGGCGCGGCTCTCACTGCGCCGGATGGAGAATGGAACGCAGGCCCGGGTTTGGACAGGCGACCCGCGCGCCCGTCAATGCGCGCAAGCGCGGCTGACGTTCCCGACGCCGGGAGGCTTTGCGCGCGGAGGCGTTTGCTCCAGCGACCGCATGGCGGCTGCGCCCGTCCCAGGAGGCTTTGCGTTCGTGAGGCGTTTGCATCGGGACGATCGGAAATTCGCTGACGTTTTCGGAGGCTTTGCGCGCGTGAGGCATTTGGATAAGTCCGTATGGGTGGGAGACCCCCAGAAGGGCTGCATGTGCGGAGGACAGCGCCGCATCCGCAGGGCCCGTTGCCGGACAGGCCCAGAAAGCCCTGCACATGAGGGCGGAGACTGGAAAGAACCCGGTGCGGCAAACGCGGACAGGAAGTTTTGCACGCGGGGGCATTTGCATCGGGACGGCCGGAAGTTCGATGGCGTTTTCGAAGGCCCTGCGCGCGGGAGGGCGTTTGGATAAGTCCGTATGGGTGGG
>DVIA01000076.1 GCA_018711655.1 Candidatus Pullichristensenella avicola
GGCGTCGTCGCCGCGCCCGCGGGCGGCGAAACGCTGCCGATGAAGGCGCGGCTTCTTCTGAGCGTGGCGGCGCTGATCATGGCGGGGATCTATGCGATGGACATCGTAGCGCTGTCGCGCGGGGCGTAAACGAACGCCGCGCGCGAGACTACGGGCGTGAAGGGGAGACCGCGGCGGCTTGCGCGTCCGGGGAGGCGAACGCGGCGGGGATATGCGCACGGCAAAGCCGGCGCGGTTTTGGCGATGGACGTCGCCGCGCTGTCGCGCGGGACACAAGCGGAACGCCGCGCGCGGCGGGGCTTCGCCCGCATGAAGGGTGTTTTCCGCATGCGCAGGCGCGGCTTCCGTCCACGCGCGCACGGAGCGGCCCCACGCAAACGAGTGCGCGAAAAAGTGGAACAGCCTTCCGTCCACGCGCGCACGGAGCGGCCGCAGACAAAGAGACGGCGGTGTTTGCGGCGACGGCCTTCCGTCCACGCGCGCACGGAGCGGCCCGCAGGTGTCCGTGTCCTTCCGATTTGCCAGACGCCTTCCGTCCACGCGCGCACGGAGTGGCCCTCGACGGCGGGTTCTCCGCACACGCGGGCGTGGCGGCCGCGAGCAGAGATGTTCATATACGCATCATCGGGGCGCCCTCCGCACGCGCGGGTGCGGCGGCAATATCCGTGGTGGTGGAAAGGCCGAGGCGAGGACTCTCCATACGCGCAAGCGAGGCCCGCTTAAGCGGAGCGCGCAGCATTTTCTACCTGCGAGCGTTCTCCGCACGCGCAGGCGCGGCGGGGGCTTGCGACTGGCGCGGTTACAATGGAACCGGGTGTTCTCCGCACGGGTAGGCGCGGCGAACGCTTCCAGCGTTCCGCCTACCCAGTAGCCTGGGCGCTCTCCGCACGCGCGGGTGAGGCGGCTACGAGGCTTTCCGACAAAGAGCTTTTCTCCGGGCGCTCTCCGCACGCGCGGGTGAGGCAGTGGTCGTCGAGTTCGTATCGATGAGCAACTGCGGGGCGCTCCCCGCACGCGCAGGTGCGGCGCGCTGCAGGGAAGAGGATAAACGCATCGACAAACGAGCGCTCTCCGCACGCGCGGGCGCGGCGAGCAGATGCGTCAGGAGGCCGAAGAGCGCAAGAGAGCGCTCCCCGCACGCGCAGGTGCGGCGCGCTGCCGACCCTGCTGCCTACGGCCGCCAGCAGAGCGCTCCCCGCACGCGCGGGCGCGGCGCACCGCATCGGCCGTCGATCTGACGCGCCTGACCGATGGCTCTCCGCGTGGAACGCCGCCGCTGCGTTGACGGCGCGACGGCCCCGCCGTTCGGTCGCCGGCGGCGTCGCGGCGCGCCCCGGGTTTGCCCCGCCGTTTGGCGCAGAGACGATTTTCGCGCGGAGGGATTGGATGAACGCAACGGTGCTCTGTGTGGGCAGGCTCAAGGAACCCTGGCAGCGCGCGGGGGTGGAGGAGTATTTGAAGCGCCTCTCCCGTTATGGAAAATACGCGATCGAGCAGGTGGACGACGCCCCGGACAGCCTTGGGGCGCGGGCGCTGGAAAAAGAGGGCGAGGCGCTTCTTCGGCGCATCCGTCCGGGGGATCATGCAATCGCCCTCTGCGTTGAGGCCGAGGCCCCGGATTCGCCGGGGCTGGCAAGGCGCATGCGCCGCTGGGCGGGCCTGGGCGGCCGCATCGTGTTGGTGATTGGCGGCTCCAACGGCTTGTCGGACGCCGTGCTTGCGCGCGCCGACGAACGGCTTTCCTTTTCCCGCCTCACCTTTCCCCATGGGCTGATGCGCGTGATTTTGCTGGAACAGCTTTACCGCGCCGAGCGCATCCTCGCCGGGGAACCGTATCACAAGTAGGCCGGGCTCCTGCCGCCCGAAGCGCCCTGTGGGACGCCGGGTCTGGCCGATCGGCGTGGTTTCCGGAACCGCGCAGGCGGCAAAAACGTCCAACAGAAAATGCCCTTGCGGGGCGATGGCACAAAGGAGGATGTCTATGGCGACGGCAAAAGCGCCGGAAGCGAATTCGCGGCGGGCGCGGCGCATGCGCGCCGAGGCCGAAGTTTCCACCAGCCGCCGTTCGCGGCGCGCGCGCAAACGGCCATTATGGCAGAAAATCGCGGCCGCAGCCGCGGCGCTGGTCCTGCTGGCGGGCAGTTTCGGCCTTGGCTGGTATTTCGGCGTGGATTCTACGCGCTATAAGGGCGGCATATTGCTGGTCAACGAGGACAATCTGCTGGGTTCGGGCTATGTGCCCGAGGCGCTGGTCAATCTGTACGAGCAGCGGCACTCCTTCCGCCTGGCCAGGAGCGATATTTACCTCACCCGCGACACCTACGAGGCCATGGAAAAGATGTTCGCCGCGGCGGAGGACGACGGCGTCAACGGCTTCATTGTCACCAGCGGCTATCGGGACTATGAGGCGCAACGCCAGATTTATGAAGAAAGCGAGCCCGGCTATGCGCAGCCGCCCGGGGCCAGCGAACACCAGACCGGCCTGGCCTTCGACGTCACCACCGAGACCAACGACGGCTTTGAAAGCACCGAACAGTACGCTTGGCTGCGCGAACATGCGCACGAATACGGCTTCATCCAACGCTATCCCGCCAACAAGGCGGATATTACCGGCATCAGCTACGAGCCGTGGCACTACCGCTATGTAGGCGTGCGCGCCGCCACGGCGATTCGCAATCAGGACATTACGCTGGAGGAATACGTCGGCGCGGTATAGGAAAACAGACAGGACCGGAGGCGGAACGCCACGGCCCTGTTTTTCTGTGAAAAGCCCGGCGACGGGCCTGTGCGATTTGCAGCGCTGAGGGGGCCCGTCAGATTTCCGAGAACAGCCGCGCCGGGCGGCTGCGCGGCGCAGCGGGCGGCCGTCTTGCTGCATAAGGGCCTCCGTGGCGCGGGGTGGCGAAGGGGGCGATAATTGATCGCGCCGGGCGGCGGTCGCCGCGGGTTTGGCGCATGAACGGCGCTCTGTCGCGAGGATGCACGCGGGCTGGCGAAGGATTTTCGGCATCGACCATAGCGGGCGGGCCGCCCTGCTGCATAAGGGTTCCTGTGGCGCGGGGTGGCGAAGGATTTTTCCGGCATTGCCCACGCTGCGCGGCGCAGCGGGCGGCCGTCTTGCTGCATAAGGGCCTCCGTGGCGCGGGGTGGCAAAGGGGGCGACAATTGATCGTGCCGGGCGGCGGTCGCCGGGCCTGGCGCATGAACGGCGCTCTGTCGCGAGGATGCGCGCGGGCTGGCGAAGGATTTTTCCGGCATTGCCCGCGCGGCGCTTGCTTTGGGCGCGCGTCGCGAAGCGCATGCAAAACCGGCGGCCTGCAGGCCGCCGGTTTCTGCGCCATCCGCGCTTATTTCGTAGTCAGCATCAGCGTGTCGCGGGCGATGGCCAGTTCCTCGTTGGTGGGAATGACCCAGACCTTGACCTTGCTGTCGGGCGCGGAGATCTCCGCCTCCACGCCGCGCACTTTGGCGTTCTTTTCCGCGTCCAGCTTGACGCCGAGGAACTCGAGGCCCTCGAGCACTTCCGCGCGGCCTTCGCCGTCGTTTTCGCCGATGCCGGCGGTGAAGATGATGGCGTCCAGGCCGCCCATGGCCGCCGCGTAGGCGCCGATGTACTTGCGGATGCGGTAGGCCCAGATGTCGAGCGTCACCTTGGCCATTTCATTGCCCTCGGCCGCGGCGGAGCGCACGTCGCGCATGTCGCTGGAAACGCCGGAAAGGCCGAGCAGGCCGCTCTTTTTGTTGAGCACGTTGAGCGTCTCGCTGGGGGTCAGATGCTCGTTGTTGGCGATGCACTCCACCACGGCGGGATCGAGGTCGCCGGAGCGGGTGCCCATCAGAACGCCCTCCAGAGGCGTCAGGCCCATGGACGTATCAAAGCACTTGCCGTTCACGCAGGCGCTCAGGGAAGAGCCGTTGCCCAGGTGGCAGATGACGATCTTGCTGGGCTTGTCCTTGAGGCCGAGCACTTCCAGCGCGCGGGCGGACACAAAGCGGTGGCTGGTGCCGTGGAAGCCGTAGCGGCGGATGTGGTACTTCTCGTAGTACTCATAGGGCACGCCGTAGAGGTAGGACGTGCGCGGCATGGTCTGATGGAAGGCGGTGTCGAACACGGCCACCATCGGCGTATCCGGCATCACGGCCTGGCAGGCGCGGATGCCCATGAGGTTGGCGGGATTGTGCAGAGGCCCGAGGGGGATGTTTTCCTCAATGGCGTCCATGCAGGCCTGGTCGATGATGCAGGAGGCGGTGAACTTCTCGCCGCCGTGGAGCACGCGATGGCCGACCGCGCCGATTTCGGAAATGGAGGAAATGACGCCGTGCTCCTTGGAAAGCAGGGCTTCGAGCACGAGGTTCATGGCCTCGGTGTGGTCCTTGATGGCGTCCGGGGTGACGGTGTAGGTCTTATCGGCGTACTTGTGGGTCAGTTTGCCGCCCTCGATGCCGATGCGCTCGACCAGACCCTTGGCGATGATGGACTCGTGATCCATGTCGATCAGCTGATATTTCAGCGAAGACGATCCCGCGTTGATGATGAGGATTTTCATGGCACAAACTCCTTACGTTCACTTGAAACCGAAAACGGAAAATGCTGTCAAAAGCTGCGAATGACGGCGCCAGGAGGGCAGGGCAGCCTGCAAAATCGGTTCCGGCGACAGGTTGAGCCCCCAAAGGGTTTCAAGCCGCAGGCGACCGATATTGACGATTTGGGAAATCGGCAACCGCGCCGCGCAATGTTTGCCTGTGCCGCGGCCGCGAAGCGCCGCGAGCAAAAATTGGAGGGGCGGTTGCGGCGGGGGAGCTTGCTCCCCCGTCCGCCCCGCCGAAGGCGGGTTACGCCTGCGCCGCAGTGATGGCCACGGTGGCGACGATGTCGTCTACCGAGCAGCCGCGCGAAAGGTCGTTGCAGGGTTTGGCGATGCCCTGCAGGATGGGGCCGTAGGCCTCCGCGCCCGCCAGGCGCTGCACCAGCTTGTAGCCGATATTGCCCGCCTCCAGGCCCGGGAACACCAGCACGTTGGCCTTGCCGGCCACGGGGCTGCCGGGCGCCTTGAGGTTGCCGACGCTTTCGACGATGGCGGCGTCCAATTGCAGTTCGCCGTCGAGCATCAGGCTCGGATCAAGCTCCTTGGCGATGCGGGTGGCTTCCTGCACCTTGGTGACCAGGTCGTGCTTGGCAGAGCCCTTGGTGGAGAAGGAGAGCATGGCCACGCGCGGCTCGATGCCCGCCAGCGCGCGGGCGCTGTCCGCCGCGCCCAGGGCGATGCTGGCCAGCTGCTCGGCATCGGGGTCGATGTTCACGGCGCAGTCGGCAAAGATCATTACGCCGTCCTCGCCGTAGGCCTTGTTCGGGCACTCCATCAGGAAGCAGGAGGAGACGGTCTTGATGCCGGGCTTGGACTTGATGATCTGCAGCGCCGGGCGCAGCATGTCGCCCGTGGAGTGGATGGCGCCGGAGACGAGGCCGTCCGCGTCGCCCATTTTGACCATCATCACGCCGTAGTACATGGGGTCCTTCACCAGTTCTGCGGCCTGCTCGGGGGTCATGCCCTTGGCCTTGCGCAGTTCGTAAAGCGTCGCGGCGTACTGTTCGCATTTGTCGGAAGTTTTGGGGTCGATGATGGTCAGGCCGTCCAGCGACGCGCCCGCCGCCACTTCCCGGACTTTTTCCGGGTCGCCCAGCAGAGTCAGCTTCGCCAGCCCCTGTTCCACGATCTTCACCGCGGCCTGCACGTTGCGGGTTTCCTCGCCCTCGGGCAGCACGATGCGCTTTACATTGGCCTTCGCCTTCGCCTTGATTTTGTCGATCAGAGCCATGTTGTTCCCTCCAGATGCCGGAATCGGCAATTTTTTTCCCTATCCTCTATTATACGGTATAAACGCCAATTTGAAAAGCCATTCCTGTAAACTTTCACCGGCGCGCGCGCTGAAAAAACGCGTCCAGAAGCGCTTTGCACTCCGCCTCCAGCACGCCGCCCACGGCGGGGGTGAACCAGGGGAAGGCCGGATCTTCGCAAATGCGGTAGAGGCTGCCGGCGCAGCCGCGCTCTTTGTCGAAAGCGCCGAACACCAGCTTCCCCAGCCGCGCCTGCGAGATCGCCCCCGCGCACATCGGGCACGGCTCGAGGGTGACGTAGATATGGCAGTCCGCCAGCCGCCAGTTTCCCACCGCGCGCGCCGCCGCGCGAATGGCGAGCATTTCGGCGTGGGCGGTGGGGTCGCGCGTTTCCTCGCGGCGGTTGCGCGCGCGGGCAATGATCTCCTCCGCGCGCACGATCACGCAGCCCACCGGCGTTTCCCCCGCCTCAAGCGCCTCCCGCGCCAGCAAAAGCGCTTCGCGCATCCATTGTTCCTCCATGGCCGGGCCCCCTTTTTTTCATTATAGCGCCTCCGTTTTGTTTGAGCAAGATTAAAAATCCGTCAGAAATCGCAATATTCATTCTGCGTTCATAATCATGCCCTTGACAGAGCATACTATTTTGGTATACATTTTGATAGATGAAAGGAAGCTGGGAACCATGTTGCAAAAAATGCGAGAGGCGTTGACGCGCTTTATGCAGGGCCGTTATGGCGCGGACGCGCTGGGGCGCTTTCTGGTTTGGGCGGCGCTGGGGTTCTATGTGCTGGGCATGTTCGTTCCCCACGCCGGCGTTTTGACCCTGCTGGGGCTGGCGACGCTGATCTACACGCTTTTTCGCATGTTTTCGCGCAACACGGCGCGGCGCACGGCGGAGAACGCCTGGTTCTGGAACAGAACCGCCAAACTGCGCACGTCGTTTTCGCAGGCGCGCGTGCGCTTCCAAAACCGCAAGGAATACAAGTACTTCCGCTGCCCCAAGTGCCACGCCTGGCTGAAGCTCAAGCGCGGCTCGGGCGAGGGCACGCTTACCTGCGGAAAATGCAAGCACGCCTTTAAGGCGAAGGCATAGCATGTTCGGGTATGTAACGGTCAACCCCGAGGCGCTCACCCAGGCCCAGCGCGACCGCTTTCAGGCCGTTTACTGCGGCCTTTGCCGCCGCCTGCGCAGGGAATACGGCCTGAAGGGACAATTGACGCTCACTTTCGATATGACGTTTCTGCTGCTGACGCTTTCTTCGCTTTACGAGCCGGCGGAGGAAAGCGGCGAGGAACGCTGCGCCCCGCACCCGCGCAAAAAGCACGCCTGGGTGGAAAACGAGTTTACCGCCTATGCCGCGGATATGAACATCGCCCTGGCCTATCACAAGCTGATGGACGACTGGGCCGACGAGCGCAACCTTCTGCGCCGCGTCGGGGCCGAGGCGCTGAAGCGCGGCTATCGCCGCGTGGAGGCGCGCTGGGGCGAAAAATGCGCCGCCATCGAACAGGGCGTGCGCGATTTGAGAACGATCGAACAGCGCCGGGAAATGGACGTGGACGCCCCGGCCAACTGCTTTGGCCGGCTTCTGGGCGAATTGTTCGTCTATCGCCACGACGAGTGGGAGGCGCCGCTGCGAACCATGGGCGAGTATCTGGGGCGCTTTGTCTACGTCATGGACGCCTACGACGACCTTGCCGCCGACGAAAAACGCGGCGCGTACAACCCCCTCGTCGCCCTCAAGGGCGAAGGCTTTGAAACGACGGTGGAAAGCGTGCTGACCATGCTCATCGGCCGTTGCACGCAGGCCTTCGAGGTGCTGCCCCTGGTGAAGGACGCGACCATTCTGCGCAGCGCGCTCTATTCGGGCGTGTGGGCCAAATATGTATCCGTGCGCAAAAAGCGCGACGGCGCCTTCGCGCAGGCGGAGGATAGAAAAGGAGAACAGCAATGATACAGGACCCCTACCGGGTTTTGGGGTTGGAGCCGGGCGCCTCGGACGACGAGGTGAAGGCGGCATACCGAAAACTGGCCAAGAAGTATCACCCGGACGTCAACGGCGGTTCGCCCGAGGCCGAGGCGAAAATGAAGGAAATCAACGCCGCCTACAGCCAGATCATGAACCGGCACGCGAACCCCAACCCCGGCTCTTCGCGCGGCGCGGGTTCCTACGGGCCCTCCGGCCAGGGCGGCTACGGCGGCGCCGGCTGGGGTTGGGGCTGGGGCGACTTTGGCGGCTGGTGGGACGCCGGCGGCTACGGCGGCGCGCAGTCGCAGCGCAACGCGCAGGAAAGCCCGCAGATGCAGGCCGCGCGCAATTTCATCCGTTCCGGCCACTATCGCGAGGCCATCAACCTGCTCGAGCAGATGCAGGATCGCCCCGCGCGCTGGTATTTCTACATGGCCAACGCCCAAATGGGCCTGGGCAACAACATCGCCGCGCTCAATTACGCGCAGCAGGCGGTCAGCCGCGAGCCGGATAACCTCGAATACCGCCAGCTTCTGCAGCGCCTGCAATACGCCGGCCAGACGTACCGCCAGACCGGCCGCCGCTACGGCATGCCGGGCCTGGACAACGCCTGCACATGGCTGTGCCTGGGCAACCTGCTTCTGAGTTGCTGCTGCGGGCGCGGGAGCTATTTCCTCTGCTGCTGATTCTGACAATGGAAAGGAAGGACGTTTCGTGACAAGGGATGAGGCGTGGGCGCTGCTCACAAAGTACAACCAGGGTGAATTCCATTTGCGCCACGCGTGCACCGTCGAAGGCGTGATGCGCTATTTCGCCAATGAACTCGGCTATGGCGACGAGGCCGATTTCTGGGCCAATGTCGGCCTTTTGCACGACGTGGACTTTGAAATGTACCCCGAAGAACACTGCCAGAAGGCGCGGACGATTCTGGAGGACGCCGGCTGCGACGAGCGGTTCATCCACGCCGTGGTCTGCCACGGCTACGGCCTTTGCAGCGACGTGAAGCCCGAGCACGAGATGGAAAAAGTGCTCTTCGCCGTGGACGAATTGACCGGCCTGATCAGCGCTGTGGCCATTATGCGGCCCTCGCGCAGCCTCGACGATCTCGAACTGCCCTCGGTAAAGAAAAAATTCAAGGACAAGAAATTCGCCGCCGGCTGTTCCCGCGACGTCATCCGTCAGGGCGCGGAGATGCTCGGCTGGTCTCTGGACGACCTCATCACCCGCACCATTCTTGCCATGCAGGCAGTGCAGGCAGTGCCTGCGGCCAGAAGCTGCCGCGAATGAGCGACGCGGCCCCGCCCCAGGAGAAGGGGGCGGGGCCGCTTTGTTGCGTTAAGGGATGGTGAGGAGGGGCAAAGCGACGACGGCAGGCTCAAGAGCAGGAGCCTGCCGTCTTTGTGGGTTGGGGGAAGCGCGCGAAACTTCGGGCTGAACGCGGCAGCAAAGGGGATTCTCAAGGGCCGATGGCCCTTGAGCGGGTGCGGGCAGGGCCCGCCGTGCCCCGCCGACGGGGGGGAGAAGCCCGGAGGGGGGCGTGGGTGGAACGTTTCGTGCCAAGTGCGGCAGCAAAGGGGATTCTCAAGGGCCGATGGCCCTTGAGCAGGTGCGGGCAGGGCCCGCCGTAGCCCCGCCGACGGGGGGAGAAGCCCGGAGGGGAAGGCGCGCGGCCAAATCGAGCGGTCCCGCGCGTCCGGGCAACGGTTACTTGCATACAAAAAGACGCGCCCGGGTCAAACCTTTCTGTACACGAACCCGGACGCGCGCCTTTCGAAGCGTCCTTGCCGCAGGCAAGCAGCGTCGCCGCCGTCCTGCGCAGCGCTCCTTGCCCAAGGCAAGGCAGCGTCGCCAGAAGCCGCGTCCGCTCCGGGGCCCTTCCGCGCTCGCGCCGCGCGCCGTTCAATCCTTCAGGCTGCATTCCGGCAGAAGAAAGGCCTGCGCGCCGAATGGGGAAAGAAAACCACGAGGGACGATAAGCCGCCTGCAAGGCAGGACTGTTCGGCGCGCAATGCGGGAAAGGCGGCGGGCAATCGCTCCACGGCTGCGTCATGGGCGGCGGCGCGGAAGCGGGTTTTGTGAAAAAAGCGGCTCCTGCCGCCGGAACGCCCAGATGCGAACGAGGCTGCAAAAGACGACGCAAAACGCCGCTTCCGCCGGAGGAGAGACGACCTTCGGCGACGCGGGCAGCCGGGGAAGCCGTGGCATCTGTCGCGGCGCGCTCGCCGCAACGACTCGCGCGCGGACGGTGACGCCAGGCGTTTCGCCGCCGCTGGACTTGTACCATCGCCTCATGTACGCCCGCCGATTCTCGGGAGAAGGTTCGCGCCCGCCGCAACGTCCGCCCAGCGCAGACGGTTCAAACGGTTTGCCGCCGGAACTGCGAACAGGACATAACCGGCGGCTGCGCTCGCAGGAACGCGAGCGAGGGATGAGGGGAGTGTGCCGAAGCCGAAAGCAGCCGCGCCCGTCCGCAAAGGCATGAGCGAGGGAAGAGGGGAGGCATGGCGAAATCGAAAACGGACGCGCTTGCCCGCAAGACCGCGCCCGCCTGTAAGGGTGCAGCGCGGGAAGATGGAAGGTATGCCGAAGCCGAAAGCAGCCGCGCTTGCCCACATGGCCGCACCCGGCGATTTTCAGGGAAGGTTCGCGCGCCCGCCGCAACGTCCGCCCAGCGCAGACGGTTCAAACGGTTTGCCGCCGGAACTGCGAACAGGACATAACCGGCGGCTGCGCTCGCCCGCAGGGACATGGCACAGATGGCGATCGCGCCCTCGCGTCCGTTTCTCTGACCGCCGCGCACTTTGCGGGCCTTCCACAAAGCGCTTCTCAAAGGGGCGCGACGCTTCTGCGCGCAACAATCGCCGCCCGGAACGCCGCTGGAACCGGGACATTGTATGAAAATTCCCGACGGATGGCCCGTCGGGATTGGCGTTCGTCCCGCCGCATTCAGGCGGCCACCGCCGTTTCTTGCGGCGTTTGCGTCTGCGTCAGCGTGAAGGTGTCCGTCACCGCGCGCAGCTTTTGCGCATACTCCTCGGCCGCCTGCGAGCAGACCGTCAAGAGGGAATAGGCGCGGCCTTCGCCTTCGACAATGTAGCAGGCGTAATCCACGCCCGAGCGCGTCAGCGTGAACGTGCGCGCGCGCAGGCCCGAGGCCAGCGTGATCTCGCCCGCGTCCGCATAGCCCTCCCCGGCGAGATCGTCCATCGCGTCCTGGGCGTTTTCGAGATGAGAGATTTGCAAATAGACCGGGCTGATCGCGTCCTGCGTGGGGACGAGCAGGTCCACGCCTTCGGCGACGCCATCCAGATAGAAGGAAAAGGCGGTGGCGTCGTAGGCGATGGCGTAGCCGTCGCCCTGGCCGCGCGCCTGTGTCAGCGTCGGGTCCGGCGTCGTTTCGGCTCCGGTACATACCGGCAGCGTCAGAAGCAGCGTAAGCGCACATACAAACAGCTTTTTCATGGGACATCCCTCCTTTACGGGCTTAGACGCGCGGAGCGGAAACGCGGTTCCGCCCGCCCTAAAAAAGCCACGACCGCGCCCAGGACGGGACGAAAACGCGCCTGCCTGCGCCTTGCAGGTTGACGTTCGCGCCCGAGGGCGCCATGCTGGGGGAAAGGAGGGAACCGCATGGACCCCAAGCGCACCGGCCGCTTCATCCAGGCCGTTGATTTTCCCGCCCGCAAGCCGAAACCCGTCATGCAGAATTTCTTGGCGGTTCATGAAATGTCCGCCGAAATTCCCATATGGAAATGTTTTAAGCGCCGGCATTTCCGGAGGAAGTTCTTCAAACGGTTTGTCGGGCCAATCATAAATCCAGGGGCCTGGTTCATTTCTTCGCCTTGGAAGCGTGCAAGATGCGCCCGATATGCTTCCATACGATCCAACCGCCAACGTTTTACAAACCGCAACGATTTCAAGCGTTCATGGAATAGTATTCCGTCAGTATATTTGCCAGGATTTCCGGGTTTTCTTCATTTACCACATGGCCGGTACCCTCAAGGATCTTCAACTCTGCGCCTTTGATGTTTTGCGACAGAAAACGCGCGGATTTTATGTTTGCGCCGTCTTTCTTCCCGCAAAGGATCAGCGTGGGGCATTGAATATTTTTCACCCTGTCCGTGAAATCCAAGGCCTTCATGGTGTTTCCCAAAGCAAAAGTGTCCTTTTTGCCAAACGCCATGGGCTCAAAAACGGATTCGGGTAAAAATCTGAAAATCATATTTTGAAAGAGGAACGCTGCCTTCGGGACTTTATACGGCGTTCCGATCAAAACCAGCGTTTTCACTTTTTGCGGAGAATCCAGGGCAAAATTCAAAGCCAGGATACCGCCCAATGAAAGACCGCACAGATGAATCTTCCCGTCGATTTCGTTGCAATATCTTGCAAAGGATGAATATAGATTTTCATAACGGGCCGCTTTCCCTTCAAGGAGGGAGGACAGATTTGGACAGACGATATCTTCATGGCTTGCCATATGCGAAATCGTTTTGTCCCAACTTGTTGCCTTGTGCCCTGAGCCGTGAACGAAAACCTTTGTCGCCATAAGCGTCTCCTTTGCCGTTTTGGCTGTATTTTCCTGCCTGCCCGATCATCTTCCTGTTCGCCCATCCTCCGGGCGTTCGGAAGCGGCAGATCCCGTTGCAAAAGGAACGACCGCCGGCATCCCTCTTTGCGATCAACGAAATGCGTCTGAAGCATAGCAGATTTGCCGCGAAACTGCAACGTCAAAATGTAAATCCCGGCGATTTTCCGGCCGGGCGCGCGTTTTTTGCCGCAAGACGCTTTCGGGCGGGAGCGGATATGGTATAATTGCCTTGAAACCGGCCCTGCGTTGCGCAGAGAGGCAAAACTCTACGCCCCGTGGGTGTTCTTTTCACCGTTTTTTCGGTACAATACCGCTGAAAGGGGGAGGCGCCTTGGACCAGGCAAGGATCGGGAAATTCATCGCCGAGACCCGGAAAGCGCAGGGGCTTACCCAGCGCCAGCTCGCGGACGCGCTGTCCATCAGCGACAAGACCGTTTCCAAGTGGGAAACCGGCCGCGGGCTTCCCGAAGTTTCGCTGATGCTGCCTTTGTGCGCGGCGCTTTCGATCACCGTCAACGACCTGCTCTCCGGCGAGCGCGTCGGGGAAGGGGACTATCAGAAGAAGGCGGAGGAAAACATGATGGAACTGATGCGGGAAAACGCGGAGAACAGACAGCGCCTTTTGCAGTCCATCGCCTGCGGCGGCGCGACGGTCGTGGCCGTGTGCGCGCTGGTGGCGCTGGCGGCGTTTCTGCCGCTGCCCGCCGTCGCGCGCGTGGCGCTGCTGCTCCTTGCCATGGCTACGGCGGTGGTGGGCATCTGGGCGGCGGCCACGCTCGACGCGCGCGCCGGGTGGTTCGAGTGCCCGCACTGTAAGGAGCTGTTCGCGCCCGCCATGGCGGACTACGTAAAAGGCCGCCACACGTTCACACGCCGCCGCCTCACCTGCCCCCATTGCGGGCAGACGGGCATGTGCCGCCACCGGGTGGCAAGGTGAAGCACCCACGCATTTCCCTGAATACTTCTTTGCCGTGCCCATACAGCACGGCGTTTTTCACACAGGCAAAGTGGCAATCCGGCTTACTTTCTATTGGGCTTCTTTTTAATCCGCAACAGTTTGCTGAAATCCTCAAACAAAGAAGTATCCGTCGGCTCGAACATGACCCATTTCCCATCATGGTATGTTTGCGCCTTCTCGTATATCTCCTGCGTTTCTTTTGTATAATTCTCGCGCGCCGCTTCAAATTTCAAGCGCTCATCCCTGCCAAGGATAACCATAAAACCCATGCGGTTTTCCCTTGCATACAATGCGCACAGGGTTTTGCCTCCTCGCCGGTATTTATACTCATACGTCCACGCTTTTCCGCCTTTATTCCACAGACGCTCCATATCGTATGATTCTTCAATCAGGGCGCAGAGCCCATCCCATACTTCGTACAGGCGGTTCCCGATTAGCGCCGTCATTTCTTCTTTGCCGGGGATCGAATTCAGCATGGCAGCCTCCAAATACCTTCAAATCCAACGCTGTATTTCTGCGCGGCAGCCTCACGCCCCGCCCGCATATTCCATGAGCAGCGCCCGCACCGCCCCCGCGTCGCTCAGGGCGTTGACGCGCTCGCGCAGGCGCGCCGCGCCGGGCACGCCGGTGATATACCAGGCTACATGCTTGCGCATTTCCAGCACGCCCTTTGTTTCGCCGTAGAGCGCGAGCGCCATATCCAGGTGGCGAAGGGCCGTTTGCAAACGCTGTTCAAGCGCAGGCGGCGTCCACGGCCGGTTCGCCAGGGCGGCGGCGATCTCGGCGAACACCCATGGGTTTCCCTGGGCGGCGCGCCCGACCATTACGCGCGCGCAGCCGGTTTCTTCCAGCATGCGCTTTGCGTCCGCGCCCGTGCGCACGTCGCCGTTGCCGAATACGGGGATGCGCACGGCGCGGACAACCTCGGCGATCACCCGCCAGTCAGCGTGCCCGGCATAGAACTGGTCGCGCGTGCGGGCGTGTACGGCTACGGCGCGCGCGCCTTCGCCCTCGCAGATGCGGGCGATCTCGGCGGCGTTGACGCTCTGCGCGTCCCAGCCGGCGCGGATCTTCGCCGTTACCGGCAACTTTGTGGATCGCACGGCGGCGCGCACCACTTCGCCAAGCAATTTTGGCTCGCGCATCAGGGCGCTGCCTTCGCCGTTGCCGACGATTTTCGGCGCGGGGCAGCCGAAATTCAGGTCGATGAAGGCGAAGCCCTCGCCTTCCAGTTCCGCTGCCGCGCGCCCGACGTATTCCGGCTCGCGCCCGAAAAGCTGCAGCCCGGTCGCGCCTTCGCCGGGAAAGCGCGCAAGCAGTTCCAGGGCGTTGCGGTTTTTGCGCCCGGAAAATACCCAGCCCTTGGCCGAAAGCATTTCGCTCACCGCCCAGGCCGCGCCCTGTTCAAAGCAGAGCAGCCGCGTGGCCGCGTCGGTGACGCCCGCCATGGGCGCAAGGCCTGCGCCCGGCGGGGCGTTGGTTTCCCACGGCAGCGCCTGTGCCATTGGTTCGACCTCCTGTATTTGCAAACGAACGGCGGCAGACATTTGCCCGCCGCCTTTGGGGGATGCGATCGCGCCGCCGGAAGCGGCGGGCGGCCTTCGTTCCACGCCTGTCGGGGGCGCGGAACGACGCTGTCCGTCCCTCAGCCCTCGCGGTTGGTGATGAACGAATGCGGCGGCACGGATTTGGTCAGCCAAGTGTTTCCGCCGATGACGCTGCCCCGACCCACGGTGACGTCGCCGCCGAGAATGGTCGCCCCGGCGTAGATGATGACGTCGTCCTCGATGTTGGGATGACGCTTGATGCCCTTGACGGGGTTGCCGTTTTCATCCTTGGGGAAGCTCTTTGCGCCCAGCGTCACGCCCTGGTAGAGCTTGACGTTGTTGCCGATGACGCAGGTTTCGCCGATGACCACGCCGGTACCGTGGTCGATGAAGAAGTGGCGGCCGATGGTGGCGCCGGGGTGGATGTCGATGCCGGTGCGCGTGTGGGCGTATTCGGTGAGAATGCGCGGCACCACCGGCAGGCCGCGCACGAACAGTTCGTGGGCGATGCGGTAGGTGCTCACCGCGTCGATGGAGGGGTAGCTCAGAAGGATCTCCTCCATATACCGCGCCGCCGGGTCGCCGTCATAGGCCGCGCACAGGTCCTCGGTGAGCAGCTCGCGCAGGGGCAAAAGCGCCTTGAGAAACGCCAGCACCAGCGCGTCGGCGCGCTCTTTGCATTTTTGCCGGTCGCACGCCTCGCGCCCCTGCCGCGCGCACTGGCCGAAGAATACGTCGCGGGCGATGCCCTTGAGTTGCTCGGCCGTGGCGTAAAGCCGCTCCTCCGAAAGCGTTACCAGATGCCCCGGCGTGGCGGCGTCCACTTCATACAGCGCCGGAAACAGCGCCGATTTTACCGTTTCCAGAAAGGTGATGGCGCGCGTGCGCAGACCATAGCCGCCCATGGAGCGCGCGTCCATTTCGTTCAGGTTGATCTGCGCCAGGGACTGGGCAAGATCGCGCGCTTCCTCGTCCATCCATTGCTTCAATTCGCTCATAAAACTTCCTGCTTTCACCGGCGGAGACGCCGCCGGACGGTTCGCGCAAAGCGCGCGTTTGGCGCGCCGCGCCGGAAATGTCGTTGAAGGGGGCCGCGCCGGGACGGATGCGCGGCATGTGGGAAATCGCCGCCGGGCGCGAGGGAAACGCGGCGCACGGACGCTCGGAATGCATAATTATGCACAAAGATGTCCAGGCGTCGAGCCGGTTGCCCCGCCGCCCTGCCAGGCCGGGGCGGGCGAGGTTCGCCGCCATCGGAAAGGATCGCCGCCGTGCCGGAATTTTCACGCAAGCGAAGGCCGAGGGAAATTCCACCGATGGGAGAGCGCCTTGCACAGCGGCTTTTCGCCGTTGCAGAAAAGCCTTCATGGCCGGGGGCTTCACAAATCGAACGCCGTCCCGCCAGGGCCCGCCCCGCCGTCAACCGGCGAAGTGGCAACGGCGACGTTTTTGGCGGAAGGGCCGATGAAGATGTCCCTGCGCTGCGCGCGTGGTGCGTTCGCGCTTTTTTCTGCTATGCGGCCCCATGGGCGTGGGCCCCTGCGCCGCGCGCGTGGTGCGCCCCACCAAGGGTTCCGCCCGGCGCCGTGGAAGCCGTCCCTGCGCCGCGCGTGGCGTGTCCCACCAAGGGTTCTACCCAGCGCCGTGGAAACCATCCCTGCGCTGCGTGCGTGGTGCGCCCCACCAAGGGTTCCGCCCAGCGCCGTGGAAACCGTCCCTGCGCCGCGCGTGGCGCGCCCGTCAACCGGCGAAGATGCGGCGACGTTTTCGGCGGCGGGGCCGATGAAGCCGTCCCTGCGCCGCGCGTGGCGCGCCCGTCAACCGGCGAAGTGGCAACGGCGGCGCTTTTGGCGGAAGGGTCGATGAAGATGTCCCTGCGCCGCGCGCGTGGTGCGCCCCACCAAGGGTTCCGCCCGGCGCCGTGGAAACCGTTCCTGCGCCGCGCGTGGCGTGTCCGTCAACCGGCGAAGAGGCCGGTGGAGAGGTAGCGCTCGCCGCCATCGGGCAAAATGGCCGCCACCGCGCCGGAGGCGGTCTGCGCCACACGGCGCGCCGCGGCAAGGGCCGCGCCCGAGGAGACGCCGACCAGCACGCCCTCGCGCCGGGCCATTTCGCGGGCCATTTCGCGGGCTTCCTCGTCCGTGACGGTGAGGATTTCGTCCAGAACGTCGCGGTCCAGCGCCTCCGGCACAAAATTCGCCCCAATGCCCATGATGCCGTGCGGCCCGGCGTGCCCCTGCGAGAGCAGCGGCGAGGCGGCCGGCTCCACGGCCACGGCGCGCACGGCCGGGTTCTGGCGCTTCAAATAGCGCGCTGTGCCGGTGATGGTGCCGCCCGTGCCCACGCCGGCGACGACGACGGCAAGGCGGCCGCCCAGGTCGGTCCACAGTTCGGGGCCGGTGGTCTGTTCATGCGCGGCGGGGTTGGCGGGGTTGTCAAACTGGCCTGCCAGCACCGCGCCCGGCGTGTTTTGCAGAATTTCGTCCGCCTTTTTCACCGCGCCGGCCATTCCTTCCTCCCCCGGGGTGAGCACCAGTTGCGCCCCATAGGCGGAAAGCAGCATGCGGCGCTCGGCGCTCATGGTTTCCGGCATGGTGAGGATCAGCCGGTAGCCGCGCGCCGCGCACAGCGCCGCCAGCGCCACGCCCGTATTGCCCGAGGTCGGCTCCACCACGACGCCGCCCGCCTTGAGCAGGCCGCGCGTTTCCAGGTCGTTGAGCATCGAGCGCGCCGCGCGGTCCTTGGCGCTGCCGGCCGGGTTCAGATACTCCAGTTTTGCATAAATATCCATATCGGGAAACAGGCGATTGAGTTTCAACAGAGGCGTGTTGCCAATCAGCGCCTCCGCGCTTTGTGCGATGGCCATGCAAAATCCCTCCTTGCGCCTGCGCCCATTATAGCAGAAACCCCGTTTTTGCGCAACGGCGACGGGAGATTTCCGCTCCGCCTGGAAAGGAGACGCCGCGCGATGGCGGCGAGGCCGATTGCGCCCGGGCGGCGGCCGCTGCGACAGGGCCAAAGCTCGCATAGAGGGCTTTGCCGCCCAGGCGCGCGCTGAGGCAGAGGTTTGCGCCGCTTCGCAACCTTCGTTTTTTGTCCGTTTTTGAAAAGGCGTTCGCGGCTTCACCCGCGATACGGAAAATGCGAAGCGGCAGATAAAAGCGCGACGAAGGCCCGGGCGGGCGTCTGCGCAAGGGCGGAGAAAAGGCGCATCGGCAGATGCCGGCGGCGGCGCAACGCGGGGCGTCTGCGCAAGGGCGAAGGAGAGGGGCGCCGTTCCAGCCAATGCGGGGCCCTCCGCCCCGGGAGAGGCGAACCTCCCGGGCCGGGGCTGGATATCCGGTTCGTTGCCGGCCGCGCCGGGGGGAAGCGCCCTTGCGCTGCGGATGGTTTTGTGGTATGCTGGGCGTATGAATACCGTGATCGTCGCTGAAAAACCGTCCGTAGGGCGCGACATCGCCCGCGTGCTGGGCGCGACCCGGCCGGGCGAGGGCTGCCTTTCGGGCAATCATTATATCGTTACCTGGGCGCTGGGCCACCTCGTTTCGTTGATGGAACCGGACGAGTTGGACGAGCGCTATCGCCGTTGGAATATGGGCGATCTTCCCATCCTGCCGGCGGACATTCCCTTGAAGGTGCTGCCGGCCACGCGCGCGCAGTTTGCCATCGTCAAAAAGTGGATGAACGACAAGGACACCGCCGAAATCGTCTGCGCTACGGACGCGGCGCGCGAGGGGGAGCTTATTTTCCGCTATATTTATCGCATGGCGGGCTGCAAAAAGCCGGTGAAACGGCTGTGGATATCCTCCATGACCGACGAGGCCATCCGCAGGGGCTTTGCGCAGCTGCGCCCCGCCGCCGATTATGACGCCCTTTATGAAAGCGCGCGCTGCCGTTCGCTGGCCGACTGGCTGGTGGGCATGAACGCCTCGCGCGCCTTTACGCTGCGCTACGGGGCGCTGTTGCCCATGGGCCGCGTGCAAACGCCGACGCTCGCCCTGCTGGTCAGGCGCGATCGCGAGATCGACCAGTTCGTACCCAGCGATTATTGGGAGGTGCGCGCCGATTTTGGCGACTTCGAGGGGTTGTATTATGATCCTGAGACGCGGCAGAGCCGCGCCGCCACCAGGGAACAGGCCGACAAGATCCGCCGCGAGGCGCAGGGGAAAGAGGGCGTAGTGGCCGAAAGCCGTCGCGAATGCAAACGCGTGCCGCCGCCGCGGCTGCTGGACCTGACCACGCTGCAGCGCGAGGCCAACCGCCGTTTTGGCTTTTCCGCGGACAAGACGCTGAAACTCGCCCAGGCCCTTTACGAGCGCCATAAGGCGATCACCTACCCGCGCACGGACAGCCGTTGCCTGCCGCCGGATATGCGCGAAAAGGCGATCAAAGCGCTTTACAACCTGCCGCCCCAGTATCGGCCCCTGCTTCAGCCGCCCTTTGACCCCAATATGAACGCGAAGCGCTTTTACGACGCCGCCAAGGTCACGGATCACCACGCCATCATTCCCACCGAGCGCCGCCCCGGCGCGCTGTCGGCGGACGAGGCGAAGGTGTTCGATCTGGTGGCGCGCAGCCTCATCGCCGCCCATTACCCGGATTATGCATATGAATCGGCGCGCGTGCGCGTGCTGGTAGGCGGGCACGAATTCCGCGCCGACGGCGCCGTGCCTCAGGTTCTGGGCTGGCGCGCCGTTCTCGACGCGGCGGGGGAGAAGAAAAAGGAAGCGCCGCTGCCCGACGTGCGCGAGGGCGAAACGCGTGTGGCGCAAAAGGTCGGCGCGCGCAAAAAACAGACCAAGCCCCCGGAACGGCTCAACGACGCCTCGCTGCTTTCCTTGATGGAGCACGCCGGGCAGGAACTGGAGGACGAGGAACTGCGCGAGCGCATGAAGGCCTCCGGCCTGGGCACGCCCGCCACGCGCGCCGCTACCATCGAGCGCCTCATTCAGGTCGGCCTGGCTGAGCGTCGGGGCAAGGCGCTTGTTTCCACGGAAAAGGGCCGCAAGCTGATCGCCGTCGCCCCGGAACAGATCGCCTCCGCCGCCACCACTGGCAAATGGGAAAAGGCCCTTAACGATATGGCCGTCAATCCCGACGCCGCCGAGCGCGACCGCCGCCAGAAGCGATTCATGGAAGGCATTCGCCGTTTCGCGGTGTTTCTGGTGGACGCGGCCAAACAGGCCCCGGGCGACGTGCACTTCGAACGCGAAAGCGGCAGAGCGAAAAAAGTGGCCGCGTCGCGGACGGGCGCGGCGAGGAAAAGCGCGGCGCACGCGCCATCCAGAAAAAAGACTTCGGTCGAAAAAGACGGAAACAAATAGAAACAAACCAAAGTCTGTCGAATTTGCACGAAAAGTTGTCGGATTTTGCGCACAAAGGCGCAGAGGTTCCCCGTTGCGGCGCATGGCTCCGTTTCGCGCCGCGGCGGGGCTTTTTCTGGGAGATGTCGATCCGGCGGGAGGTTCGCCGTCGCGCCGCTTGACGGGCATTTGTTCAATCGCGCGATTTCGGGCTGGCAGGCATGCGGCGCAGTCCGGCGAAGGGAAGGCGACCGCGCCGCGCAAGGAGGATTTTGTCGCGATATGCGCCGCGTTTGTCTGTACAGCGGGCGCGGAATTGCCGCCGGGGACGCCTGTGCATTGCGGCGAAGGCGTCGCTTGCGCGGTTTGCGTCCTCCGACAAAGGGAGGCGCAGAGTGCCGCCTTTGCCGCGCTCGAAGCGCCGACGGGTCGTTTTGTCCCGGCGCGACGGGAACGGCGCGCTTTTCAATCGGGGCCGATGGCGGCGCGGCTTGGTAAAGTTTTATTGTGGACGTTGTGGAGCGCTTTTTTCTGTGCTAGAATGGTTCGACGCGCTCATGGCAATGGAGGGAAAAACCATGACCTATCGGCATACGCTATACGCATGTTACCTGGGCTATGTGACGCAGGCGATCTGCAACAATCTGCCGTCGCTGCTGTTTGTGACGTTTAACGAACGCTTCGGCGTGACGTTGGGGCAACTGGGGCTGCTGGTATCCATCAATTTCGCCATCCAGATGCTGGTGGACCTGCTTGCGGTGCGCTATGTGGACCGCATTGGCCATCGTCGCGCGGTGATGCTGGCGCAGATCCTCTCCACGGTGGGGCTTGTGCTGTTGGGCGTTTTGCCGTATGTGATGGAAAACGCCTTTTTGGCGATTCTCCTTCCCATAGCCATAAACGCCGTGGGCGGCGGGCTGCTGGAGGTGCTGGTCAGCCCGATTGTGGAATCGCTGCCGGGCGAGCACAAGGAAAAGGCCATGAGCCTGCTGCATTCCTTTTACTGCTGGGGATCGGTAGCGGTGGTGCTGCTTTCTACGGCCTATTTCTCGCTGGCGGGCATGGAAAACTGGCGCTATCTGCCGCTGATCTGGGCAATTCTGCCCCTGGCGAACGCGTTTTTGTACGCCAGGGTGCCGATGCGGCCGCCCCTTGCGGAGCACGAACGCGTACCGGTCAAAACGCTGTTTTCCGGGAAGGCTTTCTGGGTGTTTTTGCTGATGATGCTGTGTGCGGGCGCGAGCGAGCATGCCATGAGCCAGTGGTCGAGCCTGTTTGCCGAGCGCGGCCTTTCTGTGAGCAAAACCATGGGCGATCTGCTCGGCCCCTGCGCCTTCGCAGTGCTGATGGGCCTGTCGCGCCTTTTGTACGGCCTGTTCGGCCATCGGCTGAAGGTGCGGCGCGCCATGGCGCTGTCGGCGGGGTTGTGCGTGGGCTGCTATCTTCTGGCGGCGTTTGCGCCGCATCCGTTGCTGGGGCTGTTGGGCTGCGCGCTGACAGGCTTTTGTGTGGGATTGATGTGGCCGGGCGCGCTTTCCATGGTGGCGCGCGTCTATCCGCAGGGCGGCACGGCCATGTTTGCCATTCTGGCGCTGGCGGGCGATGTGGGCTGCTCGGCGGGGCCGGGGCTGGTCGGTTGGGTGGCCGGCGGAGCGGGGCTGAACGCGGGCCTGGTGGTCGCCTGCGTTTTTCCGACGCTGATGCTCGCCGCGGCGTTGAGCATGGGCCGCGGCAAGCGCAGGGCATTGGAAACGCGCCTTTGAAAATGAACAGTTTGCAGGCAGTTTTGGTGAACAACGAAAGATATCCGTCTAAAATACAGAATTTTCTATATTCCAGTGTGTTTAACTTCTTTGCGAGAAGGGTCACACTAGAAGTGAGGTGAGTTCTGTGGAAGAGAGGGACCAAAAGAGGTTGATTCATCTCGGCCTGAACATTGCGTTCTACCGGAAGCTGCAAGGCAAAACGCAAGAACAACTGGCCGAACGCGTAGGCATCAGCGCAAAGTATCTTTCGCAGATTGAGACGGCCACGGTGCCTCAGCCGATTTCGCTGCGGCTGCTGTTCGCGCTGGCGGACGCTTTCGAAGTACAGCCGGCGCAGTTGCTGGAGTTCGAGCGCTGAGGCGCGCGGGATCTCCGGCGCGGCCGCCCGGTTTTGCGTAAACCGCGGGCCGCTTTGTTGCCAAAAGCCCCACACCCAGAGGATGCGGGGCTTTTTGGCATATCGTCAGGCGCCTTGCAGGGCGTCAAGCGCGGCGCGAAGCTGTTCGTCGCCCTCGGGATCGGGCGCGTAATAGAGAATGGGATCGTCGTCTGCAAGGGAGACTTCAATATCCGGGGTGACGCCCCGGCCATGGATGGAAGCGCCGGAGGCGGTGTAATAGGCGGAGGTGGTCAGTTGCACGCCGTCGCCCTCGGCAAAGGAGAACAGCGTTTGCACGATGCCCTTGCCGTAAGTGGTTTCGCCCACGATTGCGCCGCGGCCACTTTCCTGAACGGCGGCGGCGAAAATTTCCGAGGCGCTGGCGGACATGCCGTTGACCAACACGGCCATGGGAACATCCCAGTACTCGCCGTCGGCGTAGTATTCCTGGCGGCGGCCCTGCCGGTCCTCGGTGTAGACGATCATTCCTTCGGGAACGAGCAGGTCGCAGATCTGCACGACGTCGCTGAGCAGGCCGCCGGGGTTGGAGCGCACGTCCACCACCAGGGCGCGCACGCCCGCTTCGCGGAAGGCGCTGAGGGCCTCGGTTACGCCCGCGACGTCGTCGCCGGAAAACTGATAAATGGACAGATAGCCGATATCGCCGTCCAATACGCTGTATTCGACATAATTGATATTGACCGCGCCGCGCGTGAGCGTGAAGGTAAGGCGCTCGCCATTGCGTTCGAAGGTCGCCTCTACGGGCGTCTGGTCGTCGCCCTTGAGCAGCGATACGGCCGTGTTCAGGTCCCGCGAGGTATTGCCGGCCACGGGCGTTCCATTTACGGCGACGAGCAGGTCGCCTGCCTGCACGCCGGCGAGCATGGCGGGCGAATCGCGGAATACGCGCATCACCATCAGGTTGCCGCGGCCGTCCAGGCCCACGAGCATGCCCACGCCGCTGTAGTGGCCGGTGGTTTCTTCGTTCATGGCCTGATATTCTTCGGCGGTATAGTAGAACGTATAGGGGTCGTCCAGGGTGGCGAGCATGCCGCGAATGGCGCCGGTGGCAAGCTGGTTTTCGTCGATCTGGGTATAATAATCGCGCTCGACGATGGCGAGGATTTCCCGGGCGCGCGCGAGCGGGTCCTCGGCGGGGGCTACGTCTGCGGGGGTGGAGCCAACCAGCAGCAGCGTCAGCGTCGAGGAAGCCATCGCCGCGATCAACACCAGGCAGATCGCCGTCATCCACGATACGGGGCGTTTGAACATGCGCAGTCCTCCTGTCGCCATCGGCCCGCGGCGCGCGGGCAAGAATTGCCGGCGGCCGCGTTTCGCTGGCCGCCGGCGCGTTTTCCATGCGAGCATATGCGCTCGGATGTGGGGCGTATGCTCAAACCCTGTTGCGGCGCGGCTGGGAATTTTTGCCCAGAAGCATCATCATTTTGAAGGTCACCGCGTCGTCGAACGAGCGCAGGTCCAGCCCGATGGCGCGCTGCACCTTTTCCAGTCGGTAGACCAGCGTGTTGCGGTGGATGTACAGCTTGCGCGCGGTTTCGGACAGGTTGAGGCTGTTTTCAAAGAAGGTTTCAATGGTGTGGAGCATTTCGTCGTTGAACAGCTTGGCCGTGTGGCGGTTGAAGATCATGCCGCTGTAGCGGGCGCTGGAATCGGCGGGCAGGTCGCTCAAAAAGCGCTCCAGAAGCAGGCGGTTGAAGAAAAAGACGCTGCCCGTGCTGTGGTAAACGCGGCCGATATTGATGGCCTCGCGCGCCTCGTCGAAGGCCTCGCTGATGCAGTCCAGTTCGGCGCGCGGCTCGGAAACGCCGATATAGACCGGGTGGCCCGTTTCCATCAGGAAGGTGTTCTCCACAGCGGCGGTCATCTGCTCCAGTTCGTCGTAGTTGACCTCGCCGTCGATGGATTTCATCAGCGCCAGGGAATGGCGGCCGACCTCCGCCAGCACGTCGTTTTCGGGGTCGATCGCCCCCTCCAGCACGGACGAAGCTTCTTCGGTGTCGATTTCGGAAAAATAGAAATACAAAACACAGCGGTTTTTCTCCAGAGGAATGTTGTGCTCCGCCGCCAGGGAATCCAATTCCGCGCCTTCCACTTCGCCGCGCAGCATCATGCGCACGGCCTGTTCGCGCGTGGCATGGCCCAGGTCCACGCGCACCAGCATGTTGATCAATTCCGCGCACAGCACGGCGCAGTTCTTGGCCTCCTGCGAATCGCCATGCAGGCAGATATAGAGCGGCTGGCGATCGTCCGTGCCGATGAGCGTGACGCCGCCGTAGACCATGGGCGTGGTTGGCTCGCGGCGCAACTGATCGGGCAGCGTGAGTTGACGGTTGTCCCCCTCAGGCAGCACGACCGTGCCGTTGCTGTCCATCAGCAGGGCGCTCATGTCGATCTGTTCCAGAATGCGCGTGATCTTCGCCGTTACGCGGTGATCCAAATACATGGAGAAGCCTCCTCGGGGCGGTATCGTACCGTATTATACCCCATTATACCCCCGCCGGACGCGCAAGGTCAAGCAATTCTAAGAAAACAATTCTACAATTTCAGAAAGAGAGGGGTTTTTGCCGGAATTTTGCCATGCATCGCGCGGGAACGCGCCCTGTGGCGGGCGCATAGGCTGCAGGGGGGAATGGCTTCCCCGCAAAGGCGCGTAAAGGAGGATTTTCCATGAGCATATATTGCCGACCGAACGGCAACTGTTCCTGTGGCTGCCGACCGAGGCCCTATCCCTGCTGTTGCACGGGCGGCGCGGGCGGTACGACCGGCCCGACCGGTCCCGTCGGCCCCACGGGCCCCACCGGCCCGACCGGCCCCGCCGGCGCGGGGTTGGAGGCCGCGCAACCGTTTTTCCCGGGCGGGTTTTATCGCGCGGGCGATATCGTCTATTACAACGGTTCTCTCTATCGGGTGAACACCGACGGCCCGACCGGGACGCCGGGCGCATCGGCGGACTTTACGCTGATGACGGCCGCCGGCCCCACGGGCGCGACCGGCCCGACCGGCCCCGCCGGTATGCCTGGAACCGCCGGTGCGACCGGTGCGACCGGTGCGACCGGTGCGACCGGTGCGACCGGCCCCACGGGCCCCACGGGCGCGACCGGCCCTGTCGGCCCGACTGGCCCCGCCGGCTCCGGCGGCGGCGCGACCGGCCCCACCGGCCCCGCGGGCGCGACCGGCCCGGCAGGCGCGACTGGCCCGACCGGCCCCGCGGGCGCATCCGGAGCCAACGCCGTGCCCGAACTGATCAGCGTATCCAACCCCGCGGCGCAAACCTCCGCCGCCGGCACGCCGCTTTCCTTCAACACCGACGTGGCCGGTTTCGGCACCGATCTTACCCATGCCCCTGGCAGCGGCGCGGTGAATGTTGCCCAGCCGGGCGTGTATCTGGTGGAGTTCCACACCGACGCGGAAGTCCCCGTCGGCACGGCGGTGCCCGTCACCGCTTCGGTGGCCATCAACGTCAACGGCGCGCCTGTCACCGGCGCCGAGGCCAGCCACCGCTTTTCCGCGGTCAATTCCCCGGCCAGCCTCGCTACGTTCGCGGTGGTCAGCGTGCCTGCGGGCACGGCCACCATCACCGCCGTCCCCGCCGATTCGGATATCGAGTACTCCAACGCCTCGATGACCGTCTGGCGCATCGGCGCGACCATGTAAACCAAAGCGCGGCGGACGGCGGGAAATCCCTGCCGTCCGCCGCCATGTGGAGGCTCACGCCTTCGCATCGTCGCTCTCGCGCTCAAAGATGGAATATTTCCCATCGTCTGTCCCGGAGATCAGCCGCCAGCCCTGTTTGCCGTAGGCGTTCAGTTTTTCGATGTATTTCTCCAATTTGACATGGACGTTGAAGGAGGGCTCTGCGCTCAGATCGACGGCCATGTATTCGTATGTTTTCATCGGGCAGATTCCTTTCTCAAGCACGGCAAAGGGCCGCCGGAAGGCCTTCCGGCAGCCCTTCAGCGTTCCGTTTTACTCCGCCGGGATGACGCGCAACTCGTGCGGGAGATGGTTGAGCACTTCAACGCCGTCCTCAGTGACGCAGACCAGGTCCTCCTCGCGCACGCCGAAACGGCCGGGGAGATAGACGCCGGGCTCGATGGAAAAGACCATGCCCGGCTGGGCCAGACGCGTATCCGTGGCGCTGACGTCCGGCGGTTCGTGGCCCTCCAGGCCGATGCCATGGCCGGTGCGATGGATGAAATACTGTCCGTAGCCGGCGTCCTCGATCACCTTGCGCGCGGCGCGGTCGATTTCGCACAGCGGCACGCCCGGGCGCACGGCGGCGATGCCGGCGGCGTTTGCGCGGCAGACCAGGTCGAACACGCGCTTTTGCTCGTCGGTGGGCTGATCGAAAAACACGGTGCGGGTCATGTCGCTGGCATAGCGTTGCCAGGTCAGGCCCACGTCCAGAATCACGGAATCGCCGGCCCGAAGGAGCGTGTCGTCCGTGGCGTGGTGCGGCTCCGCGCAGTTGGCGCCAAAGCAGATCAGCGTCGGAAAGCTCGGGCTGGAAGCGCCGTTTTTGGCGGCGGCGCGATCGTAGGCGGCGGCCACGTCGCTCTCGCGCAGGCCGGCGCGGATGGAGGAAATGGCCTCGAGGATGCTGGCGTCGTTCTTCAGGGAACTTTCGCGCATCAGGGCGAGTTCCTCCGCGTCCTTGAGCATGCGGGCGTCGTCCACCGGCGCGGAGCCGACCACGCAGCGCACGTCGCCGCGCGCCTCCATGAGCCGGAGCGTGAAATGGCTGGGCCAGGATTTGTCAACGCCCAATTTGCCCGGACGCACGAATTGACTGAGCAGGGCGATGGGGTCGTCGGTGTCGTCAAATTCGCTCAGGGGCGCTTCAACGTTGCCGGAAAGCGCGAACAGGCGGTTGGCAAACAGCCGCGCTTCGCCGCTTTTGTGTACATACAGGGCCAGCATGCGCTCGCCCGGCCGCACCCATACGCCCGTGAGGTAGAATACCGAGGCCGGCGCCGAGACGATGATCTGCTCAAGGCCCATTGCCTCCATGCCGCGAATGACGCGTTCCAGACGATTCTGTTTCATAGTTGCCTCCTATATAGGTAGTTTTTCGGGCAAGGCGCCCGACGGGAACGGGGTATGCCGACCTGCGCCGGCGGGAACGCAGATGGAAAGCTCGCCGCGCAAGGGAACGGCAACGGGCCGCATTGGCCGGCGGCGTCGCGCAACGAGCGCATATCGCCGGGGGACGAGCCGTCCGACGGCGGGGACGCGGCAGGAACAACGCCGCGAAAGCCCGGCGCGGCCGCTTCTGCGGCGCCGTCCGACGGCCGGACGCCCCGACGGCTTTCCAGGCGGACGCCGCGGGATTTGAGGCCGGTCCGCAACGGCGCTTTTCCGGCCGCCCACCGGTTTTGCCATCGGAATGGGAGCGCCGGTTTTTACGGATTTGCCGGCGTAGCGTCGCCGCTGGCGGCGAGCACGCGATAGCCGCCGCTGATGTCCAGCGTTTCCACGCGCGCATAGAGGCCGCGCAGGTAGCGCTCGGCGGATTTTGCCCCCTGCTGCGTGCGGATGACCAGCGCCAGCGCGCCGCCGGGGGCGAGAAACGCCTTTGCCTCGGCAAACAGGGCGTAGATCGTCTGCTTGCCGGCGCGGATGGGGGGATTGGTGAGCACCCAGTCGAATTTGCCCTGCACCGCGCCGAAACCGTCGCCGTGGACGACCTCGAAATTGTTCAGGCCGTTTGCGCGCAGGTTGCGCTCCGCCAGCGCCGCCGCGCGCTCGTTGACGTCCGTAAGCACAAAGCGCGCTTCGGGGTATTTTTTCGCCAACACGCCGCCCAGCGCGCCCCAGCCGCAGCCCAGATCGAGCACGCGGCCCGAAAGCGGCGGCAGCGCTTCGAGCAACACGCGCGTGCCCGCGTCCAGCCCGTCGCGGGAAAACACGCCCGCGTCGGTGAAAAAGCGCATTTCCACGCCCAGAGCGCGCACCGTCAGGCAGCGCTCGTCGTGCGCGGAGGCGGGAAGCGGGGTGTAGTAATGCTCCGGCATGTTTGTTTCCTTTCATCGGGCGCCTGGCCCGCTTTTTTCTTCGCCGCATGCCGGCGGCGGTTGCGCGGAGGCTTTCTGCGCGCGAACAGGGGGCGGAGATCGCCGCCGGGGAACGCCGTTTCCGCCGTGCGTTGGCGAAGATCACGGCTCCGCCAGGCGCGCGGCGCGCATGAGGCAGGCGACCTCCGCGTCGGTCAAAGGGCGGGATTCGCCCGCCTTGAGCGCTTTGTCCAGATACACGCCGCCCATGGCTGCGCGCGCAAGTTCCAGCACCGGATGCCCAACGGCGGCGAGCAGGCGCTTGACTTCGTGGTAGCGGCCTTCGGTGACGGTCAGGCGCACCAGGCCTTCGCCGAGGATTTCCAGCCGCGCGGGGCGGGCGGTAAAATCGGCAAGCGCCACGCCTGCGGCCAGCCTCCGGACGTCCGCTTCGTCCGGCGTGCCATCGACCCGGGCGACGTAGACCTTTTCCACCGCGTATTTCGGCGCAATGAGGCGGTGCAAAAGCTCGCCATGCGTGGTAAAGAGCAAAAGGCCGGTCACGTCCCTGTCCAGCCGACCGACCGGCGAGGGGTTTCGGCGGCGGACCGCTTCCGGCAACAGGGAGAACGCCGTCGCCTCGCGTGCGTCGCGCACGGCCGTCAGCACCCCGGCGGGCTTGTTGAGCATGCAAAAAACATCGCCCGGCGGAACCACGGGCCGGCCGTCCAGAAGCACCGACGCGCCGTCTACATGCGCGCCCGCGTCCCGCGTCGGCGCGCCGTTTACGGTGGCCCGGCCTTCAAGGACGGCGCGACGGGCCTGCGCGCGGGTGAGGCCGGCGGCGGTCAGCAGCTTGTCCAGGCGCACGCGCGTTCCTCCCTTGCGTTTTTTTCATTATAACACGGGGCGCGCAACGGCGCAAGGCCGTTTGCGCCGCGCCGCAAGCGCATTTTCCCGGACGGCCCGCGCATAGGATGCCGGGGGGTGCGGGGCATGCGCAGAGTATGGGACGTTCTCAGGCTGTTGGGCGCGCTGGGGCTGGTGTTTTTGATGATGGCGTGGCCGGGCGAGGCGCTCGCCGCCGCGCAGGGGGCCATGCGCGTCTGGGCGGGGTCGGTTGGGCCGTCGCTGTTTCCATTTTTGGCGCTGCTGCCGTCGCTGACCTGCACGGAGGCGCAGCGCCTTTACCGGCGCGCGCTGGGCAGATGGATGCGGCCGCTTTTCCGTCTGCCGGGGAGCGCCGCCGCGGCGCTGTTCGTGGGGCTTCTGGCCGGGTCGCCGGCGGGGGCGCTGGCCGCGGAGCGCGTCGAGGGCCTGCGCCGGGGCGAAGCCAGGCGGCTGGGGTTGATGTGCGCGGGCGTTTCGCCGGTATACCTCGTCGGCGGCGTCGGCGCGGCGCTGTATGGGTCGGCGCAGATGGGCGCGTGGCTGGCGCTTGCCCAGGCGGCGGCGCAGATTGCGCTGGGGTTGCTCCTGCGTGGACGCTTTGCCGGTGAAACGCAAACGCTGCCGGCAGCGGCGCAACGCCCGAGCCAAGCGCCTGTGCGCGCGGCGATCGGCTCGGTTTTGCAGGTGTGCGGCTATATGACGCTGTTTTCCGTGGCGGCGGCGCTGGCGGCGAAACTGCTGGGCGGAGAAATGGGTAACTACCTATTATATATTGTCGATATGCCGTCGGGGCTTGCGCAGGCGGCGAAATGCGGCGCGCCCTGGGCGTTGGCGGCGGCGGTCGCCGGCTTTGGCGGACTGTGCATCGCGGCCCAGAACATGGCCGTGCTGGGCGCGCTGGGCGTGCGCTGGCACGAATATCTGCTCGCGCGCGGCTTCGTGGCCGGCGTGTGCGCGCTGGTCGTCCACTTGCGATTTTCGCTCCCGGGGGCGACGCCGGCGATGGCGACGCTCCCGGCCGGCGCGTTGGAGATGTCCACGCTGGCCGCCGTGCTGCTGCTCATTCCCGCGCTGTTTGCCGTCAGCCGCGGAACAGAGCGGGAGAAGGCTGAAAAAAAGCAGAATTCTTAACAAAAACAAATGCGGGCGAAAAGCCTGGAAAGTCCGGGAAAAACTGCCAAAAAACGCTATATATTGCGCTTTTTCGCGCGCATAGATCAAAATATGGGATGCAATGGAACAGAGAAAAAAGGCTTGACAAACAGCAGGGGTTTTGATATAATAATCCTTGCCGCTTGAAACGAGCGAGTGCGAGCGCGGGGCCGAGAGGGCCTGTGGGAGCGCTGAGGGGCGCGTGAGAAGGGCGGCGAGCGAACCTTGAAAACGATACAGAGAAGGAAGAGAAGCGCGAGCGAACCCGGAGGGGCGACCGATGGGGGAGTAAGCGCAG
>DVIA01000006.1 GCA_018711655.1 Candidatus Pullichristensenella avicola
GCAGCGCTTCGCCGTCCGAGGCGGGAAGAATGCCGCAGAGGGTTTTTAAAAGCGTCGTCTTGCCGCAGCCGTTTGGCCCGAGCAGCGCCGTGACCGCCCCGGCGGGAACCGTCGCGCGCACGCCGCGCAGGATTGGCCGGCCGGGATAGCCGCCGCACAGGTTGCGAATTTCAAGCATTGCGATGGCCTCCCTTTTCCCGGAACAGCAGCGTCAGGAAAAACGGGCCGCCGAGAACGGCCATGAGAATGCCCACCGGAAGCTCGTAGGGCGCGAAGAGAAGGCGGGCGGCCAGGTCGCACAGCGTCACAAAGCCCGCGCCCATCAGCGCGCTCAACGGCAGCGCAAAGCGGCTCTGCGCGCCGACAAAACGCCGCGCCATGTGCGGCACCAGCAGCCCCACGAACCCCAAAAGCCCGGAAAAGCTCACCGCAGCCCCCGCCAGCAGCGCCGCCAACAGCAAAAACACGGCGCGCTTTCGCCGCACGCGCATGCCCAGGCTGGCGGCGGTCTCCTCGCCCAGCGCCAGCACGTCCAGGTCGTTGCCAAGCGTCATCACCGCCGCCAGCGCCAGCGCAATCAGCGCCGCGGCGGGGAACAGCCGCGTGGAGGTCACGGCGGAAAAGCCGCCGACGCGAAACTCGCCGCTGAGCATGGCGGCCTCGGGCGACAAAAGCGTTACGGCGTCGCGCAGGGCGTTGAGGATGCTGTTGAGCGCCACGCCGGAGAGGATCACCGTGGTGCGCGACGCGCCCGTTCTGCGCGCCAGAAGCACCACGCCGCCCGCCGCCGCCAGCGCCCCCGCGAACGAGGCGCCGGCCACCGCCCAGCCCGAAAGCAGGCCCGCGGCGCAGCAGAGCGTCACCCCCAGGCCCGCGCCGGCGTTGACGCCGACGACGCTGGGCGAGGCCAATTTGTTGCCAAGCACGGCCTGCATCACGCACCCCGCGCAGGACAGCGCCGCCCCGGAAAACAGCCCGGCGCAGGTGCGCGGCAGACGGGAAAACCAGAAGATGTAGCCGGCCGTATCGTTCGGGCCGGACAGCGCCGCGCGCCAGAGTTGCGCGGGCGACAGCGCCGCCGCCCCCAGGCAGAGGCTGAGCAGCGCCGATATGACGCAGCCGAGCGCCGCCGCGGCAAACACCGCGCCTCGCCGCCTAGCCATTTTCCAGAATCTCCTCGAGAATTTCGTAAGCCCTGCCCCACTGGTGGTTGGGCTTGAGGTTGAACAGCGTCTTTTCCATGAAATACACGCGGCCGCCGCGCACCGCCGTCAGGGCGCTCCAGGCGGGGTCGTCGGCAAGAAAGCGGCGCACATATTCGCGCATGCCCGCTTCATCGTCGCCGCGCTGAACGAAAAAGATATAGTCCGGGTCGGCGAGCAGGATGCGCTCGATGCTCAGGTTCTCCAGCATCATATCGTCCGAATCGGCAATGTTGATGCAGCCCAGCTGCCGCAGCATGGCGCCCAGCACGTTGCCCTCGCTGTTCTTGGCGTGCACGGCGGAGGCGGAGGCCACCATGCACAGCACCGTGGGCGCTTCGCCGCGCGCAAGCCGCGCCCGGCTGCGCTCAAGCACCGCCTCGATCTGCGCCTGCACCGCCAGGCCGTTGATCTCGTAGAGATCCGCGCGGCCGGTGATGTCTGTGCATATCTTCAATAGGCGCAGGTAATCGTCAAAGTCGTCGATGTCGAAATAGGCCGTGGGAATGCCCGCGGCCTCCAGCGTTTCGCGCCATTCCATGTTCTGGCGCGTGTTCGTGCTGGCGAGGATGAAATCCGGCTGCGCGGCCAGCAGCATTTCCAGGCTGAGGCTCTTGGTGTTGCCCAGGTTGACGGCGCCGGGCAGGTCCAGGCCCAGGTCGTCCCAGGCGTCGTCGGCGGTGGCGACCACCTCTCCGCCGGCGAGCTGCCACACCTGCGCGAAGCTGCCCAGCAGGGCCGCCACGCGGCGCGGCGAGGAGACCGTCACTTCGCGGCCCAGGTCGTCGGTAAAGACGACCGCGCCGGACGCGGCGAGCGCCAGGCCGCGCGGCGAAAGCACGGCCAGAACAAGCGCGAGCGCGAGCATTCTTTTGAGCATATCGTTCCTCCAAAATCCATTGCCAAAACAAACCGCCCCGCGGCAAAAGGGCGCGCCTCCCCCGGCGGCGCGCGCCTGAGGGGGACGCATTTTAAGGCCCTTTTCCCGGCAAAGCGGTATGGCAGGTCCCGGTCAGGAACTATTCGCCCTTTTCAGCAGGTCGCGCCGCCCTTGACGGCCTTTTGGAGGATCGCCTCCTTGTCGATGCCGTCGCCGAGCAGCTTTTCGTTGACGTAGCCAAACCCCAGGCGCTCCACAGTGTCGGCGAAGCGCTCGCCGGTAAGGCCCTCGTCGCGGAAGAGGAGAATGGCCTTTTCCACCACGTCGATCACCTCGTCCTCCGAGGCAAAGATGCGCGTGAGCGGCCGGCCGTGGGCCACGCGCTTGCCCCAGCGGCCGCCGATGACGACCTTAAAGCCCTCGCGATACTCCTCCAGCGCGCCAAAGGGGCATTTGCCCTTGCAGCGGCCGCAGTTGTTGCAGGCGGCGGGGTCGATCTGCACCTTGCCGTTCACCACTTTGGCCACCTTGATGGGGCAGGCGTTTTCCACCTGGCAGACCTTGCAGCCGCGGCACCTGGCAAAATTCACCATGGGAATGCGCTGGCCGATGACGCCAAGGTCGTTCAGGTCGGGCTTGACGCAGTTGTTGGGGCAGCCGCCCACGGCGATCTTGAACTTGTGGGGCAGGGTGACGCCGTGATAGCCGACGTAGAACTTCTCGTGCAGCTTCTCCGAAAGGCCAAAGGTGTCGCACAGGCCGTACTGGCAGGTCGTGCCCTTGCAGGAAACCACGGGCCGCACCAGGGAGCCGGTGCCGCCGGTGGAAAGCCCGTTTTCGGCCAGGAAGTCGATCAGCGGCTGGATGTTGGCGTAGGGAACGCCCTGGATCTCCAGCGTCAGGCGGGTCGTCATGGTCACAGCGCCGGAGCCGAAGCGGTCCGCGGCCTCGGCGATGGCGCGATGCTCCTGGGTGGTGATCCTGCCGTTGCGGGTGATGACGCGGACGTTGAACACGTCGGGATAGCGCTTGTCCTGCAAACAGCCCAGGCCCTTGACGCGCCTGATCTCCTCGGGCGGCAGCTTTCCGCCCGCAAACTGCGCCTTGACTTCGTTGAGCGTGCGCCCGCCCTCCAGGGCGCGCGTGGCCGTGTAGCCGTAGGCCTTGAGGCGGTTCTGCAAAAAGTAGGCGCGCTTGCCGCGAGCGCAGACCAGCAGCAGCTTTTCCTCCTTCGCCAGCCCTTCGACGGGGCCGTTCACCTTGCCAAGATCCACCCACGTCGCCCCGGGAATGGCCGGGGCGGGGCTGACGTCGATCACCCGATAGCCGCGCGCTTCGCCCGCCGCGTACTGCGCGGGCGTAAAGGTTTCGTATTCGCCGCCGCGCTTGTTTTCCCAGATATAGCAGGCCTGCGCAAAGGGATGGATGGCCGTGGAAAACGGCGGCGCGTAGGCAAAATCCATGGTGTCGAAATCCTCGACTTTCGCGCCCATGCAGATGCCGGCGACGGCGATATCCACCATCTTGTCCACTTCGCCCGCGCCCAGCACCTGAACGCCCAGCAGGGCGTGGGTGTTCCGGTCGGCGACCAGTTTGGTGATAAACGCGGATGCGCCGGGGTAGTAGTGCGCCTTGTCGTCGGTGACGCAGGTGACGCTCAGCGCGTCGTAACCCGCCCGCCGCGCCTGTTCTTCGGTCAGGCCGGTGCGGCCCGCGTTCAGGTCGGGAAGCAGCCGGACCACGCCCGTGCCCAGGCAGCCGGCGTAGGCCGCCTCCCCGCCCGCGAGGTTGCGCGCCAGCAGGCGGCCGGTGATGTTGGCGGTAGAGCCCATGGCCGACCACTGCCGCTGGCCGGTTATGCGGTTGCGAACCAGCGCGCAATCGCCCACGGCATATACATCCTCCAAATTCGTCCTTTGCCGCTCGTCCACGAGGATGGCGCCGCGCTCCATTTCAAGGCCGGAGCCCTGCAAAAACGCCGTGGCCGGGCGCACGCCGATGGCGAGCACCACCGCTTCGCCGTCAAAACTGCCCACGCCGGTGCGCACGCCGGCGGCGCGGCCTTCGCCGGTGATCTCCTCCAGGCCCGCGCCGGTGACCACGCGGACGCCCGCGGCCTGCAAACGGCGGCGGATGTAGTCGGCCATCTCGGCGTCAAAGAGGTTGGGCATCACCTGCGCGGCCATATCCACCACGGTGACCTGCAGCCCCCGCGCCAGCAGGTTTTCCGCAATTTCCAGGCCGATGAAGCCGCCGCCGACCACCACCGCGCTGCGGCAGCCGTTTTCTTCCACATAGGCGCGCAGGCCGATCGCGTCGTCGGGAACGCGCATGGTAAACACGCCGGCAAGGCCGGTTCCGGGAACGTCGGGAACGAAGGGGACGGCGCCGGTGGCGATGACCAGTTTATCGTAGGAAACGACGCTGCCGTCGGCGAAGGCGACCGTTCGGGCGGCGGCGTCGAGGGCGACGGCCTCCATGCCCGTGCGCACCTGCGCGCCGGTCAGGGCCGTGTACTTTTCCGGCGTATTGACGATCAGTTCCTCCCGGCTTTCGATGTCTCCGCCCACATAATAGGGCAGCCCGCAGCCGGCATAGGATATGTCCTTCCCCTTGGTGTAGATCGTGATTTTTGCGCCGCGATCCAGGCGCAACAGCTTCGCCGCAGCCTTGGTCC
Organism: Candidatus Pullichristensenella avicola; assembly: GCA_018711655.1. Lineage (GTDB taxonomy): Bacteria > Bacillota > Clostridia > Christensenellales > Aristaeellaceae > Pullichristensenella > Pullichristensenella avicola. Next base: position 4,760 of record DVIA01000006.1, read on the forward strand.
CGGCGGCGACGCCTCCAATGACGACCACGTTCATAAACGTCTCTCCCTCTGTTTGCTTGTTGTGTTGATTATAGCATGCGCCTGTGATAAAATCAACTCAACGCATGCGCAGCGCCCACGCGGCGCGGCGCTGCCGGAAAGGCGGGACGGCATGATACGGTTGGGCCTGGCGCAGCTTGCCTGCGACGGAACATTCGAGGAAAACCTGGCGAAAATGGCCTACTTCGCGGCGCGGGCGCGGGCGGCGGGCTGCGCCGCCGTGTGCTTTCCGGAGGCCAGCATTACCGGCTACGCGCCGCAGGACGCCGATCGCACAGCGCTGCGCCTGAACGACGCGCCGCTGCGGGAAGCGTCGCGCCTGGCCGTGGAAAGCGGCGTGGACCTGCTCGCGGGCTTCATGGAGCGCGAGGGCGGGCGCGTGTTCCTCTCCCACGGCGTCTTTCGCGCCGACGGCGCGGCGTCTGTCTACCGCAAGACGCACTTGGGCGCGCGCGAGGAGCGCTTCTTTGCGCCCGGCGGGCGGCTGGAAACGTTCGATCTGTCCTGCGGGCTGCGCGTCGGCTTTCAACTGTGCGTGGAGGCGCATTTTCCGCAGATCACCCAGACGCTGGCCCTGCGGGGCGCCGAGGTCGTCTTTTCGCCGCACGCCGCGCCGGGCGACGCCGCGACCAGGCGCAGGTTGTGGGAAACCTACGTCCCCGCCCGCGCTTACGACAATCGCCTCTGGTTTGCCTGCTGCAACCAGTTGAACGCGCCCCGCTTCGGCGGCGGTTGCCTGGTCGCCGGCCCGGACGGCGCGATCGCCGCCGCCGATTTCGAGCGCGCCGAACGCCTGGTGCTGTTCGAAGTCGATCGGGAAACCATCGCAAACTATCGCGACGACGCCCGCAACGCGCATCGCCGCTATTACCCGCCGCACCGCCGCCCGGAACTGTATGAGCGATGATGCCCGCGCCCCGGGGCGCTTGCCGCGCGTTTTCGCCAGTATTCCGAGATTCTGCCGCGCCGCCGTCTGCAAGGGGCGAAAGAAAAACAACCGCCCCGAAAGCGCAGTGCTTTCGGGGCCTTTATCTCCAAACCCAGGGGCGCGCAATGGAACCCTTTTCGCGCCTCGGCCGTTTTTGCGGCCTATGCGGCGGAAGCGGGACGATATCTGCGCCCGGCAACCCGCGAACCGGCGGGACGGCGGCGCTCCCCGTCCTCCTGACAGGCAAAATGCCCCGAAAACGCAATGTTTTCAGGGCACTTTGCATGGTGGGGTTAGGAGGGCTCGAACCTCTGACCTTTACGATGTCAACGTAACGCTCTAACCAACTGAGCTATAACCCCACGCGACAAAAAGCATTATAGCATGGATATGCGGCGCAAGTCAAGTATTTTCGAAACAGAATAACAGAAATTTACGCAACGCCGCCGTTTTCGCCTGCCGCGCGGCAGAGCGCCGGGCGCGGGCCATGCGCGGCGCGTCTCTTGGCGCGAACCGCCCTATCCCCCGCCGTCCAGGGCCTTTCGCAATTTTGCCAACGCCTTTTTTTCAATGCGCGATACATACGAACGCGATATTCCCAGGGCGCGCGCCACCTCGTGCTGCGGGCGGGAAACGCCGTCGCGCAGGCCATAGCGCATTTCGACGACCCGCTTTTCGCGCTCGTCCAGCAACGCCGTGCGCAAAAGGCGCCTGGCCCGCGCCGATTCGATGGCCGTCTCCGCTGCATCGCTGACGGCGTCCTTGTCCGTGCCCAAGAGGTCGGTCAGGCGAATCTCGTTGCCCTCCTTGTCGGCGCCGATCGGCTCGTCCAGTTGCACCGTGCCGCGGTTTTTGCGCCCCGCACGCAGTTGCATGAGCATCTCGTTTTCAATGCAGCGCGAGGCGTAGGTGGTCAACCGCCCCGCCTCGGGGCGGAATGTGTCCACCGCCTTGATCAGCCCGATGGAGCCGATGGAGACCAGGTCGTCCGCGTCCAGGCTGCTGGACTGATACTTCTTGGCGATGTGCGCCACCAGGCGCAGGTTGTGTTCGATCAGGCGATCGCGGGCGTCGCGGTCTCCGCCGGCAAGGCGACGGACCAGTTCCGCTTCTTCTTCCGGCGGCAGCGGCTTTGGAAACGAACTTCTTCCCGCAATGTGCAGAATCAGCGCCCAGAGATTTTCCGCGATCCAGTTCAGAGCTTCGGCCAACAACATGCGCATCCCCCTCGCTTCTCCCAGGGGCATCCTATGCGCCGGCGCGCGCAAACGTGTCGGGACGGCCCCGGCGCCGGAGCCGTCGATACGCGTTTGGCGGCGGTTCCAGCGCCGTCAAGGCGGTCGCGCGGCGGCGCGGCTTCCGTTCCCCTGCGGCGAAGCGAATCGGAGCGCGCAGTCTCTCCCTCCGGGCGGCGCGAACGGCGGACGGCCCATGTCCGCAGGTCGTCGCCGGCGGCGTTTTGCGGATATACCCCCGCGACGCACGCCCGCGCGCGAACGGTTTTTCTTCAATGATGATTGCTTTTATCATGGGATGCTCCCGCGGCCCGCGCGCGAGCGGTTTTTCTGCATCGTCAGCCGGCGGCCGATGTCCTGCAGCGCCCGCTCGCGAACGGTTTTTCTTGGATTTCGGCGCTGCGGGCGCTGACGCTGCGGGCGGCTCCGCGCGCGAACCGCTCTTTTCTGTCGCCAGATTTCGGCCCGCGCAGCGCAGCCGGCGTTTCCCAGCGCGAACGGGCCTTTGCTAACGCGCTTCACATTCTCTTCGGCGGGCCATGCGCATTTCCCGCGCGTGTGCCTTTGGGCCACATCCGCAAACCATCCAACGCCCAGCAGCGGTGCTTCCGCGCGCGGGCCTTTTCGCGTCCACAACCAAGGCAAATACAACGCCTGATCGCGGGGCCTCCACGCGCGCGGACCTTTTGCTCCTGCGTGGTCATGCTTTCCGCCGCGCCGCGGCGCTTCCCCGCGCACGCGGGCCTTTTGGATTCTCGCAACACGCTTACGAGCCCGTCCGCCGGTGCCTCCGCGCACGCGGGCCTTTTGACCGTGAAAACCGACGGCTATGAAGCGGTTCAGCAGTACCTCCGCGCGCGGGCCTTTTCGGATGCCGCCAAACCATACGGCTCCGGCTCGCCGGCGCTTTCGCGCGCGAACGGGTCTTTGGGAATCTTACAACGCAAAAATTTTCAGACGGGCATTGGCGCTTCCCGAGCATGCGGGCATTTTGCAAACGTCAAAGCGGACGGCCTTTCCGTCCGCCTGAAAAGGCCGGGCGATCCTGCCGGGCGCCCAAAGGCGTCGAAGGATACGTCCCGGCCGTCCCTTTTCTTCCCCCGTCGTCCCGGAGGGGCAGGCGCGCTTCGCGCTTCAGGGCTGCGCCTGGGGCTCGCTTTTTTGTTCCCGCCGCTTTTCCAGGGCGCTTTTGACCTGGGCGACCAGTTGGGGGATCATTTCAATGACGCGGTCCGCCGGCGCGTAGATCTGCGCGGGCAAAAGCCGCACCTGGCCGCCGGAAACGACGATGAACCCCATGGGCTGCACGCTCACGCCCGCGCCCGTCCCGCCGGCAAAGGCGGGGCGATCCGCGGCGTCGCGCGCGACGCGGCCGTATTCGCCGCCCCCGGCCACGAACCCGAAGCAGACCTTGGAAATGGGAATGACGGTCGAACCGTCGGCGGCGACGATCGCCTCGCCCACGACGGTATTGACGTCCACCATGTCGCGGATATTTTCCATCGTGGTGGTCATGATGTTCTCAATGGGGTGTTTTTCCATATCGAAGCCTCCCGCTGTTTTCAAGTATGCCGCCGCAGACCGCGAGCATAATATGCCCGACGCGCAGCGATACGATTCCAAAAACCTCGCCCCGCAGGCATGTCGTTTGAAAATCCGGCCGCAGGCAAACGGTGACGCGCGCGCCCGTCGCCGCGCCTACGGCGCGCGTCAGGGCCGTGGCCGCGCCCGCGCAAAGCGCCGTAACCGCCGCGTCGCGCAGGCCCAGTTCGCCGCGCACGCTCAGCCGTTCCAGGCGCGCATGCGGCAGAAGCCTTCGGGCGATCGCCCAGACGAGCCTCGCCGGGGGCTTCCCGCCGCGCCGGGGCCGGGGCGCCTTGTCCAACCGCCGGCGCGCCGCGCGCAGGGCCATGTCCGCAGAAAAGGGCCGCACGCCCAGCGCCGCGGAGGCGGCGTTTCCCGCCCGCGCGCAAAACGCAATGCAGACCGGCGTTTGCAGAATATAAAACGCGCTCAGCAGGATCGCCGTCAACGCCGTCAGCACTTCAATCTCCCCCTTTCGCCCATCCCGATTCGCTTTCGCCGCCGGCCGCGCCCGCATTCTACTGCGAACGGCGACCTTCTGCAAACAAAACCGCGGCGCGGTTCGAGGAGCCCCGGCAGCGTCAGGGCAATGCCCCGGGCAAAGAGGGCGCTTCCCGGGCGCAGTGTTCCGCCCCCGCCCTTTGCGCCGCGCGCCGGAAAAGCGCGGCCGCAAACCATCTGCGCCCGCGTTTTCGTTTCCCGGACGCGCCGCAGGCCGTTTGCCATTCCCGCGGCGGAAACTTGCGCAAAACAAGGCGTTCGGGAACAGTATGTCCCCGAACGCCGCGCGAAATCCCTTTGTTTGCCATTGCGCCGGCGAAACGACGCGCTTCGGGCCCCCGCGCGCCCCAGGCGCGAACAACGCCGGCCGCCGTCCCGCAGCCCCAGGTCTCGCTCCGGACGGCCGCCTCCCGTCCGGACGGAATCCGCAGCCCATACATCTGGATGCGGCGCCGCCTCCGCGTCACGCCTCCACTTCGCCCTCGACGCGGACGTCGGCAAAGCCCGTCCACACGCCCGCGCCCGGCTGCGTCACCTGCACGCGCAGGTACTTGTAGCCTACTGTATTATTTAGTTCGTGCCTCGTCACCGCGCCCTCCGTCGTTGGCCGGTCTGCAAACGTCCCCAGCTGCGTCCACGCGCTTGCATCGTTGCTCCCCAGGAATGTTCCCGCGACGGGCTGGTCCGCCGCAGGCACAGGGCTTGCGTGCGCCGGGTTCATCAGGGTCACGATCATGTTCGTCAATTTGTACGGCATCTCCACCTGGATCCAGCGCTCCGTGTCGGCGACCGTCGTCGCCCAGTAGCGGCTATACATCGGCCCCATAAACGCGTATACGCGTTGGAAGTTTGCGTCAAACTCGCTGCTGGCCGTGATCGTGCAATTTTTCTCCGTGTTCGATTTTAAGTACGGCAGCCGGTAATACGTCGGCGCGTCCGCAGATTTGGTATACGCAACCACGACAAAATATCCGTCCGGCAGCGCCAGATAGCTGCCCGTAGCAACGCGCACGCGCAAATCGTCCGGGTCGCTTACGTCCAGGTCGCACAGCGCCGTGTACAGCGCCGGCTGCGGGTCGGGCGAAGGGATTATTTTTATGAAACCGTCCGACGGGCCGAGCGAGAAGCCTCGCGCCGAGATCACCGCGTCGATCTCCGAAACCGCGTATCCCAGCGACGCATACGCCGTTCCGCCCCAGGCCAGCGGCGGGAACATGAGCGTCTGCCGGTAGATCGGCCGCCCGTCGATCCAGCGCCCGCCCGTGGCCGTCTCGCCTGGCGCGTAGTTCGTCACGCCTTCGATGCCGCCGTAAAACCGCGCCGGATAGGCGCATTCAAAAAGGGGCTGCGCCTGCGTTCCCGTGGAATACTGGCCCACGGCCACGCCGGCGCCGCTGCCGGCCAGATGCAGGTTGGCAAACGACTTGCTCAGCCGCGCCTGCGCAAAAGCGCTGTCAAAACCGTCGCCGAACGTCGCGCGCAGCACATAGGCCTTGCCCCGGTCAAACGCCGAGGGCAGCACAGTTGCCGCGCCCGCGGCGGTCAGCGCCTGCGCAACGGAGACGGAGGCGCGATCTTCTTCGGCAAAAACCTCCGCGCCCTCCTCGCGCCATTGCACGTCGATATACAGCCCGTCGCTGTTCGGGTTCGCGCCCTCGGCCAGCGCGCAGCGGAGAACGACGCGCGCCTGCGCGTCCTCATCCGCAGGATAACGGGCCGCTTCGAAGCTCTCGATGCGCGGGACATAGCGCATGTCCAGCGCCGTGATGCCCGTCAGCTGGCCGTATTCGATCTCGGCGAGCGTCTGCGTGACGCCGCCGACCGGCACATAGTAATACTGCAGGCTCAGGTAGGGCACGAACGTGCGCTCCGTCAGCGAAACGGGCGCGGCCATGGTGCAGGTCAGGTTGAACGTCCCGCTCGCGCCCGGCGCGATCACCGGCAGCGCATGCGCGGCCGTCGGCGCGAAGAAATAAATGAACGCCGCCGGGTTTTCGCCGCTCACGCGCCGCACGGTGAGGGTGCTGAGACGGATTTCAAAAACCTCGTTGTTGTGGATGGTGCACTGTATCTCAAACGTCTCCCCCACCACGATCAGGCCGCTGGCGGGATTCGTCGTCACATCCGTGATCTCCACGTTGTAGTTGTAATCGTAGGGCATTTCCTTCCCTCCTCTATAAGCGCCTCATATGCCGAACGCCAGCCCGCCGTCGGAGCTTTTGCGAACCGTATATGCGCCCAGTTTCAGGTAATCCTCCACCTCCGCCGCCTGCGTCCACAGGCGGTTGTAGGCAAACGAGGCGATGACCTGGCCCGTCTGCAGAATATCCAGGCGATCGCTGCGCAAAAGCAGCTTGTAATCGCTGTTTTCGCGGCCGATCTCCACGCCCTCGGCGCGCACGCGCAGAAAGGTCTGCCGTTCGCCGCCGACGGTGAGGGTGATGCAGTCGTCGTTGCGGATATCATAGGTCTTGAGAACGCCCACCGCGGCCTCGGAGGCGAGAAGCCCGCTTACGTCCACCTCTGCGGCGCTGATGCTCCCGGCGGCGATCTCGTTTGCGGTGATGGACTTCGCCGCCAGTTTGTCCGCCGTCACCGAACGCGCCGTCAGCACCGTGCCGGAAATGGCGTTCTGATACGCCTCCTGAGAAAGCTGTTCCACCGTCAGGCCCTCGTCGGTGGCGTTGATGGCCCGGAACAGGCCGTTCGCGCCCTTGAGCAGCAGCCGCTCGACCGAAAGCGTCCCCGCGGTGATGACGTCGGCGTTGAGACTGACGATCTTTGCGTCGGTGATGGAGCCGTCGGCGATCTGCGCCGTGCCCACGGCGCCCGCAGCGATCAGCGCCGTAGTGATGGCGCCCAGGGCGATTTTGGCCGTGCCCACGGCGGCGTCGGCGATCTTGGCGGCGGTAATGGCCGCGTCCTGAATCTTGGCGGATGTGATGGTGGCGTCCTGAATGCGCGCGGCGTCGATGCTCGCCTCGCCCATGCTGGCCTCGGCGATCTGCGCGATGCCGGCGTAGAGCGCGTCCGCGCTTGCCTGCTGCGCCGCCAGTTCGGCCACGCGCGCGCTCACGGCGGAAATGGCCTGGGCGTCCACGGCCCCGGCCGCCAGCTTCGCGGCGGTGACGCTGCCGGCGCGGATGGCCGCGGCGGTGACGCTTTCCGCCGCCAGCAGCCCGCCGTCCACCGTGCCGGTCAACCGCGCGGCGTTGAGCCCGCCCTCGGGCGTGATGGCGCGCAGACGGTTGTCGCTCGGGTCGGGCGCGCCCAGTTCGCATTCGGCGGCAAAACCCTTGCTGAGGCGCAATTTCTGGCGCGTAATAAGCGAGGTGGTTCCGTCCACATACACGCGATCGCCGATGCGCAACGTAGGGTCGCCGCGAAAGCGAAAATTCGCGCGGTGCAATTCCATGCCCTCCAGGCGCGCAAGCGCGCCCGAAAGCAGCGCCTGCGCCTGCGTCGTGCCGGCGATCAACAGGGGGTTTGCGCCCAGATCGAGCGCGTTTTGCGCGGTAGCCACGCTCGTGCCTGCGGCCATGGCTTCGATCTGCGCGGTTTCCGCCTCGCTGTTGGCGCCGCGCACGGTGGTCGCGCGCAGGACCTTCAACGGCCCAAAATCGGCAAAGCCGCAATTTCTGGAAAGCACCGCCGCGTCGGCGATGTTTTCGGCGATCTGCGGCGTTTCCCACACGGGGCGTATCTCCAATTCCCCGGCGCGGCTGACGCGGGCGAAGCACCCGGCCAGCGCCAGCGCCCAGCCCAGCGCCTGGCGCACGCTGCACGCGCCCCACTGCGGCGCGGCGGGCACCACCGCGTCGCCGCCGGGCACGCTTCCCGGCAGGGGATAGCGCGTCTTGCCGAGGATGTGGCGCACCACCGCCGTGAGCGTAGCCGGATAGGCCAGCGTATCGGCAAACGCCGCGCCCGTCTCCTCATACATGCTGTCGTAGCCGGAAAGCGTGATCCCGACGCCGTCCTTCGCCGCCTCGGCCTCGCGCACGACGAACGTGCACAGCGGCTCGATCTCGTCGCCCACGCCGATGAAGATCTGCGCCGTCGCCCCCAGCGGCGCGTCGTTTTGCAGCCTGGCCCCGCCCGGAAGCCACGCCCCGTCCGCGCCGGCCAGTTTGAGCGTGTGCTTGGCCGAAAGCACCGCGCCCACAAGCAGGCCGTCGTCCACGCCCTCGTCGATGGTGAGGGAAACCACGTCCGCGCCCGTAAGGGCGATCTCCCGCCCTGTATCCAGCGTCAGGGTTCCCGAAACGGCCAGTTCGCGCCCAGGGGCGCGCATGGCCTGCTGATATGCCGTCATTGCATTCCTCCTAAACGTCTGCGCCGTCGCGCGGCGTTTTCTTCCCGCCGCGCGCGCGCAAATGGCTCGTCTTTATCGCCCGCACCGGCGCGGCGTCCCCCTGGCGCAAACGCGCAAATGGGCAACGCCCTTGCGCGCAGACGATCTCCGGATTTGAACCCGCAGTTTTTCGAGCCGGAGTCGAACAACGCCGCCGCGCACGGACAAATTCCCCTTCCCCCACCGCCGATGCAAACCGCCCCCGCCTGAACAAACAGATTCCCCGGCGCGCTCCCCGCGCGACGCGACGGCAGCGCGGCGCCGCCCTTTCCCCGCGCCGGCCAGCACGCCGCAGGGCGTCTGAAGAAAGGCGGGGCGCGCCTTGCCCGGCAACGGAGGCGTCGCCTGCGCCTGCGCGAAACAGCCTTGCCCGCAGCCGGCGTTTTCCATCCCGCGCGCACGGCCGGTCGATCTTTGCGCGCGCATCCGGTCCTTTGCATTCGCGCTTCGAGCGGCGTTCCCCGCCGCCCGCCCCTTGCGTGCGCATCTTGCTGCGCCTTCTTCGCCCTCCATCCTTAAAGGGCGGAAAAACCGGCGTTCAAACCCGCGCCTGACCGGCCCGGCGGCGTTGCGTAGAAAATGTACGAAAACCGCCCGCCCCTTGCGTGCGCGGCTCACTGCTCGATCCATTCCATCTCCACGTCCGTCCATACGGGCCTGCCGCCGCGCGTCATCTGCGCCGTGGCGCGGCGCTTGCCGCAGCGGCAGGTGATCTGGCGGTCGCTGCCGTCCACGTCCGGATAAAGCACGGTAAAAAAGCCCGTTCCCATCGCCGTAAGCAGCGCGTTCATCGCCGCCTCGGTCATGTGCGCCCAACTCAGCGTCAACGTGCGCCGCGCGCCGAAAAAGTCCATCACCGTGCGGCCCTGCAGGTTCGTTTCCGCGCTCGACGTCTCCTCGATCAGTTCCACTTCAATGGCGCTGGGCGCGGCGATTTCCACATTGTTGATCTTGATCATATTTCCTCCCCGTCGGCGCGGCGTTCAAATTTCCAGCATCTGCCGTCCCGTGGCGCGGCGCACGGCGTTGATGCCGGAAATGGCCGCTTCGCCCAGGCGCACGCCGTCCACCTGAATGGGCGCGACCACCGTCAGCGTCCCCAGGGCCCGTTCTATGGCGGCGATCAATTCCCCGTCCTGCGCCTTTGGCATGGGCGCGGCGGAAACGGCGCCTCCGGCCGTTTGCGCCAATTCGCCTGCCGACAACGCCGCGCGCGCCTGTCCATCCAGCACGCCCAGGGCGAAGCCCTCGGAAAAGCGCGCGCCCAAATCGCGGGCCACGCGGGAGGGCGAATGAATCCGCAGCGCCGAGCGGATGCGGCTGGCGGCGGCGTTGGCCACCTCCGAAGCGGCGCTCAATACCTGCGACTTGCCGGCGCGAATGCCTGCCGCCAGCCCGGCGGAAAGCTGCAGGCCCGCCTGGCGCATGCTGGAGGCGGCGACGTTTACCCGCTGCATCTCGCCAATCAGCGCCCGCAACTGCAAAACCGCCCCCTGAATCTCCGCCTGAAAGCGTATCTCCAATGTCTCAAGGGTCATTTTCGTTTCTCCTTTCTGCCATCGCCGCGAAGGCCTGTTTCATTGCCTCGGGGCCGGCCGCCCGTTTCCGCGCCGCCGGGGGCGCGGCGGGATAGCGGCGCGGCGCATGCACGCCCAGCGCCGCATAGCGCCCCGTCAGCCATGCAAGACAGGTCAATTCCTCGGCGCGGCGCGCCTGTTGAGCGGAAAACGCGCCTATCTCCCATTCGATTTCTCGCGGCGTGCGCGCAAACAGATCCGCCGCGCGCGCAAATCCCATCTCGGCCAGGCGCGCGAACAGGCGCTCGTATTCGCGGCGCGTTTTACTGGCGAGCATCTTCCTTGAAGAAGCCGGCGCGGCGCATGGCTTCGGCGCAGGCGTCTACAATTTCGCCCAACGTTCCGCCCCCGCGCAAGTGCGCGTCGAGCAGTTCCCCCGCTTCGCGCAGGGTAAGGCCCTGCTGGCGGTCGATCAGCGCGCCCCACAAAAGCAGGCGCACGGCCGTGAAATCCGCCTCAAACGCCTCGGCGAGCGAACCGCCGGCCAATTCCTCCACCACGCACATGCTGTTGACCGTATAGCGCAAAACAAGCGCGCGGCCGCCGATCTCCATCTGTACATCCATGTTCGTTTCCCCCTCACGTCAATGCAACCGCGCCGGTGAGGCGCATTTCCACCGAGAACCCCAGCGCGCCGTCCACCTCGGCCGCGCCGATTTTGTATCCCTTTACGAAGGCGGAAAACGTCGCCGCGGTCCCGTCGGGGAAATCCACTTCCGCCTCGCCGGCTTCGCCGGTCAGAAACGCCGCGCGCAGCGCCGCCTGACCGGCGTCGTCGGCGTCGAAAAAGCCCTCCAGTTCCACTTCGCCCGCCGAGCGCGGCCCCTGCATGTATTCGCGGAAGCCGTCCTCGCTTTCCAGGGTCGTAATCTCGATCTCCTCGCTGGTGGGCGCGATCTCGCCCACCGAAGTCAACTTGCCCACCTTGGTTTTGCTCCCGCCCGAGGGCGTAAAGTAGAACAGCGTGCCCATCGCACTGGTCGCCATGTCCTTTCTCCTTTCCTTTTGCCGCGGAGGCGCCTGGCCGCCGCGCGCGTCGTCGTGTTTCCGGCCGGGTTTCCGCGCCAGACGCGCCGCCGGAACGGGGAAATGGCCGCCGCCTGCCTTCGCGCTTCTTCCTCAGCGCGAAGGCCGCCGCCCCGTTCCCGCGTCCCGGAAGGGCCCCTGCCGGTGCGTTCCATTCCGCATACGCCCGAAAAAGAGGCTATGTCGGCGCCCTTTCCCTACTGGTAAACGCCGGCGCCATCGGTCAGGATCCGATAGCGGCTCGAAACGTGATAAAAGCGCGTCCGTTCCTCAAACAGCATCGTCGCCTGCGTGCGCGCGAATCCCGCGCCGCACAGGGCCCCGTCGATCCGCGCCAGCAGATCGCGCGCCTGCTGCGCGCCCACGGCCCACACATCCACGGCGTAGACCAGTTCCGTCAGCGCCTCGACGCCGTCCGCGCGCGCATAGGCGCGATTTTCCTCCTCGCGGTAAGATACGCATGGCGTCTTTGCCCAGTCCGAGGGCCAGGCGTGGAACACCCGATCCGTATCCGCCGCTTCTTCGATAAGCGCGCGCACCTGCGCGAGCATCGTCCTCACACCATCACCTCCATCGCAAGCCGCACGGCCTGCGCCCTTCCGGCGGCAAACGCCGGGCGCATGTACGGCCGCGGCGTCCGGCCGCGCGCGCCGCCCGTGCCCAGTTCCACATAGGCGGCGTAATCCGCCCCCGCGGACAGGCCCGCCGTCAGCCCCTCCGCGCGCGCGGTCAGGGAGCGCCGCAGATTTCCCGTGTCCACCGGCACGCATTCGCGCGCCCGTTCCAGCGCCGCCTGCGCCGCCGCCTCCATGGCCAGCGCCATTCCGGCGCGCCATTGCCCCTCCAAGGCTTCCAGCCGGGCGCACAAAGCGCCGATTTCCGTCTGTGCCATCTCTTCAACGTCCTTTCCCGCCTGCCTGGCCGGCCGCGTCGCCCTTTTCAGCGTCCCTCCCGCAACGCAGGCCACGCCTGCGCGCAGGGCACAATCCCGCGCCGCCCCGGCGAAGGAAAGCCCGCCGCGGCGATCCGGCGACGTCGTCGGGCGAATTTCCGCGTCGCCCGCGAGTCGGACGGTTCCTTCGCCGCGATCGCGCTTTCCGCCCGGCGTCTCTCTCCGGCCGAAACCGGTCGCCCGCAAGCCGCGCGGCGCGGTCGCCGCCCCGTGGCTTCCCCGAACGGAGGCGGCCTTTTGCGCATCTGACGCGGCCCCTGCCGGACCGGGCGAAGCGCCCTTCCGCAGCCTGGCCGTCCGTTTCCCTGCGGCGGGGCCTCGTCGCGCCCTTTCCTTTGCGTAAGCCACCTGCGTTGCGCGCCCGCCCCGCCGCTGAAAACATCCCTTCCGCTTCATTCCTTCTCCGCCGATGCCCGCCGCGGCGGGGCCTCGTCGCGCCCTTTCTTTTGCGCAAGCCGCCTGCGTTGCGCGCCCGCCCCGCCGCTGAAAACATCCCTTCCGCTTCATTCCTTCTCCGCCGATGCCCGCCGCGGCGGGGCCTCGT
>DVIA01000007.1 GCA_018711655.1 Candidatus Pullichristensenella avicola
ATCTCGCAACGCTCCACCCGCGCCCCCTCCGGGCTTCTTTCCCTGCCGGCGGGGCACGGCGGGCGCTGCCCGCACCCACTCAAGGGCCATCGGCCCTTGAGAATCCCCTTTGCTGCCGCGTTCAGGCCGAAGTTTCGCGCGCTTTCCCCAACCCACAAAGACGGCAGGCTCCTAAGCCTGAGCCTGCCGTCGTCGCCTTGCCCCTCCTCACCATCCCTTAACGCAACAAAGCGGCCCCGCCCCCTAAGCGTGGGGCGGGGCCGCGTCGCTCATTCGCGGTAGCTTCTGGCTGCCGGCACTGCCGGCACTGCCGGCGTTATTTGCCGACGCAGAAGTTGGCAAAGATGGAGGAAATGACTTCTTCAGAGGCGTCGCGGCCTGTGATCTGGTTAAAAAGCTCGCAGGCGCGATAGAGATCGAGGCTGGTCACGTCCGGGCCAAAGCCCTGATCAATGGCGCGCATGCAATTTTCCAAAAGCTCCAATGCCTCGCGGGCTATGCGAATATGGCGCTCGGCGGTGAAAGAATCCTCCTCCACACGCGCGTGCAGACGGAGGCGCAGCGCCTCCAAAAGCGCGTCCATGCCTTCGCGGGTCACGGCGGAAAGGCGCACAACTTCGCGCCCGGGAAAATCGCTTTCATGCAATACGACGCCAAGGTCTGATTTGTTCAGGCAAAGGATACAACGCTCGTCTGCCTGAGCGAGCATCTCCCGATCAGCGTCGGTCAACGCCTGGCTGGCGTCGAAAACGAGCAGGACCACGTCCGCGCCCTCCATTTCGCCGCGGGCGCGTTCTACGCCGATCTGTTCTATGGCGTCCTCGCTTTGGCGAATGCCGGCGGTATCGCTCAGGCGCACTACGCGGCCATCCAGTTCAAAACGCTCGGAAAGCACGTCGCGCGTTGTACCGGGAATATCGGTAACAATGGCGCGTTCACAATTGAGTATGGCGTTCATCAGCGAGGACTTGCCCACATTCGGCCGCCCTGCCAGCACCACGGACGCGCCGTTTACAAGAATGCGCGCGCCGACAGGATCAATGCGCCGGGCGACCTCGGCGGCAATATCGCCAACCTCGGCGCGCACCTGCGCCGCCACGGGCGCCTCGTCGATCTCGTCGGGAAAGTCCACCGCGGCCTGTATCTGGGCAAGCAGGCCCTCAATGCGCCGCACGACGTCCATGACAAAAAAGGACACGCCGCCGCGCATTTGCCGGAGCGCGGCGCGGCGCGCGGCCTCGCCCTGCGCGCCGACCAGCTGCATGACCGCCTCGGCGCGGCTCAAGTCGATGCGGCCGCTCAAAAAAGCGCGGCGCGTGAACTCGCCCGGTTCAGCCAGGCGCGCGCCCAATTGCAACACCCGGCGCAAAACGGCCCTGGAACAGGCTTCGCCGCCGTGGCACTGGATTTCGGCCACATCTTCGCGCGTATAGGTATTGGGGGCCCGCATAAAGACAGCCATCGCCTCGTCGATCGCCTCGCCTTCCGCGTCCACAACCGTTCCGCAGCGCAGGCGATGCGACGTCATTTCCGCGCCCTGCCGCGCGGGGCGAAAGGCCCCGGAAAGAATCCTTCGCGCCTGCGGACCGCTTATGCGCACAATGGCGACGCCGCCCTCGCCCGGCGCGGTGGCGATGGCGGCGATGGTGTCGGCCGGGCTGGTCACGCGCTATACCCCGTGCGCACCGGCAGCACCAGATGCACATAATCCATATCGTCCGCCGGAGTGACCACACATGGGCTGAGGCTGTCGGTAAAGTTCATGACGATCTTTTCCGCGTCCACCGTGCGCACAACATCCAGCATATAGCGAACGTTGAAGGCAATGGTCATCTCTCCGCCTTCAAGGCTTTCCAGTTCCATTTCCTCGTGCGCGTCGCCCATCTGGGAATTGGAATCAATCTCCAGCATATTTTCGTGCAGATGAAAGCGAATGAGGTTGACATTGCCCTCGCGCGCCAGCAGCGCGGCGCGGTCGATGCACTGGCGCAGCGGCTCCAGATCTGCGACGGCGCGCACGCGGAAGGAGGTGGGCAGCAGGCGGCGGTAGTTGATGTATTCGCCGCCGATGAGGGTAACATAGATATCGGTGTTTTTCAGCCGCAGCTGCAATCGGCCGTTGGCGCTGAAGCACAGGGAGACAAAGGCGTCCTCGCCGCCGGGCAGAAGCTTGCCGATATCGCCGATGGCGCGGCCGGGAATGATGGCGCGAATGGACTCGAGCACATCGGAAATCTTTTCGCGCTTGTAGGCCATGCGGAAGCCGTCGAGCGCCACCATGGTCGCCTCGCCGCCGGCGATCTCCAGCAGCGCGCCGGTGAGCACCTCGCGGGCGTCGTCTGCGGCGATGGCAAATTCGGTTTTTTCGATCATTTCCCGCAGCGTATCCTGCGGAAGGGTCACTTCGCTGCTTTCAGCCATTTGCGGCAGCGCGGGATAGAGATCCGCGTCCTGGCCGGCGACGTTGATGACCGTAGCGCCGGAAACGATGTTGAACACAAAGCGTTCGTTCATGCTGATTTCGATGGACGGATTGTCCTGCAGACGGCGAACGATGTCGATCAGCAGTTTCCCGGGAACAACGCCGCGGCCGCTTTCAAGCACGTCGCATTCCACGCGCGTGAGGATGGTCAGCCGCTCGTCCGAGGCGGTGATGCGCACCTGGCCCGCGCCGGTTTCGATGAGCAGACCTTCCAAAATGGGGTTGGCCGTGCGCGTGGTCAACGCGCGCGAGGCGGTTTGCAGGCCCTCGAGCAGGGCGGCGGAATTGCAGTGGAGCCGCATGGCTGTTTCCTCCCTTGAGAAAAATCATTATTATAAATTAGAATACCGTCGTAGTTGTAGGGGTGGGGAAATTGTGGAAAAGCGCGAAAACGCCCGTCGCGCCGGGGAAAAGGCCTCCACAGGGCCTGTGGACGATCTGCGCACAATTTCGACCGTTTTCCACAGGGTTCAGCGGTTGGTGATGAACTGACGAAGCTCGTCGATGGTTTTCCGGAAGGCGATGTCGCGCCGCATCATATCGGCCACCTTTTCGCAGGAGTGCATTACCGTGGAATGGTCGCGGCCGGAAAAGACGCGGCCGATGGCTGTTGTAGACATTGGCGTCAGTTCCCGGATGAGATACATGCTTACCTGCCTGGGCAGGGCGACGTCGCGGCTGCGGCGCTTGCCGGTGACGTCCTCGCCGCTGACGGAATAGTGGTTGGACACGGTTTGGATGATGGCGTCCGGCGTTACTTTGCGCGGCTCGCGGTTGGAGATAAGCGCCGCGAGCGTTTCCCGCGCCATGTCGATGGTGATGGGTTTTTTCATCAGCAGCGCCTGGGCGTTGACGCGCACCAGCATGCCCTCCAGTTCGCGGATATTGCTCTCCACGCGTTCGGCGATGTATTCAAGCACTTCCTCCGGGGTGTCGATCTCCTCTTCAGAGGACTTTTTTTGCAGGATCGCCACGCGCGTTTCAAAGTCCGGGCGCTGAATATCCACCGTCAGCCCCCATTCAAAACGCGAGCGCAGCCTTTCTTCAATGGTAGGAATGTCCTTGGGCGGACGGTCCGAGGAAAGGATGATCTGCTTTCCGTTCGTGTGCAGGTGGTTGAAGGTATGGAAAAATTCCTCCTGCGTGGCCACGGTTTTGGAAAGGAACTGTATATCGTCCACCAGAAGAACGTCCACATTGCGCAGTTTGGCCCGCAATTGCGCCGTGCCCTTTTTTTTGACGATGGCGTCGATCAATTCATTGGTGAACGTTTCCGAAGTGATGAACAGCACGTTTTTGCGCGGGTAGTTCTGCTGTATGTAATTGCCGATGGCGTTCATCAGGTGCGTTTTTCCAAGGCCCACGCCGCCGTAGATGAACAACGGGTTGTATGCGCCGCTGGGATCGTCGGCCACGGCCAGCGCCGCGGCGTGGGCGAAGGAATTGGAAGGCCCCACCACGAAGTTCTCAAACGTATAGCGCGGGTTGAGCATGGTATTTTCCATTTCGCGGTACTGGCGCTGTACTTCTTCGGGGGTTTTGATTTCGATGTCATAGGCGCGGCCCATTACCGCGCCCAGCACGCTGGAAAGCTGCCAGAGATAGCGCGAGCGCAGGTGCTCGACCACCATGGCGTTTTCTGCCTCGAGCACAATGGCGTCCTGCGTGACCGCGATCAGCTTCAGTTTGGCAAACCAGGTGTTGAAACACGGCTCGGTCATGTCCCCCTTGAACATGGAAATGGCCTTTTCAAACGCCGCGAGTTGCTCTTCGGTGTAGTGCATCCCGTTCCTCCGTAAAGTTTTCCACAATTTATACACATATGTGGAAATTATGACGATAATTCCGCCCATTTATTGTAGCAGATTCGTCGTCCGACTTCAAGATGCGCGGGAAATTTTCCTGTTGAAAGCCGGTGGAAAGACGGAGGAAAATATGTTGAGAATGTGACGAGAATCCAACGCTTTTTTGCGCTGCCCGAATCCGGTTGAAATGAATGGCCGCGAACGGTATAATATAAGATGCGCATTGCCGTCCCTTTGCGGAATCGGAGGGGATGGCGGCGAGGCTATGGAGGGAAATTATGGCAAAAACAAGGGCGGCTGCAGTCGAAAAAAAGTCGAAGGGGCTGTGGACGGCGATCGCGTCGGGCGTGTGTTTCGCCCTGGCGCTGTTTTGCGTGTTTGTGTTGATCGCCTCGGGCGGCGTTCCCGAGTTGGTCGGCGTTGAGCATGTATTGCGCGGTTTGGGCGGCGATTTAAGCCTGCTTTTGCCGTTGGTGCTGGTGTGGATGGGCGTTCTTCTGGCCATGCGCGCGCGCGGCATGCGCGTGGCGGTGTGGAAGCTGCTGGTCAACGCGCTGATGGTGCTTTCGGTGTTTTCCGCTTTTCACATGTTCTGGGCCGATTATATCAATGCAAACGGCTACCATGTGCAAAACGCGCTGGGATATGGCGATTTTCTCAAAAAGTCCTACGATTTCCGCGTTGGCGGCGGCGCGCTCGGCGCGGTGATCGGCGGGGTTCTGTATTTGAAAATGGGCGTCTGGGCGGGATTTTTCGTCTCGCTGGCGCTGGTGGCGCTGTGCCTTGCGGCCAACGGCTATTTGGGAACGTGGATTCGCGCCGCGCGCCGCCGCGCCGAGGAGAGCCGCATTTTGCGCGAAGAGGACGAGCGTCGCCGCCGCGAAAAGGAGGCCGACCGCAATTTTGAACTGGACCGCCGCACCATGCTGCGCAGCGAGGAACTGATCCATACCCCGCCTGCGCGCCGCACGCGGGCGCATGCCCCGGAAACGGCGGTGGACGCGCCCGTGCGCAGCGCGCCGCGCCGCCGCGCCGCGTCGCCGGACGAGCCCGTTTCTCCCGTGAACGCGGAAACGGCCGCGCCGCGCCGCCGCGCCGCGTCCGCCATGGAAAACGATGCGCCCGCCGCGCCGCGCAAGGCCACGAAAAAGCGCGTCAAAACCGCGCCGCGCATCTACAACGAAACCGTGCAGGAGGGCCAGGCTGAAGAGGGCGCCGATGCCTTCGGCCCGGTGGTGCGCGTGGGCGGCGCCGTTCCCGGCGCGCACGCTGCGCGTGGCGAAACAAAGCCCGCCGCCGCAAAGAAGGCGGAGAAAGAAAAGAGCGAACAGACCGCCTTTACGGCGGATCTGACCATCGAGCCGGACGAATACGAATTGCCCGACGACGAGGCGCCCTTCGACGTGCCCGCCGGCAAAAAATCCCTGCCGAAGTTCAGAAAAGCCGCCCCGGTCGAAGAAGAAGAGGAATACGCCTATCCGCCCATTGATCTGCTTTCCCACGGCAAGGCCCCGGATCGCCACGAAAGCGATCAATCCGATATGGAAAAGGCGCAGTTGCTTTGCGATACGCTGCGTTCCTTTGGCATCGAAACGCGGCTGACCGGCATCGCCCATGGCCCGGCGGTGACGCGCTTTGAATTGCAGCCCGCGCCGGGCGTGAAGGTGAGCCGCATCACTTCGCTTTCCGACGATATCGCCCTCAACCTCGCCGCCGAGCGCGTGCGCATCGAAGCGCCCATTCCCGGCAAGGCCGCCGTGGGCGTGGAGGTGCCCAACGACAAGGTGGAAACCGTGTCCTTGCGCGACGTGCTGGAAAGCGCCGAGGCGCGCCGCCATCCTTCGCGCGTGGCGGTAGGGCTTGGCAAGGACAATTCCGGCCGCTACATCGTCGCCGACATCGCCAAGATGCCGCATGTGCTCATCGCCGGCCAGACCGGTTCGGGCAAGAGCGTGTGCATCAATTCCATCATCGTTTCCATTCTCTACCGGGCCACGCCGGAGGAGGTTAAACTCATCCTCATCGACCCCAAGGTGGTGGAGCTGTCCATCTACAACGGCATCCCCCACCTCATCGCCCCGGTGGTGACCGACCCCAAGAAGGCCGCCAGCGCCCTGGACTGGGCTGTGGCGGAAATGTCCTCGCGCTACAAGAAATTCGCCGACCGCGGCGTGCGCGACATCAAGGGCTACAACAAGGCGCTGCAGGACGGCGAAAAGCCGATGCCGCAGATCGTCATCATCATCGACGAATTGGCAGACCTGATGATGGTCGCGCCCGGCGAGGTCGAGGACAGCATTTGCCGCCTGGCGCAGCTGGCCCGCGCCGCGGGCATGCACCTGGTCATCGCCACGCAGCGGCCGTCGGTGAACGTCATTACCGGCATCATCAAGGCAAACATCCCCACCCGCATCGCCTTCTCCGTGGCCTCGCAGGTGGACAGCCGCACCATGATCGACCACGGCGGCGCGGAAAAGCTGCTTGGCAACGGCGACATGCTCTTTGTGCCCTCGGGCATCAACAAGCCCATGCGCGTGCAGGGCGCCTGGGTGAGCGACCAGGAGGTACACGCCGTTACCGAGTACATCAAACAGCGCCACGAAAGCACCTACGACGAGGACGTGGTGGAAAAGATCAACCAGTCCGTCATGTCCGACGCCGAAAAGGAGGAGGCCTCCGAGGAATACGACCCGCGCCTGCCAGAAGCGGTGGAGATCGTCATCGAAGCGGGACAGGCGAGCATCTCCATGCTGCAAAGGCGCATGCGCGTGGGCTACGCCCGCGCCGGCCGGCTCATTGACGACATGGCCCAGCGCGGCATCGTTTCCGAAGCCGACGGCGCCAAGCCGCGCACGGTGCTCATCACCCGCGAACAATTCCAGCAGATGTTTGACGAGGGAGAGGAACAATGAAAAATGTGGGCATGGTCTCGCTGGGCTGCGCCAAAAACCGCGTGGACAGCGAAGTCATTCTGGGAATTTTGAACAATGCCGGCTACAGGATCGTCTCCGACCCCGCCGAGGCGGAGATCATTTTCGTCAACACCTGCGGCTTCATCGAGCCGGCCAAGGAGGAATCCATCGAGGCCATTCTCGAAATGGCGCGCTACAAGGAGACGGGCAAGCTCAAAAAGCTCTTCGTCACCGGCTGCCTCGCCCAGAGATACATCGACGACCTTTACCGCGAGATGCCCGAGGTGGACGGCTTTATGGGCGTGGCCGACTACGCGCGCCTGCTGGAGATGATGCAAGAGGCCGAGGAAGGAAAGCGCCCCCGCTATGTCTGCGACGGCGACCGCTTTTTCTGCGCCGACCGCGTTTTGACCACGCCTTCGTATTCGGCCTATGTGAAAATTTCCGACGGCTGCGACAACCGCTGCAGCTACTGCGCCATCCCCCTCATCCGCGGGCCGTACCACTCGCGCCCCTTTGACAGCATCGTCGGGGAATGCCGCGAACTGGCCGCGCGCGGCGTGACGGAGATCACATTGATCGCCCAGGATACCTCCCGCTACGGCAACGACTTTCCCGGCGGAAAGCTGCTTTTGCCCGAGCTTTTAGAGGCCGTCAGCGCCATCGAGGGCGTGCGCTGGGTGCGCGTGCTCTACTGCTACCCGGACACCACCGACGACCGGCTTCTGGACGCCATCGCGAATCTTCCCAAGGTCGCGCCCTATGTCGATCTGCCGCTGCAGCACATCGACGGGCCGCTTCTTAAGCGCATGAACCGCCGCGGCTCGCCGGAGTGGATCAAGAGCCGTATCGCCGCCTGCAAGGAACGCGGCCTGACCACGCGCACGACGATGATCGTCGGCTTCCCCGGCGAAACGGAGGAAGCTTTCCACGAACTTCTGCAATTTGTGCAGGAGGCGCGCTTTGACCGCCTGGGGGCGTTCACCTATTCGCCCGAGGAGGGCACGCCCGGCGCAGAGATGCCCGACCAGATCGCCGAAGAGGTCAAGCAGCGCCGGCTGGATGAACTGATGACGCTGCAACAGGGCATTTCGCTGGAGGAAAACACCGCGCGCGTGGGCGAAATTTGCGAAGTGCTCTGCGAGGGAACGGAGGACGGCTTGTATGTGGGCCGCTCCATCCGCGAAGCGCCGGAGAGCGACGGCGTCATCCGCTTCACTGCCGCGCGCGAGGTCGCTCCCGGCGAGTACATAAACGTGAAGATCACCAAAGCGGACGCCTACGACCTTTTCGGGGAGGAATACCGATGAATCTGCCCAACAAGCTGACCATACTGCGCGCCTGCATGATCCCCGTGTTTGTGGCGCTGGCCTTGCAAACGCCCTTCTGGGCGCAGCTTGCCGCCGCCGTGGTCTTTGCGCTGGCGAGCTTTACCGACTATCTGGACGGCCATATCGCCCGCAAGCGAAACCTCGTCACCAACTTCGGCAAGTTCATGGATCCCATTGCCGACAAGCTGCTGGTGATGTCCGCGTTCGTGGTGCTGGTGGGACAGGGGCGCATGCCCTCCTGGGCCTGCATCATCGTGCTGGGGCGCGAGTTCGTCATTTCCGGCTTCCGCCTTGTGGCCGCGGACGCGGGCCGCGTCATCGCCGCCGGGCCGCTGGGCAAGATCAAAACCGTGACGCAGATGGCGGCGGTGCTGCTGCTTCTGCTGCTTACGCCGGTGACGGGCGAGGCGCCGCTGGGCGAGGGCGGCAAGGTGTTCGCCGACGTGGTGATGTACATATCGACGTTTTTCTCCCTCGTCAGCTGCGTGGACTACATCGCCCGCAATCGCGATTGCCTGAAGGACCGATAAAGGCGCGGCGATGAAGCGCATTGCCCGTTTCGGTTTTTATGAGGGCGGCGCGATGGGGCGCTATGCCCCATCCCGCGGACGGCAAAGCGCGGCCATGGCGCGCAGGCCGGGTTTGCCGCGGCGGGAAGTCGCCGCGAAGGCGGGAAACCGCCCGCGGGTAGGGCGCGATTTGGCGCGCGGGTTTGGTTTTCACCCGCTGCGGAACCCTTTTGCGGCTGAAAAAGCGTGATGGCGTACTGTCGCCGCGAAGGCGGGCTTTCAGCGCGCGAAGGCGGGAAACCGCCCGCGGGTAGGGCGCAATTTGGCGCGCGGGCTTGGTTTTCACCCGCTGCGGAACCTTTTGCGGCTGCAAAAGCTGGATGGCGTACTGTCGCCGCGGCGGGAAGTTGCCGCGAAGCGCGGGCGCGCCTGTCACGGCGCAGCAATTTGTACGACAGGCTTCGGCCCACTGCCGGGGCGTTTTCAGGAGCGTGGGAACATGCGCGTGCTCGATCTGGACATGGATTTTTTTCTTTCCGACGTCTGCGAACTAGCGGCAAAGGGCGCGCGCCCTTCCCTGCGCGAGGCCCGGCCGTGGGCGGAGGCGGACGTGCGCGCTTTTCTGGAGGAACACTGCGGCCTTTCGCGCGAAAACCGGATTCCCGGGCGCGTGTTTGAAACGCACGACGGGGCGCTGTGGCTGTGGAAGGAATGGCTGGAGGCGGGCAAGCTGCGCGCGCCCTTTCATGTGACGCATGTGGACGCGCATTCCGACCTCGGCGTGGGGAAACCCGGCCCGGCCTATGTGCTGGAAACGGTGCTGGCCCTGCCGCCGGAGGCGCGCTTCGACCTTGCGCGCTATCGGCGCGAGGAAAAGCTGGACGAGGCCAACTACCTGTTGTTTGCGCTGGCGCTGCGCTATGTTTCCACGCTGGAAAACGTGCGCAATCCCCAGTCCCGCCCGGACTTCCCCGCCCGCCTCGCTCTGGACGGCAGTCAGCCGCCCACGGCCATCCGCCTTTCCTCCACGCTTTCCCGCCTGCTGCCGCAGTACGACTTTGCCGAGCCGACCATCCCCTATGCGGCCTACGACGACTTTCGTTCTTTCCGTGCCGCCGCCCCCTACGCCCTCGCCAGCCTCGCCATCTCCCCGCGCTATGCGCCCCGGGAGGCGGACTTCATCGCGGACGTGTTCCGGGAGTATATCACAGAGGTATAGGGGGGAATTTTCTCCCCATTTGCCGCCCACATTCTCACCATGCTTGACAAGAATGGTTAGACTGGTTAGAATATCCCCGGGAAACGCACAGAGACAGGAGGAAAGACGGACATGGCGGAAAAGCGCTTTGTGGAAGTCTATTCGCAGGGCATGACCAGCATCTACAAGATCATCGTCGATACGCACACGGGGGTCAACTACCTGATCGCCTTCAACGCCGCCTGCGGCAGCGGCATGACCGTGCTTCTCGACGCGGAGGGAAAGCCCGTCGTCACCCCCATGCGGGAGGCGTGAATACAACGTTCCCCGGGGCAGCTTGCCCCGGGGAACGCGCGTTTTTGGGCGATGGACGGTTTTTCTGCATATGTTTTTCCATTTTATATGCAGAAAAAGCGCAGGTATATGCAGATACTTGTCAAAAACACGAGCCCCCGGACGCGCGTCCGGGGGGCTTGCGCCTTACGCCGCGTAGGGTTCCAGAGAGGGATACCCGGTCTCGGCCACGCGCACGAGCAGGGAAAGCGTTTCCACCAGGCCTTCGCCACAGCCGGAGCCCGTGCGGAAAACATCGTCGATCTGAGCGTTTACGGTGTCGTCGTCCATTACATACCAGCGCGCGAAGCGGTATTGGTGGTTCAATTCGTTGCAGATTTCCACCACTTCGTCGCGATCGCTCGAGTCAAACTCAATGATGTCCCAAAGATACATGATGCAGGAGGTCTGCGTGTCGATGAAAAACACGTTGACAGATCGCTCGCCCATGCCATCCAGGTCAAAATACATGCGCACATGTTCGTCGCCGTCGGAATCAATACCGACGTATTCGTAGTCGTAATCGTATCCGTCCAAATAAAAATCGTCCTCTTCCAACGCCTCCAGAAACAGGTCGGTCGGTTCAAACTCGGCGGCCAGGGCGCCTGGAACCAGGGTCAGGGCGAGAATCAGGCACAGGGCAAGAAATTTCTTCATGGCGGGCTCCTCCTTGCGGTTCTTTGTTTGCGATGCAAACGCGCTGTTTCTTTGAATTATATCATTGCATTTACGTTTTGTCAACGGTTTCGACGGCTTTTTGCCACACAATCGCGCCTTTTTACCCCCAAATGCGATTTTCCGGACAGTATTCCTATTCGATATCCCACCAGGCGTAGTTGACCGGGTCGGCCTCCACAACTTCGCCGTTGTCGTATTTCACGCGGTGGATGCCGGCGTAGACGCGGGCAATGTCGCTGGCGCGCGGCATGGTCACATAGGCGCTCATCGCCGTCTCAAAGGGCTCCACGAGCGTTTCCGTCGTTTCAAAATACACATGGTCCTCGCCGTAGAGGGGGTCGCCCCAGGCGTCGGTGGCGTACATGTAGATCTCAAAGGCCTCCACCGCCCGCGCCGGGGAGGTGTTTTCCACCGTCACGCGCATGCGCAGCATGTCCCCGTCCGCAAACTGCCACTCGCCGTAGCCGCCTTCGGGCAGGATGAGCAATACCTCCGGCGCGTAGGTGGGTTCCGCGTCCGTGGGGAAGTCGGGCGTGGCGGCGGGAAAGTTTACGACGTTCAGCGTCACGGGCACGGCAAAGAGCGTATCGTGGCTTTCCTCGTCCTGCACCTCGATGGTGAAGGAGAGAACGTCGGCGTTTTCCAGCACGGCCATGCTGTCCCCGTCCAGGGGCTGGAGGAAGAAGAATTCATCGTCGTTGCGCTCGCCGTCTTCCACGCCGTAGATGCCCACGCCGTCGATCTCCGCGCTGCCTGCATAGGCGTCCTCAATGCGCAGGTCGATGGCGCGGCCGGTGTTGTTTTCCACCACCACGTCAAAGCGCAGCTTGTCTTCCTTCCACTCGGTGGTCAGCACTTCCAGATAGACGCCCTGTTCGTCGATGAAATCCAGCTTGTAGCCCTGCGCCAGAGTCGGAGCGGCCAGCAGCAACAGCGCCAACAGCGCGCACAACAGGCGTTTCATGCCCGCATCCTTCCCTTCTCCGCGCCCGAAAGCGGCGCGTTTTTGTTTTTGGATGGTTTATTATACCTTGCTTTTTCGGAAAAGAACACGCAGTTTTCTGTTATTTTTATGCGCCCCGTTAAAGTTTCATGCAGCCCTTCCCGGGTGTGGAAAAACGCGCAAAAACGTGCTATAATAATATAGTAGGAAAAATTTTCGGCAAGCGATCTTCAGGAAGGAAAGGGACACGGTTTTATGCACGCTGAAAACCACTATGACGAGAGCCAGATACAGGTGCTGGAAGGGCTGGAGGCCGTGCGCCGCCGCCCGGGCATGTACATCGGCTCCACCGACGAGCGCGGGCTGCACCACCTGGTGTACGAGATCGTCGATAACGCCATCGACGAGGCGCTGGCCGGTTTCTGCAACGATATACAGGTGACCATTTTCAAGGACGGCTCCGTCGAAGTGCGCGACAATGGCCGCGGCTTCCCCGTGGGCATCCACCCGAAGATGGGCCGCCCGGCGGTGGAGGTCTGCCTGACCGTTCTGCACGCCGGCGGCAAGTTCGGCGGCGGGGGCTACAAGGTTTCCGGCGGCCTGCACGGCGTGGGCGCGTCCGTGGTCAACGCGCTTTCGAAGCACTTGCAGGTCAACGTCTATCAGGATGGCAAAATTTACCAGCAGGAATACGAGCGCGGCAAGGTGCTCTACGACCTCAAGGTCGTCGGTCAGACCGAGCGCACCGGCACCACCGTGCGCTTCTGGCCGGACGTCAAAACCGGCGAAACCCCGGAGCCGGGCGTCTTTGAAACCGGCGATTTCGATTTTGATACCCTCAAGACCCGCCTGCGCGAAATGGCCTTTTTGAACAAGGGCATCAGGATCACCCTGCGCGATGAGCGCGTAGACCCGGTCAAGGAGCGCGCTTACCACTACGAGGGCGGCATTCTCTCTTTTGTGGAGTATCTGAACCAGCACAAAACGCCGCTGTTCAAGCCCCCGGTGTACATTGAGGGCGAAAAAAACGGCTCCACGGTGGAAGTGGCGCTTCAGTGGAACGACGGCTACAACGAAAACGTATTCACCTTCGCCAACAACATCCACACGCCCGAGGGCGGCACGCATCTGGCCGGGCTGCGTTCGGCGCTGACCAAGGTCATCAACGATTACGGCCGCAAAAACGGCATCCTCAAGGGCAGCGACGCCAACCTCAGCGGTGAGGACGTGCGCGAGGGCCTTACCGCCGTGGTCTCGGTCAAGCTGGTCGAGCCGCAGTTTGAAGGGCAGACCAAGTCCAAACTGGGAAACAGCGAAATTCGCCCGCTGGTGGATTCGATGGTGACGGAAAAACTGACCACCTACTTTGAGGAGCATCCCGCCGACGCGCGCGCCGTATTGGACAAGTGCCTGCAGGCCGCCCGCGCCCGCGAAGCCGCCCGCAAAGCCCGCGACCTCACCCGCCGCAAAACGGCGCTGGAGTCCGCGGCGCTGCCGGGCAAGCTGGCCGATTGTTCCGAGCGCGATCCCGCCCTGTGCGAAATCTTCCTGGTTGAAGGCGACAGCGCCGGCGGCTCGGCCAAGAGCGGCCGCGACCGGCACTTTCAGGCCATTCTGCCCCTGCGCGGCAAGATTTTGAACGTGGAAAAAACGCGCATGGACAAAGTGCTTTCCAACGCCGAGATCAAGGCCATGATCACCGCCTTCGGCGCCGGCTTTGGCGACGAGTTTGATCCCGCCAAATTGCGCTACCACCGCATCGTCTGCATGACGGATGCCGACGTGGACGGCAGCCACATCCGCATACTGCTTCTGACGTTCTTCTACCGCTTCATGCCCAAGCTCATCGAGGACGGCTACGTCTATGCCGCCCGCCCGCCGCTTTACAAGGTGACGCGCGGCAAGATGGAAAAGTACGTCTACACCGACGACCAGCTGCAGGCGCTGCTTGACGAACTGGGCCGCGACGTCAAGCCCAGCATCCAGCGCTACAAGGGCCTGGGCGAGATGAACCCGGAACAGCTGTGGGAGACGACCATGAACCCCGAGACGCGCAGCATGTTCCGCGTCACGCTGAAGGACGCCATCGCCGCAGACGAGATGTTCACGCTTTTGATGGGCGATCAGGTGGAGCCCCGGCGCGAGTTCATCGAGGAAAACTGCAAACTGGTGGCCGATCTGGACATTTAGAAAGGAGCGCAGGCTGTGTCGGAAGATCCAAAGAACATCGGCGCGCTTACGCCGATAGATATAGAAGAAGATTTGAAAAAATCGTTCATGGCCTACGCCATGGCGGTCATCGTCAGCCGCGCCCTGCCGGATGTGCGCGACGGCTTAAAGCCCGTGCACCGGCGCATCCTCTATTCGATGATGGAACTGGGCGTGACCCCGGACAAGCCCTACCGCAAGAGCGCCCGCATCGTCGGCGATTGCATGGGTAAATACCACCCCCATGGCGACAGATCCGTCTACGACGCCATGGTGCGCTTGGCGCAGGATTTCTCCACCCGCTGCACGCTGGTGGAGGGCCAGGGCAACTTCGGCTCCGTGGACGGCGACGGCGCGGCGGCCATGCGTTACACCGAGGCGCGCCTTTCCAAGCTCTCCATGGAGATGGTGCGCGATCTCGACAAGGAAACGGTGGATTTCTACCCCAACTTCGACGAGACGCTGATGCAGCCCGCCGTGCTGCCCGCGCGCTTCCCGAACCTGCTGGTCAACGGTTCGCAGGGCATCGCCGTGGGCATGGCCACGAACATACCGCCGCACAACCTCGGCGAGGCCATCGACGGCGTGGTGATGATGATCGACCACCCGGACTGCACCACGGACGACCTGATGACCGTCATCAAGGGGCCGGACTTCCCCACCGGCGGCGTCATTCTCGGCCGCCGCGGCATCTACGACGCCTACCACGAGGGCCGCGGCCGCATCGTCGTGCGCGCCAAAAGCGAGATCGAGGAGATGGGCGGCAACCGCCAGCGCATCGTCGTTACGGAAATCCCCTACATGGTCAACAAGGCCAAGCTCATTGAGAAGATCGCCGAACTGGTGCATGAAAAGCGCGTGGACGGCATCTCCGACGTGCGCGACGAGTCCGACCGCGAGGGCATGCGCATCGTCATCGAATTAAAGCGCGACGTCAACGCCAATGTGGTGCTCAACTACCTCTACAAGCACACGCAGCTGCAGGACACCTTCGGCGCCATCATGATCGCCCTGGTGGACGGCGAGCCGCGCACGCTCTCTCTGCACCAGATCATCCGCCACTACCTCGACCATCAGCGCGACGTGGTGACGCGGCGCACGCAGTACGACCTCGACAAGGCCGAGGCCCGCTGCCACATCCTCGAAGGCTTGCTCATCGCCCTGGACCACATCGACGAGATCGTCGCCCTTCTGCGCGCCTCGCGCACGCAGCAGGAGGCCAAGGCGGGCCTGATGGAGCGCTTCGGCCTCTCCGAGCGGCAGGCGCAGGCCATCCTCGACATGCGCCTTGCCAAACTCACTGGCCTGGAGCGCGAAAAGACCGAGCAGGAGCACGCCGAACTGCAAAAGCAGATCGCCTGGTACAAACAGGTACTTGCCGACGAGGGCATCCTCCTGGGCGTCATCCGGGATGAACTGCTCGAGGTCAAGGCGCGCTTTGCCGACGAGCGCCGCACGGAAATCTCCTCCCTCGATGGCGAGATCGACATGCTCGACCTCATTCAGGAGGAGGACATGGTGGTGACGCTGACGCACTACGGCTACGTCAAGCGCCTGCCCAAGGACACCTACCGCGCCCAGAAGCGCGGCGGCAAGGGCGTGGTCGGCGCGACCACCCGCGAGGAGGACTTCGTGGAGCAGATGTACGTCACCTCCACGCACGATCCGCTTTTGTTCTTCACCGACCGCGGCCGCGTCTACCGCCTCAACTGCTACGAGATCCCCGAGGCCGGACGCACGGCGCGCGGCACGGCCATCGTCAACCTGCTCAAGCTGGATGGCGGCGAGAAGGTGCGCGCCATGCTGCCCATGCCGCGCGAGTTGGAGGAGGGCCACTATCTGGTCATGGCCACGCGCAGGGGCCTCATCAAGCGCACGGAAACCACGGAGTTTGCCAACCTGCGCTCCACGGGCCTCATCGCCATCGTGCTGCGCGAGGACGACGACCTCATCGGCGTGGCGCTGACCGACGGCAGCCGCGATGTGCTGCTGGGCAGCAAGCAGGGCATGGCCATTCGCTTCTCCGAAGACGAGATGCGCCCCATCGGCCGCGCCGCCATGGGCGTCAAGTCCATGGAACTGGACGAGGGCGACGAAGTGGTGGACATGAGCGTGGTCGAGGACGGCGCGCAGGTGCTCTCCATCACCGAAAACGGCTACGGCAAGCGCACCGAAATCGACGAATACCGCCTGCAGGGCCGCGGCGGCAAGGGCATCAAGGCCATGAACCTCACCGATAAAACGGGAGCGCTCGCCGGGCAACTGCTGGTCAACGAGGAGGAGGACATCCTCATCATCACCGACGACGGCACCATCATTCGCACGCCGGTGAGTTCCATCTCCGTGCAGGGCCGCAACACGCAGGGCGTGCGGTTGATGCGCGTGCAGGAAAACAGCCGCGTGGTCTGCGTCGCCCGCGCCGAGGCCGAAGAGGAGGAAGCCGAGGAGGACGCCCCGCAGGAAGGCGACCAGAGCGAAATGTAAAAATCAAGCCGAATTGGGCGGCGTCCGGAAAGATCCGGACGCCGCCTGTGTATATGCGAAAACAGCAAGACGCCTGTATCCGCAACAAACTGCCTGGACAGAAATTTCGGGAAACTGCCGCCTCCGGGACGGGAATGCAAACAGCAAGCGCCCCTTGCGCGTTCCATTGCAGAACCCGCGCATTGCAGCGCGCCCATCAAACGCTTTGTCTGCAAAGTTTCGATGGCCTCCCCGCCAATCACACCCCATGGACGGAAGCGCCGCAGGACGAACCGCCTCCAAGCCGGCGCCAAAGCCCCGCCTCCGCCGAACGGGCGGAGACAGCGCAAGGGAGGGGCTCGCTTCCGATCGCACCATGAAAACGCGAGCAGCCGCAGCCGAGGCGCGACCGGTGCCGAACGAGCGGAGATAGCGCAAGGGAGGGCTGTGCGTTCGGCGGAACCCTGCGAAGCGGGTTGGCCAAGGCGCGGCCGGTGCCGAAAGAGCGGGTGCGGGCGGCAAGGGAGGGCTACGCGTTCGGTGGAACCCTGCGAAGCGGGCTGGCCGAGGCGCGGCCGGTGCCGAACGGGCGGAGACA
>DVIA01000008.1 GCA_018711655.1 Candidatus Pullichristensenella avicola
TCGAAATTTTCTCACCATAATGTTCATGAATATATACCATCATGGCCTTTACCTTATCGGTTGCTACATCTGCGGCTTGCGGTTTCTCTTTCAGAAGCGGGGCACATATCGGAAATAGTTCGAGCCATATCCTGGACAGCGCCTCCCTGATTTTGAGTTCATAGCCAAATTCGTTTTCCGGCAACGAAAACGCCGCGCGAATCATCTCGATTATGGTAGCCTGAGCCGGTTCCCTGGGGGACAGTGCAATCAATTCAATCTGCGGGGCGTTCACGATAGGAGAAATATACTTTTTCTCGATCAGACTGCCATGTACTCCTGCCAATAGCTGCGGATCGAAAATATGCAATAGCTGAATGTTGTCCTCTGTGTGCGTCTGAATTTGTGTTTTGTGAAGTACATTAGCGTTTACCACTCCGGCTGAACCGGCAGGAAACACAAAACTTTTGTGTGGAGTATAATATTTCAGTTCGCCGCTTTCCATATAGAACAGTTCAATAGCGTTATGCCAGTGCCACGGCACGAAAGGCTCACGGTAAAAATCCAGTTCTGCCCGTGACGCAAGGTACGGAAAATCAGGCGTACCATACGGGAGCTTTTCCTCTTTGCTGCCTATTTGAAACTCAAGGCTGCGGATAATTCTCATGTGACCACCTCCCAATCTAAATTGTATCATACAAGAGAATGAGATGCACTTGAAACCCAACAATTTATTGTGACATTCAGGCCTTCTTCAAAAAGAGGGCTACTTTTTTTGCCCTTTTTGAATTCATCACTTGACATTATGGCAAAGATTGCCACTATGATGGCCTGGCGGGCATGTCCCCGGGCCTGTCCGCATACGGTCAGAGGAAGGCCGCCAGAGCGGTTGGGGAAATGTGACGGTTTTTGATATTGTTCCCCTGTGGTTGAACTCGCTGCGTGTTTTTGCTATAATCAAATCAATCAAAACCCAAAGGAGGCCGCCTATGCAAAAGCGACCCGTTCGCGCGATTCTCGTGTTTCTTGTTCTGTTTGCATTGCTTGGCCTGAGTCTGTGTGCGAATGCCAGTGCGCAGATGCAGTCTACCATTCGCGTTTATCTCAGGCGGCTTCAGGTGGAAGACGCGCTGCGCATCCGCATCCAGGGCAATTACATGCTTGAAGGTGGCTCCATGTCCTTTTCGGATGGTGCGGAGCTGACCGTCGTGCTGCGGGGCGAGCAGCTCGTGCTCCACACGGAGAACATGGCTGTTGTCATGGGTCCGTCCATGAAGCTGGTGCGCGCACAGGGCGAGACGCCGGGCGCGCTGCTGCTCAACGGGGAAAGCGGGCTGTATGAAGGCGACCTGCTGCTGACGGTTGAATCCGGGGTCATCAAACCCGTGCTCTATATCCACATTGAGGATTATCTGCTGGGTGTTGTGCCCTACGAGATGGGCGATTCCTTCCCGCTGGAGGCGCTCAAGGCCCAGGCCGTCGCCGCCCGCACCTACGCCATGGGCCGCAAGTGGGTCAGCGCCGCGCGCGATTACGACGTGGTGGATACCACGCAGGACCAGGTCTACCGCGGCCTGGACGGCGATACGGTCAACGTCATCGCGGCGGTGGAGGCCACGCGCGGCGTGGTGGGCACTTACAACGGCGGCTTCGCCATGTGTTACTACACCGCCAGCAACGGCGGCCAGACGGCGCTGGCCACGGACATCTGGGGCGGTTCCGGGGATTACGGCTATCTGGCCATGACCGACGATCCCTACGATTTGGAAAACCCCGCCAGCCTGGTCAATAGCCTCTCCTTCCAATCCGATCTTTCCGACAGCGCCGTCCTGCGCGGCATGCTGGAAGAGGCCGTGGCAGCGCTGGCTCTGCCTTATGAGGGCGTACAGATCGAGTCCGTCGTCTCCCTCGAGCCGGTCGAACCGAAATTCGAGGGCAGCTACATGTACACGCAACTGCGCTTTACGCTGTCGCTGTCGGCGGATGTGCGCGCCTGGCTGGCGCAGGAGGGCGACGACTATGCGCCGCTGTTTGACGACGGCTCGGCGTTTTCGCAGGAAATGCTTTCTTCGGCCTACGGCCTGTCGCTGGCGCGGCGGGGCCGGCTCTCCCTGCCGCTGGAATACCACGATGGCCGCGCGCTCCTGCCCGAAACGGTAACGGTGGATCTGTCCGTGTACGACCAGATCAAGGACGGCCTTTCCCTCGGCCTCAACGGCGGCGACTATGAACTGGTGAGCGTGGCGCAATCGGGCGATACCTTCACCATCTCCATGCGCCGCTTCGGCCATGGCGTGGGCATGAGCCAGCGCGGCGCGCAGTGGATGGCCGGCGAATACGGCATGACCTATACGGACATCCTGCATTTCTACTACCCGGGCATGACGCTGGAGACGATCGACTGGCCGGAGGTGGAGCTTGTCGCGCTGGAGGAACTGCCCGACAGCCTCGGCGCCGCCCGCGCGCGGCCCACGCCTACCCCGACGCCCGCGCCGCTGCCCGAGTTGGAAACGGGCGAGTACTACGCCACCGTGGCGCTGGAAAGCCGCTCTTCGTCCCTGAACGTGCGCGAAGAGCCGTCCACGAGCGCGCGCATCGTCGCCGCGCTGGGTTACGGCCGGCGCGTGATCGTCTCCGAGGACGCCGGCGACGGCTGGGTGCGCATCCGCACCGCCGAGTTGGAAGGTTATGTGCGCCTTGAGTACCTGGAGGCCGATTGACGCGCGGACGCCCCGAAGCGCAGGCAGACGCCAGACATTGCTTTGAGCGTCCGGCCGTTCGGCACGGGCAGGCCATTGGCAGGCGCGGGATTTGTCCAGACCGCCCGGCGCGCGAGACATGGGGCGAAGTGGAGGCTGGTTGAGCAACGGGCGGCCGGGCCGCCCCGGCGCGCGAGGGCAGGGGTTCTGGGCTTTGTAGGCAGCGTTCAACCTGTCAACGGGCCGCCCCGGCGCGCGAGGGCAGGGGTCTGCTTCGTGGTGAGGGCGCCGGTGGCCTGCAAGGCCGCCCCGGCGCGTGCGACGGCAGGCAAAATGGCGGCCCCGACGCTTGCCCTTCCCCGCAAACGATCAAACGCGGGCGCAGGCTTCCCCGCCGCTCTGGTTCCCGCCCCGGCGCGCTTCGCCGTTGAGCGTTTGCCGAAAAGCCTTCCATGCAGGCCAAACGGCGCGAAGCGTCGAGCCCGGCGCTCCGGGCCTTCGCAAACAGTCAAACGCAGGCGCAGGCTTCCCCGCCGCCCTGGTTCCCGCCCCGGCGGAGGGCGGCGAAGGCCGCCAGGCGTTTTGCAATGCAATCAAAGCGCGAGGCGTTTTTGCGCGCAGGGAGCGCAACCGGGGCGTTTCGCCTTCCTGCCGTCTCGCCCCGCGACCGTTTTCAGCGCCCGGCAGGCGGCGGCCCGGCCGCTGCGCCGGTTTACGGAGGACATGTGATTCGAAAGACAACGCTGACGATTCTGCTGCTGGTGTTGTTTGCGTCGGTTTTCTCGACCGGCGCCTTTTCCGTGTCCGAAACCTCCTCCGCCCCCGCGCCGCTGCCCGATGACAGGCGCATGCGCGTGGAATTGACGGCGGAAGGGCTGCGCCTCTCCTTTGCGCCTGCGGCGAACAGCGCCTACGGCGTGTTTTTCTTTCCCGACGGCGAGGCCGCCGCGACGGACGCGCGCCTGTACGCGCAGGACGGCTCTCTGGCGGCCATGGGCGGCGGCTCGGTGCGCCTGTTTGAAGCCCGCCTCAACGCTGGAGAAACCTACACGCTGGTGCTTTCCGGCAGAGGAACGGGGTATGTGGAAGTCATGCGCGCCACGCTGGGGCGCAGCTTTGAAAGCCCCATTGAACTGGACGCGGAGGCCCCCGCCTACGAAAAGCTGCTGGTGCGCGCCGGCGACGCGCACTGGTACGCCTTTACGGCGCGTCAGAGCGGGCCGGCCACCGTGTACGCCGAGCCCGCCGGTTACCCGGCGGGAAGCAGCCCCAGGCTGCGCGGCGTGCTTACCGACGAAACAGGCCGCGTCCTGGCCGAAGCCCAGAGCGATTCGGGCGGCTTTGCGATGGACTGCGTCCTTGAGGCCGGGGCGCGCTACTGCGTGCGCGTTTCCGCCGCCGAAGAGGACACCGGCGCCTATCGCCTCGGCGTCTCCTTTGGCGAGGAAGGCGGCCGCGCGCCCGAATCGGTCGATCTGTCGGCGCAGGCCCTGACCTTGCGCGCAGGCCAGACGTACATCCTTCTTGCGCAGGTTTCGCCCGCGGACGCGCACGCCGCCGTCACCTTTTCCACCTCCAACAGCGCCGTGGCCGCGGTCACGCAATCGGGCGAAGTGCGCGCCCTTTCCCCGGGCACGGCCGTAATCACCGCGCGCGCCTGGGGCGGGGCAAGCGCCACATGCGAAGTGACGGTGGAGGGCGTTCCCCTCTCGGGCATCGGCTTTTCGCAAAGCGAACTGACGCTGCGCGTGGGCGAAAGCGTTTCGGCGGCGCTGGAATTTTATCCCGCCGACGCTTCGGA
Source organism: Candidatus Pullichristensenella avicola (assembly GCA_018711655.1). Taxonomy (GTDB): domain Bacteria; phylum Bacillota; class Clostridia; order Christensenellales; family Aristaeellaceae; genus Pullichristensenella; species Pullichristensenella avicola. The sequence continues at coordinate 4,480 of DVIA01000008.1, forward strand.
CCGTCGCGTGCGCTTCAGCGTGGACGGTTCCAGCGTCGTCTCCGTCTCGGCAGAGGGCGTCGTTACCGGCCTGTCCGAAGGCACGGCGCGCGTCACCGTCATCGCCCTGGACGGCGGCCATACCGATATTCTCGAAGTCACGGTCGGCCCCGCGGCGGCGAAACTGCGCGCGCTCATCGTCGGCCAGCAGATGTACCACGAATCGGTCAACAAGGTGCGCGTAGGTTCCATCAACACCGCGCAAAGCGTCGCCGCCATGCTGGAAACGCAGGTGCTGGACGGCGAGAGTTATCAGACCACGGTTTTGCTCGATTCCTCGCGCGAGGATATCTTCCTGGCCATCCGCTCCGCCTTTGCGGAGGCGAAGGAGGGCGATATTTCCCTGTTTTACATCACCTGCCACGGCCATTACGCGCACGGCATGAGCTTTTTTGAACTCTACGACGGTTCGCTCATCGCCGCGCGCGATCTCGAGCGCGAACTGCGCAAAATCCCCGGCACGGTGGTAGTCATTGCCGACTGCTGCGGCAGCGGCGGCCTGATCGGCGAGGCCTCGTCGCTCGAGGACTTCAACCGCGGCATCGTCAGCGTATTCGCCGGGCGCGTAGGCCAGCCCGCCTTCGCCGCCAGCAAATACAAGGTCATCGCCAGCGCCTCGCTGGATCAGGACAGCTATCGCATCAGTTTTGATGAAAACGTCACCGAAAGCGACATGGCCACCGTGCTCGCCCGCGCCCTGTGCGACGGGGCCGGCTGGAGCATCGGCCTCGCCCGCCGCGCCGCGCTGCGCGCCGATGCGGATTACGATCGCCGCATCACATTCAACGAGATCGCCCAGTACGCCGCCCGGCGCGTTTGCTGGTACCTTGACGTGGCCGGCGAGCTGGCCGGCGCCTCCGCCTCCTATGTGCAGAACGTGCAGGTGTACCCGCAGGGCGACCCGTTCGTGCTGCTGGGGCGTTGACGCCGCGCTCAAGGCGCTCGCGCGCATTCGCAACGCCCCGCCCGGTGGCCGCGTCCCGCGGCAGCTTGCGGTTCGGCTTTCCCGCGATCATGCAAAAATAGTGCGTTGCCAAAAACAAAGGGCCCGGCGACGCGTACCCCCGCGGCATGGGACAAGGGCGCGCGGCGGTTGGCCTGGGCGCATTTGCCCCCGCGGCACGCGGCAAGAGCGCGCGGCGCTTGCCCACGCATTTGCCCCCGCGACATGCGCGAAGAGCGCGCTTGGGTAAAACCAGGGGCCCGGCGGCGCGTTCCCCCCCCGCGGCACGCGGCAAGGGAGCGCGGCGCTTGGCCCGGACGCATTCGCCCTGCGGCAGCATGCGCGAAGAGCGCGCTTTGCCAAAACCAGAGACCCGGCGACGCGTACCCCCGCGGCACGCGGCAAGAGCGCGCGGCGGTTGGCCTGGGCGCATTTGCCCCCGCGGCTTTCGCGAAGAGTGCGCTTGGGTAAAACCAGGGGCCCGGCGACGCGTTTGCACCGCGGCATGGGACAAGGGCGCGCGGCGCTTGGCCCGGACG
>DVIA01000009.1 GCA_018711655.1 Candidatus Pullichristensenella avicola
CCGCCTTGTTGGTAAAGGTGATGGCCAGTATCTTCCACGGCGGCACGCCGTCCTCGATCAGTTTGGCCACGCGATAGGTGAGCACGCGCGTCTTGCCGCTGCCCGCGCCGGCGAGCACGAGAAGCGGCCCCTCGGTGGTCTCCACCGCGAGGCGCTGTTGGGGGTTGAGCAATGTAAGGTCGATCATGGTTCGTCCTCGGCAAATTTTTCAAAAATGAGTTGGTAGCCGCCCGCGCCGTAATTGAGGCAACGGTTCACCCGGCCGATGGTGGCCGTGGAAACGCCCGTTTTTTCTACAATTTCGGAATAGGTGGCGCCGTCGCGCAGCATAAAGGCCACCTCCAGCCGCTGGGAAAGCTCGCCCACTTCGCGGATGGTGAGAAGGTCCTCCAATACGCGGTAGGCCTCTTCTTCGCTTTTCAGGGCCAGAAGCGCCTTCACCAGCGCGTCGGTGCGCTCGCTCTTGAGGCGGGATGTGTACATGGCGATCCCTCGCTTTCGCGCGTTAGCATGTCGATATTATAGCGCGAAAACGCCGACGCGTCAATCCGCCAAGGCGGCGCTGGAAGGAGGCGCCGGGGCCGCCGCGCGCAGATTTTCCGGCCCGCATGGCGCGGCGGCGAAAAAAATTTTCGCTTTTTTACCGACAGGGTGTGGAGCGGACACGGCAAATGTGCTATAATCTAACTTGGATAAGCATTGGAGGCGAGAACGATCAACAGCATGACCGGATACGGCCGCTGCGAGCGCGAGCGCGACGGGCGGCGGCTCACCGTAGAGATCAAAAGCGTCAACCACCGCTTTCTGGACCTGAACCTGCGCCTGCCGCGCGCGTTCCTCTTTCTGGAGGAGGAGGCGCGCAAGGCCGTCGCCGCCCGCCTGGCCCGCGGGCATGTGGACGTGTTCCTCACCTACGTCAACGCCCGCGAGGACGCGCGCGTGGTCACGGTGGACGCGGCGCTGGCGCGCGCCTACGCCCGCGCCATGGACGGCGTCGAGGGCTTCGTGGACGACCGCACGCTGATGGGCATTCTCAACATGCCGGAAGTGGTGCGTGTGTGCGAGGCGGAGGAGGACCGCGAAGCCCTGCGCGCGCTGCTGATGGAAGCGCTGGAGGCGGCGCTTGCCCAATTGTGCGATATGCGCGCGCGGGAGGGCGAGGCCCTGCGAAGCGACCTGGCGGCGCGCGCCGAGGCCCTGGAGGCCATTGCCGCGCGCGTCAATGCGCGCGTGCCGCAGGCACTGGCGGCCTACCGCGAACGCTTGCGCGCCAATGTGGAGGCGCTGCTGGGCGGGCAGATGGACGAGGCGCGCCTTGTGCAGGAAGTGGCCATCTATGCCGACCGCGCCGCCATCGACGAAGAACTGGTGCGGCTTCAAAGCCACATCGTCCAGTTGCGGGCCCTGCTCAGCGACCCCGACCCTGCGGGAAGGCGGCTGGACTTCCTTGCGCAGGAGTTCAACCGCGAGGTCAATACCATCGCCTCCAAGTCGCAGGATATCGAGATCACGCGCCTGGCCATGGACGCCAAGGCTGAGATCGAAAAACTGCGCGAACAGGTGCAAAACGTGGAGTAGCGCCGCACCGACAGCATGCAAGCACAATCGGCCATACGCAACGAAGACAAGGGGGAATATCCTATGGAGCGCCGAGGACTTCTGTTCGTCATCTCCGGCCCCGCGGGCGCGGGCAAATCCATGGTCGCCAAGAAGCTGGTGGAACGGCATCCGGACGTGAGCCTTTCCGTATCCTGCACCACGCGCGCGCCCAGGCCCGGCGAGATCGAAGGCGTGCACTATCATTTTGTTACGGACGAACAGTTCGACGAGCTGGTGCGCAAGGGCGCTTTTTATGAGTGGGCGCATGTGCACCAGAACCGCTACGGGACCCTCAAAAGCACCGTACAGGAACAACTCGCCCAGGGGCACGACCTCATTTTGGAGATCGACGTGCAGGGCTGCCTGCAGGCAATGGAACAGGACAGCGAAGTTACCGGCATTTTCATCTCTCCCCCCAGCCGGGAAAACCTGGAAAAGCGCCTGCGCGACCGGGGTACGGAGGACGAAGCCTCCCTTCGCCTGCGCCTGGGCAACGCCGCGCGCGAAGTCGAGCAGGCCTATCGTTACGACTATATCGTCGTGCATGAGGACTGGGATGAAGTCCCCGACGCGCTGGACAGGGCCATCGAACAGGTATACGCCATCATTACCGCCGCGCGCGCCAAGACCAAACACAACATGCGCTTTTTGAACGCCCTTTCGGCGTCGCTCAAAGCGGGAAACTAGGAGGAAAACAACCATGATGATTGATCCGCCCATCGGAGAACTGCTGGAAAAAGTGGACTGCCGCTATACGCTGGCTGTAGAGGCCTCCAAGCGCGCCCGCGAATTGATCGGCGGCGCCCTGCCGCTGATCGACACGCGCGAAACCAAGCCCCTGACCATCGCCATCGAGGAGATCAACCGGGGCCTGATCACCTACGCCAGACCGGAAGAAGAGGAAGAAAACGCCGAATAGCGGCGGGAGGAACATGCTATGCTCGAGGGCAGGAGGGTCGTTCTGGGCGTGACCGGAGGCATCGCGGCGTACAAGGCCGCCGAAGTGGTCAGCCTGTTGAAAAAACGCGGGGCCGAGGTGCGCGTGGTCATGACCGCGCACGCCTGCGAATTTATCGCCCCGCTGACGCTGGAAACGCTCAGCGGCAACCCCGTGTGCCTGGATATGTTCGCCCCCCGCGGCGAGATCGCCCATATATCGCTGGCCAAGTGGGCGGAACTGTTTGTGGCGGCGCCGGCGACGGCAAGCGTCCTGGGCAAATTCGCCAACGGCATCGCCGACGATCTGCTCACCACGGCCTTTATGGCCATGCGGTGCCCCATTCTGCTGGCCCCGGCGATGAACGCCGCCATGTGGAATTGCCGCGCCAACCAGCGCAATGTGGAGCGCCTTTCGCGTTGGGGGGCGCGCTTTGTCGGCCCGGCGCGCGGCCGCCTGGCCTGCGGCGATGAGGACGTGGGACGCATGGTGGAGCCGGAACAGATCGTCGAAGCCGTGGAAAAGGTCTTTTCGCCTTCGCGGGAGTTTGCCGGCAAACGCATGCTGGTCACCGCCGGCCCTACGCGCGAAATGATCGACCCGGTGCGCTTTTTGACCAACCGGTCCTCCGGGAAAATGGGCTTTGCCATCGCCGAGGCCGCGCGCGACCGCGGCGCCGAGGTCACCCTCGTCTCCGGCCCGGTGACGCTGCGGCCGCCGGAGGGCGTCGCCTATGTTTCCATCACCACCGCGGCGGAACTGTGCCAGGCGGTGCTCTCCCGCGCCGGGGAAAGCGATATCGTCATCCAGGCCGCCGCGCCCGCCGATTTTCGCCCCCGCAGCGTTTCCGCCGAAAAGATCAAAAAAACGGGCGCGGGGCTGACGCTGGAGTTGGAAAACACCACCGACATCGCCGCCGCCCTCGGCGCGTGCAAGCGCGAGGGGCAGATCCTCGTGGCCTTCGCCGCTGAAACCAGCGATTTGAAGCGCAACGCCCGCCAGAAAATGGAGAAAAAGAACGCCGATCTGGTCGTCGCCAACGACGTCACCCGCCCCGGCGCGGGTTTCGCCGGCGATACCAACGCCGTGACCATCTTTTCCCGCGAGGGCGCGCGGGAAATCCCCATGAACGGCAAGCGCGAGATCGCCGAGGCCATTCTCGACAGCGTGGCGGAACTGCTTTGATGTACGCAAACGTCATCATCGACCGCGCTTCGGACGCGCTGGATCATGTGTTTACCTACGCCGTGCCCGAGGGCATGGACGTGCGCGTGGGCCAGCAGGTGCGCGTTCCCCTGGGAGGCGGCCGCGCCGACGGCTTCGTGGTGGAACGGACGGACGCGTGCGCGCTGGAAGCTTCGCGCGTAAAACCCATTTTGGGCGTGCGCTTTGCCGAGCCGGTGATCCTGCCGGAAATGATGGACCTGGCCCTGTGGATGCGCGGGCGCTACAACTGCAATCTGGTAGAGGCGCTGCGGCTGATGCTGCCCAGCGAGATGCGCCGCGGCAGCGTGCATGCGCGCGTGAGGCGCGTGGCGCGCCTGGCGCGGCCGGACGCCGTTGTGCGCGGGGCGCGGCAGGCGGAGATCGTGGAGCGCCTGCGCGCGGGCGAAGTGGAAACTTCGCGCTTGCCCGCCTCGGCTCTGCGCGCGCTGGTGCAGAAGGGCGTTGTGGAAATATGCGAGCGCGAAACGCGCCGCGCGCCCGGCGCATTGCGCGGCGCGCCGCTGCCCGACCCGGAATTGACCCGGGCCCAGCGCCGCGCGGCGCAGGAAGTGTGTTCGGCGCTGGAAGGCGGCGGCCGTTTTCTTCTGCACGGCGTGACCGGCTCGGGCAAGACGGAAGTTTATATCCGCCTGGCGCGCCGCGCGCTGGAAATGGGCAAGGGTTGCGTGGTGCTGGTGCCGGAGATCGCCCTCACCCCGCAGATGGCGGCGTGGTTTCATCAGCGCTTCGGCGCGGACGCCGCGGTGCTGCATTCCGGCCTTTCCGCGGGCGAGCGCCGCGACGAGTGGCTGCGCATCCGCCGCGGCGAGGCGCGGGTCGTCGTCGGCGCGCGTTCGGCGGTGTTCGCGCCGATTCAGAACCTCGGCGCCATCGTCATCGACGAGGAACACGAGGGCAGCTATCAGTCCGACCGCCGCCCCCGTTACGACGCGCGCGAGGTGGCCTGGCGCCGCGCGCAGGCGGCGGGCGCGGTGCTGGTTCTGGGAAGCGCCACGCCCTCCATCGCCACATACATGCGCGCCATGCCCGGCGTGCGGCCGGAGAACCGCCTTGCGCTGATCGAGCTTCCCGAGCGCGTCGGCGGCCGCCCCCTGCCCGGGATCGAAGTGGTGGACATGCGCCGCGAGTTCGAGCGCGGCAACCGCTCCATTTTCAGCGCCCTGCTTTCGCAGGCCCTGCGCGACTGCGTGGATCGCGGCCGGCAGGCCATGCTGCTGATCAACCGCCGCGGGCATTCCAGCTTCGTTTCCTGCCGCAAGTGCGGCTATGTGGTCAAGTGCCCCGCCTGCGACGTTTCCATGACTTACCACCAGGCCGAAAACGTCCTGCGCTGCCACTACTGCGGGGCCGAACGCCCCGTGCCGCGCAAGTGCCCCGAGTGCGCAAGCCCGTACATCAAGTTTTTCGGCGTGGGCACGGAGCAGGTGGTCGAAGAGGCGCGCCGTCTGCTTCCCGGGGCGACGATCCTGCGCATGGACTACGATACCACGCGCACAAAGGACGCCCACGCCAAAATTCTCGAGGCCTTCCGCCAGGGCGAGGCGGACGTGCTGGTGGGCACGCAGATGATCGCCAAAGGGCTGGATTTTCCCAACGTCACCCTCTCCGGCGTGGTGGCGGCGGATATGACGCTCAACCTGCCCGATTACCGCAGCGTGGAGCGCACATTCCAGCTGATCACGCAAATGGCCGGCCGCGCCGGCCGTTCCAGCCATCCCGGCAGGGTGATTTTGCAGACCTACGAGCCGGATCATTACGGCATTCGCCTTGCCGCCAGCCAGGACTACCGCGCCTTCTACCTGCGCGAAAGCGCCTATCGCCGCGGCGCTTTGTATCCGCCTTTTACGGTGATCGCGCGCATCGTCTTTTCCGCAAAGGAGGAAACGGCCGCAAAAACCGCGGCCGAAGCGGCGGAGGCGGAACTTGGCGACTTTCTCGACCGGGGCGGCCACCGCCCCGATATCGTGCAGATGCGCGCCCTGGAATGTCCGGTCAAGCGGCTGCGGGGCGAGTATCGCTATCAGGTGTTTTTAAAAATGTATTTCAAGGCCGATACGCGCCGGATCGCCGCGCAGATGCAAGCCCTGGCGGAAAAGGCGGAAGGCGCGCGCGCGGAGCTTGAGGTCAACCCGACGAGCTTATTATAGGGGGAAGAATATGGCGACGCGCAAGATTCTGGAATTTGGCAGGGACGATATGCTGCGCAAACATTCGCGCGCGGTGGACAAATTCGACAAGCGCCTCTGGACGCTTCTGGACGACATGGCCGATACCATGTACGAGGCCGACGGCGCGGGGCTGGCGGCAGTGCAGGTGGGCGTGCTCAGGCGCTGCGTGGTCATCGACGTGGGCGAGGGGCTGATCGAACTGGTCAACCCGGAGATCGTATCCTCCGAGGGCGAGATGATCAACGCCGAGGGCTGCCTTTCGGTGCCCGGACGGCGCGGCACGGTCAAACGCCCCGAGCGTGTCACCGTGCGCGCGCAGGACCGCAAGGGCCGGCCCATCGAGGTCAGGGGCGAGGGCTTCCTCACCATGGCCCTCTGCCACGAGATCGACCATCTGGACGGCATCATCTACGTCGATAAGATGATCGAGGACGTCACCGACCGGGAGGGGGACGAGTGATGCGCGTCGTCTTTATGGGCACGCCGGAATTCGCCGTGCCCTCGCTGCGGGCGTTGCTGGACGCGGGTTACGATGTCGTCGGCGCGTTCGCCCAGCCCGACCGCCCCGTGGGCCGCGGCCATAAGCTGGCCGCCTGTCCGGTCAAACGGCTGGCCCTCGAGCGCGGCGTGCCGGTCTATCAGTTTGAGCGCATCCGCGGCGAGGAGGGCCTCGCCTGCCTGCGCGCGCTTGCGCCGGACATCGTCGTTACCGCCGCCTTTGGGCAGATCCTGTCCCAGGCGCTGCTGGATGTGCCGAAAATGGGCACCGTCAACGTCCACGCCTCGCTTTTGCCCGCCTACCGCGGCGCCGCGCCCATCAACTGGTGCATTCTCAACGGCGAGACGAAAACGGGCGTGACCACCATGCTCACCGACGCCGGCGTGGATACGGGCGATATGCTTTTGCAGCGCGAAACCGAAATCGGCGCATTGGAAACCGCCGCCGAACTGTCCGCGCGCCTTTCGCAGTTGGGCGCGGAACTGCTGGTGGAAACGCTCAAAGGCTACGTTGCCGGCGAGATCGCGCCCATCCGGCAGGACGAGCGCCTCGCCAGCCGTCAGCCCATGCTGAAAAAGGAAATGGGCCGCATCGACTGGACAAAAAGCGCGGGACAGATCGCCTGCCAGGCGCGCGGCCTCGATCCCTGGCCCAGCGCCTATACGGACTATGCCGGCGGAGCGCTGAAAATTTACCGCGCCCGCCCTGTCGAGGGCGCGGGCGAAGCCGGCACGGTGCTGCGCGCTTCGGCCAAAGAGGGCCTTTTCGTGGCTTGCGGCGATGGCGTGCTGGAAATTCTGGAAATGCAGGCCCCCGGCGGCAAGCGCATGAACGCGCGCGCCTATCTGGCGGGCAAGAAGATCGAACCGGGAACAAAATTCGGCGAGGGAATGTAAATGGACAAACAGGGCGAAAGAAGAGGACCGCGCGGGGGCGCGGGAAGCAGGCGCGGGGAGCGCGCGCGAAGCGGCGCGGCGCGCATAAGCGCGCGCGAGGTGGCGCGCCAGGCGCTTTCGGACGTAGTGCGCTCCGGCTCGTATGTGTCGGCGGCGCTGGACCGCCATTTGAATACATCCGGCCTTTCGGCGGAGGACAAACGCCTGGCCGCCAGCCTGTTTTATACGGCCGTGGAAAACCGTTTGCTTCTGGAGGCGCGCCTGGCGTCGTTTTGGACGGAACGGCCCGAGCCGGTGGTGGAGGATATTCTGCACATCGCCGCGGCGCAGCTGCTTTTGATGGACAGGATTCCCGACCACGCCGCCGTGGACGAGGCGGTCAAGCAGACGCGCGCCGTGGGCCGCGACGGCCTTGCCGCGCTGGTCAACGGCGTTTTGCGCAATCTCATCCGCGCCCGCGACGCCGGCGAATTGGCCGAGATCGCCGATCCGGCCGTTCGCTATTCCGTCGCCCCGGAACTGGCGCGCAGGTTGATCGCGGCCTATGGCGAGGAGGAGGCCGAAAAGATCATGGCCGACCGCCCGCGCCCCAGCCAGACCATCCGCTTTAACCGGATAAAGACCGACGCGGCGGGGTTTGAGGCCTATCTCAAAAGCCACGATGTTATTTTCGAGCGCGGCGTCGTTCCCGGCGCCTATCGCTGCCCGGCGGCGGGCAACCTGGCGCGGCTGGACGGCTACCGAAACGGCTATTTTTCCATTCAGGGCGAAAGTTCCATGCTCGCCGCGCTGGCTGTGGAGCCGCGCCCGGGCATGAACGTGCTCGACGCCTGCGCCGCGCCCGGGGGCAAGAGCGCCCTCATCGCCGAAAGCATGGGCGACGTGGGCCGCGTCTATGCCTGGGACGTGCATGAGCATCGCGTGGAACTCATCCGCGCCGCCAAGCGGCGCCTGCGGCTGGACTGTCTGCGTCCCGCCGTGCGCGACGCCCGCCAGGCGTATGCGGATTTCGAACTTTACATGGACGCCGTGCTCGTGGACGCGCCCTGTTCCGGCCTGGGCGTCATTGCCGACAAGCCGGACATCAAGTACCGCTTTACCGACGCGCAGATGGAATCCCTCCTGCCCTTGCAGGCGGCGATTCTGGAAAACTGCGCCCGCTTTGTCAAGGTCGGGGGGCTGCTTGTCTACTCCACCTGCACCATTCTGCCCGAGGAGAACGAGCGGCAGGTCGCCGCTTTTCTGGAAAGGCATCCGGAATTTGCCCCCGAGCCGGGCGCGGACTATCTGCCCGAGCCGCTGCGCGCGCGCTGCGAAAACGGCATGGCCCAGTTTTTGAGCCATCGCGACCATGTCGAAGGCTTCTTCATCGCCCGCATGCGCAGAAAGGGCGTGTGAGATGGAGCGCGCGCAGCTTCTCTCGCTTACCCAGGCCGAGCTTGCCGGCTTTCTCCGCGACCTCGATCCCGCGCCTTTCCGCGCAAAGCAGGTGGGTCAGTGGCTCGCCCGCGGCGCGTCCATCGAGGAAATGACCAACCTGCCCGCCGCGCTGCGCGCGCGCCTTGCCGAACGCGCCGTGGCCAACCCCGTGTCCATCCGCGAGCGGTTTTGTTCGAAAATCGACGACACGCAGAAGCTCCTCTATGAACTGCCGGACGGGAACCTCATCGAAGGCGTGGTCATGCGCTATCACTATGGCGATACGCTTTGCCTCTCCACGCAGGTGGGTTGCCGCATGGGCTGCCGCTTCTGCGCTTCTACCCTCAACGGCCGCGTGCGCGATCTCACGGCGGGAGAAATGCTCGGACAGGTCGTGGCGGTGGATCGCATGCTCGCTTCCGACGGCCGAAAAGTGCACAATATCGTGCTTATGGGAAGCGGAGAACCGCTGGACAACTACGAAAATACGATGAAGTTTTTGCGCCTGGTCAATTCTCCGGAGCGCACGAACATCTCCCTGCGCAATGTGTCGCTTTCCACCTGCGGGCTGACGCCGCAGATGCGCGCCTTTGCAAAGGAGGGGCTGCCGGTAACGCTTTCCATTTCCCTGCACGCCCCCAACGACGCGGTGCGCAAACGGCTTCTGCCCGTTGCCAACGCCTATTCCATGGAGGATGTGCTTTCCGCCGCGCGGGAATATGTGGACGCCACGGGGCGGCGCGTCATTTTCGAATACGCGCTGGTCAAAGGCGTCAACTGCGAACTCCGCCATGCCGACGAACTGGCCCAGCGCCTGCGCGGCCTGCGCTGCCACGTCAACCTGATCCCCCTCAACGCCGTGCGCGAACGCGACCTGCACCCGCCTACGCGCGCGGACGTCGAAGCCTTTTTGCGCCGCCTGGAGGCGCGCCGCATTTCCGCCACCGTGCGCCGCGAAATGGGCGCGGATATCGAGGGCGCCTGCGGGCAACTGCGCCGGCGCGTGCTGGAACAGCGCCGGGAACCATAAACCGCAACAGATAAGGAGCGCGACATGAAAGTTTACGCCGCCACCGACATCGGCCGGGTCCGCCCGATCAACGAGGACAGTTATTACGCCCCCAAGCCGGGCGAGCGTTTCTGCGCCGTGGCCGACGGCATGGGCGGCCACAACGCCGGCGAGGTGGCCAGCGCCATGGCCATCCGCGTGCTCGAAGAGGAACTGCGCGCGCCCGCTCAGCCTACGGAAGAAGCCCTGCGCCGCGCAGTGGAGCGCGCCAATGCGGAGATCTACCGCGCTTCGCAAAAGCGCAAGGACTGCTCCGGCATGGGCACCACCATTACCGCCCTGTGCATGGAGGGCAAAACCGCGCACATCGCCCAGGTCGGCGACAGCCGCGCCTATCTGATTCGCAATCGCGCCATTTTGCAGGTGACCACCGACCATACGCTGGTGGAGGAATTGGTTCTCAGCGGCCTTATCACCCCCAGCGAGGCGATCAACCACCCCAAGCGCAACTACATTACCCGCGCCCTGGGCACCGCCGAAACGGTGGAGGTGGATCTTCTGCGCCTGGATACCCGGCCGGAGGATCTGTTCCTGCTCTGCTCAGACGGGCTTTCCAACAGCCTTTCCGAGCGCGAGATGCTGGAAGTGGCGCTTTCGGGCATGCGCATGGAGGATAAGATCAAGACCCTGATCGAGCGCGCGCTGCACCGCGGCGGACACGACAATATCACCGCCCTGCTGGTGACCTGCGAGGAGGCGCCGCAATGATCGGGCGCGTCATCTCCGGGCGCTACGAGGTGCAGGCCATCGTTGGCACCGGCGGCATGGCCGTGGTCTACCGCGCCTGGGACAGAAAAAACCGGCGCATGGTCGCCATCAAGGTGCTGCGTCCTGAATTTGAGCAGGACGGGGAATTTGTGCGCCGCTTCAGCCGCGAGGCCGAGGCCGCTTCCAAGATGTCGCACGAAAATATCGTCAATCTTCTGGATGTGGGCAAGGACAACGACATGCGCTATATCGTCATGGAGTATGTCCCCGGCCAGACGCTCAAGGAGGTCATCCGCCAGAAGGGGCGCATCCAGCCGGAAACCGCCGTGCGCATGGCCATCCGCATTCTGGCGGCGGTGGATCACGCCCACAAAAACGGCATCGTCCATCGCGATATCAAGCCCCAGAATATCCTCGTGGACGAAAGCGGCAAGGTAAAGGTGGCCGATTTTGGCATCGCCCGCCTCAAAACCGCGCAGACAACGCGCATAGACGACAAGCAGAATTCCGCCCTGGGCAGCGTGCACTATTTTTCGCCCGAACAGGCCTCCGGCGAAGTGGCGGACGAAAAGAGCGACCTGTATTCCATGGGCGTGGTGCTCTACGAAATGCTCACCGGCCAGGTGCCCTTCGACGGGGATACGGCCGTGTCCGTCGCCCTCAAGCACGTCAGCGAGGAACCGCGTTCCATGCGCGAGATCGTGCCCTCCATTTCCCGGGGGTTGGACGAAGTGGTCATGCGCGCCCTGGCAAAAGACGGCGCCCGCCGCTACCAGACCGCCGCAGAGTTCGCGGGCGATTTGCGCAAGGCGCTGGTGCACCCCCGCGGCGGCTTTGTCGCCTATCCGATGACGCGGGAGGAGCAGGAACGCGCGCGCGAGGAAAAGCGCCGCGCGGCCGCGCGCCGCAAACGCCGCCTGCGCCTGGCGACGCTCATATCCGCCGTGGCCGTGGGCGTGGCCACCATCGGCGCGCTGACGTGGTATTTTGCGGCCGTCTACAATATGGAAACCGTGCCCATGGCCGTCGGCTCGGAGGAGGCTGCCGCCGCCGCTTCGCTGCGCGACAGGGGCTTCGTGGTCAGCAGCGAGTACGCCTACAGCGAAGAATACCCCCAGGGCCTGGTCATCGAGCAATCCGTCGCCTCTGGAGAGCGGCGCAGGCGCGGCACGGAAGTTTCCATTACCGTCAGCGCCGGCAGCCAGTGGGTGTACTTTGAAAACATGACCGGCTGGACGCTGGAGGAGGTCTACGAGGAACTGACGGGGCTGGGCTTCGCCGCCGAGCGCGTGTCGGTGACTTACGCCCTCAGCGACCAGGCCGTGGGCTGCGTGGCCGGCCAGTCGCCCGAGCCGGGCTGGATCACGCGCGAGACGGACATTATGCTCATCCTCAGCGCCGAACCCGTGGAGGTGCCCCCCCTGACGGGCCTGACGGTGGACGGCGCGCGCGCCCTGGCCGAGGCCGAAGGGCTGAAGATTGGGGCGGTGTCCGAGGGCTATTCCGCGGACGCGCCCGCCGGCACGGTCATCGCCCAGTCCGTGGCTTCGGGCGAGGTCGTCGCCGCCGGCACGGAAATCGCGCTCACCATCAGCCAGCCGCGCCAGGCAATGTACTATCCGGCGTCAAACTATACCCTGATCGTGCCGCTGGACGAGACCGAGGCGCGCCTGGAGATCGTCGCCCCTTCGGGAACGACGTTTACGGGCTACAGCGGCGTGCTCGACGCAGGCGCGTATTCCGTCGAACTTTCCAGCGGCGAGCAGGGGCTGCATACCGTGCGCGAATACATGGACGGCGTGCTCATGGCCGAAACGCAGGTTTTGTTTGAGTAAGGAGAGGATCGGTTGCAGGGGATCATCGTGCGCGGTGTGGGCGGGTTTTATTTCGTTCTGGACGCGCAGGGACAGACGCACCAACTGCGCGCCCAGGCCAAGCTGCGGCGGGCGCGCGTTACGCCCATGGTGGGCGACCGCGTGGAGTTCACGCCGGGAAATGAAGAGGAGGACGGCTGGCTGCGCGCCGTGTTGCCGCGCAAAAACGCGCTGACGCGCCCGCCGGTGGCCAATATCGACGTTATGCTGCTGGTGATTGCCGCCGCCGCGCCGGAACCGGATTTGATGATGGCCGACCGGCTGCTGCTCGCGGCGCGGGAATGCGGCGTCGAGGCGGTCATCGCGGTCAACAAGTGCGACCTGGACGCGGAGGCTGCCCGGCGCGTCGCAGAGCAGTATCGCGGCGCGGGCGCGGACGTGTTCGCAGTGTGCGCGCGCACCGGCGCGGGCGTGGAGGCGCTCAAAAAGCGCCTGAGCGGCTGCGTACACGCCGTGGCGGGGCAGTCCGGCGCGGGCAAATCCACGCTGCTCAACGCGCTGTACGGCTTCGGCCTGCAAACGGGCGACGTTTCGCGCAAGATCGAGCGCGGGCGCCACACCACGCGCCGCTGCGAACTGATCCCGCTGGAGGGCGGGGGCATGGCGCTGGACACGCCCGGCTTCAGCCTGTTGGAGACAAAATTGCGCGATCCGGTGACCCTGCGGGACGATTACCCGGAATTTCAGCCCTACAAGGGCAAGTGTCGCTTCTCCCCATGCTATCACGCCGCCGAACCGGGCTGCGCGGTGCGCGCGGCGGTGGAAGCGGGTGAAATCGACCCTGAGCGCCACGCGCGCTATGTGGCGCTTTTGGAAGAAATGAAAATACGTTGGAGGGATCGCTATGGTTAAAGTTGGCCCCTCGCTCCTGGCCGCGGATTTCCGCGTCATGGGGGCGGAGATCGAGCGCATGGCCGCGGCCGGCGCGGACTATCTGCATTTTGACGTGATGGACGGCAATTTCGTGCCGAACCTGTCCTTCGGCGCGGATATCCTCAAGTGGGCGGCAAAGGGCCCGCTGCCGGTGGACGCGCACCTGATGGTGGAGCACCCGGACACCTATATCGAGGATTTCGTTCGCGCCGGCGCGCGCATTATTACCATCCATGCCGAAACCGGCGGACACCTGCACCGCACGCTTTCGCTTATCCGCGAGCGCGGGTGCCTGGCCGGGCTGGCGCTCAATCCCGCCACCACGCCGGAATGCCTGCGCTATCTGTTGCCCAGCCTGGATCTGGTGCTGGTGATGACCGTCAACCCCGGCTTCGGCGGGCAGAAAATGATCCCCGAGTGCCTGGACAAGATCGCCGAGATTCGCGCCATGCTCGACCGGGCCGGCTCCAAAGCCATGCTGGAAGTGGACGGGGGCGCCAATACCGAAACCGCCCGCGAAATGATGCGCCGGGGCGCGGATTTCATCGTCGCCGGCAGCGCCCTGTTCGGCGCGGACGACGCCAAGGGGTTCATCGACAGCCTGCGCGCCTCCTGGCGGCAGCTGCATCCCGAAGAAAACGCCTGATGCACCTCCGCCGCCTTCCCGCATAGTATGTTCGGGAGGCGATGGTATGAACAGGGCGTGCAAGGACCGCCGCGGCGGTCAACGAAGCGGTATCTCCAGATGGTTCGGCCTGGGGCTGATGCTGTTGGGCGTCATCCTCCTGCTCTTCAGCCTGCCGAGCTGGCTGTGGATGAGCGTTCTGGCCATCCTGCTCATCAGCGCTGGATTTCTGCTCTGGAGATTCTGAAAAAACAATACGGCCCGGGGCTGGCATGGCTCCGGGCCGTTTCCATATCCGTCATAGTTCCCGCCCACACTTGCGGCAGAAGCGGTCGTCCGCCGCCACCTTTGCGCCGCAGGCGGGGCAAAAAGCATTCGCGCCGTCCGCCGCCGCGCGCGGGTCGGGCTCCTCGCCCTCCTCCGTGATGTCGAAGAGGGAGAAGCGCCGCTTGGCCGTGGCGTTGTAGAGGTTGTACAATGCCTGCGCGATGGCGAGCACCACAAACACAACGCCAAACAGACAGAAATACACCGGCGCGTCCATCGAGGCGGCAACGGCGATCCAGGCCACGCCGATCACCGCCGCGATCACCGAGGCCGCGCCGCCCAACAGCGAAGGCCCGCGCCCGGGCTTGACGCTCTTCATAGGCAAACCCTCCCTTGCCATCAATTCCCTTCTTTGACGGATGGCAGCGCCCTCAGGTTCCCGCGTCCGCCTTCCCCGCCCGCACCCGCTTCCCGCAGCGCGGGCAAATGCGCTCGCCCGCCGGCACCGTCGCCTCGCAGCGCGGGCAGGTGCGCGGCAAGGCGTCCCCTTCCGGCGCATCCTTGGATGGCTTGCGCACCGCGGAGACGGCA
>DVIA01000010.1 GCA_018711655.1 Candidatus Pullichristensenella avicola
GCTGGGCCTGCCGGGGCGGGATATCCTCGTCGCGCTAGACGTTCCGGAGGCGGACTTTGCGCGCGTCACGCGCACATGGCAGGCGGAAAAGCACGCCCGCGCCGGCTGGATGCGCCTCTTCCCCGGCGTCGAAAAAATGCTGGACGGCCTGCGCGCGCGCGGCGCGCATCTGGGCGTCGTCACTTCCAAGCGCCCGGAATCCTACGCGCGGGACATGGCGCCCTTTGCGCTGGACGGCTATTTCGACCTCTGCATTACCTGCGCCGACACCCTTCTGCACAAGCCGCACCCGGAACCGCTGTTGAAATTTTTGGAGCGCGCCGGCGTCGGGCCTGCCGAGGCGCTCTATGTCGGCGACAGCGTTTACGACCGCGACTGCGCCCGCGCCGCGGGCGTGGACTTCGCCCTCGCCGCCTGGGGCAGCGCCCGGCCGGAGATGGAAAACGTCACCTGGCGCCTCAACGCGCCGGAAGATCTGCTGGCCATTTTCGATACATAAAAAACGCGGGGAGAGCAGCATGCTCTTCCCGCGAAGTTCGTTTTGGCGTTATTCCTCGGTGGTATGCGCCTCGGGCGCGTTCTGCGCGTTGTTCTGGTGGTGGGTATAGGCGCCGGCAGCGGCAGCCCCGCCAGCGGCGGCTGCAGCGCCGTCTTCAAAGATGCAGTCGAGCGCGACCATCACGCAGAGGGCGGGCACGACGTTCTTGTCCTCGGCCACGTCGAGCGTATAGCTGTCGCCAAAGGAGAACCACTTCTTGGTGACGGTGGCGATCTCCTCTTCGCCCTTCTTGATGGTGTATTCATGGTGCAAAAAGTCGCCGCGCACTTCCCAGCCGCCGTCCGGGGTTTCCAGCGTGTAGTGCGGGTGGATGATGTTCAGGTGGCCCTTGAGTTCCATCTCCTCCATGCCGTCGCAGGTGATGAAGTAGCGCGGCAGCAGGGCAAGCACCTTCTGCTTGATGTGGGCGACGTGCGCGCCGCCGGCGTCCTCGACGTCGAACTGATGGCCCCAGGAGAAGAACTTGCCCTCTACGCTGTAGAGCGGCTGTTCCTGTTCGTCGGTGACGTTGAAGCGTTCCTTGAGGGTGAACACCTTTTCCTTCAGTACCAGTTTCATGCGTTTCTCTCCTTGCGCGTTGTTTTCCCGTGCCATCATAGCACAGGAAGCGGCGAATTTGCATTCATACCGCGTTATATCCGTGCTGTATTTATGCGGAAGCCCCCGGCAGGCCTTCCCGTTGCGGCGGGCGCGGCGGCCGGCAAACGCAGGCCCCGCCGCAGAGGCCTTGACCGCCACGGGCCGAGGATACAGCCGGGCGCAAGGGCGCGCAAAAACGCCGCCCACACGGCGACGCGCAGCGCCCGCAACCGCGCGGCGGGGCGTGCGGCGCTTGCCGCCCTTTGCGCATTCGCCGATGGCGAACCGCCCTTCCGCGGCGCTCCCTTCCGCGCGTTCGAACGCAAATCCGGCCGCAAATTCAGGGGCAACGCCCCTCGCCGTCCTCTTCCGCCTGCAACTTCTCCACCAGACGGCGGATGCGCTCGCGGGCCTGGCTTTCGACAAAGAGCTTTTCCGCCTGCGTCTGTTGCCGGTCGCCCATCAGGGAGACGAACTGGCTCACCTTGAGGCCGAGCGCGTCCTGCATCTCGCGGTCGCTGCCCCGGGGCGAAACGAGATAGTAGCACAAAAGCGAATCCTCCTGCCCGATGCGGTGGGCGCGGTCCTCGGCCTGCGAGTGCACCGCGGGCGACCAGTCCAGTTCGCCGAACACCACGCAGGTGGCGCGCTGCAGGTTCAGGCCGCTGGCCGAGCGCAGCGAGAGGCAGAGAAGGTCGGTCTTTCCCTGCATGAAATCGTCGGCGGCCTTTTCCTTTTGTTTGTCCGTCTCCCGGCCGGTGATGAAGCCGGGGCGCAGCGCCTTGAGTTCCTTTTTATAGATGTCCATCACCGCGTGGTGATGCCCCATAAGCAGCACCTTTTCCCCCGCCTCCACCAGCGCGCGCACGAAGGCGGCCACGAAGGGCGCCTTGGCGATGCCCGTGGCCTGCCGCTGGCGCTGGCAGATGGCGTCCTCGATCAGCGCCCGGCGCGAGGGGTCGTCCGTGGCGCGCAAAAGGCGCAGTTGTTCGGCCACGGGGGCCATCAGTTCGCGGTAGACCCTGTCGTCCCAGTCGATCTCCTGCACGAGGCGGCGCTTGGGCGCCAGTTCCTTGAGCACGTCGCGCTTGACGCGGCGCAGCATCAGCCCCTCGCGGCGCAGATGTTCGCCCAGCAGTTCCGGCTTGGCCACCACGGCGGAGTTGTAGCCGTAGCACCATTCGCGGGAAAAGCTCTCCCAGTCGCCGAGGAAGTGGAAGTCGAGGATGTTGACCACGTTCCAGATCTCGCCGCCCTGATTGTAGATGGGCGTGCCGGACAGGCCGACGACGTTTTCGCAGGCTTGCGAAAGCAGGCTGGCGGCGGAATACTTGCCCGTGCCGTTGCGGCGCAATTCCTGGATTTCGTCGAAAATGGCCGTGCGGAAGCCCTGCTCGGGCAGGACGTCTTTCCAGCCGCGCAAAAGCAGATAGTGGATGATGTAAATATCCGCTTCGGGCAGTTTGTAGGGCGTAAGGCCGCGAACGACGTGCACGCGCAGATGTCCGTCGGGCGACAAAAAGCGCGCGATCTCCCGCTGCCAGTTGCGAATCAGGTGCGGCGGCGCCACCAGGACCGCCGGATAGGCGGACGTGGCGGAAAGGAAGGCCAGCGCCTGCACGGTCTTGCCCAGGCCCATCTCGTCGGCCAGCAGGCAGCGGCGCGCGGCGAGCAGAAAGGCCAGGCCCTGTTTCTGAAAATCCAGCAGTTCGCCGTGAAAGGCCTCCGGCGGCGGCGCGGCCGTCTGCGGGCCTTCCAGCATGGCCTCGCGGCGCGCGGCGTATTCGCGGGCCTCGGAAAGCGCCTCCTCCCAGCGCTCGCGGTCGCGCTCGGCGATCTGCAGGGGATAGCGCAGCATCAGCCAGTTGAGGTCGCCCACCACCCGCCGGTGGGCGGTAAAGCGCGCCACGCCCCGGCCGCGGCCGTCGCAGCCGGGAAAGAGGCGCTTGGCAAGCTCGGTGACGCAGGGCTCGGCCTTGATCGTCCATGAGCGGCTTTTGCGGTTGTAGGAAAGGGTGCCGTAAATGTGCCCGTCCACGGGCGCATCGCGCAGATAAACCGGGTAATTCAAGGCAGCGCCACCCCCCAGAGACGGTTCAGGGAAACGGTGGTCACGGGCTTGCCCGCCACGCGCGCGGGCAGGGGCGTGTCCTTCTGGGTAACGACGATGATCTCGTTGATCTGCTCGCATTCCAGATAGCGCTCCACCTGCCGAAGCAGTTCGCGCGCGTTGGGGCGGCCCTTTTTGATCTCCACGCCCACGCCGCCGGCAAAAAAGTCGATGCGGCGACGCGGGGCAAGGCGATATTCGTGCTCGCAGGAGATGCCTGCGGCCCTCAGCGCCCCCGCCACCATCTGGTGCAAATCGTATTCTCCCGGCATGGCGGGCGCGCGCAGCGCGGCGATGGCCCGCAGTATCTGTTGCGTATCCATGATCATAGCTCCACTTGGCAGGCGTATCCGCGCGGGCACGCTTCCCGCCCCGCGCTTTGCAACGCCTCGATTATACCACGAATGCGCCCCGGTGTTCAAGCATAGCCTGTAGGGCAAGGCGGGAACGGGCCGGGCGGTGCGCGGAATCGGGCCCGCTTCCAGAAAGGGAGGGGATGCGCATGAAAAGCGCGCGCACACAGGCGCTGGGGGCGATCTTGAGGGGGATTTTGGCCGCGGCGGCGGCGACGCTGGCGGGCATGCTGGCGCTGGCGGCGGCGGTGATCTGGCTGGACGTTTCCGACGGAGTTCTGACGGCGCTGAATCAGGCGCTGAAGCTGCTGAGCGTGGCGCTGGGCGCGCGCCTTGCCGTGGGCGTGGGCGGCGAGCGCGGCTTTGTCACCGGCGCGGCGGTGGGGCTGATTTACATGATCGCGGGCTACGCGCTTTACTGGCAGCTGGGCGGCGCGGTGTTTTCCTTCGCGGCGATGCTGGTGGAAATGCTGCTGGGCGGCGGAATCGGCGCGGCGACGGGCGCGCTTTGCGCCAATCTGCGCCCCCGCGCGCGGCGCAAAACGGGCATGAAGGCAAAAGTATGACGCAACTGAGACAGAACTGAAATCAATACGCAAAATTTTTTTGCCAAATTCCGGGAACCTCCTCGCGTTCAGGCGCGTCCAATGCTGTGAAAACAAAAACGCGGCGCGAAACGCGCCGGGGTATCGAACGGAGGGGTTAAAGTATGAAGCGTATCCTTTGTCTGACCATGGTGTTGGCGCTGGCGCTGACGGCGGCGCTCTCCTGCGCGGCGGCCTTTGCCGCAGGCACATACACGGTGCGCACCACCGCCTCGGTGAACCTGCGCAAGGGTCCGGGCCTGGATTACGGCAAGATCACCAGCGTTTCCAGCGGCAGAAGCTACGCCTACGCGGGCGTGAGCCGCTTTGACAGCCGCGGCATGGGCTGGCACAAGGTTTCCTACAACGGCGGCTATGCCTGGATCTCCTGGGCGTACTCGAACCTGCTCAAGGACGGCAACGCCATTTCCGAAAGCCAGGCCGTGCGCTCCAGCGCCTCTTTGAATGTGCGCACCGGCGCGGGCACGGGCTATGCGAAGATCACCACCGTTGCAAACGGCACGAACATGGTCTACCTTGGCGAAACGGCGAATGTCGGCGGCACGGTGTGGTACAAGGTCTCCACTTCGGCGGGCATGGGCTGGGTCTCCGGCGCCTATTCGCGCCTGGTCGCCACGCCGGACGTCAAGCCCGTTTCCGGGGCGAGCGGCTCTTCTTCCAGCTACACGAAGGTCTACGTCTCCGGCGGCTCGGTGTGGCTGCGCACCGGCCCGGGCCTGGGCTATGCGAAGATCGACGCCGTAAGCGAGGGCACAAACCTGACCTATCGCGGCTCCAGTTCCGTGGATGGCCGCGGCGTGCGCTGGTACAACGTCACTTACAACGGGGGCAGCGCCTGGATCTCCTCGCGCTATGCGAAGCTGTCCTGACCGGGAGGTAAATTTCACAGTTTTCCCTTGCGCGCGCGGGCCGCGTCGTGTATAATAGACACGATGGCGGCTCGCGCCGCGAATTTTTGAACGAGGTGAATTTGCATGAAGCACATTCAGACCATCCAGAAGCCCTGCCTGAGCCAGAGCGCCCAGACCGGCGGCTGCGGCGAGTGCCAGGCCTCCTGCCAGAGCGCCTGCAAGACGAGCTGCACGGTGGCGAATCAGTCCTGCCAGAAGAAGTAAACGCGCGTTGAACGCGGCGGGGCCCGCGGCGATTGCCGCGGGTCTTAAGCTGTCCGCGACGCGAACGCCGAAAACCCGCTGGCGGAGAAACCGGCGCGTCAGGCCCCGAATTGCGGGGCGAGCGCCGGGCGATATGCCAAAAACGGCCGGGCCGTCGCCCGGGCGGCGTTTCGCGCCGGGCGGCGTCCCTTTCGCGCGGCCGCGCAGGGCGGCGACGGTCGTTTTCGTTTCCCCGCGCTCTTTGCGCCGGCGGGCCAGGCCGGCGCCGTGCGCTTTTTACCGATACCAAGGAGGCTATTTATGCTGCATTGTTTCCGGGCGCTGGGCGTGAACATCGCGCTGGATGTGCTCAGCGGCGCCGTGCATGTGCTCGACGACATGGCTTTTGAAGCGCTGACCGACCTGGAGGCGGGCAAAGACCCGCGGCCGGCGCTGCTGGCGAAGTATCCCGCCGGCGAGGTAGACGAACTGCTGGGCGAGATCAACGCCCTGCGCGCCCAGGGCGCGCTCCTTTCCGAGCACGATTATTCGAACCTGGACATCGACAAAAGCGGCATCGTCAAGGCCATGTGCCTGCACGCGGCGCACGACTGCAACCTGCGCTGCCGCTATTGCTTCGCCTCCACGGGCGATTTCCACGGCGAGCGCTCGCTTCTGCCGCTGGAAACGGGCAAAAAAGCGCTCGACTGGCTGGTGGCACACTCCGGCAACCGCCATCAGCTGGAGGTGGACTTCTTCGGCGGCGAGCCGCTGATGAACTACGACGTGGTGCACGATCTGGTGCTCTACGCCCGCGAACTGGAAAAAACGCACAACAAGCGCTTCCAACTCACCATCACCACCAACGCCCTGGGCCTGACCGACGAGCGCATCGAGTTTCTGAACCGCGAGATGCACAATATCGTCCTGTCCATCGACGGCCGCCGCGAAGTGCACGACTACATGCGGCCCATGGTCAATGGCAAGGGCTCGTTTGACGAGGCTGTGAAGCGGGCGAAAAAGCTGGTGCAGCTGCGCGGCGACGGCCAGTACTATGTGCGCGGCACCTACACCGCCCGCAACCTCGATTTCGGCAACGACGTTCTCGCCCTGGCCGACGAAGGCTTTGAGCAGCTTTCCATCGAGCCGGTGGTGCTGGAGGAAACCTCGCCCTTCGCCCTGACAAAGGAAATGCTGCCCGAGATTCTCGCCGAGTACGACCGCTTTGCCAAAATCTACCTTGAGCGGCGCAAAAACGGCCCGTGGATGAACTTTTTCCACTTCATGGTCGATCTCGACGGCGGCCCCTGCGTCAAAAAGCGCGTCAAGGGCTGCGGCGCGGGCAACGAATATGTGGCCGTCACGCCCGAGGGCGACATCTACCCCTGCCATCAGTTCGTCGGTCGCCCCGGCTATAAAATGGGCAGCGTGCTCACCGGTGAATTTGACGCAAACATGCAGGCGCGCTTCGCCGCCAACACAGTGCTTTCCAAGGAAAAGTGCGGCCAGTGCTGGGCTCGTTTCTTCTGCGGCGGCGGTTGCGCGGCCAACGCCGAGGCCTTCAACGGCGACATTGCCAAGCCCTACGATATGGAATGCGAACTGGAGCGCAAACGCCTCGAATGCGCGCTGGCCATCTGCGCCATCGAAAAGCTCGGCGCGCAGGCCTAGACCCGGGATTCCACAGCCGCAACGAAGCCGCCTGCCGCAAAACGCGGGGCGGCTTCGCCGCTGGATGGCCGGCGCGCGCTTCGTTCCCGGTCGGGCAGGGCGACGAAACCCGTTCCCGCCTGAACGCCGTACGCAGCGCCGTTTCCGGCCGCCGGCAACTCCCGCGCCCCGAAACGCCCGGCGCGCCGCGCGCAATGGGGCCCGCCCCGCGCGTTCGGTTCGCCCGGATAGACGCGCCCGCCTTCGGCGGCCGGGCCAGCGCCCCGCCCCGCGCGTGCGCTTCGCCTTGTTGGATTCGCTCTGCCCGGCACCGGCGCGTTTCGTCCCGCCCCGCGCGTTCGGTTCGCCCGGATGGCAAAGGGCTGGGCGCTTGCGCCGCTATGCGCGCCGGTTTCCGCTTCAGAATCTGCGCCGCACAACCGCCTTCGCCAAAACGCGAAGGCTGTCTGTTTTTCGTATTTCTTCTACATAATAATATGGCTGTGGGGCGGCGTCAGACGCGGTTCGTCTCCCGCAGCACGCGGTAGAGGTTCAGCCCGGCGACGCCGGCCACCTGCTTTTGCGTATAGCCGCGCTTTTCCAGCGCCTCCAGAATGCGGGGAACGTCCGCCGGCGAGGCCAGCCCCTCGGGATGGCTGGAGATGCCGTCAAAGTCCGAGCCAAAACCGACGCAATCCTCGCCGCCCAACTCCATCAAGGCGTCGATGTGCCGCACCACATCGTCGATGGTTGCAACGCCGTCCTCCCGCAGAAATTCCGGGAAGAAGTTCACGCCGACAAAGCCGCGGCGCTGAAAAATGGCGCGCGCCTGTTCGCGCGTGAGATTGCGCGGCGTATCGCACAACCAGCGGCAATCCGAATGGCTGGCCACCGGCGGCAGCGCCGAACGCTCGCATACGTCCCAGAAGCCCGCTTCGTTCAGGTGCGAAACGTCCGCAAGAATGCGCAGGCGGCCCATTTCGGCAAGAAATTCCCGCCCGCGGGGCTTCAGGCCCTGGCAGGAACCGCTCAGGGCCGGGCAGGCCAGTTCGTTTTCAAAATTCCACGTCAGGCCCAGCATGCGCAGGCGCGCCTGCGCGTCCAGCGCGCGCAGCTTGGCGGGATCGCCCTCGAACAGTTCGCCGCCTTCGACCGTGACCACAACGTGCGGCGTTTGCGGCGGCGTCGCGGGCAGTTCCTCCGCCAGCACCGGCGCGCCGAACGCGCGCAGGGCCTCCAGCATCGGCGCGGCGCGATGGTAGCCGCGGTTTTGCGTATCGCCGGCGAATATGGCCAGCGCCTGCACGCCCACGCCGCCTGCGCGCAGGCTTTGCGGCGTCACCGTGCGTTCCCGGTCGTGCGCGACCATGCGATGCAGCGCGTCGCAGTGCGCGTCCGCGATAAACATACAACCACCTCCGCATGTCATTATACGCCCTCTGCGCGTTTCCCGCAAGGATCCCGCCCGGCGCGCGGCGATTTTTGCGCCTGCGCGCAGAATATTACTTTTTCGTGAAAACTGCATCGCCCAAAATCGTTTTTGTGTGGGGCGCGCGGCGGCGCGGGCGACCGGTTTTGCACATATTTCCCATAAAAATCAGGGAGAAGCGAACTTCGAGCGCGCCCCGGATTGCTTGACATTTGTGTAAATTGTGAATCTTTCCAGAAATCCGGTTGCAATTTGCGCTTGCAAATCCGCCATGCTTCTGCTATAATGTACTCATTCTTTCTCCACGTTTGTTCTGATTCCTTTAAGCCCTGACGGGCGCAGGCCCGTTTCGATAGGGAAAACTATGTAAGGGGGATTACCATGAAGAAACTGCTTTGCATGCTCCTGGCGCTGACGGTCGCGCTGGTCGCCCTGGCGGGTCTTGCTTCCGCCGAAGAGGCGGCCGATTGGAAGATCGCCATCATGACCGGCACCACCTCGCAGGGCGAGGAGGAGTTCCGCGCCGCGGAAGCGCTCAAAGCGCAGTATCCCGACAACGTCATCACCGACACCTATCCGGATCAGTTCATGGCCGAGCAGGAGACCACCATCTCCAAGCTGCGCGCCTTCGCGACTGACCCCGCCGTGAAGGCCATCATCATGGTGCAGGCCGTGCCTGGCGCCACCCCGGCCTTCAACGCCATCCGCGAGATGGGCCGCGACGATATCCTCTTCATCGCGGGCGTGCCGCAGGAAGACCCGGCCGTCATCGCCGAGGCCGCTGACATCGTCATGTATGCCGACGAGATCAAGCAGGGCGACTCCATCATGGAAACCTGCGCCAACTGGGGCATCGACGTGTTCATCCACTACTCCTTCCCGCGCCATATGGCCATGGAGCTGATCGTCGGCCGTCATGACCTGATGGTCGAGAACGCCGAGGCCCTGGGCATCGAGTTCGTGGACGTCACCGCTCCCGACCCGACCGCTGAGGCCGGCGCCACCGCTTCCCAGCAGTTCATCCTCGAGGATGTGCCGCAGCAGCTGGCCAAGTACGAGGGCAAGAAGGTCGCCTTCTTCACCACCAACTGCGGCATGCAGGAAGCCCTGCAGACCGCCGTGCTCGATCAGCCCAACGCCTACTATCCGCAGCCCTGCTGCCCCAGCCCGTATCACGCCTTCCCGGCCACCCTGGGCCTGGAGTTCGAGATCGGCGCTGATGACGAGGCCGCCCTCCAGGCGATCGCCGCCGAGCTTGCCAAGCATGACGCCGTGGGCCGCTACTCCACCTGGCCGCATCCGGTGAACATGGCTCTGGTCAACGTTGGCTTCGAGTATGCCAAGGCCTGGATCGAGGGCACCATCACCGAGCGCAACGACGCTGAGGCCCTGAACAACCTGTTCGCGCAGACGTATGGCGAAGGCGTCGCCACCATCGAGAACTACACCAACGCCGAAGGCACCACCTTCGACAACTACTACACCGTGATGCTCACTCCCGTGGACTTCAACGATTACCTCGTCGAGGACGCCGCGGCCTAAAGAACATTCCCGGGTAGAAAACGGCCCGCCTCTTCTTGGGGAGGCGGGCCGATTCCCCGCTTAAAGGGAGGAACACGCATTGGGCGCAGAATACGTGCTGCAAATGAAAAACATAACCAAGCGATACGGCGAGACCACCGTGCTCTCTGACGTATCGCTGTCGGTGCGCCCCGGCGAGATCCACGCGCTGCTTGGTGAAAACGGCGCGGGAAAGTCCACGCTGATGAACGTGCTGTTTGGCATGCCGGTCATCCACACCACCGGCGGCTTCGACGGCGAGGTGCTCATTGACGGCGAGAAGGCCAGCATCCTTACGCCCAACGACGCCATGAACGCGGGCATCGGCATGGTCCATCAGGAGTTCATGCTCCTGCCGGGCTTCACCATCACCGAAAATATCAAACTGAACCGCGAGATCACCCGCCCCACCGTTTTGAGCCGGGCGCTGCATCTCAAGAACATGGAAAATCTCGACATGCCCGCCATGCGCAAGGACGCCCGCAAGGCGCTGGACAGCGTGGGCATGGGTCTGGATGAAAATACGCTGGTCAAAGGGTTGCCCGTGGGCTACATGCAGTTTGTCGAGATCGCCCGCGAGATCGACAAAAAGGGCATCCGTCTGCTGGTGTTTGATGAGCCGACCGCCGTTCTGACCGAGTCCGAGGCGGAAACGCTCATCTCCGTCATGAAACAGATCGCGCAAAGCGGCATCGCCATCATCTTCATCACCCACCGTCTGGACGAGGTCATGGCCGCCGCCGACAACATTACCATCCTCCGCGACGGCAAGCTGGCCGCCACCCGCGAGACAAAAGCGACCTCTCTGGTCGAGCTTGCGGAGCTGATGATCGGACGCAAGGGCGAGGCCGTGGTCGCCACCACGCCGAGGGCGCAAGACGCAAGCGCCAACATCGCCCTTTCCATAAAGAATCTTATCGTGGATATGCCTGGCGAGATGGTCAAGGGCGTCGATCTCGAGGTGCGCGAAGGCGAGATCCTCGGCGTGGGCGGCCTGGCCGGCCAGGGCAAGATCGGCATCCCCAACGGCATCATGGGCCTCTATCCCGCGGCGGGCGAGGTCAAGCTCTTTGGCAAGGATCTGCCCCTCAACGACGCCGCCAACGCCCTCAGAAGCGGCATGGCCATGGTTTCCGAGGACCGGCGCGGCGTGGGCCTGCTCCTCGATCAGTCCATCGAGGACAACATCGCCTTCAACGCCATGCAGATCAACGGCGACTTTTTGCGCAAAGTCCTCTTTGCCACCACCAAGGACGGCAAGAAGGTGCGCGCGCACGCCAATGAAATGATCCGCCAGCTCGACATTCGCTGCACCTCCTCCCGCCAGGCGGCGGGCACGCTCTCCGGCGGCAACCAGCAGAAGGTGTGCGTGGCCCGGGCGCTGACGATGAACCCCAAGTTCCTCTTCGTTTCCGAGCCGACCCGCGGCATCGACATCGGCGCCAAAAAACTGGTGCTGGAAACGCTGGTCAAGCTCAACCGCGAACAGGGCATGACCATCGTCATGGTTTCCTCGGAACTGCAGGAATTGCGCTCCATCAGCGACCGCATCGCCATCGTTTCCGAGGGCAAGGTGGTCGATATACTCGCGCCGGACGCCTCCGACGCGGATTTCGGCCTGGCCATGTCGGGCATCAAACCTACGAAGGGAGGCGAAGGCGCGCATGAATAGCCATTCCAAATCGCAAAGGATCGCCTTTATCGCCCTCTTGGCGGCGGCGATCGTGCTCATCGCCGGCGGCATTTTCGGCGTTGTCAACCGCACCAGCGCCGCGGGCGAACAGATGCTCAGCGACATGCGCCTGACCGCGCTTCTGACCACTGCCGGCGAAGGCTCCAAGGAAGCCCTCGTCGAAGCTGAAGTCGAGGCCGCCCGCGAAGCGGCCCGCGCCGCCGGCGGCGGACTGTCCGAGATCAAGGAAGCCGTAGCCGCGGCGGAGGCCGCCGCCATGGAGCGCGTGGCCAACATGACCGTTGAGGTCGATCTTGATACGGTGGACACTTCCGCCCTCATTCCCGCGGTGGAAGATATGCTCGCGGCGCAGCGCGCCCTGGGCGAGCAGACCGACAAGGACGAGGCCGCCTATGCCGAGATGATGCTGGCGCAGGCCCCGGCCGAGGACGCCGCCGAGGAAGAGATCCTCGAGGAGGCTCCCGCCGACGCGGAAGCCGCCATGGACATGGATATGTCCGAGGACGAGATGATGCTCGAGGAAGAAGAGCCCGAAGTGGACATGTCCGGCTTCGTGGCGACGGAGGAAATGAACGCTCTTTCCGCCGTGGTGGATGAAAAGTTCGCCGGCCTCAGCGCCGCCCTGCAGGGCGTCTCTCCCGACCTTTCCGACGCGGCGCTGGAAACGCTGCGTCCCACCATCGAATCGCTGCTCTATCAGCGCGGCGACACCTATGAAACGCAGTACGACCGCCTCAACGCCTATGGCAACGCCGGCTTCACCTCCTGGGTGACCCGCTATGGCGACGATCTGATCACCGTGGGCGTGGCGCTGGCGCTGGTTGCGATCATGGTGTTCTTCGCCAAGCCGCTTTTGAAGGCCCTGGGCGTGCCGCGCATGATCATCACCTGCTTCTTCATGCTCCTGTGCGTGCTGGCGGTGATCTACGATCTGTCGCTGACCACGCTACTTTCCAACGCCGTGGTGCGCATGGCGATGAACAGCGTGCTGGTGCTGGCCATGCTGCCGGGCATCCAGTGCGGCATCGGCCTGAACCTCGGTCTGCCGCTGGGCATTGTCGGCGGCCTCCTTGGCGGCCTGCTGTGCATCGAGTTCGGCTTCTCCGGCCTTCCGGGCTTCGCCTTCGCCATTGCCGTGGGCTGCCTGATCGCGGCGCTGGTGGGCATGGCCTACGGCGTATTGCTCAACCGCCTCAAGGGCAGCGAGATGTCGGTCACCACCTATGTGGGCTATTCGATCATCTCCCTGATGTGCATCGCCTGGCTGCTGTTGCCCTTCCAGTCTGACAAGCTGCGCTGGCCCCTTGGCCGTGGCCTGCGCGCGACGCTGACGCTGGACGGCGCTTACCGCCACATCCTCAACGACTTCCTGGCCTTTGACATCGGCTCCTTCACGGTGCCGACGGGCCTGATCCTCTTTATGGCGCTGTGCTGCTTCCTGATGTGGCTGTTCAGCCGCTCCAAGACGGGCGTGGCCATGCAGGCCGTGGGCAACAACCCGCGCTTTGCCGAGGCCACGGGCATCTCGGTCAACCGCATGCGCATCATCGGCACGACGCTTTCGACCATGCTGGGCGCGGTGGGCATCATTGTTTACAGCCAGAGCTACGGCTTCATGCAGCTCTACACCGCCCCGAGGCAGATGGGCTTCATCGCCGCCTCGGCCATCCTCATCGGCGGCGCGAGCGTGTCGCGGGCGAAGATCAGCCATGTCATCATCGGCGCCTTCCTCTTTCAGGGCGTTCTCACGCTGGGCATGCCGGTGGCCAACGCGCTGGTGCCCCAGTCAACAATCTCGGAAACCATGCGCATACTGATCTCCAACGGCATCATACTCTATGCGCTGACCAAGGCGGGAGGTGGCTCGCGTGGCTAACAAACGGACATTTGGCGAGTGGATGCGGCAAAACGTCGTTACCGTCATCTTCATCATCCTCTGCGCCGCCTGCTTCATCCTCTCCGGAGAAACGCCCGCCTATGTGGCCATGGAACTGGTGGACCGCATGGCGCGCAACGCCTTCATCGTGCTGTCGCTGATCATCCCCATCGTCGCCGGCATGGGCATCAACTTCGCCATCACCATCGGCGCCATGGCGGCGCAGATCGCGCTTCTGTGGGTTCTGGAATGGCAGATTCCCGGCATTGGCGGCTTCGTGGTGGCGGCGCTGATGACCATTCCCATCGCCACGCTGTTCGGCTTCCTCATCGGCAAGCTGCTCAACAAGATGAAGGGCCAGGAAATGATCGGCGGTATGATCCTCGGCTACTTTGCCAACGGTCTTTACCAGCTTCTGTTCCTGTTCATCTTCGGCAACCTCATTCCCCTGCACACCGACGGCCTGGTCATCCAGGGCTCCACCGGCGTTGCCAACACCATGGACCTGTCCAAGCCCAACGGCATCCGCAAGGCGCTGGATCTGCTGGTGCGGCTGGACTTTGTGCCGGCGCTGTACCTGTTCGCGGGCATCATCGCCGTGGCCATGCTGATCCTCTACCTGCGCAAGAGCATTCCGCTGCGCCGTCTGGTCGTGGTGGTGGCGGTGCTGGCGGCCTGCGTCATCGCCGTACAGTTCCCGGCCGTGAGCGAGATCTTCTTCCTGGTGAAGGTTCCCGTGGTCACCTTCCTGGTGGTCGGCCTTCTGTGCCTGTTCAACATCATGATCATGAAAACCCGGCTGGGCCAGCAGTTCCGCGCCGTCGGCCAGAACCGCGTGGTCGCCAATGCCGCCGGCATCAATGTGGACAGAACGCGCGTCATCGCCATCATCTTCTCCACGGTGCTGGCAGGCCTCGGCCATCTGATCTTCGCGCAGAACATCGGCTCGTTGCAGACCTACGGCGCGCATGAGCAGGTCGGCCTCTACGCCGGCGCGGCCATCCTCGTAGGCGGCGCGTCCATCGTCAAGGCCTCGAACGGCCAGGCGTTGCTCGGCTGCCTGCTGTTCCACCTTCTGTTCATCGTCGTCTCCGGCGCGGGCCGCACCGTGTTCGGCGACGCCGCCATCGGCGAATACTTCCGCGTGTTCATCTCCTACGGCGTCATTGCCGTCGCCCTGGTCATGCACGCCTGGAGCGCCGTCAGCAAGCGCAAGGATCCGGAAGCGCAGATGCGCGCCGCGTCCGAAAAGGCCTGATTCTTCAACAACCGCGCCCTTCCGCCTTCCCGGCGGAGGGGCGTTTTTTTGCGCCGCGCGTTCGTTGAAAGCCCCCTGCGTGGGCACAGATTTTCCCGGGGCGCTTTTCTTTTGCGCGCGGCGCTGATATAATAGAAAGCAGCGACACAAATGGAGGAACGCCTTATGCAACTTTACAGCGAATGTATGCACTGCATCGTCGATCACCACTGGGAACTGGTCAAGGATCAGCCGGACGAGGCGCGCAGGGCGGCCTTCATGCGCGAGGTTTGCCGGGCGGTTGCCGAAGCGGATCCCGCGCAGGCGGCCCCTGTGCCCACGGCCAGGCTGCAGAAGCTGTATGCTTCCATGTTCACGGCAGACAACGATTACCCGCGCCTGAAGCGAAAATACAACGAAATGCTGCTTGCGTGGCTGCCGCGTCTGCGCGCGGCCGTGGAGGCGGCGAAGGATCCGCTGCAGCTGGCCGTGTGGATGGCGATGGTGGGCAATTACATTGATTTCGGCGTGATGCGCCAGATCGACGACGCGCGCCTGCAGGCGCTGTTGGAAACGCCGGAGGCTGGGGCGGTGAACGCGGACGAACTGGAGCGTCTGCGCGGGGAAGTACGCGCGGCGCGGCGCCTGACCTATGTATGCGACAACTGCGGCGAGATCGTTCTGGATATGCTGCTGATGGAACAGTTGCGCCGCCTCCAGCCCGAAATTGAGATCACGGCGCTGGTGCGGGGCGAAAACGTGCTCAACGACGCCACGGTGGAGGACGCGCGCGCCGTGGGCATGGACGCGTTGGCGGCCCTTGTTGGCAACGGCACGAACATCGGCGGCACACAGTTTGAAACGCTGAGCGAGGCGGCGCGCGCGGCGCTGCTGGGCGCGGATGTGATCGTCTCCAAGGGCCTGGGCAATTTTGAAACGCTGACGGGAATCGCCCTGAACATCTACTATCTGTTTCTGGCCAAATGCCCGTTTTACGAAAAGTGGTTCGGCATGAGGCACATGTCCGGCCAGCTTGTCAACGAGCGCCGCTTTGCCCGCCCCTGACCCCGCAGGCGGCGCGCGCGGAGATGCCGGACGCGCCTTCCGTCCCCGGGCGGTTGACAACCGGCCCCCGGGCGCGCTACAATAGGGATTCAAGGATGTTTTGGAGGATTTCGGCATGTATGTGGTGGTTGGCCTGGGCAATCCCGGCCGCAAATATGAACACACGCGCCACAACGTCGGCTTCGACGTGGTGGACGTTCTTGCGCAGCGCAACAACATCACCCTGGCCCGCCTGCGCTGCAAGGCCGTGGTCGGCGAAGGCGTCGTCGCCGGGCAGCGCGTGGCCCTGGCCCTTCCGCAGACCTATATGAATTTGAGCGGCGAAAGCGTGGTGCAACTGGTCAACTGGTACAAGCCCGAGCGCGACCAATTGATCGTCTGCTTCGACGATGTGGATCTGCCCGAAGGCAAGCTCCGCTTCCGCCCCTCCGGCTCGGCCGGAACGCACAACGGCATGCGCAACATCATCTATCTCCTCGGCCGCGACGATTTTCCCCGCCTGCGCGTGGGCATCGGCCGCCCGCCCGAGGGCTGGGACCTCAAGGACTATGTGCTCACCGGCTATCGCACCCCCGCCGAGCGCCAGACCATGTTCGACGCCTTCGTCGCCGCGGCCGAAACCGTCGAGCGCCTTATCTCCGGCGGCAACGACGCGGCCCGCGCCCGCGTCGCCGCGTACAACAACGGCTGACGGGAGGAACGCATCATGCAGCGCGACAGCGAATTTCTATCCACCGAAAAACCCTCGAAACTGCTCCTGAAGCTGGCGCTGCCCGCCGTGACGGCGCAACTGGTCAACATGCTTTACAACATCGTCGATCGCATGTACATCGGCCGCCTCGAAGGCATCGGCACCGAGGCCCTGGCCGGCGTGGGCGCCTGTCTGCCCGTCATCCTCCTGGTAAGCGCCTTTGCGGCCCTGGCCAGCATGGGCGGCGCGCCGCGCGCCTCCATCTTCATGGGCCGGGGCGACAAGGAAAGCGCGGAACGGACGATGGGCAACTGCATGACGCTTTTGCTCGCCCTCGCCGTCGCGCTCACCGCCGCGCTGCTCGTCTTTCAGCGGCCCATCCTGCTCGCCTTCGGCGCGCTGCCGGAGACGCTGCCCTACGCCCTTGAATACATGAACATCTATGCCGTCGGCACGGTGTTCGTACAGGTGGCGCTGGGCATGAACGCCTTCATCACCGCGCAGGGGTTTTCGCGCACCAGCATGCTCACCGTGCTCATCGGCGCGGTGCTCAACATCGGCCTGGACCCGCTTTTCATGTTCACCTTCGGCATGGGCGTCAAGGGCGCGGCGCTGGCCACGATTCTTTCGCAGGCGGTATCGGCGGCGTGGGTGATGTGGTTTTTGTGCGGGCGCAAAACGGTGCTGCGGCTGAAATTGCGCTATATGGCCCTGCGGCCGAAGCTGCTCTGGCCCTGCCTGGCGCTGGGCGTGTCGCCGTTTATCATGCAGGCCACGGAGGCGGCCATCAACGTCTGCTTCAACCGCCAGCTCGCCCTTTACGGCGGGGCGCTGGCCGTGAGCGCCATGACCATTCTCGCCAGCGTCATGCAGTTTGCCATGCTGCCCCTGCAGGGGCTTACCCAGGGCGCGCAGCCCATCACCAGCTACAACTACGGCGCGAAAAATGCGCCGCGCGTGCGCGCCTCCTTCCGCGCGCTGTTTGTCGCCTGCATGGTCTACGCCGGGGCGCTGTGGCTGGCGGTAATGCTCTTTCCGCACGGCTTTGCCGCCCTGTTCAGTTCCGACGAGACCCTGATCGACTTTACCGCCAAAGCCCTGCGCGTCTACATGGCCGTAGGCGTGCTCTTCGGCGTGCAACTGGCCTGCCAGCAGACGTTCATCGCCCTGGGCAACGCGAAAAGCTCGCTGTTCCTGGCCGTGCTGCGCAAAATCGTTCTGCTCATCCCCCTTATCTACATCCTGCCCGCGGCGCTGCCCATGGACAAGACCACGGCCGTGTACCTGGCCGAGCCGGTGGCGGATTTTCTCGCCGTGACGACGACCGCGCTGTTGTTCGCGCATCAATTCCCGCGCGCGATGCGCGCGCTGGAGGCTGACGCATGCTCGAAAACCTGAACTGCCTGTTTCCCTCGCTGGAGGCGTTACCCGAATTCGACGCCCTGGCCGACGCCCTTTCCCGCCCGGGCGCGGCGCTGGCCTGCGGGCTGGACGACGCGCAGAAACTGCACCTGACCGCCGCCGTGGCGCGGCGTCTGGGCCGGCCGCTGCTGTTTTTGACCTCCAACGAGGTCGCTGCGCAGCGCGTGCGCGAGGATCTCAACGTTCTTCTCGACGGCGGCGCGGCGCTTTTGCCGGCGCGCGACGTCTCCTTTGTGCGCACGGCCGCCTCCAGCCGTGAGCTTTCCATGCGCCGCCTGGAGGCGCTGGGCGCGGCGGCCACGGGCGAGGCGCGCGCGCTGGTGATGAGCGCGGACGCGCTCCTGTGCCGCCTCATGCCCCGGGATCGTTTCTTGCAAAACGTCGTGGAGATCACGCCGGACATGCGCGTCAACCCCACGGAACTGATCGCGCGCCTGGTGTCGGCCGGCTACGAACGCACGCCCCTGGTGGAAGCGCGCGGCCAATGCGCCCTGCGCGGCGGTATTCTCGACGTCTATCCCGTGGGCATGCCCGAGGCTGTGCGCCTTGAGTTTTTCGACGACGAGGTGGATTCTCTGCGCGCCTTCGACGTCATGACCCAGCGCTCGACCTCGCGCCTGGACAGCGCGCGCATTTATCCGGCCTCGGAAACGCTTTTGACGGGCGAGGAATACCTGCACGCGGCGCATACGCTGAAAACCATGCTCTCCCGCCGCGCCGGGGCGCTGCGCGGCGAGGGCCGGCAAAAGCGGCTGGAGCGCGAATTTGACCTGATGCCCTTTGAGGATTTCCTCAAGATCACCGGCGAGGGCGAGACCGCCGAACGCGCGCCGGGCGGCGGCGCGCTCCATCGCAATTTCCACGCGGCGCTGACCGCGCTGGAAGCCGGCCACGATTTCGACGGCGCCGACAGCCTCCTGCCGGTGCTATCGGACTTTTCCGCCACCGCCTTCGATTACCTGGACGACCCCATTCTCGTCTTTGATCAGCCCAGCCGCCTGCGCGAACGCGCCGAAAACCGCGCCCTGGAATTCAAGGAACACTTCGCCTCGGCCCTCGAACACGACGAGGCCCTGCCCCAACAGGCCGACCTGCTGCTTGCCTGGGACGAGGCGCTCGCCCGCGCAGACGGCCGCCGCATATTGGCGCTTTATCCCTTTTTGCGCACGGAAACGGACTTCCAGTTCAAAACCGTTTTGCAGTTCGACGGCCGCAACGCCGCCGGATATATGGGCAATATCCCCGAATTGGCCCGCGACCTCGATCGCTGGCTTGCGCAAAAGTGGCGCGTGGCGCTGCTGGCTGGCGGCGTGGCGCGCGCAAAGCGCCTGCAATCGGCGCTGGCGGCGCAGAACATCCAGGCGCGTCTGCCCGAGGAGGCGCCCGAAGCCCTGCCGTCAGGCGAGGCGGTCATCCTGCCCGCCACGCTTTCGCGCGGCTTTCTCTACCCCGCGGCGAAACTGGCCGTGGTTTGCGAAACGGATATTTTCGGCGTCGGCCGCCAGAAAGCGCGCGCCCGCAAAAGCAGCGGCGAAAAGCTTTCGGCGTTTACGGATCTGGCCGTAGGCGACTATGTTGTGCACGAAAACCACGGCGTCGGCCAGTACATGGGCACGGTGCGTCTGGCGTCGGAGGGCACTTACCGCGATTTTCTCCACATTCGCTATCAGGGCTCGGACAAACTGTATGTGCCCACCGACCAACTCGACCGGGTGCAGAAATACATCGGCTCCGAAGGCGAAACGCCCAAGCTCAACCGCCTTTCCGGCGGCGAGTGGCAGCGGCAGAAGGCGCGCGTCAAGGCCTCCATCCAGGAGATCGCCGGCGAGCTTTTGAAGCTCTACGCCCACCGCGAGGCCACCCCCGGCCACGCCTTCGACCCGGACACCCCCTGGCAGCGCGAATTTGAGGACAGTTTTCCCTATGAGGAGACCCCCGACCAGTTGGCCGCGATCGAGGATATCAAACGCGACATGGAAAAGCCCAAGATCATGGACCGCCTCCTCTGCGGCGACGTGGGCTATGGCAAAACCGAGGTGGCCCTGCGCGCCATTTTCAAATGCGTCATGGGCGGCAAGCAGGCGGCGCTCCTGGCCCCGACCACTATATTGGTACAGCAGCATTACGCCACGATGATGAACCGCTTCCACGGCTTCCCCATCCGCGTGGACACGCTCTCGCGCTTTAAGACCGCGCAGGAACAGAAGGAGGTCATCCGCCAATTGGAGGCGGGGGAACTGGACGTGGTCATCGGCACCCACCGGCTGCTGGGCAAGGACGTGCGTTTCAAGGACCTGGGCCTCCTGGTGGTGGACGAGGAACAGCGCTTCGGCGTCACCCATAAGGAGGCCATCAAGAAGATCAAACAGACCGTGGACGTGCTCACCCTCACGGCTACGCCCATTCCGCGCACGCTGCACATGTCCATGGTCGGCATCCGCGACATGAGCCTGCTCCAATCCCCGCCCGAAGAGCGCTATCCGGTGCAGACCTATGTGGTGGAGTATTCCGACGGCCTGGTGCGCGACGCGATTTTGCGCGAACTGAGCCGCGGCGGGCAGGTTTATGTGCTCAACAACCGCGTGCAGACCATCGAGGCGGTCTACGCGCGCCTGAAAAAGCTCGTGCCGGAGGCGCGCATCGCCGTCGGCCACGGCCAGATGCGCGAACACGCGCTGGAGGACGTGATGCTCGACTTCTATGAAGGCAAGTTCGACGTGCTTCTGTGCACGACCATCATCGAAGCCGGGCTGGACGTTCCCCGCGCCAACACGCTGATTGTGCTCGACGCCGACCGCTTCGGCCTTGCCCAGCTCTACCAGCTGCGCGGCCGCGTGGGGCGCTCCAACCGCCTGGCCTACGCGTACCTCACCGTCAGCCCCACCAAGGTGCTCACCGAAGCGGCCGACAAGCGCCTCAACGCCATTCGCGAATTTACCGAGTTCGGCTCCGGCTTCCGCGTGGCCATGCGCGATCTGGAGATTCGCGGCGCGGGAAACCTGCTGGGCGCGGAGCAGTCCGGCTTCATGGCCTCGGTGGGCTACGACCTGTATGTGAAAATGATCGAGGAGACTGTGCGCGAAATGCGCGGCGACGTTTCCCGCGGCGATGTGGAAACGCGCGTGGACCTCAAGGTGGACGCCTATCTCCCCCAGGAATATGTGCCCAGCGACGTCATGCGCGTGGAAATGTACAAGAAAATCGCCTCCATCCGCGACCGCGCCGGCCGCGAAGATCTCATCGAAGAACTGGTGGACCGCTTCGGCGACCCCAACCGCCCGGTGATGAATCTCATCGAAACGGCGCATCTCAAGGCGCTGTGTTCGCATCTGGGCATCGACCACGTCAGCATGAAGGGCGGCGAAATGGCGCTGCGCTTCTCCATCGCCGCGCAACTTAACCCCATGAAGCTGCTCGCCGCCGTACAGCCCTACGAGGGCAAACTGCGGCTGGTGGGCACCAACCCGCCCGCGCTGCGCCTGTTCGACGCAAAACGCCGCACCGCCGAGGAACTTTTGCCCGAGGCTGTGCGCGTCATGGAGGACATCCTCGCGCGCATGGACGGCAAGGAGGTGGAGGCGTGAGTTTTCTGCCTGTTACGCTGGCCGAGTGCCGCGCGCGCGGCTGGGACGCGCCGGATTTCGTTTACGTCACCGGCGACGCTTATGTGGATCACCCCTCCTTCGGGCTGGCCATCATCTCGCGCGTGCTGGAAAAGGCCGGTTACCGCGTGGCCATGCTGCCGCAGCCGGACTGGCATTCCTGCGAGGACTTTCTTCGCTTCGGCCGCCCGCGCCTCGGCTTTCTGGTCACCGCCGGGGTCATCGACTCCATGGTCAACCACTACACCGTGGCGAAAAAGCCCCGCGGGCGCGACGTCTATTCCCCCGGCGGCAAGGCGGGCATGCGCCCGGACCGCGCCACCATCGTTTACGCCAACCGCATCCGTCAGGCCTACGGCAATGTGCCGATATTGCTCGGCGGCGTGGAGGCGTCCTTGCGCCGCTTTGCCCACTACGATTACTGGGACGACCGCGTGCGCAATTCCTGCCTGGTGGACGCGGGCGCCGACGTTTTGATGTTCGGCATGGGCGAAAGGTCCATCCTCCGCGTCGCCAAGTGGCTGGAGGAGGGCAGGCCCATTCCCGAACTGCGCGCGCCCGGCACCTGCGTGATGGTCTCCAGCCCGCCCGAGGAAGCGCTCGTTTTGCCCGCCATGGAAGAGGTCGCCGCCGACCGCGCCGCCTACGCCCGCGCCTTCAACCTTCAATACGACGAACAGGACCCCGTGCGCGGCCGTTCCCTCTGCCAGAAGCACGGCAAGCGCTATCTTCTGCAAAACCCGCCCGACATGCCGCTTTCGCGCGAGGAACTCGACCGCGTCTACGCCCTGCCCTACGAGCGCGCCTGGCATCCCATGTACGACAAGGACGGCGGCGTGCCCGCGCTTTCGGAGGTCAAGTTCTCCATCGCCCATGTGCGCGGCTGTTTCGGCGCCTGCAATTTCTGCGCCCTTACCTTTCACCAGGGGCGCATCGTCACCTCGCGCAGCAGGGAATCGGTGTTGCGCGAAGCAACGCTGCTCGCCCGCGCGCGCGATTTCAAGGGATATATCCACGACGTCGGCGGCCCCACGGCCAATTTCCGCCGCCCCGCCTGCAATGGGCAAATGGAGCGCGGCGCCTGCAAGGGCAAACAGTGCCTCTTCCCCAAGCCCTGCAAAAACCTCGACGCCAGCCACCGCGAATATGTGGACATCCTCCGCGCCCTGCGCAACGTGCCGGGGGTGAAAAAGGTGTTCGTGCGCTCCGGCGTGCGCTTCGATTACGCGCTGGCGGACGCAGACGGGACGTTTTTGCGCGAACTTGTCGCCCACCACGTCAGCGGCCAACTCAAAGTGGCTCCGGAACACATAAGCCCCCGCGTGCTGCGCGCAATGGGCAAGCCTGCGCCGGAAGTGTTCGAGCGCTTCGTCCGCCGCTTTCAACAACTCAACGAAGAAATGGGGCTCAAGCAGTACCTCGTGCCCTACTTCATTTCCAGCCATCCCGGCTGCGAGCTTTCCGACGCAGTGCTGTTGGCCGAGTATATCCACAATACCGGCCAGCACCCCGAACAGGTGCAGGATTTTTACCCCACCCCCGGTACGCTTTCCACGGCCATGTTCTATACCGGCCTCGACCCGCGCGACATGAAACCCGTGTATGTGCCCCGCGACCCGCACGAAAAGGCGTTGCAACGGGCGCTGATGCAGTATTTCCGCCCCGAAAACCACGCGCTGGTGCTCGAAGCGCTGCGCCGCGCCGGGCGGGAGGACCTGATCGGCTTCGGACGGGAATGCCTCGTCCCCCCGCGCCTCATCCGCCGGGAGGGAAAGAACGCGAAGGGCGACCGCCCCGCGCCCGGCAAGCCCAAGGACGCCCCCCGCAAGGGCGGCAGGCCGGAAACGTCCGCCGCGCGAAAGGGCAGAGCGGAAAAACCCGACATGCCCAAGCCCAAAAAGAAGCGCCCCGCCAAGCCCTCGCCCACCGGCAAGCGGCGCGTGTAGACATCGCCCCATGGCAGCCCATGGACAGAAGATTCGCCCTCTGTCCATGGGCCGCTTTTTGTGTGCTTTTCGCCTTCGTTTGCGGGGTAAACCCGTCTATATAGAATCTTTATATAATTTCTTTATAAAAAAGTCATATATACCCATTCCTTTGTAATATGAATTCTTTATAATGGTATAAGGGCGGGGATGCGGTCATCCCCGAAATATGTGCAAAGGAACGTGGTGGAAATGTATCTGATCCTGGTGATCGTGGCAGCGCTGGCCGCGCTCGGCTTCGCCGCCTACAACTTCTTCTTTGTCAAGAAGCTGGACGAAGGCACGAGCGCGATGAAGGAAATCGCCGCGGCCATCCGCGAAGGCGCGAACGCCTTCATCAACTATGAGTACAAAGTCCTCTATCTGGTCGTAGCCGTAGTGGCCGTGATCATGGCTGTGGTCACGAGTTGGGAAAGCGCCGTGGCGCTGGTGATCGGTTCGATCATGTCCGGCTGCGCCGGCTTTGTGGGCATGCGCATCGCCACCTACGCCAACGTCCGCGTCTCCAACGAGGCGCGCGTGACCCGCAAACTGGGAAAGACGCTGCAGGTCGCCTTCCGCGGCGGCAGCGTCATGGGCCTGTGCGTGGCGGGCTTTGCGCTGCTGGGTCTTTCCATCGTCTTTTTGATTTTCGGCTTCGGCATGGGCCAGCTGAGCGCGGAGAACTTTACTTCCACCACGAACTGGATGGGCGTTTCCTTCGTGCCCTTCACCATGACCATGTCCGGCTACGCGCTGGGCTGTTCCATCGTGGCCATGTTCAACCGCGTGGGCGGCGGCATCTACACCAAGGCGGCGGACATGGGCGCTGATCTGGTCGGCAAGACCGAGGCGCACATCCCCGAGGATGACCCCCGCAACCCCGCCACCATCGCCGACAACGTGGGCGACAACGTGGGCGACGTGGCCGGCCTTGGCAGCGACCTTCTGGAGAGCTACATGGGCGCCATCTCCTCGGCGGTCATCCTCGCCTTCTCGCTGTTCACCACCAACAATGTTTTGAGCGCTGGTTCCATCACCACGGCGATGCTCCAGTCCATGTTCGTCTACCCGGTGGCCTTCTGCTCGCTGGGCCTGATCGCCTGCGTGCTGGGCATCGGCTGGCTGCTGATGCGCAAGAACGTCTCCGACCACCCGCACAAGGAGCTCAACGGCGCGACCTATGTCTCCGCTGGTCTTACGCTGGTGCTCGGCCTCATCCTCACCTTCATCATGTTCCGCGGCGTGGATCTTTCCGTGGTCGGCTTCAAACTCGGCTGGTTCTCCCCGTGGGTCGGCGCGGCGCTGGGCCTCATCGCCGGCGTGGTCATCGGCATGATCGCCGAATACTACACCTCCGCGGATTACAAGCCCACGCAGGCCGTGGCGCAGGCCAGCAAGGAAGGCCCGGCGCTGACCATCACGCAGGGCCTGGCGCTGGGCATGAAGAGCTGCATGGCTCCCTGCGTCATCCTCGGCCTGGCCATCGTCCTTGCCCACTATGTGGCGGGCGTCTACGGCGTGGCCATGTCGGCGGTGGGCATGCTCTCCTTCGTGGCGGCTACCGTTTCCGTGGACACCTACGGCCCCATTTCCGACAACGCCGGCGGCATCGCCGAGATGAGCGCGCTCGATCCCGAAGTGCGCGAGATCACCGACACGCTCGATTCCGTGGGCAACACCACGGCGGCCATTGGCAAGGGCTTTGCCATCGGCTCCGGCTCGCTGGCGGCGCTGGCGCTGATGATCTCCTACCTCTACGCCTACAACGACCCGACCACCGATCTGGTGCTCAACATCATCAACCCCCTGACGCTGGCCGGCGCCATCATCGGCGCGGCGCTGCCCTTCCTCTTCAGCGGCATGCTCATCGAGGCCGTGGCCAAGGCCGCGCGCAAGATGGTCGAGGAAGTGCGCCGCCAGTTCAAGACCATTCCCGGCATCCTCGAGGGCAAGGCCCGCCCGGATTACAAGACCTGCATCTCCATCTCCACCAAGGGCGCCATCGGCGAAATGAAGGTGCCGGCGCTGCTGGCCATCGTCGTGCCCGTGGCGTGCGGGTTCATCGCCGGGCCGGAGTTCGTGGGCGGCCTGATCATCGGCTCCACGCTGTGCTCGATCATGATC
>DVIA01000011.1 GCA_018711655.1 Candidatus Pullichristensenella avicola
CCTTCCCCTCCGGGCTTCTCCCCCCGTCGGCGGGGCTACGGCGGGCCCTGCCCGCACCCGCTCAAGGGCCATCGGCCCTTGAGAATCCCCTCCGCTGCCGCGTTCAGGCAGAAGTTTCGCGCACTTCCCCCAACCCACAAAGACGGCAGGCTCCTATGCCTGAGCCTGCCGTCGTCGCCTGGCCCCTCCGCACCATTCCAAAACGCAACAAAGCGGCCCCGCCCCCTAAGCGTGGGGCGGGGCCGCGTCGCTCATTCGCGGTAGCTTCTGGCTGCCGGCACTGCCGGCATGGTTAGAAGATTTGGAGGAGCATGCACTTTAGGTATTTGGTTTCGGGGGCGGCGGGAAGGATTGGATGGTCCAGGGCCTGCGTGCGGTATTCCACCAGGCGTACCCGCTTTTTCGCATCGCGGGCGGCCTGGTTGAGCATCTCCTGAAACGCCTCGGCGGAGACGTGCTGCGAGCAGGAGCATGTAACCAGGAACCCGCCCGGCTTTGTCAATTTCAGCCCGCGCAGATTGATCTCCTTGTAGCCGCGCAGGGCGCTTTCCACTGCCTGGCGCGACTTGGTGAACGCCGGCGGATCAAGGATGACCAGGTCGTACTTTTCCCCGGCGTCGGTCTGCTCGCGCAGGAAATCGAAGCAGTTGTGCGCCTCAAAGCGCGCGTTCAGGCCGTTGCGCGCGGCGTTTTCCCGGGCCACATCCAGCGCCTCCTCGGAGATATCCACGCCCAGCACATCCGCCGCGCCATATCGGGCGGCATTGAGCGCGAACGAGCCGTTGTGGCAGAAACAGTCCAGCACCCGCGCCCCGGGGCACAGCGGCGCAATGGCGGCGCGGTTCTGCTTCTGATCGAGAAAAAAGCCCGTTTTCTGGCCGCGCATGACGTCCACAAGGTAGACAATGCCGTTTTCGCGCATCTCCACGCGCTCGGGCACTTCGCCCAGCAACAGCCCCGTGCGCATTTCCAGCCCCTCGTGGCGACGCACGGGCACATCGTTGCGCTCATACACGCCCGTCGCGCCGGTGATCTCGCACAAAAGGCGCGCAAGCATGTCCTTGCGCTGATCCATGCCCAGGGAAAGCGTCTGCATGGAAAGCACATTTGCGAACTTATCCACGATCAGCCCGGGCAGAAAGTCCGATTCCGAATAGACCACGCGGCAGCTATCCGTATCGCACAGGCGTTTTCTATACTCCCAGGCATCGCTCAGACGGCGTCGAAAGAACGCCTCGTCCACCGGTTCGTCCTGCGTGGTGAGCATGCGCAGCGTGATCTGCGAGCGGGGATTGTACAGCGCGCGGCCCAACATTGCGCCTTTGCAACTGTATACGTCGATGATATCGCCGGGGACGCATTCGCCCTCGGTGGTTTCGATTTCCGATGCGTAGATCCACGGATGTCCGCCGCGCACGCGCGTTTCGCGGGTTTTGCGAAGGATCGCCCTTGCCATAGTCCGCCTCCCAGTTTCGATCTGTTTCCATGATACCACATTTTTCGCCGCTTGTCGATGTTTGCGCGCGTTGACGGGCCGCGGCGGGGTGTGCTATAATTTTTCGGGGGTCCTCCCCCGGCAGAAAGGTAACGCGGTATTCGCCGCTCCCCGCGGCTTACCAGGCGGGGCGCCGTCATGACCGATTATGCATTGCTCATGGTCGTCCTGACGGCACCCGGCTTGTTGTTCGCAGCGAACAAGAAGCCGGCAAGCCGCCGTGTAGTTGCGTTGCACGGCGGTTCTTCGCTCAAGGCTTCGGCCGGGGCGATGCAAGCGCCGCGCCTGCGCCCTTCCTGCCGTCGCGATAACACAGTAGGCGCGCCGTCAAGCGCGGGAGGCAGGCATGGAAGCAAAGCGGCTCAACAAATTCATCGCCGACAGCGGCTACTGCTCGCGGCGCGAGGCCGACCGTCTGATCGCCGAGGGGCGCGTGCGCGTGGATGGGCGCGTGGGCGCGTTGGGCGATCAGGTGCAGCCCGGCGTGCGCGTGGAGGTGGACGGCAAGCCCCTCTCCGGGCGCGGCGAGCGCGTGTACCTGGCGCTCAAC
Source organism: Candidatus Pullichristensenella avicola (assembly GCA_018711655.1). Lineage (GTDB taxonomy): Bacteria > Bacillota > Clostridia > Christensenellales > Aristaeellaceae > Pullichristensenella > Pullichristensenella avicola. The sequence continues at coordinate 2,046 of DVIA01000011.1, forward strand.
AAGCCGGCGGGCATCGTCTGCACCACCGATCCGCGCGAGCGCTACAACGTCGTTTCCTACCTCAATTATCCCATTCGCATTTTCCCCGTGGGGCGGCTCGATCGCGAAAGTGAAGGGCTGCTGCTGCTCACCAGCGACGGCGAGATCGTCAATCGCCTGCTTCGCGCCGTGGGCGGGCACGAGCGCGAGTACGAGGTGAGCGTGGACCGGCCTGTCACCCGCGAATTTGTCGAAAGGATGCAGGCGGGCGTGCCCATTCTGGATACGGTGACGCTGCCCTGCCGCGTGCGCAAAACAGGCGAAAAGTCCTTCAACATCGTACTGGTGCAGGGGCTGAACCGGCAGATCCGCCGCATGTGCGAGGCGCTGGGCTATCGCGTGACGCGTCTGCGCCGCGTGCGCATTATGCATATTCGCCTGGGCGATCTGCGCCCCGGCCAGTGGCGGGAATTGACGCAGGCGGAATTGGACGGCCTGGAAAAAGCGGGGATTTATCGCAAAACGTTCTCATAAATACAACGCTTTGACACACTTTTTCCACAAACGGTTTGTATAATGCAGACAACGCCGAAAGGCGTCACCCTTCCCCCCTCTTATGAAGCCCCCGGGAATGCCGACCCGGGGCTTCACCCTTTTTGGAGCCGACGCTCTTCGCCAGCGCGGCCCGATCGTGCGCGCTGGCGCGGGCATTGTTCCGGCCTTTCGCAGCCGCGCGCCGCCATCACGGTATAAACACGCCGTCCGTTCATCCCCGCGCGAAACCAAAGCGCGATCGAGGACAGGATGGATTTGGAAGAGCGCCGTTCGTCCCCGCGCGCGAAGTCAAAACGCGCACGTCACTTTGAAATCCGCTTTGCCCGCAACCGTTCATCCCCGCGCGCGAAGTCAAAACGTCGCAGAACGGCATCGTCTATGGCCGCGCGGCTGCGTTCATCCCTGCGCGCGAAGTCAAAACGGCTAGAATCCGCCAGATTGAGCAGCAGGCCAAACCGTTCATCCCCGCGCGAAACCAAAGCATCAGAAAGAATCGCCCCGGGGGATACATCCCGTTCATCTCCACGCGCGCCGCAAAGTCGAATACTATATATCTCGGCATAAACGGGAAACCCGTTCGCCCCCGCGCGCGAGGCAAATACGATGTGGAAAGAGACGCCGTTGACGGCGGTGAACGTTCGCCCCCGCGCGCGAGGCAAATACCACCCGGGTATGTTCACGGACAATGTGCGCGTGGCGTTTGTCCCCGCGCGCGAGGCAAATACCTCCAAATACTGTCCGGACTGTTCGGCGTGCATGCCGTTCGCCCACGCGCGCGAAGCCAAAGCGCTCACAGAGGAACAGCGTTACTTTCTTTTGGCCCCGTTCGTCCCCGCGCGAAGCCAAAGCGTTGGGGCGCAGATAATACGGCATGGTTTCCGGCGTTCGTCCCCGCGCACAAAGCCAAAGCGCAGCATCTCCCGCACTTCCTCCGGTCGCACACCCCGTTCGTTCCCGCGCGAAGCCAAAGCGGGTTGTTGACCACCCGCTGCAGCGAGGGGATGTTCATCCCCGCGCGCGAGGCAATGCCGGTGCTTTACCGCGGCGCGCGCACGCTGGTGCTGCGTTCGTCCCCGCGCGCGAGGCAATGCCCCGCTCCAAGCGGGAGCGACGCACAAAAAAGCGCCCCCGCCGACGGCGAGGGCCCGTTTGCAGAAATGGTCAGGAATGGCATCTGTGACGGTTCCGTCTGCGTCCGCCCCGGACGGCCCGCAGCGGCCGCATGCGCCGTCGCCGGTCTCCTCAGCGCAGGCGCGGGCTTCGTTCCCAGTTTTCCGCTACCCAATTCATGCCGTTAAAGTCTCCTCCGCGCAGGCGCGGGCTTCGTGAATATGAAAATCGTTACGGCAAGATCAGAACCGTTTCCTCCGTGCAGACGCGGGGGCAGGCTTCGCTCCCGGCAATCCCTCCAGCGCCGCGGTTCCCGCGCGCATGGGGCTCCAGCCGAAAGCGTTCGGGGCGGCCGCCGTCGCGACAACGCACGGCGCGGTCTGACGCGCTTCTTTTCGTCCTTTCCTGAGGGACGGCAAGCGCGATCAGGAGCCCGCGGCGGGCGCAGGCGTGGCGACGACAGGCACGGGCGGGTTGCAGTTCGGACAAGCGCCCAGGCCCAGGCTCTGCGCCTGGCGCACGGTAAGCTGGCGGCGGTTCTCCTGTCCGTTGCAGACAGGCCCGGTATGATAGTAAACGGCGTTGTTGTACACGCTGTAAACGACCGTATCGAGAACCTCCTCCGTGCTCATGGCCGGCTCGGGCGTCGGTTCCGGCGATGGCGTGGGATCGCCCCGCTGCGCGGCCTCGGCGGCTTCCTGTTGCAAAAGCACTTCTTCGATGTTGGAAAGCGCGGTCACCACGTCCTCTTCGGGCGCGTGCGTGGCGGCCACGGGCGCGGCAGCCGGAGGCGTGACCGGCGTGGCCTGGCGGCCGGGGAAAAGGGGCAGGCACATCACCAGCATCGACACAAACGCCAGCGTCGAGGCCAGAATCCGCCCGCGCAGGGCGAACGAAGCCGTGCGCCATATCCACACAAGGCCGACGGGCGGCAAAAGCACGCAGAGCACGACCTTCAAGGCCGTGCGTTTGCCGCCGGACGGTCTGCCCGGCCGCGACATATTCGGCGAATAGGCGTTGCTCGCCCCGCCGCGATAGCGTCCGTCGCCGCTTCCCTGCACCTGCGTGTCCTCCTCAGCGTTTTTCCCGGGCGCGTTCCAGCGCGCGGGCCAGTTGGTCGGGGCAGCTCGTGCCCGCGCGGCACTGGATGCCCCTCAACCGGCGGACGACCTCGTCCGCCTGCATGCCCTCCACCAGTCGGGAAAGGCCCTGCGTGTTGCCGGTGCAGCCGCCGATAAAGCGAACCGAGCGCACCGTATCGCCGTCCAGTTCGATCTCGATCTGCCTGGAACAGGTCCCATGCGTCTTGTAAGTGTACGTCAAACCGGCTTCCTCCGCCTTCCAGATATGCCAATTATACGCCCCGGGCCAGAGGATGTCAAGCGCGCGCGGCGCAGACGGAGACGGCGGCAGGGGCGGGCAAACGGCCGCGGCAACGATATTTTACCGGGATTTTACCGCGCGGCCCTTCTCCTGTCGCGGGCGGCGCCCTCCAAAGAAAATAAAGCCGCGGTTTTGCCCTTTTCGGCTTGAAAATCGGCGCTTTTCGATGTATGATATACAGTGGAAAATAACGCAGGAGGTTTGATATCATGAGCATTCGCAAGGTACCCTTCGGCAAGCTGGAGAGCGGCGAGGCGGCCGACCTGTATATCCTGACCAATACTTCCGGCGCGTCGGTGGAGATCACCAACTTCGGCGGCATCATTCGCGCCATCAACGTGCCCGACCGCGAGGGCAAACTGGGCAACGTGGTGCTCGGCTACAAGGACGTCTCCGGCTATCAGCCCCTGTGCGGCTATCTGGGCGCGCTCATCGGCCGCGTAGGCAACCGCATCGCCAACGGCAAATGCGTTTTGAACGGCAAGGAATTGACGCTGGCCAAAAACGAGGGCGGAACGACCCACCTGCACGGCGGCAACATCGGCTTTGACCGCAAGTTCTGGGACGTGACGCCCGTCGAGGGCATCTGCGAGGACAGCCTCATCCTCAAGTACACCTCCCCCGACGGCGAGGAGGGCTATCCCGGCACGCTGCGCGTGATGGTCACCTATACCTTCACCGACGACAACGAATTGATCCTCCACTACGAGGCCGTCTCCGACAAGGACACGCTGTGCAACCTCACCAACCACACCTACTTCAACCTCGCCGGCGAGGGCAGCGGCCCCATCTACGACCACAAAATCGAAATCGACGCCGATACCTTCACCGTCGTTTCCGACCGCAAGTGCATCCCCACCGGCGAAATGCGCCCCGTGGGCGGCACGCCCTTCGACCTGCGCGAGCCCAAGCGCATCGGCGACGGCCTGAAAATGACCGAAGAGGACGAACAGATGCGCTTCGGCAACGGCTACGACCACAACTTCAACCTCAACGGCGAGGACGAGGGCCTGCGCTTTGCCTGCGAAGTGACCGAGCCGACCACCGGCCGCGTCATGCAGGTGTATACCGACATGCCCGCCGTGCAGTTCTACGCCGGCAACGGCCTGGAGAGCGTCAACCCCGGCTCCTGCGGCCGCAACTACCACAAGCACGAGGGCTTCTGCCTGGAGACGCAGTACGCGCCCGATTCCATCAACCACCCCGAGTTCCCCGACAGCGTTCTGCGCGCCGGCGAAAAGTACGATTTTATCACCATCTTCGCCTTTGACGCAGAATAAGCCTTTTTCGGCGCGGAGGCCCGTCGCGCGGCCTCCGCGCCCATCCAAGCGAAAAGGAGTTTTCCCACATGCAAGTCCGCACACGCTTCGCGCCCAGCCCCACGGGCTATCTGCACCTGGGCGGCCTGCGCACGGCGCTTTACACCTATCTGTTCGCCCGCCGCAACGGGGGCAAGTTCATTCTGCGCATCGAGGATACCGACCAGGAGCGCGAAGTCCCCGGCGCGGTGGAGAAAATCTACGCCTCTCTGGCCGCCGCGGGCCTGACGTACGACGAAGGGCCGGACGTGGGCGGCGATTACGGCCCCTATATCCAGACGCAGCGGCGCGGCCTCTACCTGCCCTACGCGCAGGAACTGGTCAAGCGCGGCGGCGCCTATTACTGCTTCTGCACCAAAGAGCGGCTGGACGAGGCGCGCGCGCAGGCGGAGAAGGAAGGCAAAACCTTTAAGTACGACAAACACTGCCTGCACCTTTCCCCCGAAGAAGTCCAGCGCCGCCTCGACGCGGGCGAGCCTTACGTCATCCGCCAGAACGTGCCCACCGAGGGCAAGGCGGGCTTTGACGACCTGCTCTACGGCCATGTGGAGGTGGACTGCTCTACGCTGGACGACAACGTGCTGATCAAGGCCGACGGCCTGCCCACCTACAACTTTGCCAACGTCATCGACGACCACCTGATGGCCATCACCCATGTGATGCGCGGTACGGAATACCTCTCCAGCGCGCCGAAGTACAATCTGCTCTATGAAGCCTTCGGCTGGACGCCGCCGAAGTACATCCATCTTCCCGTGGTCATGCGCGACGCCACCCGCAAGCTCTCCAAGCGCTATGGCGATCCCTCGTTCGAGGATCTGCTGGAGATGGGCTACCTGCGCGACGCCATCGTCAACTTCATCGCCCTGCTCGGCTGGAGCCCGCGCAGCGAGCGCGAGTTCTTCACCCTCAAGGAACTGGAGGAGTGCTTCGACGTCGAAGGGCTCAACAAGTCGCCCTCCATCTTCGACATGGACAAACTCACCTGGTTCAACGCCGAATACATGCGCAAGCTGTCCCCCGAGGAGTTTTACGCGCTGGCCAGGCCGTGGATGGCGAAGGTATTGGACCCCGGGCGCTTCGACCTTAGGCGCCTGGCCGAGCTTTTGCAGGCGCGCACGGAGGTATTGAACCGCATCCCCGGCATGATCGGCTTCCTGGCCGAGATGCCGGAATTTGGCAGCGACCTTTACGTCCACAAGAAGATGAAAACCACCCCCGAAATCGCCAAGCAGGCGCTTGAGGCGGTCCGGCCGGTGCTGGAAGGCGTACAGGACTGGACGGAGCAGGGCCTGCACGACGCGGTAATGGCCTTCATTCCCGAAACGGGGCTGAAAAACGGCCAGGTGCTCTGGCCGCTGCGCATCGCCATTTCCGGTCTGGCCTCCACGCCGGGCGGCGCGTTTGAGATCGCCTATCTGCTGGGGCGGGAGGAGACGCTGCGCAGGCTGAACGCCGCGCTGGAAAAGCTGCAATGAACCTCGTCTATCCGGACTACGACCGCTCCATCCTCTCCACGCTCAGCGCGCTGACGGGTTATTTCGGGGCGCCGCTTTCCTATCCGCCGCTTGAGGAACTTGCGCCGCTTCTGGCCACGAAGCCGCGGCATGTGATGCTGCTTCTTCTCGACGGCATGGGCGGCGCGCCGCTGCGGCGCGCGCTGGGCGAGGATTCCTACCTGCGCGCCCACGAGATCGCCACCGTCACCAGCATCTTTCCGCCCACCACCGCCGCGGCCGCCACGGCCTATTACTGCGGCAAATCGGCGCTGGAAAGCGGCTGGCTGGGCTGGCATCTCTACATGAAGGAATTTGCCAGCGACGTAGTGGCCTTCAAGCGCACGGCCTACTACACGGGCAACACGCTGGAGGGGCCGTTCCCGGCGGGGCTGCTCATCCCCTACGAAACGGTATTTGAGCGCATGAAGGGCGCGTGCGACACGCATGTGCTCTACGCCTTCGATTCCTACTGCGAACATGGGGCGGATTTTCGCCACCGCGTTTCCTCGTTTGCGGACGTATTGAACGTTCTGCGCATGATCTCGCAGGGCGACGGGCCTTCCTTCACCATCGCCTACTGGAACCAGCCGGACGCGAAAATGCACCGCTACGGCGTCTCCTCGCCGGAGGCCGCCGCCGAGTTTCGCGCGCTGGACCGGCAGCTTTCCGCCCTGCGCGGCCGTTTGCGCGATACGCTATTGGTCGTCACTGCCGACCACGGCATGGTCGATACCACCCAGGCCGTGGACATAGCAACGACCCCGGCGCTTCTGGAACCGCTGGTGCTGCCGCCCTCCATCGAGCCGCGCGCCTCGGCGTTTTATGTGAAGCGCCACCGCCGCGAAGCCTTCGAGGCGGCCTTCCGGGCGTTGTGCGGCGAGGACTTTCTGCTCCTTTCCCGCGAAGAGGCGCTCGCCTCCGGTCTGTTTGGCCGGGGAACGCCGCACCCGAAATTCGACGATTTTCTCGGTGACTATCTGGGCGTGGCCACCGGCCGGCGCTATTTCGCCTTTTCCCTGCCCGGGGCCGGCCCCGGAGACAGATTGATCGGACAGCACGCCGGATTGACGGAGGACGAAATGCTCGTTTCCGTGCTGGCGGACAGGATGTGAACATGAGAGAACAGGGCTTTTATGTACAGATGCACCTGCACACGGCCGAATCCAGCCGCTGCGCCCGCGTGGGCGGGGCGGACATGGCGCGCGCCTGCAAGGAGGCGGGATACGACCTCATCGTCGTTACCGATCACTTCTTCAACGCCAACATCAACGTGCCGTACGATATCCCCTGGGAGGATCAGGTGCGCGGCCTTTTCGCCGGCTATCGCGCCGCCAAGGCCATGGGCGACCGCATCGGCCTGACGGTGTTGCCCGGCTGGGAAACCTACACCGACGGCCCCGAATACCTCACCTACGGGCTGGACGAGGAATTTCTCCTCCACAACCGCGATATCGCCATCCTGCCCAGGGTGCAGTATCTGCGCCGCGTGCACGCCGCCGGCGCCTATGTTTCCCATGCCCATCCCTTCCGCGAGGCCAGCTACATTCCCCATTTCGATCCCGATCCCTATGGGCTGGACGCGGTGGAGACGTTCAACGGCCGCCATATGGACCCCTCCTTCGATGAAAAGGCCCGCGCCTTCGCGGCGCGCTACCGCCTGCCCGGCGTCGCCGGCGCGGATGCGCACAATACGCTGCACATCCTGGATGGCGCCATGCGCTTTTTCTACCCCGTGAACACCTTCCAGGAGATCTTCGCCGCCATTGGAAAGGGCGATTATGAAATCGTCCCGCACCTGGGCGATCGGGCGCTGTCGTTTTGATCGGATGGATCGAACGCCCCGCCTTCCCGCCGGCGCCGCTTCCTTGGCCGCGCTTTTCCGCACGAAAGCGCGGTAACCGCGCCTGTATCGGCGTCAAAAACGCCTCTGCGCGTATCGCAGGGGCGCAAATTGTCCATCCCCCAAGGAGAGCGCGAGAGGGCTGAAGCCCTTTCGCGTTTTTATCGTTCCCGGCGGCGGCTTGAAAACCCACAGGGTTTTCAAGTCGGCGAAAGCCGACCGGTCCTGACGATTTGGAAAATCAGCAAACTCGCCTCGTGTACGGCGGGAACAGGGCGATCTTCGCGTCGGAAAATTCCATTTCCCAGAGCAAAAGTCGCTTCCTTGTAGTTTCCGCGCCCGGAAATCCGCAGGATTTCAGAAACGGGTAGGGGTGGTAGTGGGGCCTGCTCCCCCGTCCACCAGCTTGTCAAAAAGACGTTTGAAAAGCTGCGCCTCTGCATATATCGCAGAGGCGTTTTGCCCGCTCCTTGCGCCCTTTCGCGCAGGCCCGCTTCCCGGCCCGCGGGCGGCCGTCTCAGATGCGCTCCCGAACCGTCAGTCCGGCGCGACTTGCAGGGTCTGGCCGGTCTCCAGATCGTAGAGCACGGCGCCGGAATGGGGATCGCCCTCGCCCGGATCGGGCGGCGCCACCACCGTATATTTTGCCAGCAGGCCCGCGTCGGCGATCTGTACATCGTAAAGCCAGTAGACGTCCTCGTTCGTATACGCCTGCCAGAGCACCTCGCCCGCAGCGGAGATGGCCACCGGCTCGGGGCCGTAGTAGCCGCCGACGTAGAGCGTGCCATCCCCGCCCAGAACCCAGGAAAGGCTGCCGCCCAGGTTGACCTGCTCGGGCGTTACGCGCCAGGCCTCCTCACCCGTAGCCGTCTCGTAGGCGATCAGCCCCACGCCCGCGGCGTAAAGCAGCGCCAGCGGGCGCTGCGCCGTTCCCCCAAAGCGCCCCGCGACCAGCGTAAGTTCCGTGCGATAAGGCGTGCCCGCCTCTCTGCGCCAGAGCACCTCGCCGTTTTCGGCGTAGGCGGTGACGCGCACGGCCTCGCATACGGCGTTTCCGCCGGTTTCGATCACAACGCGCGTCCCGTCAAACGCGCCTGAAGCCGCCTCCCGGTCATAGACGACGCCCACCGGCGCTTCGCTGAGATACTGGCTGAGGATATAGCCCGCCTGCCCCCCGTAAACGCAGGCGACGAAGCCGTTTTCCGCCGGAACGCAGTCCGTTACCGCCGCGCCCAGGGGGACCTGCGAAAGCCGCCGTGCCGACGTATCCGGCGCGGCCCGCAGCGACACCCATTCCTCGCAGTTGGCCACATACATCACCGCCGCAGCGCCCTTCCCCGCCGCCTCGACGCGGACATACCGGGAAAGGATATAGCCCGCCTGCCCCTCGTAAACGCAGGCGACGAAGCCGTTTCCCGCCGGAACGCAGTCCGTTACCGCCGCGCCCAGGGGGACCTGCGAAAGCCGTCGTGCCGACGTATCCGGCGCGGCCCGCAGCGACACCCATTCCTCGCAGTTGACGATCGCGCCGTCCGCGCCCGCCGCCAGCGCCGCGCCCGTGGCCAGAAAGAGCGACAGAATCAGGCACAGCGCCGCACAAAATGCCTTTTGCATCCCATTTCCCTCCTAAAACAGTTCGTATTCCGCCTCCCGCGCCGCCCATTTTTCCAGAAACGCCGCGCCCTCAGGGTCGGCGGCGACGAGGCGCACGGCACGGCGCACAGCGCGCACAAATTCGGGATCCAACGCGCGCGTGCCGAAGCGCGCCAGCGGACACATGGCCCGGGCGCGGCGGTCGATCTTCACGCCCCAGATGTTCTCCTTGCGAACCGGCGTCAGGGGGAAGATGCGGCAGGCAAGCGGACGCTCCTCGCGCCTGCAGACGCCGCCGCAGGTATAAATGGGGGCAAAATCGCCGCCCTCGCCGGGCAAAAGCGCCTCCTCGCCGGGAAAAAGATACATGCCGCCCTGCCCGTCCTCGTCCGCCTGGCAACAGGCCGCGCCGCACAGCGCCCCGCAGTCGCTCTTGAGCGGCGTGCGTTCGCCAATGACGGCCCTGGCCTGCAGCGCAAGATTCGTATCCATGGTTTGCCCTCCGCAACGCGGTTTTTTCAATGATACCATGCGTAAATTGTAAAGTCAACCGTCCGCCCCTTGCTTTTTGGGCGTTTGCGTTGTATAATGTGCGTGTCGAAGAAAAGGAGGTGTATCTTTCATGGCATATGTGATCAGCGACGATTGCATCGCGTGCGGCGCGTGCGCGGAGGAGTGCCCGGTTTCGGCGATCTCCGAAGGCGACGGCAAGTACGTCATCGATGCGGATACCTGCATTTCCTGCGGCGCCTGCGCGGGCGTTTGCCCCGTTTCCGCTCCCCAGGAGGGCTAAGGCGCGGCCTTAGGCTTCGGTCCAACGAAGGACTCCGCTCCCTTCCCTTAGGGAGCGGTTTTTTCTGCCCGGCGGCGGAGATGTGACAAAATTCCGCCAATTCCCGCGGAATATTCCGCGCCGGCAGGATTGGCGAAAAAAAGCGCGAATATAGAATATGTATGGATATATCGTTTCGCAGGTATTGCAAAAACGTTGCGGAGGGGTTTCATGGCACAGACGCTGACGCGCCCTGGGCGCGCGGGAAAGACGCTGCTGGCGCTGCTGGCGGCGCTTGCATGCCTGTGCGCATGCGCGCGGCCGGCCCGCGCGGCGCAACCGGCGGACGTGGCGCGACGTCTGGCGACGCTGGGGTATGTGCGCGAGGACGCGGAGGACTTGAGCGCGGCGGTGCGCAATTTTCAGACGGCCAACGGCCTGGAGGCAACCGGCACCCTGGATACGGACACGCTGACCATCCTGGAAAGCGACGCCGCAGTAAGCAAACCCGCCTACCTGCACGCCCTGGCAGAGCGCTATCCGGCCGAACCGCTGGTCAGCGGAAACGTCGGCGAAGACGTTCGCGAACTGCAGGAGGGCCTGCGCGCGCTGGGCTACTATAATGGCGAGGCCGACGGCGTCTTTGGCGACGCCACGCGCCTGGCCGTAATGGCCTTTCAAACCGCCAACGGGCTTTACGCCAGCGGCGAGGCCGACCGCGCCGTTCGCCTCCGCCTCCTCGCCAGACAGGCGCTGACGTGGGACGACTTTCTCGCCGGCAAGCTGTGCGCAAAGGGCGATTCCGGCGCCGGCGTGCGCTCCCTGCAGCGGCGCCTCAAACACCTGGGCTATTACGACGGCGAATGCACCGACAACTTCGGCGACGCTACGCTGCGCGCGGTGCAACGCTTTCAGGAGGACAACGGCCTTCCCGTCAGCGGCGAGGCCGATATGGAAACCTGCCGGTTGCTCTATTCCAGCGCAACCGACGAGCGCGACGCCGACGGCGCCTTGCGCGAAGGCAGTTCCGGCCAGGCCGTGCGCGCTCTGCAGGCGCGGCTTGGCGAACTGGGCTACCTGGACGTTCCCGTCAACGGCGTGTTCGATGAAAACACCTTCGCAGCCGTGACGCTGTTTCAGATCGCCAACGGCTTTGCGCCGACGGGCAAAGCCGACGCGGAACTGATCGAGGTCATGGCCTCGCAACGCGTCGTGCCGCTTTCCGAAGCCACGGAGGCGCTGCGCGCTTCAGAGGCGAGCGTAACTGCGCAAACCTTGGCTCAGGCGGCCGCCACGGCTTCGGAAATGCTGGGGCAGGCATTCCCCGCCGACGCAGAAGCGCTCTTCCCCGGCTTTGCCTTCGTGCGCTATCTCTACGCCCGCGCCGGCATAGGTCTGTCCGATCCCGGGCGCGTGATCGAGGGGGAAAACTGTCGCCCCTTCGCGCCGGAAAGCGCCGTCGCGGGCGAGGTGGCGGCAGTGGAATTCGCCACCGAAGGCGGCGCGCGCGTGCTTTACGCGCTGTGCCTGGGCGGCGCGCGCCTGGCCTATCTTGACTTGGCCACGGGCTATATCGTCTCGGGCGACCTTTCCTCTATGGAGTATGAACGTGCCTATGTGTGGAATTTCTCCGGACAGTGATCGCCTCGATCCGCCCCTGCTGCCCGGCGAGCGGCTGGACGATCTGCAGTGCGGCGGCTATCGCCTCATCCAGCGCGGCGACGCCTTTCGCTTCGGCACGGATTCGGTGCTGCTGGCGGATTTTGCCGCGCCCCGCCCCCGCACGCGCGCGGTTGACCTGGGGTGCGGAAGCGGCGCCATCGCCATGCTCATGGCCGCGCACCAGCCCCTTTTGACGGTGGACGCGGTGGAGATACAGCCCGACATCGCCGATATGGCCCGACGCAGCGCGCTTTACAACCATCTGGACGCGCGCGTGCGCGTTTTTGCCGCCGACATGCGCGCGTCCCACACGCTCCTGGGCTGCGGCGTTTACGATCTGGCGGTGTGCAATCCTCCCTATGGCCGCGAAGGGGCGGCGCTCCCAAGCCGAAACGAAGGCGTGCGCCTGGCCCGGCACGAATGCGGCCTCACCCCCGCGGGCGTGGCGGAAAGCGCCGCGCGCCTTCTCAAAAACGGCGGGCGGCTGTGCGTGATCTACCCAGCGCCGCGCGCCCTGGAGATGATGCGCGCCATGGAGGACGCGCGCCTGGCCCCCAAGCGCGTGCGCACCGTGCACGGCATGCCCGAACGCGCGCCAAAGTTCGTCCTGATCGACGCCGTCAAAGGCGGCGGAAGCGGGCTGCACTGGCTGCCGCCACTGGTGCTGCGCGAAGCGGACGGCTCCTTCAGCGCCGAATGGCGGCGCATCTACCGCTGCTGAAACCTGCCCCGCCGCGCAGGGCAACGGCGGCGAAATGCGCACGGATACGCGTTGGGCGCGGCCTCACGAAAAAATTCCGCTTCCCGCCCCGCCGCGCAGGGCGGCCAGTCCCCGTTTCTCTCCCGCGCCCCGGCGGGCAACGGCAATGCCGGGCGCCCCGCGCCCGGCAAGCCCGGCGGCGAAAATCCCGAGCGCCGGCGCGCAGCGCAACGGCGGCGAAATGCGCACGGATACGCGTTGGGCGCGGCCTCGCGAAAAAATTCCGCTTCCCGCCCGCCGCGCAGGGCGGCCGATCCCCGTTTCTTTCCCGCGCCCCGGCGGGCAACGGCAATACCGGGCGCCCCGCTTTCGCCAAGCCCGGCGGCGAAAATCCCGAGCGCCGGCGCGCGTTGGCACGGCCTCGCAAAAAATTCCTCTCCCCGGCTCGCCAACCCGCCCCGCCGCGCAGGGCGGCCGATCCCCGTTTCTCTCCCGCGCCCCGGCGGCCTTGCCGGCGCGGAGTTTGCCTTTCTCCGGGGCCGGCGTTGCTTTGTGATTTAACATCGGCGTGATATACTCTAATCTGACGGTTTGCGCGCTTCGCGCGGCCCGGCAGCCGCAGCGGCGAAAACGAAAAATTTTGGATGGGAGATAGTCTTGTGGGCAAATGGCTCGGCGGTACCAGCAGCGTGCGTCTACGCAGATGCGCGCTCATTCTGCTGGACCTGGCGCTGTTTTACATAGCCATCGAACTGGCGGTGCTCTTGCGCTACGACGGCGAGATCAGCCCCGTAATCCGCGTGCTGCTCGACCGGCGCATTCCCCTGCTGGCCGTTCTCTACACCGGCGCGCTGATCGCCGGCGGCGTATATCACATGATGTGGCGCTACGCAGGCGCGCGCGAGCTTTTTCGGCTGATGTTCCTGTGCGCGGCGACCACGGGCGTGGTGCTAATCCTCAACCGCATCTTTGCCTGGCGCATGCCGCGCTCGCTGTTTTCGCTGATCGGCGTGTTCGATTTTCTTCTGGTGGGCGGCTCGCGCTTTGGTTGGAAGATCTGCCGCGAGGCGTACTACGCCCGCCGCAGCGATCCGGAGCACAACCGTGTGCTCATCGTCGGCGCGGGCGAGGGCGGCGCCTACGCGGCGCGCGCCTGCCAGGAAGGCCGCCGCCTTACCGGCGCGCCCGTCGCCTTTGTAGACGACAACCTGGAAAAGCGCGGCATGCGCGTGTGCGGCATCCCCGTGCTGGGCGGCGTGGATGACATTCCCGACCTGGTGGAGAAAAAGGGCATTTCTGAAATCATCATCGCCATTCCGCGCATCAAAGGCAACCGTTTGAACGAGATCGTCGCCATTTGCAAGGCCACCAAGTGCCGCGTGCGCATCCTCAACGATCCCGGCGGGCTGGGCGAGCGCCCCGTGGCTGGGCGGCAGGTTTTCCGCGAGGTCAACACCTCGGACTTTCTTTCGCGCGACGAAGTAACGCTGGACATGGATTCCATCCGCGGCTATATCGCCGACAGGGTGGTGCTGGTCACCGGCGGCGGCGGTTCCATCGGCTCGGAGATCTGCCGGCAGGTGATGCGCTTTGCGCCGAAGCTGCTTCTGGTGTTCGATGTTTATGAAAACTGCGCCTACGAACTGGAGTGCGAACTCAAGCAGACGTATGGGGCGGACTGTCCCGTCCGCGTCCTGATCGGCAGCATCTGCGACCGCGCGGCGCTGGACAGCCTTTTTGCGCAGTACCGTCCGAGCATCGTCTTTCACGCCGCCGCGCACAAGCATGTGCCGCTGATGGAGGAAAGCTGCGCCGAGGCGGTGAAAAACAACGTCTTTGGCACGCTCAATCTGCTCGCCTCCGCCTCTGAACACGGCGTGGAGCGGCTGGTGCAGCTTTCGACGGACAAGGCGGTCAACCCCACCAACGTCATGGGCGCCACCAAGCGCGTTACGGAAATGCTCATCCAGAGTTTTGCGCGCAATACGGCCATGCAATGCGTGGCGGTGCGCTTTGGCAACGTGCTCGGCTCGCACGGCAGCGTCATTCCCCTGTTTGAATCGCAGATCAAAAAAGGCGGGCCGCTGACGCTCACCCATCCGGACATCACCCGCTATTTTATGACCATTCCCGAGGCGGCGCAGTTGGTGCTGCAGGCCGGGGCGCTGGCCGGAAACGGCGCCATCTATGTGCTGGACATGGGCGAACCCGTGCGCATCAAGGACCTTGCCGAAAAGCTCATCCGCTTCTACGGCTACACCCCCGGCGTGGATATGCAAATTGAAATCACCGGCCTGCGCCCCGGCGAAAAGCTCTACGAAGAACTTCTGATGGACAAGGAACGCGACGGCATGACCTCCACCGCGCACCACAAGATCTTCGTCGCCCCGCCCATCGTCGTGGACGACACGGTGTTTTCCGCCCAACTCGACGCCCTGCGCGAAGCCGCGCAGCGCGGCGTCAACGGCGAAGTGGTGGAGCGCCTGCACGAGATCGTCGAAACCTATACGCCGGACGAAAGAGCGCGGAAAGCGGGCTGAAACGGAAAACAGCGCGGCAAAAGCGCCGCGCCCTGCCCGCCGTCAGCGCGAACTGCCAACCGCCTTTTCGGCAAAAACAAGCGCCGCCCTTCAACCCGCGAAACGCGGAGGAGGGCGGCGTTTGTGCGCGCGGCATGAAAATCGCCCCTTTTCGCAAGAGGCATCGTTTCGCGCTGCCCGATCACGCGGGCCCAACGCTTCCGGCCGGGGTTTGGGGACGAATTGCGCGCTGCCCGTCCATGCGGGAGACGCGCGTTTTTCAGGCCCCGCGCCCGCCTGCGCGGGAAAGCCCTGCCCTTCCGACCGGGGCTTCGGGACGAGCGCGCATGCCCGCCCGCACAGAAAACTCTGCGCTCCCAACCGGGGCTTCGGGAGGAATTGCGCGTTGCCCGGCCATGCGGGAGACGCGCGTTTTTCAGGCCCCGCGCCCGCCTGCGCGGGAAAGCCCTGCCTTCCGACCGGGGCTTCGGGACGAGCGCGCATGCCCGCCTGCACAGAAAACCCTGCGCTCCCAACCGGGGCTTCGGGAGGAAGTGCGCACTGCCCGGCCATGTGGGAGACGCGGCATTTTTGTAGGCCCCGCGCCCAGTCATGCGGGAATGCCGTACCTTTTCATCGCGGAAATCGCGCCCGGCCGCGCGTCTGCACAGAAACCCCTGCGCTTCCAACCGGGGCATTCGAGCGGAATTGTACACGTTGCCCATCTACGCGGGAGACGCGTGCTCTTCAGCCCCCGCGCCCGGCCATGCAAGAAAGCCGGCGCATCTTTGCTCGGCCTGCCTGCATCCGCGGAAAAGAGCGCCCTCCTTCGCCGTTGCGTCCCGCCGGCGGAGAAGGCCGTTCCCCTTCCATCCGCACCTTCGCTTCCCATGAAAAACCGCCGCCGCTCCGGTGGCGCTAGGCGCTCGGCCTGCGCGGCGCGGAGAGGATGGTGTACGCCGTCACCGCCGCCAGCACCACAATCGCGCCGGCGACGCTCAGCGCCCCGGGCGTTTCCCCCAGAAAGAGAAAACACCAGGTGGGGTTGAGGATAGGCTCAATGTTGGAGACGATGGCCGCCGTGACCGGCGGCACGCCTCTGCGCATGCCGAGGCTGAAAAACAGGTACCCCAGCGTCAGCGCCACGCCCATGCCCAGGGCGGCGAGAAAGGGCGTCGCCGCGACCGACACGCCCGGGTCAAAGGGCATGTAGAGCGTCAAAACCGCGGTGATGAGATTTCCCTGATAGGCGTAACTGAGCGCATCGCAGTCCCGCCGGCGCGCGGCGAGGTAGACGATGGCGTAGGTAAACGCCGCGCCCAGCGCCAGCGCGTTTCCCAGCATGCCTTCGGCGGACATGCCTTCGCAGAAGCATAGCACCACGCCGCAGAGCACCACCAGCACGCTGAGCGCGTCCAGCCTCGAAGGCCGCTTTTTGCGCACCACGGCCTCGAAGAGGATGACCACCACCGGCATGGCGTACTGCAAAACGATGGCGTTGGCGGCGCTGGTGAACTTATTGGCAAGAATAAACAAAACCGAGGTGGCCATCACGCCGAATGCGCCCAGCCAGTTTCCAAAGGTGTTCGCCGGCCGATAGTTTTTGCGCGCCGCGCCCAGAAAGACGGCGGCGACGAGGGCGCGAAAACCGGCGATGGTCAGGGCGTTCCAGGGGATAAGCCGGGTGAGCAGGCCGCTGAAGCTCCAGCAAACGCAGGCGAGCAGAATGCAGCCTATAGAGGAACGTTTCGTCTGCAAGCAAAAAACCCTTTCCGCGCGTCCGCATACTTCGGCGGACAGGGAAGGCCCCCCGTCGGCGGGGGCGGGAGGGCCTTCGCGCCTTAGTAAGCCTCGTCCAGAAGCGCGACGCCATGCGCGCGCAACACCGCTTCGGCGCGGGGGATATCCTTCACATAGAAGATCACGCGCGCATCCACGGATTGGGAAATGTAGGCGTACACATATTCCAGCGAGATATTCTCCTTGCGCAGAAGCTGCACCACGGCGTTGAGGCCGCCGGGCACGTCGTCTACGCGCACGCAGAGCACCTCGGTGATGGATACGGTGAAGTGGCGCTCGCGCAGCACGGCCTCCGCCTTGACCGGATCGTTGACAATGAGGCGGAGAATGCCGAATTCCACCGTATCGGCCAGCGTGATGGCGCGCACGTCGATGCCATTGTCGGCCAGCGCCTGCGTAAGTTCGCAGAGCGTGCCGGCGCGGTTCTCCAGAAACACGGAAAGCTGGCGAACAGCCATGTTCATTCCTCCTTATGCGCCTGCCCCAGGGCGAAGGCGCGGCGGTTGAGTTCGAGGAATCGGGGCGGAACCTGTTTTTCCAGCGCGGCCTGCCAGGCGCTTTCGGGCAGGTCCATGCGCGCGGCGAGCACGCCCATAAGCACCATGTTCACCGCCTTGGCGCTGCCGGCCTCCAGCGCCAGCTGCATGGCGTCCAGGGCAACGACGTTGGCGCGCTGGGAAAGCTTTGCAACGATGTTTTCAGGGTAGGAAGCCGCGCCGGTGATGACCGGCATGGGCATGGTTTCGCGCGTATTGGCGATGATCACGCCGTCCTTCTTCAGCCACGGCAGGTAGCGCGCCGCCTCCAGCGGTTCGAAGGCCAGCATATAGTCCGCCTGGCCAAGATCGACGATGGGCGAATGCACCTCCTCGCCAAAGCGCACATAGGTGACCACGCTGCCGCCGCGCTGCGACATGCCGTGCACCTCGCTGACCTTGACGTCATAATCCAGCGACACCAGCGCCTGGCCGAGCACCTTGGAGGCCAGAAGCGTGCCCTGGCCGCCGACGCCGACGATCATAACGGAAATCGTGTTCATGCTTCGCCCTCCTCAATGGCCCCAAAGCCGCAGGTCTGCGCGCACAGGCCGCAGCCCACGCACTGCGTCTCGTCCACCCACACCTTGCCCTGCGCAAAGCGCAGCGCCGGACAGCCCAATTTCATGCAGGCGCGGCAGCCGCGGCACTTGTCCGCGCTGATACGCACCGGCGGCTTGTGCTTGACGTACTTCAGCAGCGCGCAGGGACGGCGGCAGACGACCACCGAGGGCGCATCCTTGGCAAGCTCCTCGCGCAAAACGCGGGTCAGTTCCTTCATATCGCCCGGATCGACCACGCGGATGTTCTGCACGGGCACGCCCGCGCCCTCGCAGAGCTTTTCGATGTGGATCTTCGGCGCGGGCACGTTTTTCAGCGTCATGCCCGTGGTGGGGTTCTGCTGGTGGCCGGTCATGCCGGTGATGGCGTTGTCCAGCACGATCATCGTGGTGACGCCGAGGTTGTACACCGTGTTGACCACGCCGGTGATGCCGGAATGGATGAAGGTGGAATCGCCCAGCACGGCCACGGATTTTTTCGCTTCCTCCGGGCGGATGGCGGCGTAACCGTGCAGCATGTTGAACGAGGCGCCCATACACAGGGTGGTATCCAGGGCGCTCAGCGGCGGCGTGGCGCCCAGGGTGTAACAGCCGATATCGCCAAACACCGTAAGCTTCATGCGCGAAAGCACCGTAAACAGGCCGCGGTGCGGGCACCCGGCGCACATCACCGGCGGACGGCCGGGCAGGGTTTCGCCCAGCGTTTTCGTCGGCGGAAGCGACGCGCCCATGGCCTTGCGCACGCGGTATTGCGAAAGTTCGCCGAGCAGGCCGGTGCGGTCCTTGCCGCCGGCGAGCGCAATGCCCGCGGCGCGCAGGGCCGTTTCGATGAAGGGGTCCAGTTCCTCAATGACGTAAAGGCGGTCCACCTTGGCGGCGAAGGCGCGGATGCGTTCCACCGGCAGGGGATAGACCATGCCGATTTTGAACACGCTGGCCTGCGGGAAGGCCTCGCGCACATATTGGTAGGCGGCGCCGGAGGCGACGAAGCCCACCGTGGGGTCGCGCATCTCTTCGCGGTTGAGGTCGATCTTCTCCGTCAGGCCGCGCAGCGCCTCCATGTGCTCCTCCACCACCACATGGCGCTTGACGGCCACGGCCGGCATGGCGACGTATTTCTGCATGTCCTTGGCGTAAGGGCGCAGGGGCGGCTCCACGCGCGGCGAAGTCTCCACCAGGCTCTGCGAATGGGCGATGCGCGTCACCGTGCGCAGAAGCACAGGCGTGTCGTACTGTTCGGAAATATCAAAGGCGCGCTTGGCGAAGGCCAGGCACTCGGCCGAATCCGCCGGCTCGAGCATGGGCAGCTTGGCGGCCCGGGCGTAGTGGCGGGAATCCTGCTCGTTCTGCGAGGAATGGATGGCGGGATCGTCCGCCACGCAGACCACCAGCCCGGCGTTGACGCCCACATAGGCGGCGGTAAACAGCGGGTCCGCAGCCACGTTGAGGCCCACATGCTTCATGGCGGTGAAGCTGCGCGCCCCCGCCAGCGAGGCGCCCACAGCGCTTTCCAGCGCCACTTTTTCGTTGGAGGCCCACTCGGCGTAGATCTCGTCGTATTCGGCCGCCTTTTCGGTGATCTCGGTCGAAGGCGTGCCCGGGTAAGAGGAAACGAAGCGGCAGCCGGCCTCGTACAGGCCGCGCGCCACGGCGGCGTTCCCCAGCATCAGTTCTTTCATAGCGACCACTCCTGTTTTCAGCCGCCGCAGGGGCGGCGGGGATTTGCGTGCGCCTTAGCGCATGTCCCGCAGATCGACGATGCGCTTGGCCTTGCCGCCGGCAAAGCGTTCGATGGTCTTGGGGCCGACGAGCTTGACTTTGGCGTCGATGCCCAGCACCACGCGCAGCTTGGCGCGGATGGCGCCGGTCAGTTCTTCCAGGGCGGCGAAGCTGTCCAGGAGCGATCCGTCCACCAATTCCACCTGCACTTCCAGCGTGTCGTGGTAGCCCTCGCGACGGACGTAGAGCATGTAGTGCGGGCTGATCTGCGGAATCTGCATGATCACCGATTCGATCTGGCTGGGGAATACGTTCACGCCGCGGATTTTCAGCATGTCGTCCGAACGGCCCATGACCTTTTCCATGCGCGCGTGCGTGCGGCCGCACTTGCACATCTCGGTGGTGATCCTGGTAAGATCGCGCGTGCGGTAGCGCAGAAGGGGCATGGCCTCCTTGGTCAGCGTTGTGACGATCAATTCGCCCTCTTCGCCTTCGTCCTTCGCCTCGAGCGTTTCCGGATCGACGATCTCGGGCAGGAAATGATCCTCGGCAAAGTGCAGCCCGCAGCGGTACTCGCATTCGCCGCTCACGCCCGGGCCGATCAGTTCGGACATGCCGTAGTTGTCCGTGGCGAACAGGCCGAGGCGCTTTTCGATCTTGGCGCGCAGTTCGGTGGTGCAGCCCTCGGAGCCGAACAGGCCGATGCGCAATTTGAAGTCGCCCGGCTGGTAGCCCAGTTCCGCCGCCAGTTCGCCCAGATACATGGCGTAGGTGGGCGTGGCGATGAGGGTGGTGACGCCAAAATCCTTCATCAGCATCAACTGTTTTTCGGAGTTTCCGGAAGATGCGGGCACCACCGCCGCGCCCACGCGCTCCAGGCCATAGTGCAGCCCCAGGGCGCCGGTAAACAGGCCGTACCCGAAACTGATCTGCGCGATGTCCTTTTCCGTGACGCCGGCGGCGCAGATGATGCGCGCCATTACGCCCGCCCACATGTCCAGGTCGTTCTTCGTATAGCCGACCACGGTGGGTTTGCCGGTGGTGCCGGAAGAGGCGTGGATGCGCACCACCTTTTCCCGGGGCACGGCGAAAAGGCCGAAGGGATAATTGTCGCGCAGATCCGCCTTGGTGGTGGGCGGGATCAGGCGAATATCCTTCAGGGTACGGATATCTTCGGGACGCAGGCCGATGGCGTCGAAGCGGTTGTGGTAAAAGGGCACGTTTTCGTAGCAGTAACGGACGATGTGCTTGAGCCGCTCGAGTTTCAATTCCTCCAGCTGCCGGCGCGGCATCGTTTCCGCCTGCGGGTCGAACATCACAAAGCATCGCCCCCAGCGAAAAAAGATTCTTTTTATAGAATAGCACGAAAACGCGCGCGATGCAACCTCGCGCGCGAAAAAAGCCGGCAAAGCGCGAAAACCGTCTGGCGCGCCCGTCAGGCGTTCTTTTCCTGCCGGTAAACCAGGTGCCTGCGGCGCTCTCGGAAGCGGATGCGCTCGTAGACCAGGGCAAGGTCCGGGCAGACGCACAGCAAAATGGCGTATGCCTTGCGCCGCTTGGGCAGCCAGAAGGCGTGCTTTGTGCGCAGAAGATCGGGCAGGCGCTCGCGCAGTTCGCGAATGTGCCGCTTCCAGGAGGGATGGGTGCGAAAGCGCGGACAGTCGAGAATGGCGTTGAGGCAGACGATGCGGATGTGATAGGTGCGCGCCTTGGCCGCCTCCAGCGATTCGGGATACTGCCGGCGCGCCATGCGCACGATCTCCTCGTGCGCGGCCACGCGGTCGTCCACCATGCTGTCGCCGCGGGTGTGCATGATGCTGCCGGGCCGCTGGCGGTAGAAATAGAGCTTTTCCCCGGTGACCAGCGCCGCCTGCGCGCGGGAAACGATGGTGGGAATGGTAAAGGCGTCCTCGCACTTTACGCCCACGGGAAAGCGCAGCCCGTCGAACAGCGCGCGCCGGAACAGTTTATCGCAGACGATCTCGGTCATGCCCCGATCGCGATTGGCCAGCGCTGAAAACAGCGTGCGGTTGCCCTCGATGCGAAAGGGCGCGAAGGCGGGCTGCAGCAGAGGGCCTTCGTCGGAATAGACCTCCTGAAGCTGATAGACGACGATGTCCGCGCCGCTCTCCACGGCCCGGTCGCGCAGAAATTCGCAGGCGTCCGGGCGAAGGAAATCGTCGCTGTCCAGGAAAAGGAAGTAATCGCCCGTGGCGGCGTCCATGCCGGCGTTGCGCGCGTCGGAAAGGCCGCCGTTGACCTTGTGGATCACGCGCACATTGTCGCGCCCGGCGGCAAATTCGTCGCACAGGCGGCCGCAGGCGTCGGGCGAGCCATCGTCCACCAGCAGCACCTCGATCTGCTCGAAAATGGTCTGCTCCAGAAGCGACCGCAGGCAGCGCGGCAGATATTCCTCCACCTTGTATACGGGCACGACAACGCTGATCTTTGCGTTCATATCACACATTCCCCCTTTGCCGGACGCGCCGGCGATGCAGAAGCCGCGCCGCGCCCGGGCAAACGCACATGGCCA
Organism: Candidatus Pullichristensenella avicola; assembly: GCA_018711655.1. GTDB lineage: Bacteria > Bacillota > Clostridia > Christensenellales > Aristaeellaceae > Pullichristensenella > Pullichristensenella avicola. Next base: position 24,122 of record DVIA01000011.1, read on the forward strand.
GGGCATACGCCTTGCGCGAGGGCGGCAGCCACAGGCGCGAGGGGTTTTTCAAAAGCGCGGCCAGGTTGCGCCGCAGCGCGCGCAGATGGCGGCGGAAACAGGCCTCGTCGCCGACGAGCGGATTGTCCATCATGTCGTTGAGGATATACAGGCGCATAAACAGCGTGCGCGCCTGCGCGGTCTGCGCCGTTTCCGGCCAGGTTTCGCGGGCGATGCGCTCCACCCGCTCGTGGGCGAGGATGCGCTGATCCAGCACCTCCGGGTTCAGCGAGCGCATCAGGCTTCCCGGCCGCACGCGGTAGAAGTAGTGCGTCTGCGCGGGGATCACCGCCCGGCGCACGCCGCGCAGGGCTTCAAAAAGGAACACCGCGTCCTCGCCGCAGCGCAGGTCCGCAGGAAAGCGCGCCGCGCCGACGGCTTCGCGCCGCAAGGCCTTGAACACATTTTCCAAAAGCCCCTCGCGGTGCTCCAGAAGCGCGAGATGCACCTGCGGCCCTTCGAGCCAGATCTCCGCGCTCGCGCTCGCGCAGGGGACTTCCTCGTCGCCCTGCACGCACGCATAGCGAAAGAACACGCCGTCCGCGCCGCGGCGCATGGCCTCCAGCGCCACGGCCAGCGCGTCCGCGCGCAGAAAGTCGTCCGCGTCCAAAAAGGCGACGCAGAGCCCCTGCGCCGCGTCCAGTCCGGCGTTGCGCGCCGTGGACACGCCGCCGTTTTCCTTGTGGATGACGCGCGCGTTGGCATGCGCGGCGGCGAACGCGTCGCAGATGCGGCCGCTTTCGTCGGTGGAGCCGTCGTCCACCAGCAAAACTTCGGCGCGGTCAAACGCGGTTTGCGCCGACAGCGATTCCAGGCAGCGCGGCAGATAGGCCGCCACGTTGTAAACGGGCACGATCACGCTTATTTCAATGCTCATACGTCAAAAGCCTCCGGTTCCGCCGGCAGCGGGCGCGCACATAGGCCGCGGTCAGGTCCGGGCACAGCAGCGCGGCCAGCGCGTAGACGCGGCGCATCGGGCGCACCTGCGGGCATTTCAAAAACAGGATCGAGCCCAGGCGCTTCCACAAAAGCCGATACTGGTATTTCCAGCAGGGGTGCTTGCGAAAATGGTCGCATTCAAAAATGGCGTCGATGGAGCGCAGCTGGATGATGTTGTAGCGCCCCCACGCCTTGTCCACATCCTCGGGGTACTTTTCGCGGGCGATCTCCACCAGCGGCATGGTGGCCTCCAGCCACTGGTTCAGGCGGCCGTCGCGCACATGGGTGATGCTCATCACGCGCATGCGGTAATAGTACAAAACGTCCGGCAACATCAGCAGCCGCCCGGCGCGCGAAAGCAGCGCCGGCAGCAGGTAGGCGTCCTCATAGATGCGTCCCAACGGGTAGCGCAGGCCGTCGAAAAGTTCGCGGCGATAGATCTTGTCCCAGCAAAAATATTTGAACTGGCGATCGAACTGGGCGCAGAAGGCGCTGCGGTTGCCGTCGAAAAGGCGCTCCTCGCCGCCGACCACCTTCATCACCGCCTCGTCGCCCCAGACGCTGGCAAAGCCGAAGCAGACCACGTCCGCCCCCGTGCGCGCGGCGGCGCCGTAGGCGCGGGCAAAGCACTCCGGCTCGACAAAGTCGTCGCTGTCCACAAAGCCGATGAATTCGCCCGTGGCCGCGTCCAGCCCGGCGTTGCGCGCCGAGGACACGCCCCCGTTTTCCTTGTGGATAACGCGCGCGTTGGCATGCGCGGCGGCGAACGCGTCGCAAATGCGGCCGCTTCCATCGGTGGAACCGTCGTCCACCAGAAGAAGCTCGATGTCTCCAAGCGTCTGCGCGGCCAGCGATTGCAGACACCTTTCCAGATAGTCCTCAACGTTGTACACCGTAACGATGACGCTTACGTTCGGCACGCGGACCCCTCCCTTCCCCTGCAGTATACCAGATGCGGCGCTGAAAGTAAAGTTTTGGATATACGCATCTCCGCCATTGCGCCGCGAGCGCCCCGCATGCGCGCAAAGCCGCGGGGCTTTGGGGCGCGCCCTCCGCGCGTGGGCGGCCTGATGAGGATGACGGGGCGCTTTGCAAGCGCGGCGCGGGCGCGCCCTCCGCGCAGGCGGCCTTGTTCAGCGGATCAAAGATTGCCGGAGGGTCTATCCGCGCGCCCTCCGCGCAGACGGCCTTTGGCCCGGTGAAAACGCGCCAAGAATCGGGGCGCGCCCGCGCGCGCGGCCCCTCCCGCCCATAAGCGCATCGGCTTTTATCCGCAACGCCGCCCGCGCAGGGGCTTTCGCTACTGCAAACGCCCCCATCTGCGCCCACGCGCTAGCAACGCCGCCCGCGCAGGGGTTCGCTGCTCCATCAATTCGTTGGCGCGGCGGTTGATCTCCGAGCAACGCCCCGCGCGCAGGTGCTCGCTGTGCGTCGTTATGGCCGCCATGGGCATTTGGGGCAGCAACGCCCCGCGCGCAGGGGCTCGCTGCATCTGCTCCAGGGTACACAACTCGACAAACGCAGCAACGCCCTGCGCGCAGGGACTCGCTACTGCGCGGGCGGCGCGACGTTGGGGCCTTCTTAAAAACAACGAAGCGGCGGACAGGGCCTTCCCCATCCGCCGCACAGGCCGCGCTTATTCGAAGGTGGGCACCTCCCAGCCCGCGTTCCAACCGCCGTTCCAGCCTTCCCAGCTTCCGCTTTCGCCAGAGGCCGCGTCGCTCACGCGGCAGATCAGCGTATCGCCGCTGACGTAGGTTTGAATGACGATGCTGCCCGCGCCAGTATAGCGGAAGGAAAAATCCGTGCCCGCGCCGTAGTCGGTGAGAATGGCGTCGGCGGCGCTGGAAACGTAGTTCTGGTTGTAGCGCTCGCCATAGGTGGACTTTTCCACCACAACCACGTCGGGCATATCCTGAATCGCCAGCCAGACGGCGCTGGCCACCTGCGCCACGCCGCCGCCGATCACCTTGACGCCGCGGCCGTTGACGGCGCTCTGGTAGCCGCGCTCGGCCGTACGCGCGCCGACGAGGGCGTTGAAGGAAAACGTGTCGCCGGAGGCGAGCGTCGTTGCGTTGATCGCCTGCGCCGCCAGGGCGATATTGTTCCGCAGCGCGTCCGTGCCGCGAATGACGATCGCCGCTTCGCCGCGCGCCGCGCCGGTGGAAACGCTGTCGAAATTGAGCGCGCACACCAGTTGATCGCCGGAAATGTACATTTCTATGGTCATATCGCCGTGGAAATTGGTAAAGGCGAAGTCCATGCCTGCGGATTCGTCCACGAGAATGGCCGCCGCGGGATCAGAAACATACGTCTGGTTGTAGCGGCTGCCATAGGTATGGATCTCATCGCAGGTTATGCCGTCGATCTGCCGCAGGGCGAGATACAGCGTGCTGGCCGCCTGCGCCACGCCGCCGCCGACCACGTTGACGCCGCGGCCGTTGACGGCGCTCTGGTAGCCGCGCTCGGCCGTGCGCGCGCCGACGGTGTCGTTGAAGGAAAACCTTCCGCCGTAGGGCACCACCGCGCCGTTCATGGCCTCCGCGGCCAGACGGATGTTGGAAATGCGCGCGCCGGAATCGCCCAGCGGCGTGGACGCGGAAACATAGCCCGCCGCCAGCGCCGGGGCGGGAAGCGCCGCCAGCAGCAGAGACAGTATCAAACAAACGATCAAACAGCGCTTCATCTGCTCACGCTCCTTTCGCGCCTTTGCCCTTTAGACGCGCGCGCCGCCCGCGCAGTTCCACGCAAAACGCCCCGGCGCGCGGCGTTGAGGCGGCCTGGGCGGCAACCCCGCCCGAAAATCCGCGCGGCTCCACGCGCAAACGCGGGCGCGGCTTGCAGGCGTCCCCCAGGGCGAAAACGACTTTGCTCCGCCGCCGCTTCCCCCGCGGGAACCGCAACTCGCATGCGTAGCCAGCCCGCGAACGCCGGCGGCGATCTGCGCCAAAGCGCGAAAGTTTTCCGCAGTCTTTCCCGCCGGAGACGCTCCATTCCGGGAAACTTCCCCGCGCGGCAAAGGCGCGAAGCATGTATCGGCCGTCCAGCGCGCGCCCGGGGAACTCCGCGCGGCGAACGCGCCCGCAGGCCGGGCCTTCCACGCGCAGACGGCCGCACCGGAGCGCCTGTTTCCCCGCTTGCGCCCATCGCCTCTCCCAGCGCGCCCCGTCTGGCTTTGCGCGCCGGGGCGACGCGCTTTCTGGGCGAGCGGGGCGTGCGGTTTTTCCCGTCAGGTTTCCTGCGCCGGGGCGGGCGGTTGCGCGGCGGGCTGGGCAAGGTATATCTCCTCGTATGCGCTTTCCTGCCGCACGGTTACGCGGCCGAGCTTGACCATTTCCAGAAGGGCCATGAACATCGTAATCAGTTCGGCGCGGGTCATCTCCTCGTCAAACAGCGCGGAAAAGGCGAACGCGCCGCGGTTCAATCGCCGTTGGATGCGCGCCATGCAGCCGGAAACGGTAAAGCTGTCGCGCCGGATCTCGCGGCTGGCCATGCGCTCGCCGGCCTCCTGCGCCCGGGCGCGCTCCAGCACGCGCAAAAAGGCGCGCTGCAACTTTTCCAGCGTCAGGCCGGTGATCTCCGTCACCGGCGGGGGCAAGGGGTATTCCTCGGGCAGTTTGGTGATGAGGGCGCGGGCCTGCTTTTCCATCTCCTGCATGCGCCCGGAAATTTCCTTGAATTGTCGGTATTCCTCCAATTGGCGGATGAGGGCCTCTTCGGGCGAAAGCTCGTTTTCGTCCTCGGGCTTTGGCGGCTTGGGCAGCATGGCGCGGGACTTGATCTCCAAAAGCGTGGCCGCCATCTGCAAAAACTCGCTGGCCGAGTCCATATCCAGTTCGTCCACCAGTTTCATCGACTCCAGATACTGTTCGGTGATCTCGGATACGAAGATATCGTGGATGTCCACCTTGGCATGGGTGATGAGCGTCAAAAGCAGGTCCAGCGGCCCGTCGAACTGCTTGAGGGAGACGATATACATGCTCAACCCCCTAGAGCGCGCCCAGCGCGCGAAGCACGGCCTCCGCGCCGGAGCCGAGGATGGAGAAAGCGCCGTCGGTGACAAAGCCCAGCGCCCGGCTCAACAGCCCGGAAAACACCAGCACGAGCATCACGACATAGCCCACCCGCCCCGCCTGCTGCGAAGCAAACAGGTCGCGGCGCAGCACCAGGTCGTTGAGCACATGGTATCCGTCCAGCGGCGGGATGGGGATGATGTTGAAAATGGCCAGCACAATGTTGATCTGCACAAAATACGAAAGCATCTCAAACAGATAGTAAGGCGTAGAGCCCCACAGCATCTTCACAAATTCGCCGGCGTAGGGCGCGTAGGTGAGCAGATCGTGGATGTACCAGTAGGTGTAGTGATCGCCGCTGTCAATAAAAACGCTGCGCACGCCGTCGGCGGTGGTGATGAAGGCGCGCGCGTCCGTGCCCAGGAAATTCAGCGCCTTTTCGCTCACCTGCGGCAGGCCCGCCAGCGCCGCGCCGATAATGCCGTAAAGCACGACGGCGCCGGCGAGAAAAAGGATGAGGTTCATGGTGATCCCCGCAAGCGACACCTTCAGATCGCACTTGCGGTAATCGCCCTTGAAGTTGCGCGGGTTGACCGGCACCGGCTTGGCCCAGCCGACGCCGACGAGATAGAGCATCAGAAAGCCGAAGATGTCGATATGCTTGAGGGGGTTGAGCGTCAGCCGCCCCAGGTTGCGCGCCGTGGGGTCGCCGCAACGGTCGGCGACATAGGCGTGCGCCGCCTCGTGCATGGACATGGCCAACATGCGCCCCGGCAGCGCCAGAAGGATGACCGTCAGGGTTGCGACCGGGTCGTTGAGAAATTGGCGAATATAGTATCCCACAAGTTTTCCCCCTATGAAAATTCGCTTATACCATTATACATGACGCCCCGCGTTTGCGCAAGGGCAGGAATTTCGCCCCCGGCGTCGAATGGTTCAGGTATGAACGTTTACGATTTTGACAACACCATTCTGCGCGGGGATTCCACCGCCCGCTTTTTCGCCTGGTGCCTTCTGCGCGCGCCGCGCATGTGGCTGGACGCGCCGGGGCAGCTTGGCAACGCCGTCCTCTTCCTTTTGAAAAAGCGGGAAAAACAGGCCTTCAAACAGCGCATGTTCGCCTTTCTTGCCCGCGTGAACGTGGACAGGGAGCTTGAGCGCTTCTGGGCGAAAAACCTTCGGCGCGTCAAGCCGTTTTACCGGGAACGGCATCGCGCGGACGATGTGGTCATCTCCGCATCGCCGGAATTTCTCATCGGCCCGGCATGCGCGGCGCTGGGAATCCGCCGCGTGCTCGCCTCGCCCGTAGACCCGCGCACCGGGCGCTTTTCCGGGCCGAACTGCCACGGTGCGGAAAAAGTGCGAAGGTTTCGCGCCGCTTTCCCGGGCGGCGCCATCGACGAATTTTACTCCGATTCCTATTCCGACCAGCCGCTGGCGGACCTCGCCCGGCGCGCCTTTCTGGTGCGCGGCGACGAAATTCTGGCCTGGGATGCGAAGAAAAGACGCTGAATGTGTAAAATTTGCCGCTAAGGGCGGACAACCCTTGCAAACAGGGGCTGTTGGGGGTATAATGTAATGGTCTGTCCCGGATGGGGCTTTATTGTCGTGCGGCCCAAAGAGGCAGCGCGAGGGCGCGAATTTGAAAACGGGAGGTGTCCTGAGGATGGCATCTGATAAGCGAGTGAAGGTTACGCTGGCCTGCTCGGAGTGCAAGCAGCGCAATTACAATACCATGAAGAACAAGAAGAACGATCCCGACCGCCTGGAGATGAACAAATACTGCCGCTTCTGCAAGAAGCACACCAGCCACAAGGAGACCCGCTAACGGGAAGGTAAGGAGTTGTCAAGCATGGCCAATACCGCTGAAAAGAAAAACATCTTCAAGCGCATCGGCGGCTTTTTCGCGGGGCTGGTCAAGGGGATCGGCCGCAAGTTCAAGGAAATGTACTTTGAACTGAAGAAGGTCACCTGGCCCACGAAGAAGGATATGATCAATTATTCCCTCGTGGTGCTGGTGTTTATCGTCGTCATGGGCGTGATCATCGGCGTGATCGACCTGGCCTCCGGCTCTCTGGTCGATCTGCTGGTCAGGGTCAGAAGTTAAGGGGTCTGTCATGGCTGAGAATCCAGAGATCAAATGGTATGTCGTACATACCTATTCCGGCTATGAGAACAAGGTCAAGGTCAACCTGGAAAAAGCCGTGGAAAACAACGGCATGCAGGACCTTATCACCGAGGTAAAGATCCCCGTTGAAGAGGCTGTGGAGATCAAAAACAACAAGCGCAAAGTGGTGCAGCGCAAACTTCTGCCCGGCTATGTGCTTGTGAAAATGCTCATGACCAACGAAACCTGGTATGTCGTGCGCAATACGCGCGGGGTGACGGGCTTCGTCGGCGCGGGCAACAAGGCCACGCCGCTTTCCGAAACGGACTTTGCCTCGCTGTTCGAGCCGCGCACGCAAACGCGCGTGGACATTCAGCCCGGCGATACCGTGCGCATCCTCAGCGGCCTGTTTGAAAACTTTTCCGGCCGCGTGGTTTCGATCAACGAACAGACGCAGACCGTCAACGTCATGGTGCTGATGTTCAAGCAGGAAACGCCGGTTGAACTCGGCTTTGACGAGGTCGTGCGCGAAGAATAGCGTTTTGCCGGGCGCGGCGCAGGCCGCCCCGCAGGCGCGCAGGCTGATTCCCCGGCGCCGCCGGGTTTTCAGGGAGTGGGAGGTGCGCTTCAACGCGCTCCGCTTCACCACATACAAATAAGGAGGATTCCCCAATGGCAAAGAAAGTTACCGCGCTGATCAAGCTGCAGGTACCCGCCGGCAAGGCCACGCCCGCGCCGCCGATTGGCCCGGCGCTGGGTCAGCACGGCGTGAACATTCCCGGCTTCTGCAAGGATTTCAACGACCGCACCGCCAAGCAGGTGGGCCTGATCATCCCGGTGGTCATCACCGTATATCAGGATCGTTCGTTCACCTTTATCACCAAAACGCCGCCGGCCGCGGTGCTGATCAAGAAGGCCTGCGGTCTGGAGCATGCCTCCGGCCGCCCGAACCGCGACAAGGTTGCCAACATCACCAAGGCGCAGATCCGCGAGATCGCGGAACTGAAGATGCCCGACCTCAACGCCGCCTCTGTCGAGGCCGCGATGAGCATGGTCGCCGGCACCGCCCGTTCCATGGGCGTCGTGGTGGTAGACTAACCCGCCGCAGGGCGACACGAACGTGGGAGGGCCGTCGGCCCGCTTGACCACAGGGAGGATAATGATTCATGAAAAAGGGCAAGAAGTATTCCGACAGCCTTAAGCTGATTGATCGCACAAAGCTGTACGACCCCGAAGAGGCCGTCGCGCTGCTCAAGCAGACCGCCAAGGCCAAGTTTGACGAAACCGTTGAAATCTCCGTGCGTCTGGGCGTAGACCCGCGTCACGCCGACCAGCAGGTCCGCGGCGCGGTGGTGCTGCCCAACGGCACCGGCAAGACCGTGCGCGTGCTGGTCTTTGCCAAGGGCGACAAGGCCAACGAGGCCCTGGCCGCCGGCGCGGACTTTGTCGGCGCTGAGGACATGGTCGCCAAGATTCAGGGCGGCTGGTTCGATTTCGACGTCTGCGTGGCTACCCCGGACATGATGGGCATGGTCGGCCGTCTGGGCCGTGTGCTCGGCCCCAAGGGCCTGATGCCGAACCCGAAGAGCGGCACCGTCTCCATGGACGTGACCCGCGCCATCAACGACATCAAGGCAGGTAAAGTGGAGTACCGCGTGGACAAGACCGCCATCATCCACTGCCCGCTGGGCAAGGCGTCCTTTGACGAGGTCAAGCTGCAGGAGAACCTGCGCGCGCTGATGGAGGCCATTATCAAGGCCAAGCCCGCAGCCGCAAAGGGCACCTACATCCGCTCCGCCGTCATCTCCACCACGATGGGCCCCGGCATCAAGCTCAACGCCCTCAAGTTCTAGCAGGCAGTGCCTGCGGCCAGAAGCTACCGCGAATGAGCGACGCGGCCCCGCCCCACGCTTAGGGGGCGGGGCCGCTTTGTTGCGTTTTGGAATGGTGCGAAGGAGCCAGGCGACGACGGCAGGCTCAGGCTTAGGAGCCTGCCGTCTTTGTGGGTTGGGGAAAGCGCGCGAAACTTCTGCCTGAACGCGGCAGCAAAGGGGATTCTCAAGGGCCGATGGCCCTTGAGCGGGTGCGGGCGGCGCCCGCCGTAGCCCCGCCGGCAGGGGGAGAAGCCCGGAGGGGACGTGGGTGGAGCGTTGCGAGATAAG
>DVIA01000001.1 GCA_018711655.1 Candidatus Pullichristensenella avicola
AATAGGCGTCCCACGCGCCGAGGGTTCCGTCGGCGTTGAGCGTTTGCAGGCCGGCTTCCTGCAAAACGCGGTTGAAGTTGAGCACGCGCTTGACGTCCGTCTGGCCATGGTCGCCCATAATGACGAAGTTGGTGTGTTCAAAGTCGCCATAACGGCGGATGGACTCCATGAGCACGCCCAGTTCGCAGTCGTGCTTTTTCAGTTGCTCGCGGGCGAAATCCGTGTCCACGCCAAGGTCGTGACGGATGCTGTCCAGATCGCACATCTTCACGAACATCACGTCCGGCTGGTGATAGTCGCGGATAATGTCCGGAGCGACGGCGTTGGTAAACATATCGAGACTGCCGTTGATGGGCTTGTTGAGCCCGCACAGCAGGTGTCCGTACTTCCAGAAATAGCGCTCCAGCAGTTCAGGCGTGGAAACGCCTTCGTAAAACTGCCGGGGATTGTCGCCATGGTAGCCCATGGGCACAATCATGGGAAGGTTGAGGTCCACGTCCGCGCCGGCGCTCACCGGCCAGTTGATCAGGCAGGTGGTGTAGCCCGCCTCTTTGGCGTACTCGGCGAAGAACTTCTTTTTCACCATTTCGCGCCTTGTATACCACGGCACGGGGTGCACGCCCGCCCGGACCATCTCGTTGTGGGGGATGCCGTGGCGGTCGGGGTAACAGCCGGTCATGATGGAGACGTGGCAGGGATAGGTGAACGAGGGGTAGACCGGCAGCATCTCCTCCACCAGCGCCCCGCGCTCCAGAATGGAGCCGAAATTGGGCAGCGTGCGCATGTAGGAAACGTCGAACTCGCACAGCGCGTCGATCATAAACACAAACAGCTTGTCTTTCATGGTTCCTCCGGGCGGGAAAGCGTTTTGTTCCACTTAAACAGAGGATTGACGGGAAATCCCGTCAATCCTCGCGTAGTTTGGGAAATCAGCCCTGCATGGCGGCGTTGGAGGTTTCCACGCAGGCGGCCAGCGCGTCTTCAACGCTCATGCCGCCAGCGGCCATGGTCGCGGCCTCTTCCAGGGCCTCGCGCACGGCGTAGGAACCGGAGATGGTCGGCAGCGCGCCGGCCACGTCGAGGTTGGCCTGCACCGCAGCCAGGGACGGATCCAGTTCAGCGGCGAACTCCTTGTAGATCTCGCTGTTTTCCTGGGTGGTGCCGTAGGGCGAAATGGCGTTCATGGCGATGGCCCACTGGGCGTTGTTGTCGGGCTGGAGGAAGAACTTCACAAACTCATAGGCGCCGCGGTTGGTCGCCTCGTCCTTGTTAAAGACGATGGGGCCGCGGTTCCAGCTCGGATACCAGGAAACGGTGATGGTGTTGGGCAGCGGGGCGACCGCGTACTCAAAGCCGTCGGGGATGATGTAGGGCACGCCCGCGCAGGAGCCGGAGTAGGAGGCCACCAGCTTGGCGTTGAAGTCGTCAGACCAGTAATCGCCGGTGGGACGCAGGCCAAAGTAGCCGGCCTGCACGTTGTCGGCAAACCACTGGAGCCACTCGCGGGTGGAGTCGGTGTCAAAGAGCACGCACTTGTTCTCCATGTCGATGTACTCGTTGCCGGACTGCATGATGAGCATGTGCATCAGGTCGGTCAGCGAGTCCGCGGCGAAGCCGGGGATGCCGTACTGCTCGTAGATGGCCTTGGACTGCTCGGCCAGCTCTTCCCAGGTCGTCGGCGGGGTGAAGCCCATCTCGTCGTAGATGGTCTTGTTGTAGAAGAAGATCGGGCCGGTGGTGACGGCGGGCAGGGCGTACATGCCGCCATCGACGAAGCCGACGGTCTCAGCCTTGATGGCCTCGGGCAGGGAGTCGTAGATCTCCTGCATCTCGGGGTCCTCGCTGATATACTGGCTCATATCGACGACCAGATTGTCCTCGATATAGTCGGCGGCGGTGGAAGCGTAGTTGAAGATGATGCTCGGGCCGACGCCGTTGGCCACGGCGTTGTACACAGTGTCCTCAAATCCCGAATAGGCCTGGGACTGGACGACGACCTCGTACTGGTCCTGCGTCTCGTTGAAAGCCGCGGCAAAGCCTTCCAGCGCGGTCTGCTGCGCGTCGGTAAAGGTATGCCAGATCACGACTTCGACCGGCTCGGCGGTCTCGGCCATGGCCACGCCGCAGATCATGAAAATGATCGCCAGCAGGGCCGCCAACATGGAACGGATTTTCATGGTTGTCCCTCCTGTATCTTGCCGATATTGTCCGGCAAACGCGCTTCTTGCGCGATTACCACAGAAAACGCACCCATTTGTTATTGTAACGCCGCGCGGGAGAAAAGTACACCGCCTTCGTTGTTTTTTCTGTAAACTATGCGTTATTCGCCGCTTCGCCCTTCGGACGGCGGTTGTACTTCGGCCCCAGCGCCGAGTACTGGCGGGCGATCCAGCGGCAGACGCCATCCAGCCCGGGATAGAGCATGCGTTCGGAAATATTGATGTAGTCCAGCTTGTCGCGTATCTCCAATTTCACTTCGCGGGGGATGACGATTTTGTAATAGTCGATCTCCTGTTGCTCAAGGATGTCTGAAAGCAGCACCTTCGGGTCGCTGACCACGGAAAAAAGCGCGTACTGATTGGCGATGCGGTCGAGCATGGAAGCGGGTTCAAAAAACATGGCGAACGGTTCCGGGGACATGGCCTGCATCTCGGCGAAATCGTGCATTTCCTCTTCCAGAAGGCCGAGGGAGAAGATATTGCAGTTCGCTTCTTCCAGGCGCTTGCGCAGGCGCGGAGGAAGGCGCTTTTTTACCTCTGTAGCATCGATGCACCAGATGGCGCCGTCGCGGTCGTAGGCGTCGGTATCCTCGGTGGCGAAGTGGGCCGCCACCAGCGGGGAATACGACCAGTCGAGCAAACGCGTGGGCAGGCCATAATGCTGCGCCACGGGCAAAAGCTGCCAAAAGCCCGTATACTGGGCAAGGTCCGTATAGCCGTATTTGCGAAAACTGCGAATGATCGCCTGTTCGAGGCTGAGATCGTGCGCGCAGACGCGATTGAGCGAAGGCACGAGCCGCCAGTCCTTGTCCGCCGCGCCGCGATAGATTCGGTTGGCGCGGTAGCGCATGATCTTTTCATCCCAGACGTCGTCAAAGACGGCCCTTTGCAGATCGTCCCAGTTTTGGATGACGATTTCCAGCATAACTGCCTCCGCAATTCTCGACTTACGCTCAACAGATTCGACACGGAATCGTAAAAATCCTGCCGTTTTTCCGTCGGAGCAAAATTTTCTTTTTCGCGCCTTGTGTTCATGGCAAACGTTTGCTATAATGGACACGGAAACTTTGAACGTAAAGAGGTGTTTCTTTATGGATGCTAAAACCGTCGTCCGCAAAGCTTTGGAAAACAAACTGGTCGTTCCCGCGTTCAATATCCCCCATCTGCCGATGCTCAAGGCCATCGCGAAGGCCGTGGCAGACGAAAACTCCGTCGCCATGATCCAGGTGGCGCGCCTGGAATGGGAAAAATTCGAATCCGAAAGCCTCGAGCGCGTCGCCGAGGAATATGAAAAATACAAAGTAGACGGCCATACTCTCCTGCATCTTGACCATGTGCCCGTCATCGACGAGGATCACCTCGAGGTGGACTATCTTCCCATCATCGAGCGCGCCATCCGCGCCGGCTATCAGTCCGTGATGGTGGACGCCTCGCGTCTGTCGCTGGAGGGCAATATCGCCGCCACGAAGTCGGTCTGCGACGTCGCGCACGCCGCCGGCATTCCCGTCGAGGCCGAACTGGGCGCGGTCATGGGCCATGAAACGTCGCAGACCGCCATTCCCTATGAAGAAATCTTCGCCAAGAAAATGGGCTTTACCACGGTGGAGGACGCCGCAAAGTTCGTGGCCGAAAGCGGCTGCGACTGGCTGAGCGTGGCCGTGGGCAGCGTGCATGGCGCCATCGCCGCCAACCTGCTGGATAAGAAAAAGCCCGCCGCCAAGCTGGACATCGAGCGCATCGCCGAGTTGGAAACGGCGCTGAATATCCCCCTGGTGTTGCACGGCGGCAGCGGCATTGAAAACGACTATATCCTTCGGGGCATCCGCGCCGGCATCGCCAAGATCAACGTCGGCACCGAACTGCGCCAGCCCTACGAGCGCGCCATGCGCGAAAAGAACGACGTGGAATACGCCCGCGAGTGCGTTTATACGCGCTGCCGCGAACTGATCCGCGACTTTTTGCATACTGCAAACGACGCCGACATCCTCGCCCGTTGAACGCGCGTTCAGGCCCCGCCCAGCGGGGCCTGAATTCATCGGCGGACTTTGAAGCGCAGCGGGCCGACGACCGTTTGCCGCGCCCGCTTCCGCACGCGGCCGCGCCGCAGATTGTACATGTGGCCGACTGAAAGGGCAACCGCGCCGCCGATCGCCCATGAGGCTGACTGGAAGGGCGGACGTTCACTTCCGCGCGCAACCGCGCCGCCAATCGCGCATGGGGCCGACGGGGGGCGTGCGCCCGCTTCCCCATGCCGGCATGCCGCCGATTGCGCTTGAGGCCGGCTGGGTCTGCGTACCCGCTTCCGCTTGCAGCCGCGCCGCTGATCGCGCATGGGGCCGACTGGGGGGGGCGTGCGCCCGCTTCCCCATGCCGACATGCCGCAGATTGCGCTTGAGGCCGGCTGGGTCTGCGTACCCGCTTCCGC
>DVIA01000012.1 GCA_018711655.1 Candidatus Pullichristensenella avicola
ATTTGCATCGGGACGATCGGAAATTCGATGGCGTTTTCGGAGGCCCTGCGCGCGGGAGGGCGTTTGGATAAGCCCGTATGGGTGGGGAGAAAACCCCCAGAAGGGCTGCATGTGCGGAGGACAGCACTGCATCCGCAGGGCCCGTTGCCGGACAGGCCCAGAAGGCCCTGCGCATGAGGGCGGAGACTGGAAAGAATCCGGTGCGGCAAACGCGGCCGGGAGATTTTGCGCGCGTGAGGCGTTTGCATCGGGACGATCGGAAATTCGATGGCGTTTTCGGAGGCTTTGCGCGCGCGGATGGTGGCTTTCAACACTGAAAGCGCTTCATTCAGATACGATTGGAGGCTCTGTGCGCGCGGAGGGCGTGCGTCCCATGGCGGCGGGCAGGATCGCGTCCACCCGTGGAGGCTCTGCGTGCGTGGAGGGCGTGTTTTCCGGAATTTTACCGATTGATTTGAAATTTGGAAGGACTTGCGCGCGGGAGGGCGGGCCTGCGTGCATTTTTCGCGCTTTGGGAAGGAATTTTGTGCCTGAGGGCCTGTGGCGACGGGTTCTCTGGCATTTTTGCATGGAAAGCGCCGTCGTGCCGGGCGAAGGGACTGGGTTGCGCGGCGGATCGGCCAAATATTGCCATATATGGCGAAAGCGGCGCGGCTGCCGCTCCGGCCCGCGCGAAAAGCGGCGCGGACGAGGGGAATTATGGCGCGCCGTATCCGGTAACACGCCGGCCGGCGGGCGTCCGATGGAAGAACGGCGGCGCGCGTTTGGCGGGATGCCGCCCTGCGCCCGAACGCGGTCCGCCGGCGCGTTCCGCGCCCACGCGCAGGGCCGGAGAGATGAAGTTAGCCGCTCTCGTGTGCGTCAGACACCCCTTGCGCCAGCGCGTAGGGCGGGAGAGATGAAGTTAGCCGCGCTCGTGTGTGTCAGATACTCCCTGCACCCGCGCGCAGGGCCGGGGAGACGGAATTTGCCGCGCTCGTGTGCGTCAGACACCCCTTGCGCCAGCGCGTAGGGCGGGAGAGACGGAATTAGCCGCGCTCGTGTGTGTCAGATACTCCCTGCACCCACGCGCAGGGCCGGAGAGGCGCTTTCGGGGCCGCCGTCCGGCGGGGGCGAACCGCGCAAGCCGCGCAAAAAACCGAAGCCGGCGTTTGCCGGCTCCGGGAGAGGTTACTGCGCCATGCGCACATCCATCCAGATTTCTTCGTAGAGGTCCATGTGTTCGGACACGTCGCGGAAGAACTCGCAGCGATCGACGACGTCCTGCGGGGGATTGAGCACCTCGTTGGCGGCCTCTTCCGCGCTCATGCCGTCCACAACGGCCTGGATGGGGGTGGAGTAGTAGATGTAGTCCATGTTCATGCGGGCGATGTCGGGGCGGCACATGAAGTCGATAAAGCACTCGGCCGCTTCCTTGTTCTCGCTGGCCGCGGGCACGCACATGGCGTCCACCCAGATGTTGGAGCCTTCTTCAGGCACGCAGTAGGCCAAATCCTCGTTCTTTTCCATGGCGTAGAGGGCGTCGCCCGACCACACCAGGCCGATGATGGCTTCGCCGCCGACCATCTTGTCCTTGATCTCATCGACGAGGTAGCCGGCGCACACGCCGCTCCGCTTCTGCTCGATCAGTTTGTCGCGCGCTTCCTCCAATTCGGAGCGTTCGACGCTGTTCATCGAGTAGCCCAGGGACTTGAGGGACACGCCCAGGGTGTCGCGCACGCTGTCCATCATCAGCACTTCGCCGACAAATTCCTCGGAGAACATGTCGTTCCAGCTGGTCAGTTCGCGATCGACCATGGTGGTGTTGTAGAGGTAGCCGACCGTGCCCCACATGTAGGCTACGGAGTGCGCGCCGCCCTCGTCATAGTCCGGGGTTTTCAGCCACTCCATCAGGCCCGCGGCGTTGGGCATGTTGTCGTAGTTGAGTTCGGCGAGCATGCCGTCGTTGACGAGGCGCTCAATGATGTAGTCGGAGGGGAAGATCACGTCGTAGGCGCCCGGGGTGACCTCCAATTTGGCGTACATTTCCTCGTTGGTGGTGAAGTTGACGTACTCGACGGTGATGCCGGTCTCCTCCTCGAACAATTCGATGACGGCCGGGTCGATGTAGTCGAACCAGTTGTAGACGGTCAGCGTGGTGCCGGCGTAGGGCTGCTCGGCCGGTTCCTCGGCGGGCTGCTCGGCGGGTTCCTCAGCCGGTTCCTCGGCGGGCTCCTCAGCCGGTTCCTCGGCGGGTTCCTCAGCGGGTTCCTCGGCGGGTTCCTCAGCCGGTTCCTCGGTGGGCTCCGCAGTGGGCGCTTCGGTGGCGACGGGCTCGCTCTGGTTGGAGCAACCGGTCGCGAACGCGGCGACCAGCAGCGACAGCACCAGCAGGGCGATCAGGGCCAGGCGGTTTTTTTTCATGGGTCCTTCCTCCTGTAGCGTCAGATTTCTTCGAGTTTGGAACGGCGGTTTATGATCAATAGCAGCGCTAGGATCACCAGGAACATCAGCGTGGAGAGCGCGTACATGGTCGGTTCCACGCCCAGTTTGGCGGCGGAATAGACGATCATGGACAGGTTCTGATCGGTGTTGGAGGTAAAGTAGGAAATGACGAAATCGTCCAGCGACATGGTGAAGGCCAGAAGCGCCCCGGTGATGACCCCGGGCAGGATCTCCGGCAGGATGACCTTAAACAGCGCTTTGGTCGGCCTGCAGCCCAGGTCCAGCGCCGCTTCGTAGAGGTTGGGGTTCATCTGCCGCAGGCGGGGCAGCACCGAAAAGAGCACATAGGGCGTATCAAAGGCCACATGCGCGCACAGCATCGTCCACTTGGAGAGCGGCCAGCGCACGAATACGAACATCAGCATCAGGCTGACGCCGGTGACGATGTCCGGCGTGGTCATGGGAAGATAGGCTACGTTGGTCAAAAGGTTGGACCAGCCCTGCTTCATCGAGTGCATGCCGATGGCCGCCAGAGTGCCGATGACGGTGGAGATCACCGTGGCCAGCGTCGCCACGGTAACGGTCACCTCCAGGGCGGAGATGATGCGCGCGTCGCGAAAGAGGCGGCCGTACCAGTCCAGGGTAAAGCCCGTCCACTGGGCGCGCGATTCCGAGGCGTTGAACGACAGGCCGATCATCACCAGGATCGGCAGATAGAGAAACACCAGCAGGATCACGATGTAGAGCGTCTTAAATCCCCCGGAAGAGCGGCGGCGCAGATCCCGCCGCGCGGCGGAAGTCACCATAGCGCGCCCCCCTCTCCCTTCGGGTCCGCCTTGCGCAGAAGGCCGATGGAAATGACGATCAGCACCATCAAAACCAGCGACAGGGCGCTGCCGACGTTGCGGTTGCTGAAGTTGATGAAGTAGTTTTCAATGGTATCGCCAATGAGGTAGACGTTGCCGTTGCCCAGCATGCGCGAAATGGCGAAGGTGGTCACCGCCGGCATGAACACCATGGTCACGCCCGAAACCACGCCCGGCACGGACAGGGGGATCACCACGCGCGTGAACACCTTGACCGGCGGCGCGCCCAGGTCCTCGGCGGCCTCGATGACGCGGCGGTCCATTTTTTTCAGCACCGTGTAGATCGGCAGGATCATAAACGGCAGAAAGTTGTAGACCATGCCCAGAAGCACCGCGGCTTCCGTGCCGATCAGCGTTTGCGGAGGCAGGCCGACGGCCTCGAGGATGGTGTTGATCACGCCGTTGCGCTCCAGAAGCGTCATCATTGCGTAGGTGCGCAGAAGGAAGTTCATCCACATCGGCAAAAGGATCAGCACCACCACGGCCCGCCCGCTGCGCCCGGAAAGGAAATACGCCGCGGGATAGCCGACGACCAGGCAGATCACCGTGCAGAAAAAGGCCAGGCGGAAGCTGTCAAACACCACCGGCAGGCTGACCGGCCGGAAGGACTTGCCAAAGTTTTCCACCGTGAAAGCGCCGTCGCGGGTGGTGAAGGCGAAGTAGACCACGAACAGAAGCGGCACGATGGTGAAAATCAGCATCCACAGGGCGTAGGGGGTGGCGTACCAGCTGCGCTTCATGCCTTTTCGCCCCCCTCCGCGGGAAGGGTCACAGCCTCCCTGCGCATGATATGGATGTTGAACGGCACGATCGACAGCCCCACGCGCGAGCCGACCGGCTGCATGGTGGTGGAATGCACCTTCCAGCGCATATCGCCGGTGGCGACCATCATTTCATAATGCACGCCCTTGAACAGCACGCTTTCGACCACGCCCTCGAGCATGCCCACGTCGGTGCCCACGACCATGATGTCCTCGGGGCGGACGACCACGTCCACCACCTCGTTTTTTTCAAAGCCCTCGTCCACGCAGGGGAATTCCTTGCCGGCCATCATCACCAGTTCGTCCTCCAGCATTACGCCGGAAAGCAGGTTGCTCTGGCCAATGAAATCGGCCACGAAGGCGTTCTTCGGCTCGTCGTAGATGCGCTTGGGGTCGCCGATCTGCTGGATACGGCCGCCCTTCATCACCACAATGGTATCAGACATGGTGAGGGCTTCTTCCTGGTCGTGCGTGACGTAGAGGAAGGTGATGCCCAACTCCTGCTGCATGCTTTTCAGTTCCAACTGCATCTCCTGGCGCAGTTTCAAGTCCAGGGCGCCCAGGGGTTCGTCCAGAAGCAGCACCTCCGGCTCGTTGACCAGCGCGCGGGCGATGGCGATGCGCTGCTGCTGGCCGCCGGAAAGCGATTCCACCGAGCGCTTTTCATAGCCCTCCATTTTGACCAGGCGCAGCATGCGGCCGACGCGCTCGGCGATCTCCGCCTTGGGCAGTTTGCGCAGCTTCAGGCCGAAGGCGATGTTGTCAAAGACGTTCAGGTGGGTAAACAGGGCGTATTTCTGAAACACGGTGTTCACCCGGCGGCGGTAGGGCGGCACGCCGGTGATGTCCTTATCCTCAAAAATGACGCTGCCGCGGGTGGGCATTTCGAAACCGCCGATGATGCGCAGCATGGTGGTTTTGCCGCAGCCGGACGGGCCCAGCAGCGTGACAAATTCGCGCTTGCGGATGTAAAGGTCGATGTCGTAAAGCACCTGCGTGTCGCCAAAGCTCTTGGACACGCCGCGCAGTTCGATCAGGCGCTGCTCGTCGTACATGGCGCGTTTCCTCCGTAGATGTTTTTAGAACGAGGGGGGTGTGGAAACCCACAGAACCCGGCACGCCGACTTGCCGGCGTTGACCAGTTTGTGCGGGGCGGCAGGCTTAAAATAGAAGCTTTCGTCCTTGCGGGCGCGCTCCACGCGGTCGCCGATGACAATGCGCACCGAGCCGGAGAGCACATAGCCAAACTCCTCGCCCTCGTGGGGGTCGTCCTCGCCGGTCTCGCCGCCGGGGCCGAGTTCGAGCAGGATTGGTTCCATGCGGTTTTTCTGCGCCGAGGGCACCAGCCAGCGGATGCAGCCCTTCAGCCCTTCTTCGTCCTCCTTGACGGAGATGTCCTTTTCCCCGAACACCACTTTTTCATCGCCCGATTCGCTGAAAAACGTCTTAAGGTCCGTGCCCAGCGATTCGAGAATGTCCACCAGCGTGGCGATGGACGGCGAGGTCAGGTCGCGCTCCAGCAGGGAGATAAAGCCCTTGGAAAGCTCGCAGCGGTCGGCGAGCTCCTCCTGGGTCAGCCCGCGTTGCAATCTAAGCCGGCGGATGCGGTTTCCGATCTCCACAAACGTCCCTCCTTCGCGCGTCGGTTTAAAAATGCTAAACTACAAAGCGATTTATATTAAACCACCGCGGCGGGCGTTTGTCAATATGCGCGGGCGTTAAATTTCCATAATAATGCGCGCCGAAGTTTAATAAAACAAAACTGCCGCGCCGCTGCGGCAGGCGGGAAGGGAAGCGCGTCCGCGCGGGCCTGTTGCGCGCATCGCCCGCTTCAGGGGCGGCGAAAGCGCCGCGCCCGCGGCGTGTGCTTCGCGCCGATCTGCGCAAAAGACGCAAAGCCGCTTTGGGGGCGCAAAAGCCTCGCCCGAGGCGCCGCGGAGGGCGCGCCTCCGCCTTCCGGCGCGACCGGCCTCTGCCGAAAGCCTCGCGGCGCCGCCGGCCGAAGGCCTCCCGTTTTTCCGGATGTGCGCGGCGTTTTCAGATGGGTCTGGCCGATCGCATACGCCGAATACGCGCTTTCGCCATGAACGCGCCCATAGCGGCATTTTTCGACCGCAATTTCAAGGCGCATGTAATTTTTTCACGAACCCCATTGACAGATACTGTTCGCGGTGCTAAACTATGAATCGTCCGGTGGTTAAACGTGCCTAACTGCCGTTTTTTCCGCCGTCTCTGTTAGGCAAAACTAATGCCTGGAAAGGGGGAAGCATATGATGCCTCTGGGAATGGCAAGCGTTGGGGATACCAACACCATCGCCAGGATCACCGGCCGCGACGAGGTACGCCAGCACCTGGCGGAATTGGGCTTCGTCGTGGGCGAGGAAGTGACGGTCGTCAGCGAAATGGGCGGCAACATGATCCTTTCGATCAAGGACAGCCGCATTGCGCTGGACAAGACCATGGCCATGCGCATCATGGTTTGAACCCGATGGGGATGCAAAACAGGAAAAGGAAGGGAATGCTGCATGAAAACACTCAGGGATGTCAGGATCGGGCAGTCGGCCGTCATCAGGCGGATCCACGCAGAAGGCGCCCTCAAGCGCCGCATTATGGACATGGGGCTGACCAAGGGAACGGAAGTGTATGTGCGCAAAGTGGCTCCGCTGGGCGATCCCCTGGAGCTGACTGTGCGCGGGTATGAACTGAGCGTGCGCAAGAGCGATGCGGAGCAGATCGAGGTGGAGTGAGCGGCGCATTGGTTTTTGCCCAGAAGTTAGATAGTGCTAACATTTGAAGGAGGAATCGGGAAATGGCGATCAAGATTGCCCTGGCGGGCAACCCGAACTGCGGAAAGACGACCATGTTCAACGACCTGACGGGTCTGAACCAGTTTGTGGGCAACTGGCCGGGCGTCACCGTTGAAAAAAAGGAAGGACGCCTCAAGGGCGCGGACGATGTGATCATCCAGGACCTGCCGGGCATTTACAGCCTTTCGCCCTATACGTTGGAGGAAGTGGTGGCCCGCGGCTATCTGGTGGGCGAAAAGCCGGACGCGATTTTGAACATCGTGGACGCGACGAACATCGAGCGCAATCTCTACCTGACCACGCAGCTGGCGGAGCTGGGCATCCCCATGGTCATCGCCCTGAACATGATCGACGTCACGCGCAAGAACGGCGACGTCATCCAGCTTCGAAAGCTGGGCGAGGCGCTGGGTTGCGAAGTGGTGGAAACCTCGGCGCTGAAGGGCATGGGCAGCCAGGAGGCGGCGAAAAAGGCCGCCGAATTGGGCAGGAGGGGCGTCCGCCGCGAGGCGCCGCATGTGTTCGCCGGCAGCGTGGAGCATGCCTTGGCGCACATCGAGGACCTCATCACCCACAAGGACGGGCAGGAACCCGTACACCACCATCACGCCGACGGCAGCAAGCACGACGGCTCCATCGTCGAGCCCCATCTGGCGCGCTGGTACGCCATCAAGCTCTTCGAGCGCGACGAAAAGGTGCAGGCGGAACTGAACCTTCCCAAGGGCATCCGGGACGCCATCGAAAAGACCGTTCAGGACTGCGAAACCGAGATGGACGACGACGCCGAATCCATCATCACCAACCAGCGCTACGCATACATCAGCAGGCTGGTCAACACTTGCGTGAAAAAGGGCAGGCCCAAGGGCTCCCTGACCGCATCGGACAAGATCGACCGCATCGTCACCAACCGCTGGCTGGGCCTTCCCATCTTCGTGGCCGTCATGTGGTTTGTCTACTGGGTGTCCATCCAGACCATCGGCGACATCGTGACGGGCTTTACCAACGATGTGTTCGTCGGCGAATGGATACAGGCTCCGGTGATGGCGTGGCTGGAGAGCATCGGCACCGCGGGCTGGCTGGTGGGCCTCATCGGCGACGGCATCATCGGCGGCGTCGGCGCGGTGATCGGCTTTGTGCCGCAAATGCTGATCCTCTTTATTCTGCTGGGCATTTTGGAGGACGTCGGCTACATGGCCCGCGTCGCCTTTATCATGGACCGCATCTTCCGCAAGTTCGGCCTTTCGGGCAAGAGCTTTATCCCCATGCTGATCGGCTCGGGCTGCGGCGTGCCGGGCGTGATGGCCTCGCGCACCATCGAGCAGGACCGCGACCGCAAAATGACCATCATGACCACCACGTTCATCCCCTGCGGCGCGAAGATGCCCATCGTCGGCCTGATCGCGGGCGCGCTGTTTGGCAACTCCGGCTGGGTGTCCACGGGCGCGTACTTCATCGGCGTGGCCGCGGTCATCGTCAGCGGCATCATGCTCAAAAAGACGAAGATGTTCGCCGGCGACCCCGCGCCCTTCGTCATGGAACTGCCCGCCTACCACGCGCCGGTGGCCGGCAACGTGCTGCGCAGCATGTGGGAGCGCGGCTGGTCGTTCATCAAGCGCGCCGGCACGGTGATCCTCGTTTCCAGTATCTTCATCTGGTTCACCTCCAGCTACGGCTGGGCGCCCGCGCCGGTGGAGCCGGCCGTGGCCGAACCGGCCGCGACGGAAACGGAAGCTACGGAAGAAGCGCTCGGCGAAGCGCTCGATGAAGCGGCGGAGGCGGCCGCCGTCGAGGCCGAAGGCCCCGTGGTGTTCGGCGCGGTGGAGAACTCCGATCAGTCCATCCTCGGCAAGATCGGCGGCGCTGTCGCGCCCGTGTTCGAGCCCCTGGGCTTTGGCAACTGGCAGTCCACCGTGGCCACGGTGATGGGCCTTGTGGCGAAGGAGGAGGTGGTCGGCGTGTTCGGCGTGCTCTACGGCGTCACCGATGAAGAAGGCGAGGACGCGGCCATGGGCATCGTCGAAGATGAAGACATGAGCGACGCGGAAAAGAGCGAGGCGCTCTCGCCCATCGCCGCGAGCTTCGACGAATCCAGCGGCGGCCACGGGCAGTTGGCGGCGTTCGCCTTCCTGATCTTCAACCTGCTGTGCGCGCCGTGCTTTGCCGCCATGGGCGCCATCAAGCGCGAGATGAACAACGGCAAGTGGACGGCCTTCGCCATCGGCTATCAGTGCCTGTTCGCCTATGCCGTGGCTCTGACCGTTTACCAGCTCGGCCTGCTCTTTGCCGGCGCGGGCTTCGGCCTGGGCACGGCGGCGGCCATCCTGCTGCTCGCATTCTTCCTCTACATGCTGCTGCGCAAAAACCGCTACGACGACAACCATCTGACCCAGAAGGTCAAGGTGGGCGCGTAAAAGCGAACGACCGCTCGGGAGGTGTGAAACAATGGCGACTTGGATCGTCGGCGGCGTGCTCGCCGTCGTCGTTGGGGCGATCGTCTTTAAGATGATCCGCGACAAACGCTCCGGCAAGGGCGGATGCAGCTGCAACTGCGGCGGATGCGGCGGGTGCGGCGGCTGCCACCACGAGCAGACCAAATAAACGGCAGCGGGCGGGAGGCGCGCCTCCCGCCCCGGAGAGAATTTTCCGGCGGCAAGCCCCGCCTTGCGACGGTCGCCTGACCGCCCCGCGGGAGATGACGGAACTGCCGGAGAAACGGAGGAAGGCCCATGCGATTGACGGACGCGCAAATCCGCTGCCTGCTGGCGCTTTTATCGCTGACGCGCCTGGGCGAGGAAATCGCCTCCAAGGATGTTTCCAAGGTGTTGGGCGTCTCCCGGCCCTCTGTGCACCGCATGCTGGAAAACCTCGGGAAGGACGGGCTGACGGAGAAAAAACCCTACGGCGCGGTGAAACTGACCGAAGAAGGGCTCCATCTGGCGGAGGAACTCGAGGCGCGGCGCGACCGGCTGCTGCTTCTCTTTGCCCGCCATTTCGGCCTTTCCATGGACCAGAGCGCCCTGGCGGCGACGCTGCTTCTAAGCGGCCTGGAGGCGGAAAGCCTTGCGCTGCTGGAACGGGCCGCCCGGAAGGCCTGACGCGGATATTTGCAACTTTTTCTCGGCCCGCATGCAGCTGCGGGCCGTTTTTTGCGGGAAAGTTTTGTTAAATTGCAGGAAATGCCTTGACAGAAACGCGTGGGACGCGTATGATGAAGCTACGGCTCGCGAGAGCCGGACGCAATTAGAGGCGCGGCTGTTCATCAGTCACGCGGGGGAGCCGCTCAAGCGGCTGTGAACCCGCGCAAAAGGGAACGCCGCCGAAATGCCGACCCGCTTGAGGGGGAAGGCGTTGGGCGACCGGAGAATATCCGGCCGACTGTCACGGTCCGGGAACGGACGGTGGAGCGCTATTGCCGGATACAGGTCTATTTTCTGTATATTCAAACGGTCGTGGCGCTGGCTGCGACCGCTTTTTGCATGTCCGGCCGGCAGAACTGCATCTGACGGAATACCGAAAAGGAGGACGAACCCATGAAGAGACTGTTTTGCGCCCTGATCGCCCTGATGCTGCTTGGAAGCTTCGCCTGCGCCGAGACGCTGCGCGTGGGCATGGAGTGCAACTACGCGCCCTACAACTGGACGCAGACCGAGGCAAGCGACGAGGCCCTGCCCCTCGCCGGCGGCGGCTACGCCGACGGCTACGATGTGCGCATCGCCAAGCGCGTGGCCGAGTATCTGGGCTATGATATCGAGATCGTCAAAACCGAGTGGGACGGCCTGGTGCCCTCGCTGCTCTCCGGTCATATCGACGTCATCATCGCCGGCATGAGCCCCACCGCCGAACGCATGGCCACCATCGACTTTACCGACCCCTACTATGAAAGCGAACTGGTCGTCGTCGTGCGCAAGGACGGCGCCTACGCGGATGCCGCTTCTTTGGCCGACTTCGCCGGCGCGAAGATCACCGGCCAGCTCAGCACCTTCCACTATACCGTGATCGACCAGATCCCCGACGTGCAGAAGCAGACCGCCATGGACACCTTCCCGACGATGATCGTCGCCCTCAACGCCGGCGCCATCGACGGCTATATCTCCGAGCGCCCCGGCGCCGAGAGCGCCGTGGCCACCAACCCCGACCTGACGTATGTGGAGTTTGCCGACGGCCAGGGCTTTGAGACCGACCCGGCGGACACCTCCATCGCCGTGGGCGTTGCCAAGGGCAGCAAACTGACCGCGCAGATCAACGAGGCGCTGGCCGCCATCTCCGACGAGGAGCGCCTGCAGATCATGGAGGACGTGCTGGCCGATCAGCCCAGCGCGGAATAACGCGAAAGCCTGCGCGCGGGGCCTTTTCCGCCGCGCGGGGCGTTGACAAAGCGGGCTCGCGGAGCGACGGCCCCGCGGGCCGGGGAGCGAACTTGCCGCCAGGGGAGCTTGCATGAACGCGGGCGCCCGCGGGCGGCAAGTCTGCTGCCGGGGAGAGGCCGCCGGCGGCAGAACCTGTCGCGAAGGCGTTTTGCCGATAGGGGATCGCCCAAACGGCCGCCGTTGACGGCTCGCGGGCCAGCGGGCGGGATTTGCCGGCGGCAGAGCGGAGGACAAGCGCGGGAATATGCCCTGGCGGCCTTGCCGGCGCTTTGCGCGGGGCGCGCCGCCCCGGAAAGGAGTTGTTTCTATGCCGACGACCTTCTTTGGCTGGGTCGGCTATCTGCTGGAGGAATACGGCCCGCTGTTCTTGCGCGGCGCGGGCATGACCATGCTCATCGCCATCACCGGCACCATCCTCGGCTTCCTCATCGGCCTGCTGGTGGGCGTCGCCCGCACCATCGAACTGGGGCCGCGCGCGCCGAAGTGGAAGCGGGCGCTTTCCAGGCTGCTCAACGCCGTGCTGGGTATTTATATAGAAGTGTTCCGCGGCACGCCCATGATCGTGCAGGCCATGGTCATCTACTACGGCATTCCCTATATGGGCGGGCCGCAGATGGGACAGATGCAGGCGGCCATCCTCATCGTTTCCATCAACACGGGCGCTTACATGGCCGAGATCGTGCGCGGCGGCATCATCTCCATCGACCGCGGGCAGACCGAGGCGGCGCGCTCCATCGGCATGACCCACTGGCAGACGATGGTGACGGTGGTGTTGCCGCAGGCGGTGCGCAACATCATGCCCTCCATCGGCAACGAGTTCGTGGTCAACATCAAGGATTCGTCCGTGCTCAACGTCATTTCCGTAACGGAACTGTTCTTCCAGGGCAAGGCCGCCGCCGGCGCCTATTACCGCTATTTTGAAACGTACTTCATCATCGCCATCATCTACCTCATTCTCACCTTCACGGTGACGCGCATTTTGCGCCTCATTGAACGAAAGATGGACGGGCCGGACAACTACGTCATCTGCGGTTCGCAGTCCGACAGCCGCGCGGCCATCCGCGTGAACGCGTCGAAGGAGGAGGCATGAGCATGGAAAGCGTCATCGACATTCGGCACCTGCGCAAGTCCTTCGGCGCGCACGAAGTGCTCAAGGACATCGACTTTTCCGTGGGCAAGGGCGAGGTGGCCTGCATCATCGGCTCCTCCGGCTCGGGCAAGAGCACGCTTCTGCGCTGCATCAACCTGCTGGAGACGCCGGACGCGGGCGAGATCCTCTTCCACGGCAAGAACGTGCTTTTAGGAGACGTGTCCCTTGGCAACTACCACGCCCGCGTGGGCATGGTGTTTCAGCAGTTCAACCTCTTTAACAACATGACCGTTTTGAAAAACTGCATGGTCGGGCAGATGAAGGTCTTAAAGCGCTCGGCGGAGGAGAGCCGTAAAAACGCCCTCAAATACCTCCAGCGCGTGGGCATGGAGCCGTTTTTGAACGCCAAGCCGCGCCAGCTCTCCGGCGGCCAGAAACAGCGCGTGGCCATCGCCCGCGCCCTGGCCATGGACCCCGAAGTGCTGCTCTTTGACGAGCCGACCTCGGCGCTGGACCCGGAAATGGTCGGCGAGGTGCTCAGCGTTATGCAGAATCTGGCCGAAAGCGGCCTGACGATGCTGGTGGTCACCCACGAGATGAACTTCGCCCGCAATGTGGCCAGCAAAGTCGTGTTTATGGACGATGGCGTCATCGTCGAAGAGGGCCCGCCCGCAAGCGTGTTGGGCGCCCCTTCGCACCCCCGCCTGCGCGAGTTCCTGGCCAATGTGCCGCAGGGGGAGAATGTGCGTTAGCGCAGGAAAACGAAACATTAATTTTTGAATTGGCATATCGGTTCTTATATACCGGTATGCCATAATTCTATATATCCCGGCGGCTTCTTTGGCCCCGCGCGGCGCACAGGGGAAATTCCCAATGTTAATTAACTCAATTTCCTCTTGACCGTGAAGGAAACTTTGAAATACAATATACATATCGGTATATCCGCATGCTGGATTTTTATTTCACGAACCGACCGTTTCCGGCTATGATGAAAAGCGGAAGGAAACGCACACGACCGACAGGCAATCGCGTTGAGAGGAAGGAAAGCAGCTATGAAAAACAAGATCACCGTCATCGGAGCGGGCAACGTCGGCTCCACCATCGCTTTCATGATCTCCGTTCAGCACACGGCGGACGAGGTCGTCATCGTCGATATCAACGAAGAGCGCGCCAAGGGCGAAGCCATGGACATCCGCCAGGGCGCCCCGCTGACGGCGCAGCCTGTGTCCGTGTACGCGGGCAACTACGAGAGCACCGCCGGCTCGGATATCGTCATCATCACTTCCGGCATTCCGCGCAAACCCGGCCAGACCCGCATGGATCTTGCCCAGACCAACGTCAACGTCATCAAGGATATCGCCCCGCAGATCACCAAGTACTGCCCGGACGCCACCTATATCATCGTCTCCAACCCGGTGGACATCCTCACCTATGTGTTCCACAAGGTGACCAACATCCCGCACGAGCGCATCATCGGCTCCGGCACGCTTCTGGATACCGCCCGCCTGCGCGCGCGCCTGGCGGAGTACCTCAACGTCAGCGAAAAGAACGTGCACGCGTATGTGTTCGGCGAGCATGGCGAGACGTCCTTCATTCCCTGGTCCATCGCCCAGGTCAGCACCATCAACCTGCTGGAGTACAAGGACCTGATCAAGCTGCGCACCGGCATCCTCACCGACCTCGACTTTGACGAGATCGAAAACTACATGCGCTCCTCCGGCGCGAAGATCATCAAGCGCAAGGGCGCTACCTACTACGCCATCGCCATGTCGGTGTGCGGCATCTGCGACTGCCTGTTCGGCTCGGTCAACGCCGTGGCCACGGTCTCTTCGATGCTCAACGGCGAATATGGCATCGACGACGTCTGCCTGAGCCTGCCCATCCTCATCGCCGACGGCGAGATCCGCGGCCGCATCCTGCCCAGGCTGACGGATGTGGAAATGGAGAAGCTCCACGCCAGCGCCAACGCCCTGAAAAAGGTCATCTCCACCCTGGAAATCTAAAGCGCATTTCGCGCACGCCCGGCGGCGCCAACCGGCCCGCCGGACTTTCCGCGTTTTAAAGACATTGGAAATATAAGTATTTCGACGGAAGGAGCACGAGCATGGAATACCGCATCGAACGCGACTCGATGGGCGAGATGAAGGTGCCCGCCGACCGCTACTGGGCCGCGCAGACCCAGCGCAGCCACGAGAACTTCAAAATCGGCGTCGAGGTCATGCCCCGCGAGATCACGCACGCCTTCGGCATCCTCAAGAAGGCCGCCGCGCTTGCCAACCACAAGGTCAAGCCCGAGCGCATGGACGCAAAGCGCGTTGAGGCCATCTGCGCCGCCTGCGACGAAGTCATCGCCGGCAAGCTCAACGACCACTTCCCCCTGGTCGTGTGGCAGACGGGCAGCGGCACCCAGTCCAACATGAACGCCAACGAAGTCATCGCCAACCGCGGCAATGAAATCGCCGGCGAAAAACTCCTCCACCCCAACGACGACATCAACATGTCCCAGTCCTCCAACGATACCTTCCCTACGGCCATGCACATCGCCGCCGTGCTGGGCATCGAGGATCGGCTCTTCCCGGCCATGGACAAGCTCACCGAGACCTTCCGCCGCCTGGAAAAGGAAAACGACGACGTGGTCAAGAGCGGCCGCACCCATTTGCAGGACGCCACGCCCATCAAGTTCTCTCAGGAGATCAGCGGCTGGCGCAACATGCTGGAAAAGACCCGCAAGATGCTCGAAGCGGCGCTGCCGGGCCTCAAGGAACTGGCGCTGGGCGGCACGGCCGTGGGCACGGGCCTCAACTGCCCCAAGGGCTTTGCCGAGGAGGTCGCCCGCCAGGTGAGCCAGATCACCGGCAAGCAGTTCGTCACCGCCGAAAACAAGTTCCACGCCCTCACCTCCAAGGACGACCTTGTATTCGCCCACGGCGCGCTCAAGGCGCTGGCGGCGAACCTGATGAAGATCGCCAACGACGTGCGCTGGCTGGCCTCCGGCCCCCGCTGCGGCCTGGGCGAGATCCATATCCCCGAAAACGAGCCCGGCTCCTCCATCATGCCCGGCAAGGTCAACCCCACCCAGTGCGAGGCGCTGACCATGGTGGCCGTGCAGGTCATCGCCAACGACGTGGCCGTGGGCATGGCCGCCTCGCAGGGCAACTTTGAACTGAACGTGTTCATGCCGGTGTGCATCTACAACTTCCTGCAGTCCGTGCGCCTGCTTGCCGACGCCATGGTGTCCTTTAACGACAACTGCGCCGTGGGCATCACCGCCAACCGCGAGAAGATGGCCCACAACCTGCACAATTCCCTGATGCTGGTCACGGCCCTGAACCCCTACATCGGCTACGACAACGCGGCCAAGACCGCCAAAAAGGCCTTCAAGGAGAACATTTCCCTCAAGGAAGCGTGCGTGGCGCTGGGCTTCCTCACCGCGGAGAAGTTCGACGAGGTCTTCCACCCCGAACAGATGGTCTGACGAAGGCCCCTTCGCCGGACGGCGGCCCCGGCGGGCGCCCTTGCCCGCCGCCGGCCGCGGCAATTCGCGCGGACGCGCCTGTGCGCCCCGCGCGGCAAAAACCACGCAAAAGGAGCATGCCCCATGCGCTATTCTTACTACCCCGGATGCACGCTCAAAACCCGGGCCAAGGAGCTGGACAGGTATGCGCGCCTGTCCGCCGCCGCCCTGGGCGCGGAGCTTGAGGAGTTGCCGGAATGGCAGTGCTGCGGCGCGGTGTATCCCATGGCCAAGGATGAAATCGCCACGCGCCTGTCCGCCGTGCGCGCCCTGATGAGCGCGCGCGATCTGGGCAACACGCTGATCACCGTGTGCTCGGCCTGCCACAACGTTCTCAAGCGCGCCAACGAGGACCTCAAGACGGACGAGAATTTCCGCCTCAAGGTCAACAACTACCTCGCCCCCGAAGTTCCATACGCGGGAGAGGCGAAGGTGATCCATTACCTGGAAATGCTTCGCGACGAGATCGGCTTTGACGCGATCAGGGCCAAGGTCGTCAATTCCTTCAAAGGCAGGAAAATCGCCGCCTATTACGGCTGCCTGCTTCTGCGCCCCGGCAAGGTCATGGCCTTTGACGACGCGGAGAACCCCCGCATCATGGAGGATTTCATCGCCGCCATCGGCGCTGCGCCGGTGATCTACGGCCAGCGCAACGAGTGCTGCGGCGCTTATGTGACGCTGGAGGACAAGGCCCAGGCGCAAAAGGGCGCCAAGCGCATCCTGGATTCCGCCAAGGCGGCGGGCGCGGAAATGATCGTCACCGCCTGCCCGCTGTGCATGTACAACCTGACGGCCAACGCGCCCGAAGGCGCCGTGCCCGTCAAGTACTTTACCGAGCTTCTGGCCGAGGCTCTGGGCGTAAAGGAGGTTCAGGCATGAGCGGACATGTAAACCTGAAAGACACCGTGCTTGAGATCAGCGGCGTCAACCCGCGCAAGTGCATGAAATGCGGCAAGTGTTCGGGTACCTGCCCGGCCTATGGCGAGATGGAATACCATCCCCATCAGTTCGTGGCCATGGTGGACAAGGGCGAGATCGAAAAGCTGATGGCTTCGCCGTCTTTGTACCGCTGCCTTGCCTGCATGGCGTGCGTGGAGCGCTGTCCGCGCGGCGTGGAGCCGGCCAAGCTGGTCGAAGCCGTGCGCCTGCTCGTCATCCGCCAGCAGGGACAAAACCACATGACCACCGACGAGATTCCCGAAAAGCTCGATCCTGAGCTTCCCCAGCAGGCGATCGTCGCGGCCATGCGCAAGTACGGCAAATAAGGAGAGATACGACTATGCAGAAAATCGGCGTCTTTGTTTGCTGGTGCGGAAGCAATATCGCCGGCACGGTGGACGTGCACGCGGTTGCCGAGGCCATGAAGAACGTTCCGGGCGTCGTCTACGCTACGGATTACCAGTATATGTGCTCCGAGGTCGGCCAGCAGAAGATCCGCGACGCCATTGCGGAATACGGCCTGACGGGCGTGGTGGTGTGCTCCTGCTCGCCGCGCATGCACGAGGCCACCTTCCGCAAGACCGCGGAAAAGGCCGGCCTGAACCCCTACATGGTGGAGATCGCCAACATTCGCGAGCAATGCTCGTGGATTCACAAGGATAAGGAAGTCGGCACCGAGAAGGCCATTACCCTGGCCAAGGCGGCGGTTGCCAAGGTGCTCAAAAACGCGCCCCTTACCGCTGGCACCAGCCCGGTGATCAAGCGCGCCCTGGTCATCGGCGGCGGCATCGCCGGCATCCAGACGGCGCTGGACATCGCCGACGCCGGCTACGAGGTGGACATCGTCGAAAAATCGCCCACCATCGGCGGCCGCATGGCGCAATTGGACAAGACCTTCCCGACCCTGGACTGCGCGGCCTGCATCCTCACCCCGAAGATGGTGGACGCCGCCCAGAGCGAGAAGATCGACATCATCTCCTACGCCGAGGTCGAAAAGGTTTCCGGCTTCGTGGGCAATTTCACCGTCACCATCCGCAAAAAGGCGCGCTATGTGGACATCACCAAGTG
This sequence comes from Candidatus Pullichristensenella avicola, assembly GCA_018711655.1. GTDB lineage: Bacteria > Bacillota > Clostridia > Christensenellales > Aristaeellaceae > Pullichristensenella > Pullichristensenella avicola. Next base: position 17,834 of record DVIA01000012.1, read on the forward strand.
CACCGGCTGCGGCGCGTGCATGGAGAAATGCCCCTCCCGCAAGGGCAAGAACGAGTTCAACATGGGCCTGAACACGCGCACGGCCATCTACATCCCGTTTGCGCAGGCCATTCCCAACGTCGCCTGCATCGACCCAGAGCAGTGCATCAAGCTCAAGACCGGCAAGTGCGGCCTGTGCGAAAAGGTCTGCTCCGCGGGCGCGATCAACTATCAGCAGCAGGACGAGATCATCGAGCGCCAGTACGGCGCCATCGTCGCCGCCACGGGCTTTAAGCCCATCGACCTCACTGGCTTTGACGAGTACGGCTACAACACCTGCAAGGACGTGGTCACCTCCCTGGAGTTCGAGCGCATCATGAACGCCGCCGGCCCGACCAAGGGCCAGCTGGTGCGCCCCTCGGACGGCGAGCATCCGCACGAGATCGTCTTTATCCAGTGCGTCGGCTCCCGCTGCACCGAGGATGCGGGCAAGGGCAAGACCTACTGCTCGAAGATCTGCTGCATGTACACCGCCAAGCACGCCATGCTCGTGCGCGACAAGTACCCGGACGTCAACGTCCATGTGTTCTACATCGACGTGCGCACCCCCGGCAAGAACTTCGACGAGTTCTACCGCCGCGCGGTGGAGCAGTACGGCGTGGACTATATCAAGGGCATGGTCGGCAAGGTCTGGGAGCAGAACGGCAAGGTGATGGTGCAGGGAAGCGACCTGCTCAACAACGAGCAGATCACCATTCCCGCCGACATGGTGGTTCTGGCCGCGGCCATCGAACCCAACCCCGGCGCGCGCGATCTTGCCACGATGCTCACCGCCTCCATGGACACCAACGATTTCTTCACCGAGGCGCACCCCAAGCTGCGCCCCGTGGAAAGCCCGACCGCCGGCGTGTTCCTCTCCGGCGTGTGCCAGGGGCCCAAGGACATTCCTGAAACCGTGGCCCAGGCGGGCGCGGCGGCCTCGAAGGTCATCGGCCTGCTGGCCAAGGATCACCTGGTCACCAACCCCTGCGTGGCCCATTCCAACGAGCTTTTGTGCAACGGCTGCTCGCAGTGTGAAAAGGTCTGCCCCTACGGCGCCATTTCCTACATCGACAAGGAAGTGCGCGGCCCCGGCGTGCGTGAGGTTCGCCGCATCGCCCAGGTCAACGAGGCCGTCTGCCAGGGCTGCGGCGCCTGCACCGTGACCTGCCCGTCCGGCGCGATGGACCTCAAGGGCTTTGCCAACCGACAGATCATTGCGGAGGTGGACGCGATATGCAAAGCACAGTAAAGGAGTTCAAGCCCCTCATCGTGGCCTTCTGCTGCAACTGGTGCAGCTATGCGGGCGCCGATCTGGCCGGCTCCAGCCGCCTGAGCTACCCCGCGGATGTGAAGATCATCCGCGTGCCCTGCTCCTGCCGCGTGAACCCGCTGTTCATCCTGCGCGCCTTCCAGCGCGGCGCGGACGGCGTGATCCTCTGCGGCTGCCATCCGGGCGACTGCCATTACACCAGCGGCAACTACTACGCCCGCCGCCGCATGACGCTTCTGTTCAGCATGCTGGACTATCTGGGCGTCGATCGCCGCCGCGTGCGCGTGGAATGGGTCTCCGCCGCCGAAGGCGCGCGGTTCGCCAACGTCATGAACGATTTTGCCGCCACCATCCACGAACTGGGTGAGAACGTGAAGCTGGAGGATCTGAGATGCAAGCAGTAGCTGAAAAAGTCATCGCGCGCGCAAAAGAGCTTCTCGCCTCCGGCGAAGTTCAGCGCGTGCTGGGCTGGGAAAAGGGCGAGTTCGATTACGAGCGCACCCCGGCCCTGTTTGAGCAGGACGATATCAACAACCTGGTTTACGACAAATTCTGCGCGGCCAACCTCTCCAAGAAGCTGGTCGAAGCCACGAAACTGGAGGGCAAGACGCTGGCGCTGATCAAGCCCTGCGATTCCTACAGCCTCAACCAGCTCATCTGCGAGCATCGCGTCAAGCGCGAGAACGTCTATGTGCTGGGCGTGGGTTGCAAGGGCATGGAGGGCAAGGACGGCCTGTGCATGAAGTGCGAGTTCTGCAAGGGCAAGAGCTTCGCCATCTTCGACGAAGTTATCGACGATGAATCCTGCCGCGAAACGCCCAAGAGCGATCGCTTCGCCGCCGTGCGCGAACTCGAAGAAAAGACCCCCGAGGAACGCTTTGCCTTCTGGCGCAGCGAGCTTTCCAAGTGCATCCGCTGCAACGCCTGCCGCAACGTCTGCCCGGCCTGCACATGCATCAAGTGCGTGTTTGACAACCCGGATTCCGGCGTCGCCGCCAAGGCCAACGTCGATACCTTCGAGGAGAACCAGTTCCACATCATCCGCGCCTTCCATGTGGCCGGCCGCTGCACAGATTGCGGCGAGTGCTCGCGCGTGTGCCCGCAGGGCATCCCGCTGCACCTTTTGAACCGCAAGTTCATCAAGGACATGGACACGCTTTACGGCGACTATCAGGCCGGCGAGGACGCCGAGGCGCGCCATCCGCTGATCAACTTCACCAAGGCCGACGCGGAGCCTTCCGTCGTCCTGAACAGGGGGGAATAGCATGCTGAAGCTGAAAACTGCCAACGCGGACGCGCTGTACGCCCGCATCAGCGATTCCGCGAAGCTGTACCTGCCGGTGAAGAAGGCCGGCCAGGTCAATTACGACCTCTGGGAGAGCGGCTGCGAAGTCACGCTGGATGAAATGACCGTCAAGTCCCCCAAGGATTTGTTCTTCCCCCAGAGCGAGGATCTCATGGCCTTCCGCGTCTCGGGCAAGAGCATCGAGATCGAGAACCCTGAACTTCCCACCGAGCCGTTCGTGCTCTTTGGCGTGCGCGCCTGCGACGCCCGCAGCTTCGACGTGCTCGACCGCGTATTCCTCTCCGACCCCGTGGACAGCTACTACGAGGCCCGCCGCAACTGCGGCACCGTGGTTTCCCTGGGCTGCCTCGAGCCCCTGCGCGAGACCTGCTTCTGCTCCGTGTTCGGCATCGACCTTGCCGAGCCGGAGGGCGATGTGCAGGCCTGGGTGTTGGGCGAGGAGATGTACCTGAATGCCAAGACCGAAAAGGGCGAAAAGCTCCTTTCCGCCATCAAGGACCTCTGCGAAGAGACCGACGGCGCGCCCCTTGCCGCCGCCAAGGACGCGGCCCGCGAAAAGATGGCGAAGAGCCCGCTTGCCGATCTTGACCTGACCGGCTTTGACGGCGAGCATATGATGGAGAAATTCAACGCCCCCGAGTGGAAAAAGCTCTATCAGGCCTGCCTGGGCTGCGGCACCTGCACGTTTGTCTGCCCCACCTGCCAGTGCTACGACATCCGCGATTTTGATACCGGGCACGGCATCCAGCGCTATCGCTGCTGGGATAGCTGCATGTATTCCGATTTCACGATGATGGCGCACGGCACCAACCGCAAGACGCAGATGGAGCGCTTCCGTCAGCGGTTCATGCACAAGCTGGTGTACTTCCCCGCCAACAACGAGGGCATGTACTCCTGCGTGGGCTGCGGCCGCTGCGTCGCCAAGTGCCCGATGCACCTGCACATCGCCAAGGTGATCCGCACGCTGGGAGGGAAGAAACAATGAACAACAACGCTCTGATCCCCACCATCGGCGTGGTCACGGCCATCCGCCGCGATACGCCGGACGTCAAGACCTTCACGGTCGTGCGCGCGGACACGGGCACGGGCGTGTGCTTCAAGCACATGCCGGGCCAGTGCGCGATGCTCTCCATCCCGGGCGTGGGCGAGGCGATGTTCTCCATCACCTCGTCGCCCACCTGCACCGACCACATGGAGTTCTCCATCAAAAAGTGCGGCTGCCTGACCGAATGGCTCCACCAGATGGACGTCGGCCAGCAGATCACCGTGCGCGGCCCCTACGGAAACGGCTTCCCCGTGACCACGGAGCTCAAGGGCAAGGACCTTCTGTTTATCGCCGGCGGCATCGGCCTTGCGCCCTTGCGCAGCGTGATCGAATACATGCTGGCCAACCGCGAGGACTACGGCCACATCGACATCGTCTACGGCTCCCGCTCCAAGGACGACCTTGTGGACATAGACATCATCCGGAACGAGTGGATGAAGGCCCCGAATGTGGACGTGCACCTGACCATCGACCGCCCGCAGGACGATTGGGACGGACATGTGGGCTTCGTGCCCGCGTACGTCACCGAATTGGGCTTTGACCCCAACAAGACGGTGCTGGTCTGCGGCCCGCCGATCATGATCAAGTTCGTCCTGCAGGCGCTGGGCGAATTGGGCTTTGAAAAGACGCAGGTCTACACCACGATGGAGCTTCGCATGAAGTGCGGCGTGGGCAAGTGCGGCCGGTGCAACATCGGCACCAAGTACGTCTGCAAGGACGGCCCCGTCTTCCGCTTTGACCAGCTTGACGAGCTGCCGGACGAATACTGATGGAGGGCTGAACCATGGCTGATAAAATGATCACGGTCTATTTGATGGGCAAGAAATACGAAGTGCCGGAGAGCCTGACCATCATGGGCGCTCTGGAATACGCAGGCTACGAACTCAAGCGCGGCTGCGGCTGCCGCAACGGCTTCTGCGGCGCCTGCGCCACCGTTTACCGCGTCAAGGGCTCCACGGAACTGAAGATGTGCCTTGCCTGCTCCACCAAGGTGGAGGAGAACATGTACGTTGCCACGCTGCCGTACTTCCCCCTGGTCAAGCAGGTCTACGACATCGAAAAGGTGCGTCCGCAGGAGCAGATCATGATGCAGCTCTACCCGGAAATCTACAGCTGCATCGGCTGCAACGCCTGCACCAAGGCCTGCCCGCAGAGCCTCAACGTCATGCAGTACATCGCCTACGCCCAGCGCGGCGAGTTCAAAAAGTGCGCCGAGGAGTCCTTTGACTGCGTGATGTGCGGCATCTGCTCCTCCCGCTGCCCGGCCGGCATCTCCCACCCGCAGGTGGCCCTGCTGGCCCGCCGCCTCAACGGCAAGTACATCGCGCCCGAGGCCAAGCACCTCACCGAGCGCGTCAAGGCCATCGAGGAAGGCGAGTTCAACGCCCTCATCGAGGACATCATGCAAAAGCCGATCGACGAGATCAAAGAGCTCTACAACAACCGCGAAATCGAGAAGTAAGGGGGCTTGACCAATGTATTCTCAGGACATGCTCGCATCCATTAAAAAGGTGGAAGCCACCCGCGCTTCGCGCATCGGGGTGGAGCCGCGCCGCATGAGCGCCGAGGAAAAGGACGCGCTTTTGAAGGAATTTCACCCGGACTACCGCGACGTAGGCTTCGATACGCTGCGCGTGGGCGTCAACAAGGGCGATAAGGTGCCCGTCGAGCTGCGCGCGCTGCTCGAGGGCAAGAGCCGCGTTTCCGGCCTCGACCTCGACCTTGAGCATCCCGACTACGATGTGGACGTGCTCGTCATCGGCGGCGGTGGCGCGGGTTCCTCCGCGGCGGTCATGGCGCACGAGAACGGCGCCAACGTAATGATCGTCACCAAGCTGCGCATCGGCGACGCCAACACCATGATGGCCGAGGGCGGCATCCAGGCCGCCGACAAGGCCAACGACTCGCCCGCCCAGCACTACCTCGACGCCTTTGGCGGCGGCCACTACGCGGCCGTGCCCGAGCTTCTGCGCAAACTGGTCATGGACGGCCCCGGCGCGGTCAAGTGGCTCAACGAACTGGGCGTGGAGTTTGACAAGGCCGAGGACGGCACCATGATCACCACCCACGGCGGCGGCACCTCCCGCAAGCGCATGCACGCGGCGGCGGACTATTCCGGCGCGGAGATCATGCGCACGCTGCGCGACGAGGTCTGGAACCGCGAGATCCCGGTGGTGGACTTCACCGCCGCCATCGAGCTGATCCTCGATGAGAACGGCCACGCCGCCGGCGCGGTGCTGCTCAACATGGAAACGGGCCGCCACCTCATCGCCCGCGCCAAGACCGTCATCATCTCCACCGGCGGCGCAGGACGCCTGCACTATCAGGGCTTCCCCACCTCCAACCACTACGGCGCCACCGCCGATGGCCTCATCCTCGGCTATCGCGCGGGCGTGCCGCTCCTCTATGCCGACACGCTGCAGTACCATCCCACCGGCGCGGCCTACCCGCTGCAGATCTACGGCGCGCTGGTCACGGAAAAGGTGCGTTCCATGGGCGCCATGCTCATCAACGCCGAGGGCGAAGCCTTCATGCACCCGCTGGAGACCCGCGACGTGTCCGCCGCCTCCATCATCCGCGAGTGCAAGGCCCGCGGCAAGGGCGTGACCACGCCCGAAGGCCAGGCCGTGTGGCTCGATACGCCGATGATCGACATGATCCATGGCGAAGGCACGCTGGAAAAGCGCCTGCCCGCCATGCTGCGCATGTTCCTCAAGTACGGCATCGACATGCGCAAGGTGCCGATCCTCGTCTACCCGACGCTGCACTACCAGAACGGCGGCCTGCGCGTCAACGACCAGTGCGAGAGTTGCATCCCCGGCCTCTTTGTGGCCGGCGAGGCCGTCGGCGGCATCCATGGCCGCAACCGCCTGATGGGCAACTCCCTGCTCGACGTCATCGTCTTTGGCCGTCAGGCCGGCATCTCCGCCGCCAAGGCCTGCAAGGACGTGCACCTGGGCAAGCCCACGCTCGAGCATGTGAACAAGTTCATGGCCGAGATGAAGGCCGCCGGCATCGAGCCGACCGAGGAATCGCCGAAGCTGCTGCCGCACTACGCGCGCACCGGCGACGCCAAGTAACCCTTCAAAGCCAAGCGCCGTCTCCCCACCCGGGAGGCGGCGCTTTTGCGCGCGGGGCGGCGATTCGCAGGCATGGCACCTTTCGCGCGGCGATCACGCCGCTTTGCCGCCGCCAGCTTGCGCGGATCGGCCGCGCCCGACGGCTTTCCCGCCGCGCCGGAGGCGTTCGCAGCGCGCTTTCCCGGCGCCGCGCCGTTCGCCTGCCCGCGCCGGAGGCGCGCGGCCGCCCTTTGCCCGGCAAGCGGGTGCGATCGTATGAGAGCATCATTTTTGCGCCGGCGGAACGCTTTGCCCGGCAAGTGGACGCGACCGGGCGATTCACGCCGCTCCGGAAACGCCGGCCCGCCTCGCTGGACGCGGACCGGCGCGCCTCGGCAAAGCCGGCGATTGTCCCTCCGGGCGCGCCACCCCGTTCCGCATGGCGGGCGACGCGACCTGCGCTCTCGCGTTTTTTAATCTGCGTTCTTCCAAATATGCGTTGCAATCTCGTTCTACTCTTGCTATAATGATAGAACTGCTTCTGAAACCAGAATGGCTTTTTCTGCCTGCCCCCCACAAGGAGGTCTTGGATGTTCTCCCGCTTGCTGTCGCAGATCCCCGCGTTTTTCGGCCTTGTCCTGCGTTTTGGCATCATCTGCCTGGTGATGGGGCTTTTGTGCTTCCTCATCGGCGAAATGATGCCGCGCAAAAATTTCGATTATCGCGCCTTTCCCTACGCGCCCCGTGCATGGGAGCGCAATGGCGACGTCTATTTGAAACTGGGCATCAACTACTGGAAGGACAAGGTGCCGGACATGAGCCGCTATATACCGCACACCTTCCGCAAAAAAATCGGCGTTATGCGCAGCCCCGAGCACGTCGAGGGCCTCATTCGCGAAACCTGCGTGGCGGAACTGGTGCATGTGGTGCTCATCCTGTTAAGTCCCCTGTTTCTGGTGCTGCTGCCCAGGGGCTGGAACTGGATTTGCATGCTTCTGTACGATCTTTTCGGCAATCTGCCCTTTATCGTTATCCAGCGCTACAACCGGCCGCGGCTGCTGATTCTGATGGAGCGCCTGCGCGAAATGCAAGCCCTGCAGGCGGCCCAAAAGGCCGAAGCGGCGCGTTAGGCAAACGGCGCAAACCGCCTTTGCACCGGCAAAATGGCGGCGCGACGGCAGAGCGCGGGGAGACGACGGCGGGCAAGCGCCCCGCCTTTGAACGAGGGGAATTGAAAAGGCCGCAGGGCGCGCCTGCGACCGCTCCGGAAAAGAAAATTGCCGCGGATGTTCAACGCATCCGGGCAATTTTCGCATTTGCGGGGTTGCCGCCGCCGCGGCCGCGCTCTTCGGCGGCAAGGCGGTTTTGCGCGCGGGGACGCCGCGGCGTCAGGCGTTGTCCGCCTCTACGGAATTGCGCAGGTATTCCATTACCTGCGTCATGGCGTCGTAATCGTTGGCGTCGGCGCTGAAGTGGAAAGCGTAGATTTTCGTGCCGACGGCGGCCATGATCACGGAACCCTGCACGGCCTGATCGCCCCGGTAGCCCCGATAAATGGTGGAATAGCCGGTTTTGCCCATAAAGGAGGTATCGGTCATCAGGTTGCCGATCTCATAGGAATCGTATTGCGTGAACACGGCGCGCATGAAGGCGGAAAGCTCGCTGTCCATGTCGTCCTCGTCGGCGCGGTCCTCCAACTGCTTGACCGACACGGCCATGCGCGCGGGGATATCGCCCTCGGCCACGGGCTCTTCGTAACAGATGGTGCGCCGGCCGGGCGTCATTTCCCAATGCGAGGGGTAGGCAAAGCGCACGCCCAGGGTGGCGTTGCCGGTGGTGGCGTAGGTATATTCGGCGATGGACAGGCCGACGCCGCCCCCGCTCGCCGTGGGCGTGGGCGTGACTGCGAAAATATCCTCCTGCGCCTGCGCCGCGCCCAGAATGAGCGTCAGCGCCAGCAGCGCCGCAAAGATTCGCTTCAAAACGATTCCTCCTTTTGCGGGTGCTTTCTGCATTGTAGCACGTTTTGCCGCTCGCGTCAAATTGCACCGGTCAGAACAGGCCGCCGCGGGCGATGCGCGCAACGCATTCGGCCAGGACCTCCGCCGGCTGCACCAGCGCAAAACGCACATGTCCGCGCCCGCGCGAGGCAAAGGCGCTGCCGGGCGTACACAACACGCCCGTGCGCTGAAACAGGGTGGAAACGAAGGCCTCGTCGTCCTCCCAGCCGCGCGGCGTCTTTGCCCAGACGAACATCGTTCCCTTGGCGTCGGGCACATCCCAGCCGGCGGCGGTGAGACCGCGGCAGAGGGCGTCGCGGCGGCGCTGGTATTCCGCGCGCTGACGGACGACGCCCTCCTGCGGCCCGTCCAGCGCGGCGATGGCGGCGCGCTGCGCCACATAGAACAGGCCGTAGTCGATCTGCGTGCGCAGGGCGCGGAAGCGCTCGAGGATCATGCGGTTGCCCAGCAAAAACGACAGCCGCGCGCCGGTGAGGTTGTAGGTTTTGGAAAGGGAATTGAACTCCACGCCCACTTCCATGGCCCCGGGCACGCTCAGAAAGGACATGCCCTCCGCGCCGTCAAAAACGATCTCCGAATAGGCGTTGTCGTGGACGATGCAAATGCCGTATTTGCGCGCGAAGGCCACCAGATCCTCATAAAAGGCGCGCGGCGCCACCGCGCCCACGGGGTTGGCGGGGAAGGAGACGATCATCATCTTCGCGCGGCGCGCGACCGCCTCGTCGATGGCGTCAAGGTCGGGCAGATAGCCGCTTTGCCCGTCCAGCGGGTAATAGGCGATCTCCGCGCCGCACAGCGAGGGGCCGATGGCGAAGATGGGGTAGCAGGGGTCGGGCACGAGCACCACGTCGCCCGGGTCGCACAGCGTCATGGCGATGTGGGCGATGCCCTCCTGCGAGCCGTATACGCTCATCACTTCATTTTCCGCCAGCGTGACGCCGTAGCGCCGCGCGTACCAGCGCTGCACCGCCTGCGTAAGCTCCGGCAGGTCGCCCAGCGAGTACTTGTAATTCTCCGGGTCGAGCGCCGCCCGCGAGGCCGCCGCACGGATGTGCTCGGCCACGGGGAAGTCCGGCGTGCCAACGGAGAGATCGCACACCCATTCGTCGCGCGCAAGCCGGTCCTGCTTGAGATCCTTGAGGACGTTGAAGATGTTGGGCTGAAAGCGCAGCGCGCGCCGGGAAAACCGCCAGTCCATGTGCATGCTCCTTTGTGGATGCGCGCCCCGCCCGACAGGCTCGGACGGGGCGCGCGGCGTGGTCGTTCAGCGATCGGCCTTCCGGCTGTCGCGCTCGCGCAGTTCCACGCGGCGGATCTTGCCGGAGATGGTCTTGGGAAGCTCGTCCACGAATTCGATGATGCGCGGGTACTTGTAGGGCGCGGTCAACTTTTTGACGTGGTTCTGGAGTTCCTTTTTCAGTTCCTCGGTCGGCTCATAGCCCTGCTTGAGCACGATGGTGGCCTTGACGATCTGGCCGCGCACCGGGTCGGGCACGCCGGTGATGGCCGTTTCCACCACGGCGTCGTGCTCCATGAGGGCGCTTTCCACCTCGAAGGGGCCGATGCGGTAGCCGGAGGATTTGATGACGTCGTCGGCGCGGCCCACATACCAGTAATAGCCCCACTCGTCGCGCCAGGCGAGGTCGCGCGTGTGGTACATGCCGTCGTGCCAGACGGCCCTTGTGCCTTCCTCATCGCGGTAGTAGCCCAGGAACATGCCCACGGGCGTTTCGTACTGCGTGCGCACCACGATTTCGCCCACCTGGCCGGCGGGGCAACTCTTGCCCTCCTCATCGACGATGTCCACGTCAAACTGCGGCGAGGGCTTGCCCATGGAGCCGGGGCAGACCTTCATCCACGGGAAGGTGCCCACGGTGACGCACAGCTCCGTCTGCCCGAAGATTTCGCGCAACTCGTGCCCGGTCAGTTCCTTCCACTTTTCAAACACCTCGGGGTTGAGCGGCTCGCCCGCCGTGGTGCAGTGCTGGATGGAGGAAAGATCGTACTTGGATACGTCCTCGAGAATCATGAAGCGGTAGATGGTTGGCGGCGCGCAGAAGGTGGTCACCTTGTACTTTTCCAGCACCGCCAGCATGTCCCTGGGCACGAACTTTTCAAAGTCGTAGACCATGATGGCGGAACCCGCCAGCCACTGTCCGTAGAGTTTGCCCCACACGGACTTCATCCAGCCAGTCTCCGAGACGGTGAGATGCAACCCCCCGTCGATGCACTGATGCCAGAATACCGCCGTCTGTATATGCCCCAGGGGGTAATCGAAATTGTGGCCGACCATCTTGGGCATGCCGGAGGTGCCGGAGGTGAAGTACAGAAGCATGATGTCGTCGTGCCCAAACGGCTCCGCCGGGCGGGGGAACTCGTCGGACTCCTCGGCCAGCAGGCCCTCAAAGTCCAGCCAGCCCTCGCGTTCGCCATCGACGATGAGCAGTTTTTCCACCGTCGGGCACTCGGGCATAGCCTCCTCGCAGCTGGCGGCGAAGCAGCCCTCCGCGGAGGTGACCACCATCTTGATGCCGGCGCAGTTGGCGCGGTAAACGACGTCCTTCTTCGTAAGCAGATGCGTGGCGGGCACAGCCACCGCGCCGATGCGGCACAGGGCCATGATGGCGATCCAGAAGCTGTAGTGCCGGCGCAGAACCAGCATCACCTTGTCGCCCTTTTGGATGCCCAAACGGACAAAGAGGTTGGCCGCCTGCTTGGAAAGACGGGCGATCTCGGCAAAGGTGAAGGCGCGCTCGCGGCCGTCCATGTGCGCCCACTGCAGGGCGCGCTTGTCCGGCTCCTCCTCGGCGATGACGTCGAGCACGTCGTAGGCAAAGTTGAAGTTCTCGGGAACGTTGATGCGAAAATTGTGCAGATAGTCCTCATAGGAGCCGAATTCCGGCTTCCTCAAAAAGCGTTGGTAGAGCGTCATAGCGTGTTTGACCTCCGGTTATTTGATGACCACGGCAATGAAACGGCAGTCCGTCTCAACGGCGTACATGGCGTGGGGGATGGACGAATCGTAGTAGATGGAGTCGCCCGGGCCGAGATAGACCTCGTTGCCCGCCAGCACGATCTTCATATGGCCGGTGAGCACATAGTCGAACTCCTGCCCCTCATGGTCATGCGCGGTCTTGGGCGCGCCCGTGGGGTCGTATTCCACGGTGACGATGAACGGCTCCGCCTTCTTGTCGCGGAAATTGTAGGCCAGGTGTTCGTAGTGGTAGGCCTTGCGGCGATCGAACGCCAGCCCCTTGCCCGCGCGGGTGAGGATGTAGCCCTTGAGTTTCGGGCTTTCGCCGGTGAGGAGGTCAGAAATATCTACACCCAGCGTCGATGCGATGTTGAACAGGTGGCTAAAGGAGAAGTCCCTCTCGCCCGCCTCGTAGGCGATGTAATCCTCGAGCGGAACGCCCGAGCGCTCGGCGACCTCCTGCTGGGTGTAGCCCGTAATCTCGCGCAGGTCGCATATTCGTATGGCGATGGCTTTGATGTTCTCGTTCATGGGGAAATCCTCCTTTGTCTGATCTGCCGCCCGGAAAGCCGGACGGCGAATGGCGTTTTATCGTCCCGCGAAAACTCGCGCAAGACGCAAACACCCGGGGCGAAAGCGCCCCGCTCAAGAGGCTGCGGCCCGGCCGGGAGCGCCGGGAGAATCCGCGGCCGCGATGGCTTGTAGAAAAAGCGCCCGCGAAGGCGGCCGTTTGCGCGCGGGCCGCGCCTGCACAGACGCCTTGCGCGCCTCAGCGGCCCGCCTCGGGCCGCGCCTCCGGCGCTGTATCGCCGTGCAGGGCGATCTGCTCGTTGAGCAGGTCGATGTCCCCGCAGCCGTGGGTGATGACCACGTCGCCCGCCTGCCAGTGGGCGCGCAGATAGGCTTCGGCGTCGTCGAAGGTGGGGGTGAGTACCGCGTCCACGCCGCGCTTGCGCAAAGGGCCGATGAGCATCTCCGAGCGGATGTCGCCCGGGTCCTTTTCCCGCGCGGCGCAGATGTCCGTCACCAGCACCTTGTCGGCCTTGTCAAACGTCGTCAAAAACTGGTCAAACAGCGCTTTGGTGCGCGAATAGGTGTGCGGCTGCCACACGGCCCAGAGGGTCCTGTGCGGCTCCAACGCGGCGATATCCAGCGCCGATTTGATCTCGGCGGGGTTGTGGCCGTAGTCGGTAAACACCTTTACGCCGTCGGTTATGCTGGTCAGTTCGTTGCGCCGGTGCGCGCCGCGGAAGTTGCGCAGCGCCTCGGAAACCGCGTCCATCGGCAGATTGCGCGACTGCGCCACGGCAATGGCGGCCAGCGCGTCGAGCAGATTGGTCTCTCCCGGAACGCCCAGCGAAAATTCGCCGATGGGCCTGCCTTCCCAGAGGGCGGTGAAGCGGGCGCGGCCGCGCTCGTCCCAGGCGAGGTTTTCCGGCCGCAGCGTGTTGTCTGCGCCCAGGCCGTAGGTGGCGTGGGGAAGCCCGCTTTCGCGGATGACGCGCATCACGCGCGCGTCGTCGCCCCAGCCGACGATGAACTTTGCCAGGCGCGCGAACTGCAAAAACGTCGCTTCGATGTCGTCTATGTCCTTGTAGCAGTCCAGATGATCCTCGTCGATGTTGAGGATGACCGCCATGGTGGGGTAAAAATGCAGGAAACTGCGGTTGTATTCGCAGGCTTCGAGGATGAATTCGTCTTTACCGCGCCGCGTGGAACCGCCGAGAAAATCCAGTTCCCCGCCGATATGCACGCTGGGATCGCGCCCGGCGGTCAAAAACGCCTGCGCCAGCATGGAGGTGGTGGTGGTCTTGCCGTGCGTGCCGCTGACGGCGATGGCGCATTTGCTGCCCTGCATCAGTTGCCCGATGAGGTCGCAGCGCTCCATCTGCGGAATATTCAGCCGCGCAGCCTCGGCGCGCTCGGGGTTGTCCGGCGCGATGGCGGCGGAGTAGATCACCAGCTGCGCGCCGCGCACGTTTTCCGGCCTATGGCCGATGAGCACCTTCACGCCATGCGCTTCCAGCGCCTCGGTTTTGTGCGAGCGCGTGCGGTCGGAACCGGTCACCTCGTAGCCCTCGTCGTTCAAAAGGCCCGCCAGGCCCGACATGGAACTGCCGCCCACGCCGATCATGTGCACGCGCCGGACGCTTCGGATATCCGTCATTGCGACCACCTCCCGCCCGCAGGGGGCTTCATTCCAACATTATAGTCCAAAATGCGCGCCGAGCAAAGTTAAAATTTCGGAATCGGCGTCAAAGGGCGCGGAAAGGCTGGAAAAAGCCGAAAATCCGAATTATAATGGTACGCGGTAGAAAAATCTTCGGAACAGGAGGGGCTGGCGTGGATAAGATCAAGCGAAACGAGCGCCTGAGCGTCATCGCGCGGCTGTTGACCGACACGCCCAACCGCATACACACGCTGGGGGAATTCTGCGAGATGTTCGGCGCGGCCAAGTCCACCGTAAGCGAGGACGTGGACCTGCTGGCCGAGGCGCTGGAGCGCTTTGAGGCCGGCCGCGTGGAAACCGTGGCCGGCGCCGCGGGCGGGGCGCGCTTTCGGCCGATGCCCAGCGGCGAACGGGCCGCGCGCGATCTGGCAGCCCTGGCCGATCGCCTGTGCGAACCGGGCAGGATGCTGCCGGGCGGCTTTTTGTATACCTCGGACGTCACCAGCGAGCCGGATACCGCTCAGATGATCGGCGAAATCCTCGCCCGGCGCTACTATGCGCGCCAGCCGGACCTGGTGCTCACCATGGAAACCAAGGGCATCCCCATCGCCCTGATGACGGCGCGCGCGCTGGATGTGCCGCTGGTGATCGCCCGGCGCGACAGCCGCGCCTACGAGGGCCCGGCGGTGAAGATCAACTACGTCGGCGGCGACGGCCGCATCGAAACCATGGCCCTCGCCCGCCGCGCCGTGCGCCCCGGCCAGCGCGCCCTGATCGTCGATGACTTTATGAAGGGCGGCGGCACCCTGCAGGGCATGGTGGATATGATGCGCGAATTTCAGGCCGAAGTGGTCGGCGTGGGCGTGATGATCAAGACCCGCGTTCCCGAACAGAAGCTGGTGGAGGGCGCGCATTCGCTGCTGGTGCTGGAAAAATTCGACAAGGAGCGCGGCGCCGCCGTGGTCCGGCCGACCGCGGAGTACGCGGCGCAATGATACGGCAAAGGAGGAAACGACTTGGATATTGAAAACATCGCCCGGTTTCTTGCAGAAACCACGGCGCTGCCCGGCGTGCCGGGCTACGAGGCGGGCGTGAACGGCCGCATCGCGGAGTGGTTTCGCCCCTGCGCGCGCGAGGTGTTTACCGACGATATGGAAAACCTCTATGCGCGCGTGGGCGGCGAGGCGGCGCAAAACGGGCCGCGGGTGATCGTCTGCGCCCACCAGGACGAGATCGGCCTGGTCGTCAGCAAGATCGAGGACGACGGCTGTCTGCGCATTTTTAAAAACGGCGGCGTGGACCCGCGCATCCTTCCCGGCATGGAGGTCAGCGTGCAGAGCGCTTCCGGCCCCGTCTACGGCGTGATCGGCGCCAAGCCGCCGCAGCTTTCGACGGCAAAGGACCGCGAAAAGGCGCTTAAACTGGACGACCTCTATGTGGACATAGGCTTAAGCGCCCCCGAGGCGCGCCGGCGCGTGCGCGTGGGCGATATGATCGTGATGCTCGCGCCCTCGCTGCGCCTGGCAAACGGCCGCATGGCCGGCAAGACCATGGACGACCGCGCCAGCGTGGCCGCCATGCTCGTCGCCGCGGAGGCCCTTTCGCACACGAACACGACCGCGCAGGCCTATTTCGTTTCCACCGTGCAGGAGGAGATCGGCTCCAAAGGCGCGAAAACGGCCGCTTTCCGCCTGCAGCCCGATTTTGCCATCGCCATCGACGTCACCCACGGCGAAGGCCCCGGCACCGGCAAGTGGGAGGCGTTTCCGGTGGGCAAGGTGACCGTCGGCCACGGGCCGAACATCCACCCGAAATTGGAAAAGATCGCCGTGGAAACGGCGAAGGAAAACGGCGTGGACCAGGTCATGGAGATCTGCACCGGCGTGACCGCGACGGACGCCTCGGAAACGCAGACCGCGCGCGGCGGCGTGCCGACGCTGCTTTTGTCCATCCCGCTGAAATACATGCACACCACGGTGGAATTGCTCGACCTGAATACGGTGCGGGAAACGGGCCGCCTCATCGCGCTGGTGATCGAAAGAATCGCCCGGGAATGGGAGGGATTCCAATGGTTTTAAAGGAACTTTGCCTGCTGCGCGGCGTCAGCGGCGACGAGGGCCGCGTGCGCGATTTTATTCGCAAACACATTGAAAAAAGCGCTACCCGCGTCTGGGTGGACCCCATCGGCAACCTTCTTGCCTACAAAAAGGGCACGGAGGGCAAAAAGCATGTGCTGCTCGCCGCCCACATGGACGAGGTGGGCTTTATGGTATTGGGCGTCAATGACAACGGCCTTCTGAGCTACGAGCCGGTGGGCGGCGTAGACGCGCGCGTGGTCGTGTCCAAGCCCGTGCTGGTGGGCGAAAAGGAGGTTCCCGGCGTGATCGGCGCCAAGGCCATCCACCTGCAAACCCGCGCCGAGTTTGAAAAGGTCTTAAAGCACGAGGACCTCTACATCGACGTCGGCGCTTCCACGAAGGAAGAGGCGGAAAAGCTGGTCAGGCCCGGCGATTATATCACCTTCCGCTCCGACTGGCGCGAGTTTGGAAACGGCCTTGTCAAAGCCAAGGCCCTGGACGACCGCGTCGGCTGCATGACGCTGATGAGCCTTCTGGAAAACGATTATGCCTGCGACATCACCTGCGCCTTCACCGTGCAGGAGGAAATCGGCCTGCGCGGCGCGGCCTGCGTCGGCCACAATATCGAGGCGGACGAGGCCCTCATTCTCGAGGGCACCACCGCCAACGACCTGGGCGACGTGCCTTCCCACCTGCGCGTGTGCCGCGTGGGCGGTGGCGTGGCCATATCGTTCATGGACCGCGCCAGCGTTTCCAGCCGCCCCGTGTGGCAGACCTTGCGCGACGTAGCCGAAGAAGAGGGCGTCGCCTGGCAGTTCAAGCAGTCCGTGACCGGCGGCAACGACGCCGGCGAGATCCAACTGGCGCGCGAAGGCGTGCCCACGGGCGTTTTGAGCGTGCCCTGCCGCAACATTCATTCCGGCTCCAGCGTGGCCGCTTTTTCCGACATCGAGGCGCAGTACCGCCTTGCCGACAGCTATCTGAGGAGGCAGTAACATGAAAAAGACGCTTATGACGCTTTTGAATACCTACGGCGCTTCCGGTCGCGAGGACGCCGTTCGCGAGGTCATCGCCGAAATGGCCCGCCCCTATTGCGACCAGATGCATACCGACGCGCTGGGCAACCTCATCTGCATCCGCCGCGCCGCCAAAGAGGGCGGCAGGCGCGTCATGGTTTCGGCGCATATGGACCACATCGGTTTCGTCGTCATCGACGCCGATGAAAACGGCTTTTTGCGCGTGCACAACGCCGGCGGCATCAGCAAGCGCGCCTCCATCAACCGGCATGTGGTTTTTGCAAACGGCGTACACGGCGTGGTTTCCAACGAAACGGAGGATTTTTCCGCCGACGACGGCAAGATGTCCAATCTCTTTATCGACGTCGGCGCGAAAGACCGCGAGGACGCGCTTTCCATGGTCAATCTGGGCGACGTCGCCGTCTACGCGCCCGACGCCTTCGAACTGGCCAACGGCATGATCGCCGCCCCGGCCATGGACGACCGCGTGGGCTGCGCCATCGCCCTGGAGGCCATGAAGGCGCTGGGCGCGTGTGAAAACGAGGTGGCTTTCGTTTTCAGCGCTCAGGAGGAACTTGGCCTGCGCGGCGCGCGCACGGCGGCCTACGCCGTGGATCCGCAGATCGGCCTGGCGCTGGATGTGACGCTCTCCGGCGACACGCCCAAGGGCGCGAAGATCGCCGTCAGGGCCGGGCACGGCCCCTGCGTCAAGGTGCGCGATTCCTCGCTTGTGGCCGCGCCGCGCGTGGTGGCGGGGCTGGAGAAGGCCGCGCAGCGCGCCGGCGTCTGCGTGCAAAGGGAAGTGCTCCTCTCCGGCGGCACCGACGCCGGCGCCATCCAGACCACGCGCGCGGGCGTGCTGGCCGGGGCGATCTCCATCGCCTGCCGCTACGTCCACTCCGCCTGCGAAACGGTCTCTCTGGCCGATTGCGAGGGCGCGGCAAAGCTGCTGGCAGAATTTTTGCGCGATCCGGGCGTGTAGCGAAAAAGTGCGAATTCATTGGCGCCTCTCTTGTCTTTCCGGAGAAAATCCGCTATAATAAGGGGGCAAACAGACGAGCCGGATGCGGCGGGGCGCGGCGATGCTGGCCCCGCCGCTTTTCATGGCAATGGATGGGAGGATACACAGATGGGCAAAGTAGTCGTGGTGGATCATCCGCTGGTACAGCACAAACTTTCTCTTATGCGCGACAAAAACTGTGGAACCAAGGATTTCCGCCAGCTTCTGGAGGAGATCGGCATGCTGATGGCCTATGAGGTCACGCGCGATCTACCGCTGAAGGAGATCGAGATCGAAACCCCCGTCGCCCCGTGCAAAACGCGCGTGCTCACCGGCAAGAAGCTGGGCATCGTGCCCATCCTGCGCGCGGGGCTGGGCATGGTGGATGGCGTGACCAACCTCGTGCCCGCGGCCAAGGTGGGCCATATCGGCCTCTACCGCGATCCGGAGACGCACCTGCCGATCGAGTACTACTGCAAACTGCCGCCGGACGTGGGCGAGCGCGAAATGCTGGTGCTTGATCCCATGCTGGCTACGGGCGGCTCCTCCATCGCCGCCATCGACATCCTCAAGCGCTACGGCTGCCGCAGCATCAAATTGGTGTGCCTGGTCGGCTGCCCCGAGGGCGTGGAGGCGCTTGCAAAGGCGCATCCCGACGTCGATCTCTACATCGCCGCCATCGACGATCATCTCAACGAACACAAGTACATCGTCCCCGGCCTTGGCGACGCGGGCGACCGCCTCTTCGGCACCAAATAGTCCCGGCAGGTTCGCTGCGGGGCCTTTGGAAAAGGAGGAAGAAGGAACATGGCAAGGAGGGGAGCAAGGGGCAAGGGCTGGATCCGCCTGATGCGCATCGTCGTCTGGGTGCTGGCGGCGCTGGTCTTTCTCGCCGGCATCATACTGGGCATCGCGGTCATGGGCGCATCTGACGCCGCGCAGACGGCCGCCGGCCAGCTCATGTACGACCCCAACAGCATGACCTTCTACTTCACCGTGGCCGGCACGGGCGCGGGCATCGCCATCATGGCGGTAATGGCCGTCTTTGCCCTGGTGCTGCTGGCCTCGGCGAGCGTTTATCTGGACATGGCGGAAAATGTGCGCCGCATCGCCGCCAGGGTCTCCCGCCGCGCGGCGGAAGAAGAGATGTAGATACCTTGCAAAGAGCCGGCCGCGCGCCGGCTCCTTTGCGCTTCGAAGGAGAAAGCATATGCCGCTTACGCATGTGGGCACGGTGGCGTTGGTTACGCCGCGTCTTGCCCTGCGCCGCCTGCGCATGGAGGACGCCGGGGATATGTTCCGAAATTGGGCGGGCGACGCGCAGGTCGCGCGCTATGTCACCTGGCAGGCGCATCGCAGCGAGGAGGATTCCCGGGCCTTTTTGGAGGGCGTCGTTTCCGGCTATGACCGGCCCGATCGCTACAATTGGGGAATCGTCTTTGCGGGCGACCTCATTGGCACCATCGGCGTCGTCCGCATCTCGGAGGCGGACGGCAACTGCGAGGTGGGCTATTGCCTGGGCCGGCGCTGGTGGGGCCAGGGCATTGCCGCCGAAGCGCTGGGCGCGCTCTGCGATTTCCTTTTCGGGCAGGTGGGCTTTCACCGCATCGCCGCCGTGCACGACCCCGCCAACCCCGCCTCCGGCCGGGTGATGCAAAAGGCGGGCATGACCTGCGAAGGCACGTTGCGCCAGCAGCGCTTCATCAAAGGGCGCTTTGTAGACGCGGTGGTATACAGCATTCTTCGGGACGAATGGGAGGAACGCGCATGAACGATATTTCCCCTGGCCTGCGCGCGCGGGTGCTTTTGGAAAAGCATGGTTTTCAGCCAACGCATGCGTTGGGACAGAATTTTCTGCTGGATGAACGATTGCTTTCCCACCTGATCGACCTTGCCGGCGTTGCGGAGGAGGACGATGTGCTCGAGATCGGCCCCGGGCCGGGGCTGATGACGCGCCTGCTTTCGCAGCGCGTCCGCTCCGTTACCGCGGTGGAACTGGACAGGCGTCTTAAGCCGGTGCTCTCTTCCATGCTCGAAGGCTGCGAAAATGTGCGCGTGGTCTATGCCGACGCCCTGAAGGCCGATCTTTGCGCCCTCAGCGCTCCCGGCGCGCGCGTGGTGGCCAACCTGCCCTATTACATCACCGCCGACGTCATCTCCCGCCTGCTTCTGCGCGGGCCGGGCTACAAAAGCGTCGCCGTGATGGTGCAAAAGGAGGCCGCCGAGCGCATGCTGAGCCTTCCCGGCGACAAACAGTGGTGCCACCTCGCCGCCATCGTGCGCTATTTCGGAAAGGTGCAGATTCTCGAAGAAATACCGCCCGAGGCGTTTCAGCCCAGCCCGCATGTCGTAAGTGCCTTTTTGCGCATCGACCTTTATGACCAGCGCCCTGTGCGCCCCAACGACGAAGCCCTGTTTTTGCGCGTGCTTTCCGCAGCCTTCGCCATGCGTCGCAAAACGCTGCAAAACAATCTGCGCGCCGCGTTTCCCCTCAGCGCGCAGGCCGCCGCCGAGGCCATTGAACGCGCCGGCCTCCCCGAGCGCGTGCGCGGCGAGGCCGTGCCGCTGGAGGGCCTTGCCCGCCTTGCCGACGCGCTGGGCGAGTTGCTCAAAGCGCAGTTGTAGTCGCGCCGCCGGACCGTTCATCTCCGGCGGCGCTTTTTTGCGCGCAAACGCGGCGCAGGACGCGAAAGGAGCCCTGCAAATGCGCGCCGGAACCGGGCGCGAGCGCGCCCGAACGCATCGCCGTCTGCAGTTCCTGGCGGCGCAAGTTCCCCGACGCGCCCCGAAGCGAGAAGCGGCCCGGCGGGGCGGTGAAGCAAATTCCCTGGGGGGCGCGATGCGTTCGCGCATGGCCATATTCGCTATTTCGGATTCAGTCGCAAGTTTCCCCGGGAGCGGCGCGCCCTGCTGTTCCCGTCCCTTTCCGGCGATTACTTTCATGCAAGCCCCGGGCGCGGCGCGCCCGCCCGCCTCGCGCTGGCGCAGGAGCGTCCGGCGCAAGTTCCCCAGGCATGGCCGAAGCATTGTCCGGCACGACCATCAGGCGCCAGGGCCGCCGCAAACGGCGGCGTTTTCGACTGGCGCGCCGGACAAGAGGCCCGCCGCGCCTCTGACGGCGTTTCACCGCGGTTTCGGCGCGTGTTTGCAAAGGAACAGAAAATATTCTTAAAGATATTTTTTGATATGGAGAAAAAACTTCCTGAATTTTTTCCATCTCAACCAAAAAAACGCAACATTTTTTTCCATTGCGTATATGGCTTTTGTTGTGATTTTGCGTTATAATGTTATGTGTAAGTTATTGCACTTCTATCCAACAATACTTCATCATATAAAGGCAGGGATGGACGACATGAGAAAGAAACGGTGTATCGCCATGTTGCTCGCTGGTGGACAGGGGAGCAGGCTGGGCTTGCTTACCAAGGTGGTCGCCAAGCCGGCGGTCCCCTTTGGCGGCAAGTACAGGATCATTGACTTCCCGCTTTCCAACTGCGCAAACTCCGGCATCGACGTGGTCGGCGTGCTTACGCAGTATCAGCCGCTGGAACTGAACCGCTACATCGGTTCCGGCCAGCCCTGGGGCCTGGACCTGCTCGAAGGCGGCGTGTTCGTGCTGCCGCCGTATATGAAGGCCAAGAGCGGCGAATGGTACCGCGGCACCGCAAACGCCATTTACCAGAACGTCAGCTTTATCGAGCAGTACGATCCGGACTATGTGCTCATCCTTTCCGGCGACCACATCTACAAGATGGACTACAACAAGATGCTGGCCGCGCACATGGATTCTCAGGCCGACATCACCATCGCCGTGCGCCCCGTTCCCTGGGAGGTGGCCCCCTCGTTCGGCATCATGAACGTGGACGAGGAAAACACCATTGTGGAGTTTGAGGAAAAGCCCAAAAACCCCAAGAGCAACCTGGCCAGCATG
Source organism: Candidatus Pullichristensenella avicola (assembly GCA_018711655.1). Taxonomy (GTDB): domain Bacteria; phylum Bacillota; class Clostridia; order Christensenellales; family Aristaeellaceae; genus Pullichristensenella; species Pullichristensenella avicola. The sequence continues at coordinate 39,722 of DVIA01000012.1, forward strand.
GGCGTGTACATATTCACCTGGTCGGTGCTCAGGCAATATCTGACCAAGGACGCGGCCAACGCCGCCTCCAAAAACGACTTTGGCAAAAACATCATTCCCTCCATGCTGGAGGACAAGCGCCGCCTCAAGGCGTATGCTTTCCAGGGCTATTGGAAAGACGTGGGCACCATCGCCAGCCTCTGGGAGGCGAACATGGATCTTCTGAAGATCCCGCCGGAGTTCAACCTCAGCGACAGCCGCTGGCCCGTGTACGCGCGCAGCCCGGTGCTGCCGCCGCACTATATCGGCGACGAGGCCGCCGTGGAAGGCAGCATGGTCGCCGAGGGCTGCGAAGTAAACGGCTCGGTGAAAAACAGCGTGCTGTTCTACGGCGTGGAAATCGCCAAGGGCGCCGTGGTGGAGGACAGCGTCATCATGCCCTATGCGCGCGTGGAGGCCGGGGCGGTCATCCGGCGCGCCATCGTGGCGGAAAACTGCGTGATCGGCGAAAACTGCCAGGTCGGCGCCGCCGACGGCGAAATCGCCCTGGTCGGTCAGGATACCGACCTGCCCGCGGGCTTTGTCGTGGGCGCGGGCGAGCAGATAGACGCGCAGGAAGTTGCCAAGAGGGAGGCGGATGCGAAATGAAGAGCGTAATGGGCATTATCTACACCAACAAAGACGACCTTTCCCTGCGCGAACTGACCAGCCAGCGCTCGGTGGCGGCGCTGCCGCTCGCGGGCCGCTACCGCGTGGTGGACTTCATTCTCTCCAGCATGGTCAACTCCGGCGTGCGCAATGTGGGCGTCATCATGCAGCGCAACTACCGCTCGCTGATGGACCACCTCGGCTCGGGCAAGGAGTGGGATTTGCATACGCGCAACAACGGCCTGTTTTTGCTACCGCCGTTTGTCACGCAGGAAAACAACGGCGAATATCTGGGCGTTCTGGACGCGCTGCGGGCGAATTTTGACTATCTGCGCCGCTCCGGCCAGGAACTGGTCATTCTCACCAACAGCAATATGGTCTTTAACATCAACTACGAGCCGATGATCCGCCAGCACGAGGAATCCGACGCGGACATCACGCTGCTGTACGCCAAGGTGCGCCCCAACATGGAACTGAGTTCCGCCGGCAAGCACACCCACGCCTTTTTGCAGATGGACGAGGCCGGCCGCGTGACCGATATGGAAGTCAACCCCAACGCCGCCAGCTATGACACGTTGTATATGAACGTGATGCTGGTCAAGCGCACGCTTTTGATGCACCTGGTAGACGGCGCCGCCGCGCATGGTTCGCACGATATCAACCGCGAGCTTCTCCAGCCCGCCATCAAGGCCGGCTCGCTCAAGGTATACGGCTACGAATTCAAGGGCTATTACCGCCGCATTGAAACCATCAAAAGCTACTTCCGCTGCAATATGGACCTTCTGGACTACAACGTGCGCCGCGAACTGTTCAAGACCAACCCGGTCTATACCAAAACGCGCAACGACGTGCCCGCCATTTACCGCGACGGCAACAGCGTGACCAATTCCCTGGTGGCCGACGGCTGCGTCATCGAGGGCACTGTGGAAAACAGCGTGCTGTTCCGCGGCGTGCACATTGGGCGCGGGGCGGTGGTAAAAAACGCCATCATCATGCAGGACAGCGAGATCGAGGACAGCGTGGAAGTGGAGAACGTCATCTTCGACAAAAACGTCACCATCCGCGCCCATGGCCGCCTCATCGGCCAGGTGCAGTATCCGATTGTCATCGGAAAGAACGTCACACTGTAAAGGGGGCTTTCCCAATGAAGGTATTGTTTGCCGCGAGCGAATGCGTGCCGTTTGTCAAAACCGGCGGTTTGGCGGACGTGGTGGGCGCGTTGCCCAAGCGTCTGCGCGACCAGGGGGCGGACGTGCGCGTCATGCTGCCCATGTACTCGGCCATCGAACCCAGATGGCGCGAAAAAATGGAACATGTGCTGTTTTTCTACGTCAACCTCGGCTGGCGCAGGCAGTATGTGGGCATCGAAAAACTCGTCTACGACGGGATCACCTTCTACTTTGTCGATAACGAGCAGTACTTCGGGCGCAACTACATTTACGGCTACGGCGCGGACGAGGGCGAGCGCTTCGCCTACTTCTGCCGCGCGGTGCTCGAAAGCCTGCCGTTGATCGACTTCGTGCCCGACATTTTGCATTGCCACGACTGGCAGACCGGCCTGATTCCCCCCATGCTGGATATACAGTACCGCAAACTGGAACTGTACAAGAACATCAAGACCGTCTTTACCATCCACAACCTCAAGTATCAGGGCCTGTTCCAGATCGACGACATCGAGGAAATGGTTTCCCTGGGCGAACTTGCCTATACCGCCGACAGCCTGGAGTTTTACGGGATGTGCTCGTTCATCAAGGGCGGCATCGTCTTTGCCGATCACATCACCACCGTCAGCCCCACCTACGCCCAGGAGATTCAGACCGCCTACTACGGCGAGCGCCTCGACGGGCTGCTTCGCGCCCGCGCCGAATCGCTCTCGGGCATACTCAACGGCATCGACACCGACGAATACAATCCCGAGACCGACCCGGCCATCGCCGTCAACTACAACGCCGATACCTTCGAAAAGAAGGCCGGCGACAAGATCGCCCTGCAGCGCCAGCTCGGCCTGCGCGAGGACGCGGAAGCGCCGCTGATCGCCATGGTCACGCGCCTCAATTCCCAGAAGGGGCTGGATCTGGTCGAACGCGTGCTGGCCGAGATCATGTCCACCGGCGCGCAGATGGTCGTGCTCGGCATGGGCGAAAGCAAGTACGAGGACCTGTTCAACTGGGCGCAGTGGAAGTACGCGGGCCAACTCTCGGCCACCTTCCAGATGAACCCCGAACTGTCCCACCGCATCTATGCCGGCGCGGATATGTACCTGATGCCCTCCATGTTCGAGCCCTGCGGCCTTTCGCAGCTGATCTCCCTGCGCTACGGCGCGCTGCCCATCGCCCGCGAGACCGGCGGCCTGCGCGATACGGTGCTTTCCTACAATGAATACACCGGCGAGGGCAACGGCTTTACCTTCCTGAACTACAACGCCCACGACATGCTCCATGTCATCGAGCGCGCGGTGGGCATCTACCGCGAAAAGAAGGACGTGTGGGATATGCTCGCCCGCCGCGCCATGCGCGGAAGCTACGGCTGGGACGAATCGGCGAAAAAGTACCTCGCTCTCTACGAGGAACTGATCGCCCCCAAGCCGGAAAAGCCCGCCAAGGCGGCCGAAGCGGACGGAAAGAAACCCGCGCGCAAGCGCGCGGCCAAGCCCGCGGAAGGCGAAAAGAAGCCCGCCGCGCGCAAAACCGCCGCCAAGGCGAAGGAAGCCCCCGCGCAGGAAGCGGAAAAGAAGCCCGCGCGCAAGCGGACGACCAAGCCCAAGGCAGGGGAGGGCGAGGCGGAGAAAACGCCCGCGCGCCGCACCCGCGCCAAGAAGGCTGAGCCGGAGGCCTGACATACGCGCAGCCATGGACCCCGTTCCGCGCCGGAACGGGGTCCGCGTCGCTTTCCGATCCGCATTTTCTCAGCATTTCCCGCCTGCGATATGTTGCATTGCATCTTGCGGTTTGGAGCGGATTTGTGCTATAATTACACCGTTGAAAACCATGCGATTCCGGCCGGCCGCGGCCGCGCCGAAAGCATAATTAGGAGGAAAACGCATGAAGATCACTATCTGCATCGGAAGTTCCTGCCACCTCAAGGGCTCGCGCCAGATCGTCGAGGGCCTGCAGGCGCTGGTCAAGGAGCATGGACTTGAGGACAAGGTCGAAATGGGCGGGCGCTTCTGCATGGGCGACTGCCAGAACGGCGTCTGCCTGACGGTGGACGATCAGAAATTTTCCCTCAAGCCCGAGGATGTACAGGCCTTTTTTGAAAAGGAGATTCTTCCCAAGGTCTGACGGCGCCGCGCGCCGCGACGGGGGGGCGGCCCTTGCCCCGGGAATGCGCAGAGGCGTCCCGTCCCTTGCGGGAACGCCCCTGCGTCTGTCCGTTCCGCAGACGCGCCGCCGCGCGCTTTTGACGCGCCGCCGTTTCGGCGGGGCGCGGGGGCGCGTGGCCGCGCCACGAAACACCACCGATCGAAAGGCGGTTATCCTTCATGAACAACGAATACCTCAAACTCAACGAGGCGCGCTGCAAGGATTGCTACGCCTGTATCCGCGCCTGTCCGGTCAAGGCCATCGGCTTTGCCAACAGCCAGGCCAATATCATTGCCGATGAATGCGTTTTGTGCGGCAATTGTTATGTGGTCTGCCCGCAAAACGCCAAACGCATCCGCGAGGATGTGCCCGTCGTGCGCGACGCCATTCGCGCGGGCAAGCGCGTGGTGGCCAGCGTGGCGCCGTCCTTCCCCGTGGCCATGGAAGTGGATACCATCGAGGACATGCGCGATACCCTCAAAAAACTCGGTTTTGCCGACGCCGAAGAAACCGCCGTGGGCGCGGAACTGGTTTCCCGGGCCTACGAGCCGTTCATGCGCAAGGATACGGGCGTGATGATCTCCAGCTGCTGCCCGGCGGTCAATTCGCTCATTGAGAAATACTACCCGGATCTGCTTTCGCACCTTCTGCCGGTCAAGACGCCGATGATCGCCCACTGCGATGTGCTCAAAAAGCGCGATAAGGACGCCTTCACCGTCTTTATCGGCCCCTGCATCGCCAAGAAGCGCGAGGCGGATGAATCCTCCTGCGTGGACGCCTGCCTGACGTTTGAGGAACTCTCCGCCTGGATGGCGGAGGAGGGCGTGGCCCCGGTGCGCCGCCATGAGGCCGTGGACAAAAAGCCCGCCTCCCGCCGCTATCCCACCACCGGCGGCATCCTCAGCACGCTGGACAAGGACATCGCCTGCACGCGCATCGCCGTGGACGGCATGCTCAACATCCGCAACGTGCTGGAGGAACTGCGCGAGGACGCCTCTGAACACGTCTTTATCGAAATGTCCGCCTGCGAGGGCAGCTGTATCAACGGCCCGGTGATGCGCGAGCACAAGAAAAAGCGCATGCTGGGCGCGTACAAGGTGGAAAATTACGCCGGCGACGACCTGTTCGGCGCGGAACCCGCCAACGATTTGAGCACGCGCTACGCCCCCGGCGGCCTCAAGCGCGTCATGCCCGGCAACGAGGCCATCCAGCAGGTGCTCACCCGCATGGGCAAGACCACGCCGGACAAGATGTTCAACTGCGGCTGCTGCGGCTATCCCACCTGCATGGACAAGGCCATCGCCGTCTGTCAGGGCAAGGCCGAAATTGAAATGTGCCTGCCCTACCTCAAGGAAAAGGCCGAGTCCTTCTCCGACAAGATCATCCAGAACACGCCCAACGCCATTCTCGTCATGGACGAGGACCTGGTAGTCAAGCAGATCAACCAGGCGGCGGTCAAGCTGTTCAAGCTTTCCTGCGCGGGCGACATTGTCGGCGCGCCGGTGGTGCGTATGCTCGATCCGTCGGATTACCTCAAGGTCGTCCTCGACGGCCATGGCTTCAGCGGCAAATGCCACTATGTGCCCGAATACAAATTGTTTGTGGATGAAACCGTCATCTACGATCGCCAGTACAAGATTCTCATCAGCATCATGCGCGACGTGACCGACCGCGAACAGGAACGCAAACAGCAGGACGAACTGAAGAAGAGCACCGTGGAACTGACCGACCAGGTCATCGAAAAGCAGATGCGCGTGGTGCAGGAGATCGCCTCGCTGCTGGGCGAGACCACCGCCGAGACCAAGGTCGCCCTCACAAAGCTAAAGGACGCGATGAGCCATGACGTATAATCTTTGCACGGAAACCGGCTATATCTCGCTCAACCATGTCGGCGAGCAGCTTTGCGGCGACCGCGTGGAGATCGTCGATAAGGAAAACGAGAGCATCCTCGTGCTTGCCGACGGCCTGGGCAGCGGCGTAAAGGCCAACATCCTTTCCACGCTCACCTCGAAGATCATCTCCACCATGCTTGCCGGCGGCATGCCCATCGAAGAATGTATCGACACCATTGCCAGCACCCTGCCGGTGTGCAAGGTGCGCGGCGTGGCCTATTCCACGTTTACGGTCATCCGCATTGTGGAAAACCGCGTTGCGGAGCTGATCCAGTTCGACAACCCCGCCGTCATCGTTCTGCGGGGCGGCGTGCGCTACAACTACCCCGTTTCCACCCGCGAGGTGGGCGGCAAGCAGATTCACGAAAGCCGCTTTGAGGTCATGGAAAACGACGTGCTCATCGCCATGTCCGACGGCGCGCCCTTTGCCGGCGTGGGCAAGGAATTCAACTATGGCTGGCAGCGGGACAACATCATCGACTTTGCCGAGGCCAACTACCACCCGGACAACTCGGCCAAGTACATCGCCGCCAATATCGTCGATGAGTGCAACCGCCTCTACGAGGGCGAGCCTGGCGACGATACCACCGTGGCCGTGGTGCGCGTGCGCGCACGCCAGAGCGTCAACCTGGTCATTGGCCCGCCGGCCGATCCCAAGAACGACATCAAGATGATGAACCTCTTTTTCGCCAAGGAGGGCGAAAAGATCGTCTGCGGCGGCACCACGTCCAACATCGCCTCGCGGTATCTGGGCAAGCCGCTCATTCCCACGCTGGACTATTTTGACCCGGAGGTGCCGCCCATCTCCAAATTGCAGGGGGTGGATCTGGTCACCGAAGGCGTGGTGACGATCTCCAAGGTGCTCAAGCTGGGCGAGGACTTTCTTGCCGGCAAGGACACCTCCGCCGACTGGACCAGCAAGAAGGACGGCGCTTCGCTGATCGCCCAGAAGCTGTTTGAAAAGGCCACGGACATCAATTTCTTCGTGGGCCGCGCCATCAACCCGGCGCACCAGAACCCCGATCTGCCGATCACCTTCGGCATTAAGATTCAGCTCATCGAAAACCTGGCCAAGTGTCTGGAAAGGATGGGTAAGCGCATCAAGGTGAGTTACTTCTAAAGCACTGAGGGAGGAAGCCATGCGGATTTTCGACACCAACGTCCAGAAGCTCAAATACGAGGTGCTGCGCGAAGTTGTGCGCCATGCCTATGCAGACAACCTGCAGGAGGCGTACCTCGATATTCCCAAGACCATTGCCCCCGGCCCGGAGCCGACCATGCGCTGCTGCATTTACAAGGAGCGCGCCATTGCCGCCGAGCGCGTGAAGCTGGCCATGGGCGGGGAGAAGGGCGACAAGAACATCATCAAGATCATTGACATCGCCTGCGACGAGTGCCCGGTGAGCACCTATCAGGTTACGGATATGTGCCGCGGCTGTCTGGCGCATCGCTGCGAGGCCGCCTGCCCGCGCGGCGCGTTCAGTTTCGACCGCAACCTCAAGGCGCATATCGACCCGGCCCGCTGCGTCGAGTGCGGCCGCTGCGCTTCCGTGTGCCCCTACAACGCCATTGTCAGCCGCAAGCGCCCCTGCGAGGTCGCCTGCAAGGTCAAGGCCATTCACATGGACGAACGCAAAATCGCCAAGATCGACGAGGAAAAGTGCACTTCCTGCGGCGCCTGCGTCTACATGTGTCCCTTTGGCGCGCCGGTGGACAAGTCCTTCATTCTCGACGCCATTCGCATGCTGCGCGAAAGCAACGAAAAGGGCGGCCCGCGCGTTTACGGCGTGGTCGCGCCCTCCATCATCAGCCAGTTCCGCTACGCCAAGGTTGGCCAGGTCATTACCGCCATGAAAAAGATGGGCTTTTTCAGCGTGGTCGAGGCCGCCATGGGCGCGGACATGGTCGCCTGGCATGAGGCGCAGGAGCTTGCCGAAAAGGGCTTCCTCACCAGTTCCTGCTGCCCGGCGTTCGTGCATTATGTGGAAACGGAGTTCCCCAACCTCAAGGAGCACATTTCCACCAACCTGTCGCCCATGGCGATGATCGCCAAGTACATCAAGGATTCCGATCCGGATTGCAAGATCATTTTCGTCGGCCCCTGCACCGCCAAGAAGGCCGAGGTGCAGAAAGAGCGCGTCCGCCAGTATGTCGATTGCGCGCTTACCTTTGAGGAATTGCAGGCGCTTATCGACGGCCAGGACATCGACATTTCCAAGCTCGAAGAGGACGTTCTGGACAATGCCTCGTACTATGGCCGCATCTTTGCGCGCAGCGGTGGCGTCAGCGACGCCGTGGCCGAGGCCGTATATGAGCAGAACCTCAATTTCACCGTCAAGGCGCTGCCCTGCGATGGCATTGAGGCCTGCCGCATGGCGCTGCTCAAGGCCAGCCATGGCGCGAAGGATTTCAACTTCATCGAAGGCATGGCCTGCAACGGTGGCTGCATTGGCGGCGCGGGCTGTCTCACCCATGGGCCCAAGGACAAGGGCGAGATCGACCGTTACGGCATGGAGGCCATGGAAAAGCGCATTTCCGACACCATCACCTCCGCGCCCTGACGGCCAGGGCGGCGGTGCCGCCTTCCAGATGCTACCGCTTGAGGATGACGCATCCCGACCCCGGGAGCAGGGGGCGGCGGTGCCGCCTTCCAGATGCTACCGCTTGAGGGTGACGCATCCCGACCCCGGGAGCAGGGTGGCGGCGGCGCCGCCCTCCGGATGCTACCGCTTGAGGGTGACGCATCCCGACCCCGGGAGCAGGGGGCGGCGGTGCCGCCCTCCGGATGCTACCGCTTGAGGGTGACGCGTCCCGGCCCCAGGAGCAGGGGGCGGAGGGCTTTGTTCCATTTCTGTATTTGAGCGGAGGGAGTGCGGCGCATCCCGGCCCCGGGGTCGGGTGGCGGTGGTGCCGCCTTCCGGATGCTACCGCTTGAGGATGACGCATCCCGGCCCCGAGGTCGGGTGGCGGCGGGGTTTGGCTTGTGTTCGGGGCGGCGCCGTTAGGTTTGTGGGAAAACGATTTTTGTCCATAGAATGCACAAATTGGACGCTTGGCAATTATGCGTGTTGTGGGGAAATTGAACATGGGTTCGGGAAAGAATTGACATAATTTCGTTCTGCTGCTATAATAAAAAACGGGGAAATACCGCGGGGGGGTAACCTTATGGCGGAAGAGACCTGAAAACCGCGCTCTGACCGGGCGCGGCGGAGGCGTCTCTATTTTTTATGGAAACATTTTCAAACGGCAGTTTCTATAGAACGAAACGACCGGCACATGGCGCGCGCGGCGGGCGCGACCGCAGTGGAACGCGGCGCTGCGGCGAGGCGAGGCGCGGGCGCGTGGCCAGATAAGAAAAGGAGAATACAATGAAACGGTTTGTGGCGATTGTTTTGGCCGCGGTGATGCTTTTGGCGACCTTTGCGGCCGTGGGTGTTGCAGAAGAGGCCGCGTTGTATGCGGTGGACGGCGAAGAGACGTTGCTCTTTGACGAAAACGGCGTAAAGATGTACCTGACGGGCGAATATGAGGAATTCAGCAACTCTGTATCTGTCGAAGTGGTCGTGGAAAACAATACGGACGGGAAGATTAAAATATACTTTACCGGCACGGTGAACGGCTGGAGTTTGGGCTCGAATTATGGCCTTGTGAATGCGAGCGCCGGCATCGAGCCTCAATCGAAGATGAAGACGGCCTTGCCGTTTTACAGCGACAGAACGGAGGCGGAAACCTACGCTGAACTGGAAAACTTCGACCTGACGTTCTCGATTGAGGACGCGGAGAGCAGCGATGAGATCTTCACCGTCGAACCCGGCGTCGTCTATCTCCACGCCGAACCCGGTCAGGCGGCCGGCGCGGAAGAACCCGCCGGGGAAGCCGCGGAAGAGGCGGCTGAGGAAGCGGCCGAAGAGCCCGCGGCGACCCCGCGCCCCACGGTGGAACCGGCGTTCTATGAGACGCTGGAGGTCGGCAGCCGCGGCGACGCCGTGCAGGCATTGCAGGCGGCGCTGATCGCTCAGGGCTTCCTGGACGGCGCGGCCGACGGCATTTACGGCAACGGCACCGCCGGCGCCGTCAGCAGCTTCCAGGAGAGCGTAGGCCTGGAGCCGACGGGCGTCGCCGACAACGAAACGCAGCGCAAGCTGTATGGCGACGACGAACTGGAAGGCGTCGAGATCGCGCTTACCGGAACGACGCAGACCGACCACATGCGCATCGACGGCATGTTCGTCAACGAGGGCTATCACAACGAGGACGACGAAAACGAGACGCTTTTGTACCTGTTCTATACGGTGTTTACCGACGAGAAAAACCTCTCGATAGACAGCCATAGTATGGATATGACCATCAACGGCGTCAACGCCTACTCTGCCGGGTGGAGGAGCAGGGCGGCCCTGTACATGCCCAATTACTATTACAGCGGCTATCTGGAGGATGTGAACATTGGCGAAGAGTTGAAGGTCATGTCCACGTTCGCGCTTCCGCGCGCGGAGTTGGCCCCCGGCAGGACGATCGCCCTGTCCAGCAGCCAGATTCCCGATGCGGACGAGATCTCCCTGGTCACGGACGATATCATTTTCCTCAGCAGCGACGTCAACATCGCCAAGGTCATCGACCCTGAGGGCTACGCCGACACGGCCGTGCAGCTGGCCCCTGCCGACAGCGACACAACAGGCCGCGTGCAGCGCTACCTGCGCAGCTACTACTTCGATTTCTATGTCAACAACATCACCTACCGCCTGGAGTTCACCAGCAACAGCAAGTACCGCCTGTATACGGCCTACAACGATACCGACGGCACCTATACGGTGCTCAACGGCTTCGTTCGCATTGAAAACGCCTACACGGGCGCGGTCAATTACATTCCCTACACCATGGTAGACGGCGAAGTGGACGATCTGGACACGGTCGCGGGCTTCGACATAAGAGAACGGTACTGCTAAGGACAAGGAACGGCCGGGCGCGCAGTCTGTTTGCGCGCCCGGTTCATACGGGGGAGAAGATCATGGCGAAAAAAGCAGTTTCCATATTGCTCATTCTGCTTCTGTGCTGGCCCGCGCTGGCGGAAGGCGGCGCGGACCGGGAAGCCTACGAGGCGGTCATGGCCGCGGAGCACATTACGCTGGAGGAAGCGCTGGCGCAGTTGGAGGGCGTCGAATCCGAGGACGGGGAAGTTCTCGCCCTGCGCCAGGATTTGACGGACCTGGCCGCCTGCCAGGGGCGCTTCATCCAGCAGAACAAATACGAGGACACGGAAAAGGTCTATACCGCGGACGTGGAGTTCTACCTTGAAGAGGGAACGGTCTACGCCCATGTGGATTATACCAACTACGCCGGCACGCTTGACGACGGCAGCGTGGAGCGCGCGGAGGAGGGCGGCGAATACCTCTTCGTTTCCCGGCCCGAGGGCGAGTTTTACGGCAACACGCAGCAGTTCGAAATCGAATTTGGCGCGCAGACGATGCACATCACCTGGGCGGACGGCGCGTGCGATTACCTGCTGGACCGCGGCACGGGCGCCGTTTCCGACACCGACGAAATCCCCTTTGTGGAAACTTCGCGCTATCAGACCCTGACGGACACGCTGGACAACCTCTTTGATGGACAGGCGCACAGCTATACCTACGACGAGGACGCCAGGGCGATGACGGCCTACGTCGTCATTGCCGAGGGCATGCGCGATACGCTGGAGGCATCTTCCTTGGCTGTGTCCGCAATCTACGAGAATTGGGAAGAGCTTATGGATATGTCCATCACCATCACCGAGAACGTGGCAGAGGCGCTTACCCTTGCCACCCGCGATGGAATTCTGGACGTGGGCGAGGCCACCTTCTCCATCGTCTTTGTGGATGAACTGCCCGAGGATGGCGATTGCGACGAGGACGAGGTGCTGGCCATCATTACCAACGGCGAGGTCGTCTACGATTTCGTCTCCGGTCTGCTGGACGACGCCACCGCCGGCAGCCTCGGCCTTTCCGGGGCGGGCGATACCCAAAGCGGCAAGGCGGCCTATCCGGGCGTGTCGTCCAGCGCCGGCAGCGCGACCCTTGGCGAGCGCAACGCCCTGGAAAGCGCGCAGAGCTACCTGCGCAGCATCCCCTTTTCCCGCAGCGGGCTGATCGACCAGTTGGAGTACGAGGGCTTTTCCCGCAGCGAGGCCGAATACGCCGTGGCCAACTGCGGCGCGGACTGGTACGAACAGGCGGAACGCTCCGCGCAGAGCTACCTGCGCAATCTCGCCTTTTCCCGCAGCGGGCTGATCGACCAGTTGGAGTACGAGGGCTTTTCCGCCAGCGAGGCCGAACATGCTGTGGCCAACTGCGGCGCGGACTGGTACGAACAGGCGGCGAAATCGGCGAGAAGTTATCTGAACGTGATGTCCTTTTCCCGCAGCGAGTTGATCGACCAATTGGAATACGAGGGCTTTACATACGATCAGGCCGTTTACGGCGTGGAACAGAACGGCTATTGATCCCGTTGCGGCGGGGCGTTGCGCAAAGCGCCGCGCCGTTCCGGAAAAGGCGCGCGAAGCGGCCGGACGCGCCGTTTGCGGCCCTCCTTCGAACAAAGCGCGGCTTTGCCCGCGTGGCCGCCTGCGAAGGCCCTGCGCTTTGCATCCGGAAATTGCGGCGCCTGGCCGCTTTCGGGCGCGACGTCCGCAAAGGTGCTTCTGTGTTTCGGCCGCCTGCGGTGATTCAGGCTCCAGAGCCGCCGGCGCGGCGTGCTCCGGAAGAGGTTGCGCGGCGGCAGGGCGCTTTCCTTTCCGCGCGGGGATCGTCCGGCGGCCCGAAAGGTTTATTCCGGATATGGCCCGCCTGCGCGGCGGCGCGCCGGTTTGCAAATCGCCCCAAAAGGCTTTGGAACGGGACAATCCAAGAAGCGCACAGAAAGCCCCTGAAAGGCGAAACCCTTTCAGGGGCTTTGTGAAGCGCAAAACGATGCGTTTTGAAAAAAGCGCCGCTTATGCGTCAGTACAGCTTCGCGCCCGCCGGGATGCGGTCGTCCACCATCAGGAGGTTCAGGCGCTCCTGGCCCTCCTCGCGGTGGATGGCGCTGATGACCATGCCGCAGGAGTCGATGCCCATCATGGGGCGCGGCGGCAGGTTGGTGATGGCGATGAGCGTCTTGCCCACCAGCGTTTCCGGCTCGTAGTATTCGTGGATGCCGCTGAGGATAACGCGATCCGTGCCCGTGCCGTCATCGAGGACGAACTTGAGAAGTTTCTTGGACTTGGGCACCGCCGCGCATTCCTTCACCTTCACGGCGCGGAAGTCGGACTTGGAGAAGGTTTCAAAATCGACGAAATCCTTGAACAGCGGCTCGATCTCCACCTTGGACAGGTCGATCGTCTCCACCTTAGGCTGCGGAACGGGCGCTTCCGCCTTCGCGGCCTCGGCCTTGGGCGCATCCTGCTTTTCCAGCGGCTTCATCGTGGGGAATATTTTTGAAACTCCCTCGCGGTCCTCCGTGAACCTTCGCCACGGCGTTTTTCGGGAATTCCGCTTATTCGCCATGATGCGTCCCGCACCGTCATCCACGCCGGTTTGCTGTCAATTTGCTGTCTTTTCAAGTATTCCGCTGTCAGGCAAGAAGCGCCTCAGAGCCCTTCTCAAAACACGTCCAGCGTTGCAGCCAGTCTCTCAAATGATTCCTGTTTCTTCTCCTCCGTCGCCTCGGCATAAACATCCATGGTCGTCTTGATGTCCTTATGCCCCATGACCGACTGGATGACCTTCAGGTTGGTTTCATTTTCGCAAAGCCTTGTGCAAAATGTGTGCCGCAGATGATGCGCGGAAAAGTCCGGCAAAAGCACGGGCTCCCGTCGCTCCTTCCTGGCGTTCACTTCTTCGCTGGCATTATAGTCTGCCACGATCCGCTTGATCGCCCGGTTTACCGACTGGGGATTGGGAACATTGCCGAAGCGGTTGCAGAACACAAAACCGCTCATTCCGTCGATCTCCACATCGCTCCAGCCGTTTTCCTTCTGCTCCTCATATAGCATCTCAAATGCGTCCTTGACGGAATCAAGCATCGGGATTGTGCGAACGCCCGATTCCGTTTTGGGTCTGGAGATGTGCATCACGGAGGAGCGTTCCTCTGCCGTCGGGTAGTAAGTAAGGCTGTGATTGATGCTGATCGTGCGTTTCTCGTAGTTCAAATCCTCCCAGCGGAGCCCCAGTGCCTCTCCAATCCGGCATCCTGTGCCAAGCAAAATCGTAAACATGGGCCACCAATGATGAAAAACCGGGTGATTTGCGATATGCTCCATGAACGCTCTTTGCTGGGCAATCGTCAGTGCATGCCGTGTGCCCTTGGCCAGTTCAGACGCCTTCTTGACCTCCGCCATCACCCTGTCTGTTGGGTTTTGGCGAATGATTTCATCCCGAACCGCAAGCTGGAAAGTGGGATGCAGAAGCGTGTGGATGCTCTCCAGCGTGTTGATCTGCAGCTTCTGTTTCTCCAGCAGGTAATTGTAAAACTGAAGCACGTCTGAATACTTGATGGCGGCGATGTTTTTCTTGCCGAACGTATCCCGGACAAACCGGCCATACATATACAGATAATTGCTTCTCGTCGTCTGCCGCAGATTTGTCTTGATGCTCATATAGCGGTCAAACACGAAATTCACCGTCGCTTTCCCCGCCACATAAACATCCAAACCATCCAGCTGATCCTTCATCAGCCGCGCTTCCTTTTCCCGTAGGGCCACAAGGTCGTTTGCGTAGATGTACCTGCGTCTTCCAAGCGGGTCTTTGTACGAATACGCATACCGCTTGTCAGAGCTTCTCTGCATTTCTCCTTTCCGCAAGGTTCTGCCCCGCAGGTCTTTTCTTGTCGTTGCCATATCAGTACCTCCTTCCCAATGAGAAGAAGGACTCATACTGTTCAGGGTTGGATAACCGCTTCTCCGTCCCTTGCACGACAACTTCTGTTACAGTCAACTGATGTTGCCGGGCATGAGCGCAGGCGCGCTCATACCCCACAACTGCATTATACTTTCTGTATGTTAGAATGTCAACTTCCATTTTGAGTCCTCCTTTTCTCCATCGGTTATGCTATACGGAACGTTTCCAGATATTTCTCAAATATCTCGCAGTTTACGAGGGCCACCTTGTCAATCTTATAGACGGCCTTTGCGTCCTTGGCCAGTTCCTGAAATTTCGTCAGTCCCAGGCTGTATCGCTCCGCGCCCTCCTGATACCGTACGAATTTTTTAGCGATCTGTTTTGTTCGTTCTGCATCCTTACGGGCATATCCCATGCACGATCACCTCCCATCGCATATTTTCCGATACAAACTTTGAAACCGCCTGCTCAGTCTGCTCATCCTGCACATTTTGCGCAGCATGAGCAGGACGAGCAGGCGATTTTTGCATCTACGCCCACAATTTGACAATTCGTTCCAAGCGCATGTGGCGTTCTACGGCGCAAAATGGCACAGCGCTAGATTGTGAAATCCCCTGTTTGCACCAACGCACTTGTCGTCATAGATGATGCCAAGGGCTTTCTGGTTATCTTTCAAGTGATGGACAAAGGCGGCTGTTGCCCTCGGTTTTTCCAGATTGTCACGGCACCAGCGCTCATAAACCTCATAAAAATCAATGGATTTGCACTTTGCCCCGGCCTTGATTTCAAAGTATCCCTCCGATTTCAGAAAGGACAGAATGTTGTTCCCACGCTCCATCGCCTCCTTCAGATTTTCGGTCGTCCGCTCGCTGCTCGTGAATTGGTAATTGTTCGCAATGAGCCTGTTCAGCCCTTCCAGCGCCCACAGGAGGATCCCTTCCTTCTCCCTCCGCATCTTGTCGATCAGGAAGGGATCGTCTACACGGCCGGCGGGCCGTTCCTTTGTTGTCAAAAGAAGCTGCCGGCGGTAAAAACCGTTGGATTTGTCATAGAGCGCGTGAAGGCCGCCATTTCCAAAGCAGGTAAAGCGCACATACAGCGTCCCCTGCATGCTTTGCATCCCTTTGCGCTCGATATCGATCTTGTCTTCCAGCGTCACCAGAGTTTTCAGATTGTTGGTCTGGGGCAGGGCTTCTGTTTTCATGTCGTCGTCCACCAGAAGCAGCTTATATTCCAGGTCTGCGCGGGCAAAGCGGTTTGTCTCCACCTTTTGCAGACTTCCGGTGTACATGTTGTCGCCGAAGAGCTCCCGCAGAACCAACCCGATCCTGGATTTCCCCTCTCCGCCCTTCCCGATCAGGAGCAGCATCTTCTGTGCCTTTGTGACCGGGATCAGGCAGTAGCCGATATACTCCTGCAGCGCCGGTATATCGTCCCTGTAAAGCAACTCTTCCAGGAATCGCAGCCAGCACGATGGTTTTTCCGCCTCCGCCTCATACGCTACGGGCAGACGGTTTATGCAGTATTCCTTATCGGGGGTAAACCTGCCGTCCAGGAAATACGTTCCATTCGCCACATGAATCCGATCCGTCTGAATCTCCGGCGGCTCTGCCGCGCAGGAGAGTTTGACGGCCTGGAGAAGTTGTTCCGTCTTCCGGGCGACGCCCGACTTCACATAGTCCCTGATAAGGGCAAAGATTTCTTTTTTCAGGATCGCCTCATCGCCGATCATGCCGTCAACCGTGAAGAGTTTGTTGCGAAAGCAGCGCATTGGATGCCGTGCCAGAAAATAATCGGCAAACAGCGGCTCGATCACCCGGCCTCTTTTGTCCAACCAGGCCAAAGGCTCCGGCTCTGTGCCCATGGCCGAATTCTCTGGCACAGCCGCCTGGCTTGAATTTCTCAATTCGTCTTTCAATCCGCTCACGTCCTTTTTCCGTTTCTGTACAATTTGTTGTTGCTTCTTCCCGGTGTCGTACAAATGCTCTTTTGCCTGAGGGAAGCAACGTTCTTGTTAACCGGCGCATGGCAGAGGCAATTCCTGCCAGCGCCAACGATCCACGACGCGGCAGAAATTCTCGAAAGCGCCGTACTTGACACGTTTGAGGACGTATACTGGAAAAGAAGTAGGCATGTGACCGATGAACTTCACGGCGACAATGATCCACAGATGCGGCAGCACGCGCTTGAGGACGATTTTTACGCCGGCACAGTACATGATGGCATTCGTGTCATCGACCATGTATACCCCTGCGGCCTGATGCGCGTCGATGTAGCCGGCGATCTCCGCGCAGGCGTGCCTGATGCCGTCGCGCTCCCCGTTCAGGCGCATGGCTTCGCCAAAGTGGGTCTGAGTTTTCTTGAGATAGAGAACTTTTGCAGCTTTCATGGTGAAATCCTCCTGCATTGGGGGAACTTTGCGAACCCCTCTATATATAGGTCAATTGGGGACATGTTCGGGGACACTTCGCCGCAGGGTTTTGAGAATTAAACGGAGGAAATGGTTTGCCCGATGCAAGGAGGCAATAAAAAGCCCCGCACGCTCAGCGCGATTGAGCCCGCTTTCAGAGAGCGCAGGGACAGGCGTTGATAACGGCTGGGGGTTATGGTAAAAATGAAGTTGAGCGATGCGGCCTTTTGAAAGGAAAGCGCGGGAGGTGAAGGTGCGTATGAAAAATCTGAAGCTGCCCGTGGGCATTGAGAGCTTTGCGGAGATGCAGCAAGAAGGATTTTACTATGTCGACAAGACGGGCCTGATCCGCGACCTACTGAACAACTGGGGCAAGGTGAACCTCTTCACGCGCCCGCGGCGGTTTGGCAAGACGCTGAACATGAGCATGCTCAAGAGCTTTTTCGAGATCGGGGCCGACAGGACGCTGTTCGACGGTCTGGCGATCTCGAAGGAAATGACGTTGTGCGAGGAGTACATGGGAAATTTCCCGGTGATCTTCATTTCGCTCAAGGGCGACATACTGGTGGAGCCGGAGGACCCGGACGCGGGCATCGTCATCGAGGTCAAGTACGCGCCCACATTTCAGGGGCTTAAGCAGGCCTGCGCAAAGGCGATGGAGCAGATCAAGGCGCGGCGCTACGACGAGCGCCTGCGCGAGGATGGCCGCGAGGACATACTCGCCTACGGCATCGCCTTTTGCAAAAAGCGCTGCAAGGCGGTGTGCGAAAAGCTGTCAGGTGCCGTCAAATAAAACCGCGCGCGGTTCTGCAACCGCCGGCCGGAGCGATCCAGCCGGCGTTTTTCCTTGGCAGACGGATGTGACGCGCGGATGGGGGGAAATCCGGTCTCATGGCCTGGAAGTCAGGAAAATGATTTCCTTTTTGACACTCATAAATGGAAATATAACCGCTACTCTGTGGATAATATTCAAAGAAAAATTGTATAAATCGCATGAATTTTCCCCTTCCCACGCAGCAATTCGCATACGAAACTAATTTCGTTACTTTTCTTTGACACTTCCCCGACGCCATGCTATGATGAGTACAACGATACAGGGCAAAAGCCTGTTTGCGAAAGGGAGGGTTCCTGAATGAAGAAGATGCTGCTGTGGATGCTCAGCGCGGTTCTTTTGCTGGCGGCGCTGCCCGTGTCTCTGGCGGAAGAGGATGCGGAAATGGTGCCGGTGCTGGCGCAGGTGCCGGATGGCTGGGAGAACCCGCACCTGTGGGCGTGGTCGGACGACGGCGCCAACGCCTTTGATGCCTGGCCAGGCGAGGCCATGCAGCCCCTGGGCGAAAGCGGCTGGTACTACGCATATGTGCCGGGCTTTGTGCAGAACGCCATCGTCAGCGCCAACGACGCAGCCGTGCAGACCGAGGGCGTGGTGATCGAGGCGGGCAAGGCGGCGTGGATCGCCATCGCGGACGACCTTTCCTGCACGGTCTCTTACGAGGCGCAGGCGGACGAGGCCATCCCCGAATACGTCGAAATGTTCACCGTACACGCCTATGTGCCGCTGGCCTGGGAGACCGTCAACCTCTGGGCGTGGTCGGCCCCGGACGGCACCAACGCCTTTGAGGCCTGGCCGGGCGAGGCAATGAGCGGCGGCGAGGACGGCTGGTTCACCGCCGAAGCGCCCGCGTGGGTCAACTCCATCATCGTCAGTGGCAACGAGGGCGAAGCGCAGACGGAGGACATCGCCATCGAAGCGCAGGAGGTCTGGGTCACCGTTTACAACGATCTCACTTATGAAGTGGCCTACGAGGATCCCGAGCAGGCCGACGTGCCGGACATCACCATCCACGCGCAGGTGCCGGCGGACTGGGCGGAGCCCTGCTGCTGGGCGTGGTCGGCCCCGGACGGCACCAACGCCTACGCCGCCTGGCCAGGCGAGCCCATGGCCGAGGAAGACGGATGGTACACCGTACAGGCCCCGGGCTGGATCAATTCGGTCATCATCAACGGCAACGAAGGCAGCGTGCAGACGGCTGACCTCTCCGTGGAGAGCGGCGTGGACGTATGGGTGGTGGTGACGGACGCGCAGAACGCTTCCGTGACCTACGAAGCGCCCTGACCGCGCCCCGACCATGGCTCCCCCGCACGGGGGAGCCTTTGAAATGGAGGAACTGGCATGAAGCGGATACTGGCCATTTTGCTGATCGCGCTGCTTGCTCTGTCGCTGGGCGGCTGCTCCGCGCGCAAGGAAGTGGACGCCTCCAAACTGGTGATCTGGCACGACAAGGAGGACGCCGTGGTGGAGGCATTGTCCGCCTATCTGGCGGAAGCCTGTCCCGGGATCGAAGTGACGTTTGAAAAAAAGACCAGCCTCACCGATTCCTTGAAGCTGGTGGGCAACGACCCCTCCGCCGCGCCGGACATGTTCATCTTTGCCCACGACAAGGTCGGCGTGTTTGCCGAGATGGACATACTCGCGCCCATCGAGCCGCTGCTTGCGGAGGACGCGCTTGCAAATCATCTGCCCATGACGCTGGAAGCGGCCACCTATGGCGGCACGCTCTATCAGTTGCCCCTGTATTTTGAAACGCTGCTGTTTTTGTACAACGAGCGCTACATGCTCGAGGGCAGCGTGCCCGCGACCACCGAGGAATTGTACCAGTACATGCAGGCAAACACGGGCCGCGGGCGCTACGGCTTTGTGGAGCAGCACTCCACGGCCTACTACGCCGCCGCCTGGATCCACGGCTTTGGCGGCGAGATCATCTCCGCGAACGGCGAGCCGTTCCCGGACGCGGAGGCGGTGCAGGACGCGCTTGCCTACCACAAGAAGTTCGTCGAACTTATGCCCGGGGAGACCGAGTACGCCACGGTGAACACGCTCTTTCTGGAGGGTAAGGCCGACAGCACCATCGGCGGGCCGTGGATGGTGCCCAGCGCCCGCGAGGCGGGCATCTCTCTGGGCATCGCCCCCATGCCGGTGGTGGACGAGACCGGCCTTGCGCTGGCGCCCTATTCCGGCGTGCAGGGCGTGCATGTACTCAAATTCGCCGCCGAGAACAAGGAGGACAGCGTGCGCGCCGTGCTTGCGGCCCTTGTGGAGCCGGAGATCGGCGTGACGCTGGCGCTGGCGAGCGGCTGCGCGCCGGCGAACGCCCTCTGCTACGATGACGCGGCGGTGGCGGAGGACGAGATGGTGCAGGCCATGCGCGCCACGGCGGAGATCGCCGTGCCGATGCCCAACATCCCCGAAATGGACGTGATGTGGACGGTGGTGAGCGACCTTCTCACCGACGTCAACCTCTCCGGGCGCGACGTGCAGGAGAGCTTTGACGACGCGCTGGCGCAGGCGCAAAACCTGATTGCCAACATGCAGTAACGACGCGCTGAAAACGGGCGGTGCGGAACGCCCCGCGTCCGCCCGCCCGCGAAACAAAAGGATGAGGAGGGTGCTTATGCGCAAAGGCAGGGGCTGCCTGCGCAGCTATGCGTGGAGCGCGCCGTCGCTGACGCTCATCGCCCTGATGGTGGTCTTTCCGATCCTGTATACGCTGTACATATCGCTTACGAACATGTCGGTATACCATTGGTTCGATTTTTCCTTCATCGGGCTGGAAAACTACCGGCGGGCGCTGCTGGTGTTCGATTCGGGCTTTTTGTCCGCCCTGTTGTGGACAATCCTGTGGACGATCGTCAACATGGCCGTGCAGCTCGTACTCGCCTTTGCGCTGGCAAGCCTTCTGAACGTAAAAAAACTGCGCCTGCGCAAGCTGTACAAGACCATCCTCATGTTCCCCTGGGCGATGCCGGGCTACGTATCCATCCTCCTGTGGAAAACGGGCATCTTCAACTCGCAGTTCGGCCTGCTCAACCAGTGGGCGGAGGCGCTGGGGCTGGAGGCGCGGCGTTGGCTGGCCACGGATGTATCGGCGTTCGTGTTTTGCACGGTGGTCAACCTGTGGCTGGCGCTGCCGTTCATGATCATGATCATGGATGGGGCCATGCAGTCCATCGACGAAAGCTGCTACGAAAGCGCCCGGCTCGACGGGGCCACGCGCCTGCAGCGCGCCGTGTACATCACCATCCCCACCATCCGGCCGATGATCGCTCCGGCGGTGATCATCACGGTGTTCACCACCTTCAAGCAGTTCGACGTGGTCTACCTGCTCACCCAGCAGATGGGCGCGCAGACGGGTTCCAACTTCCACACCGTGCTTACCTACGCCTACGAGAACGCCTTCATCACCAACAATTACGGCTATTCTTCGGCCATTTCCATGCTCATCTTCGCGCTGCTTCTGCTCTTTTCCCGCCTGCAGCGAAAGGAGGTGTCCAGGTGAAGCGCGGAAAACTGCGTTCCATCGCCTCCATGGGGGCGCTCAATCTGTTTTTCATCGCCCTCTGCTTTGTGACGCTGATCCCCATCCTCTACGCGCTGTCCGTGGCGCTCAGCGCGCAGAACACGCTGCTCAGTTCGGATTTTTCCTTTATCCCCCGCGCGCTGACGCTGGACAACTTCCGCGCCGTGTTCGAGGGCGAGGACGTGCTGCCCTGGTTTGAAAACAGCATGGTATTGGCTGCGGCGACCGTGGCCCTGTCGCTCTCGGCGGCGATCCCGGCGGCCTACGCCTTTTCGCGCCGCCGCTTTCCCGGCCGGAAGATGATTCTGCGCTGGCTGGTGCTGCTCAACTCCTTCCCGGCGCTGTTGAGTATGTTCGCCATCTACCGCCTGCTGCGGCCTTTGGGGCTCGTCAACACCCGTCTGGGGCTGATCCTCGTCTATACCGGCACGATGTCGGTGTTCAGCCTCTGGAACCTCAAGGGGTACTTCGACACCGTGCCCGTAGAGATCGAGGAGGCGGCGCGCATGGACGGCGCCAGCGACGTGGGCGTGGTTTGGCGCATCGTGCTGCCGCTGGCGCGGCCAAGCCTGATCGTCACGGCGCTGATGGTGCTGATCTATGTGTGGAACGAATACATCTACGCCACGACCTTTATGACGGGCGAGACCAACTACACGCTGGCTGCCGGGCTGTACGGCCTGCAGGCCACCGAGACCAGCGGCAGTTGGCCGGTGTTCGCGGCGGCGTCGCTGCTGGTGTCGCTGCCCGTGCTGGTCATCTTCCTGCTGTGCCAGAAATACATGACCTCCGGCCTCACCGCCGGCGGGGTGAAGGGATGAGCCCAATGAGAAAAGACGCGATTCTGCACCTGCCCATGTCCGAATACTGCCACGCGATCGGTGAAAAGCGCATCGTCTTTCGCCTGCGCGCCGCGCGCGGCGATCTGGCGGCCTGCACGCTTTATTATGGCGACACCGCCTGCCGCAAAACGCCCATAGACTTTTTCCCCGCGCCGATGCGCGTCGTCCAGCAGGACGAATGGCACGACTGGTGGGAGGTGGAGATGGACAGCCCTTTCCACCGCCTGCACTATTATTTCGAACTCTTTGATGGGCAGGAAACATGCCTGTTTTACGGCGACGTCTTCACAGACCACCTCGTGGACGATCGCTCGGAGTACTTCAAGCTGCCCTTTGACCACCGCGCCGACCGCGCCGTGGTGCCGGCGTGGACGGTCGACGCCGTGGTGTACAACATCTTCCCGGACAGCTTTGCCACCGGCCATCGCTCCATCAGCGGCAGGCCCACGCGCGTGTGCGGCTGCGAGGGGCTGCGAGGCGGCACGCTGCGCGGCGTTCGGGAAAATCTCGATTACCTTGAGCAGCTGGGCATGAACTGCCTGTACCTGAACCCCATCTTCGTCGCCGGGGCCTATCACAAATACGACACGCTCGACTACTTCCACGTCGACCCGGCGCTGGGTACGGACGACGACCTGCGCGCGCTGGTAGAGGCCTGCCATGCCCGCGACATGCGCGTGATGCTCGACGGCGTGTTCAACCACTGTTCGTGGCGCTTTTTCGCCTTTGAGGACGTCGTGCGCCGCGGCGCCGCCTCGCCGTACCGCGACTGGTTTTACCATCTGGAATTCCCCGTCGTGCGCCCGGAGAGCGGCGAGCCGATCCCCGGCTACGAGTGTTTCGGCTATGAGCGCACCATGCCCAAGCTCGATACCGCCAACGCGCAGGTGCGAGAATACCTCTGCCGCGTCGGGGAGCACTGGGTGCGCGCCTTTGACATCGACGGCTGGCGGCTGGACGTCGCCAGCGAGATCGACGATGGCTTCTGGCGCGAGTTTCGCCGCCGCGTCAAGGCGGTCAAGCCCGATTGCCTGCTGGTGGGCGAAGTTTGGGAGACCGCCCGGCACTGGCTGAACGGCGATATGTTCGATTCGACGATGAACTACGACTTCCGCAAACACGCCCGTCGCTTTTTCGCCGAGGAGAGCATCGACGCCCGCGCCTTTGCCGGCAGATGCGGGGACATGCTGATGCGCTATCGCAAGCAGATGATCCCGGCGCAGCTCAACCTGCTCGACAGCCATGATGTCAGCCGCTTTTTGTCGCTGTGCGGGGGCGATGTGCGGCGCTATCGGCTGGCGGCGCTGTTCCAGCTCACCTTTCCGGGAATGCCCTCGATCTTCTACGGCGACGAACTGGGCGCGATGGGCGTGCGCGAGGAGGAATACCGCCGCGCAATGCCCTGGGCGGACGGCGATGTGGCGCTTTGGGACTTTTTCCGCCGTGCCATCGCGCTGCGGCGCGCGCACGCGGCCCTGCGCGGCGGCAGTTTCCGCGTTTTGCGCGCCGAATCCGGGGAGCGGTTGCTCGTCTATGCCCGGGAACACGGCGGGGAGCGGCTCACGGTTGCCATCAACGCCGGAGAAGAAAGCGTCCAGCTGCCGGAAGCGCCTGCGAACGTCCTCTGGGGCGAGGGGCTCGAGGACGCGGCACTGGCGGCGTATTCCTTTGTCATGTATGTCGGTTGAAGCACGTATCGCAAACGTGGTATAATGGCGCAAAGGAGGGGTGCGCATGGCCGTGACCATCCGCGATGTGGCAAAGGCGGCGGGGACGTCCATCTCCACCGTTTCCAAGGTCATCAACCGCCATTATTCCATCTCCGAGGCGACCGCCGAGCGCGTGCGGCAGGTGATGGAAGAAATGAACTATCACCCGATGGCCAGCGCCCAGAGTTTTGCCAGCGGCATGACCCGTAAGGTGGCGTTTCTCGCGGCGCTGCAGCGCGACGTGGCCTTTGACAACCCGCATATGTTCGAAATGCTGTGCGGGCTGGAAGAAGCGCTGCAAAAGCGGGGCTACGCGGTGATGCTTCGCTCTACGGACACCACCGCCGTCAGCGCCCTTGCCGAAGAGGTGATCGCCCGCCGGGAATGCGACGCGCTGGCGATCCACGCCTCGGTGCTCTCGCGGCCGCTGGCGGCCCTGCTCAGCCGCACGCGCTTTCCCCACGTGGTGCTTGGGCAGCCGGGCTTTGCCTGCCAGATCTCTTGGATCGACATCAACAACGTCTATTGCGGCGTGCTGGCCAGCGAACACCTCGTCTCCCTCGGCCGGCGGCGCGTGGCCTTTCTCGGCGGCGGCGAGCACGACCTGATCTCCGTCCACCGGCTGGAAGGCGTGCGGCAGGGGTTGCGCGAGGCCGACCTGCCGCTGGAAGAGCGCTACATCTGGCTGGGCGAGTCCACCCGCGACGAGGGCGCGCGCATGGCCGGTCAGCTTCTGGGGCTGCGCCCGCTGCCGGACGCCATTATCTGCGCCAACAATGTGCTGGCGCTGGGCTGCGTCGCCGCCGTGCAGCGCCGCGGCCTGCGCATACCGCACGACATCGCCATCATGACGTTTGACGATCACCCCTTTTCCGCCCTCTGCGACCCGCCCCTGAGCGTGGTGGACATCGACGTGCGGGAAATGGGCGTTCAGGCGGGAAAATTCCTTTTGAGCGCCATCAAAAAGCCCAACCTGCAATCCCAGACCCACACAGCCACGCCCAACCTGATCGTGCGCGCCTCGACGGTGGAGGGGCAGGGGTAGGAGAAACAGGACGCGCGCAATGCGCAATGATGCGTTGCGCGCGTCCTGTTCTGCGCATGGCGGATCCTGATACAGGCGGCTCCCCAGAGAGTATCGCGGCGGTTATAAGTTGGATATAATTATATCCAACTTATAACCACTTTTCGTTTTTCATATATCCACTTTGTAACCAAATACTATGTCCGGCAAAAGCGCGGTGGAGGGACGGAGCGAAAAGCGCAGTTTCCGCAGAGCAAGATTCTCCCCGGCAGCCAGAAATTGCCCCTGCAATTCTGTCGCCGCGAATCCTGGTGGGGATTCCTCTCCCCACACCCTCGGACGCCGCGCCTTCGGTGCTTGTTGGTTCGTTGCACTCACAGCATGGCTGCTGATATGGAAAACTGCGATAAAAGAAAGGTTTTGGATGGCGTGCGAGTAAATTATAGGTAAACAAGCGACATCTTCCGACAAATATGTTATACTGTATAAGAGTTCGGCGCATGGCTCATAGGCATTTCTTTAGCAGAGCTTTGCATAAACGTAATGGCTTCGGGCAACGGTTCGACATTGCCCATATAAATCTTGACGGCTCCACGATTGCTGCAAATGGCGCACCGCGGAAAGTCGAGTGTCATAGGCGCCCTCTAAACCGATTCAGTTGCGGAGGGCGAAGCTATGGGAAAACATTGGACTCTCCAATTCATTTTGTTAGGCATCCAGAGGGCGGTAGCTTGCACATAGCAACTGAGCAATCGGTAGGGAGGATCTGTTGCCTCTGCGAGCACAACATGGGTATTCGCTTCTCTAAGGAGGGGACGATATGGCGCTTCGGATTTCTTGGGGTCGGTATGAAGTTGCACTCCTCTTCGATACATACAAGCGGATCACCAAAGGGTCTGATATCAACGAGGAAGCGGCGAAGTTATCACAAGCATTGAGAGGTCTTGCCATCCGTAAAGGCATTTCGATCGACGAAACCTATCGCAATGTCAACGGTATGAACTGACAGTCGCCTGACGATCAAGGATGTAGCAGATCAGGTGATGCGCGAAGCCAGTGAACCGAGGACCATGTCTGAAATCATGAAAAGAATCGAAGCGCAACAACTTTAGAGTTTCAACTCCAACAAAAGTAATTTGAAACAGGAAAAAATGTAAGGGGGTTACATATGGCTTCGCTAACACATGTCTGTATGTGGTCAGACAACGGCTGGAAGCGAATTACAGCAGAACAAGCAGCCAAACTGCATCCGGGTGGAACTGTATCTGCCCATAGCGGTTTGTTTATGTGTGAACTCTGTGGGCAGTATGTCTCCCTTACTGATGGCGCAATCCAAACACGACACTTTAGACACAGCGCCTATGAAAAAAGCAAAAATTGCCCAGAACGTATATATGGAACCCCTTATTCAAGTTATTTTAATCCCCAAAAATTCCAATTGCCAATCCGTATTACGGACGTGTCCTCATCTTCGTTCAGATTTGAAGTTGGTTTGATTCGTGCTCCAATTCGCTCACTCAGCAAAGATTTCCGTATAGAAATCAAGCCGAAGGGGGGATCGGATGTTCTGTACGTGTTCGCGAAAGAACGGCTAAATTGCGACAACATTACGTATCTTCCCATCGGTGAAAGACCATTTGAGAAATACACTCTCAGTTTTGAAAATGGAAGCGAGAAATTGCGCGCGTTTTGGCCGACAGAAATTAACGGAGTGGATCCAGAGGGGACGTTGTTCGAAAAATCTTCCGGCAAGAAACTTACATATGATGCTGATGTTGAGATTGAGAAAGAGTACTACCTGCTAAAACGAGGCTATTTCTATCAAAGGCCATATAGCAGCATACAAATTCAAGAGATTGCCCAAAAACAATTTGGTTGGGAAACTTGGACTCTTCATGTGGTTTCTGCATCTGCATTTTGTGAAGAAGCTGCTCGATTCTTTCTTGATTTTCATTGTCGTCTAACGGATCATCCAGTTTCATTACAGCCAGTGTGGCCATTATTTATAGAGGGAAGCTACACTATAAAACATAGTCAAGATAGTATGTATATGCTTGTCAAGGGCAATGTAGCTGCTGTCAAAACCTTCCCTTCTGCAGCGGTTCGTCAACTAAGTTATAATGTTTCTCAACCGAAACTATATGAAATTCTCTGCTCCAGCAGGCAGCAATTGATATCCGCAGGGCGTACTCAAGTCTTGCAATATGCTTATTTTTGGAAAGAGCCTCTTAATCAGGTGGGGCAATTTTCAGAAATCATAGTAACAGATCTTTCTGGTTCTAAAGTTCTTCCTGGTGAAACGAATACACTGCCACACGACAAATCACTACTCTTCAAATCACCATTTGATGGTGAGATTATTATCTTCAACAAAAAACATGTTGTGGATAAGCGAAAAATAGTTGCGGACGAACCGCTTGAGCTGGACGGGCTATCTTACGGTGTAAGCGTTCATGCTGTCATTGGCCTTGATGTCGTCTGGAAAATTGATTTTAAAAAACAACAACAGGATATCATCGCAAACGATGAAGTTAAAATCTTGAAACATATAAGTTGCGTATCAGGGGCGTCAATTTCCGCACCTCATTCTTTGCGCAATATTTTAGCTGCCATGAGCCGTTATCCACAGATATGTCAGTGGATACGGAAATGCATCAAGGAGGGCACCATCAAGGAACAATCCTACCGAAGATTGCAGGATGCCTATTGCAGTATAAGCAAACAAGGGGGATAAATTATGAATTACATCGGACTTCTTACCAAAGAAGAGAAATCAATTCTCTGCAAAATCATTACTGGTAAAGAGTTCAAGGAACTCTTCAAGAGAAACGAACGGGAATTTTTGAAAATACGGAAGGGTTTCAGGGCAAAAACTCTGACAGAGCAATATGCATTGTCAATTGCCATATCCAATATTGATAAGCCCTTTATCGCAACGTGGGTTAATATACGGGTAGAACACTGGCTGAAGGAAATCGAAGAAAATATAGCCAGACTTGAGGAAGAAGGCCTTTCTCATGGTGCCGCCTTAGCGGCAACTATGCTTGACTGTTTCTTTGTCAATAACGTCGAGTTGTATTTTAAGTTGACTGGTAATCCTTTGGATACAGATGCATACTCTAACCTTTACGAGAGAATGGAGGATATTAAATTTGAGCGTGTAAGAAATGCTGAAATATCTGATCGCATTCAGGCTGTTGAACAAGAAAATCGCAGTTTGTCAGATCAAGTTGAAGCAGCCCAGTGTAGAATGGATGACATAAAAACCGAGTGCGAAGAACGAGTTCAAGAAATTGAGCAGAGCAAAAACAAATTAGAATCCTTGCTGGCTGAAGCACAAGCGAAAATTGCCGAATTACAGACCGCATCTAGCTCCTTCGCAAAAGACGATGCAGATTATCTTGCACAATTTGATGACACAAATACTTCCATCCTGCCTCCTTGCGGTACAGATAAAATCACTTCATTATGTGGCGTTGTTTCGGATTATAATGGTCAGAAGTGGCTTATAAGATATGCCGATTTGAACAGTCATGGGCGCTATTGTATTTTCCTAAAAAATGAAGATAGCCCGCCATACTTCACAAATAGGGACAAGATTTTTTATAAAGACGGGCCTTCTAACAACGGTTTCTTCGGCATCTGGACTTGGTCTGCGGTCCCGAACCAAAATGATACTTCCAAGGATTATATACAGTCATGGTATAATGCAGATATAGATGCCATAGAAATTGTTACCATTGCAAAAGCAACGAGCCTTGACGACCTAGTTGGTCTTTTAAAGGAGGGAATCGAATACAAGCCGCACAGCCGAAAGATTATGTACGCGTTTTATGCATCTAAAGGAAAGTATACAGGGATCCTTTGCACTGCCAAAGATTTCAATACCGTTAATGGGAAAACCACCTTTTCTGAAGATTGCATTGTTGCGCCAGTATATGAATTTGTTGGTGACGATATTTTCCGTCTGGATAACGGTCTCTGTTTCTATCGAAAAGCATTTGTGGGCCTTCCAAGCAAGCTTTATCCTTTAAAAAGCCCTCTTGACATTGTAAGGAATGTTGTTTTTTCATCAATTTCTTGGAATGCGTATAAAACAAGAGGGGTAACACGTGCCGAATATAGGACGTTTAAGGATTTCATTGGCGCAATTCCGGTTGACGATATAACGTGTAAGATTGGAACTGCGTGTCGCTGCTCCATTCCGGCCGCCAAAAAACTACTAGATGAATTTCTGAACATAGTCTGGAAATATGTCGATGGAGATAGCTTGGAAGACGAAATAATATGCTCGGCTATTTCTGTAAATGTCAAGCTTCAAGAAAGAGTGAAGACGCTTATCCGCAAAGATTGGGAATCAGAGAACGAAAGCCTGCTGGACGAAGCTCAAGAGAAGCTTGATTCACTGCGTGCCGAGTTAAAATCTACTACAGAGGATTTAAGCAAAAAACAGGATGCACTGAATAAAACAAGAGCGGAAGATGAGCATCTTGCTGGTATCATAGCCGAAAGGGAAAGGCTGGCTTCGGATGTCGAAAAAGCGGTTGCCGTAAGAATCCAAAAAGCACGCGAAAATGCGGCGGATTTCATTGCCAGTATGTCGTTTGTCAGCGGACAACAGATGCAAGTTGGATGTGAAAAATCTCCTGCTAAAATGGAAGTTTCTTCGAAAT
>DVIA01000013.1 GCA_018711655.1 Candidatus Pullichristensenella avicola
AAGAGCGCGTCGCCTGCTGGCCGGAGGAATGGCTGCAGCGGGAGGAGCTTCCCAAACCGCGGCAAACGGGCGGGCGGGGAACTCCCTTTCCCAAACCACGGCAAACGGGCGGGCGGGGAACACCCTTCCCCAAACCACGACAAACGGGCGGATGGGAAACACCCATCCGCCCGCTTCGCGGACGCGCGGCGAAGGAACGCGGCGAAACTCCGCGTCCATCAAGCGCCGGGACGATGTCAGAGATCCAGCGGCGTGCCCGCGCCCTGCAGGGGCACGAGATCGCGCAGCCACTCCCCAAAGGAGAGCAACTCCGCCGGGAAGAACAGGAAGGCGGCGAAAACGAGCAGCGCCACGATCAGCATCAGCAACAAAGACGCGATGGCAAAGGTGCGCTTGGGCTGCCGCTTGGCCAGAAACGCCAGAAGGAACATGGCAATGATGTTTATGCCGGGAATGCAGGCGAGAACAATCGTCCACATCCAACTGAGAACAGAAACGCGGTTGCGGGAACTTCTACCTTCGCGGCTCATGTCAGGCGCTCCTTTCGCTTTCGTGCGGGGCACGGATACAGCTTCATTATACACGCCCGCCCGCCGCGCGTCAAACCGCTGGCGCGAATCTTCCATACTTTGTCGAATTCGCGTCCATCATCGCGCTATTTTCGAATCAGCGAGCAGTACTGCGAGAAGATGAAGGACTGGAACTCCACGGACGCCTCGCCGTTGGCGTTGACATAGCCCATGGCGCGCTGCGCGTCGGCGACGGCGGTTTGCGTAAGCTCGTTGTAGAGGCCAAGATCGTCCTCGGAAAGCTGTTCGCGGTCGAGATAGCCCAGTTCCCAGAGTTGCCGCTGCAGGTTCTCCACCGCCGTGCCGCTGTCGCCGGCGCGCAGCGTTTCAAAGTCCTGCGTCTGGCTGTACATGGCCGTCGTAGGTCCGGGCACGGCGTTGGAATAGAGGTTTTCCTGGAAGGTGACGCTGGCGGCGCCGGTTTCGGGAAGGCCCATATTCGCCTGCACGGCGCGCACGGCGGCGCTGGTGGCCGGGCCATACTGGCCGTCGGCCGCGCCGTCCAGGTAGCCGAGCTCGCGCAGACGCGTTTGCAGATAGATGACCAGTTCGCCCGACGCGCCCTCGTCCAGATCGCTGATGACGACGTCGTAGGGGTAATAGCGGTCTGCATTGGCGGCCGGCGTGGATGCGGGCGCATAGGCGGGCGCGTCCTCGGCAAAGAGCAGGGCCTGCAGGCCCGCCGTAGCGACGCCGGTTTCCTCAAAGCCGCAGGCGCGCTGGAAGAGCATGATCGCCGAAACGGTGGCGTTGGCGTAGCTGCCGTTGGGCGTGCCGTTGGCATACCCCAGTTCCACCAGCCGGCTTTGCAGACGCGTGACGGCCTCGCCAGAGTCGCCCTCGGTCAGAAGCGTATAGCCGCCGGCGCGGATGGCCGCGGCCTGGGCGCTGCCGTAGGCGGGCGCGTCCTCGGCAAGCAGCTGCATGTATTGAGACTGCGTGAGCGCGCCGTCTTGGTTCGCGCCCAGCACCGCCTGGAAGGCCGCCACGCCCGCGGCGGTGGCTTCGTCGTAGACGCCGCCGGCAGGGCCCTGCATGTAGCCCAGTTCGATCAGGCGCTGCTGCGTCTGCTCCACATAAGTGCCGCCGCTGCCCAGGGAGAGCGTCAATTCGTTCTGCGCGGCGGGCGTGGCCGTAGGCGCCATGGTGGTGCCGGCATAGGTGAGCGCATCCGCGGAGAAAAGGGCCTGCTGCATCACAGGGTAGGCGACTTCGTCAGACTGATTGCCGTAGCGCTCGAAAAAGAGGCGCACGGCGGCGGCGGTATCGCGGTCAAACTGGCCGCTGGCGTTGGCAAGAGGGTACCCCAGCTCCTGCAGGCGGTACTGCATGGCCAGTACGGCGCTGCCCGAGTCGCCCAGTTGCAACTGCGTATAGTTGCCTCCGATGGCGGCGGCATAGGCGGAAGAACTGTAGGCGGGCGCGGCGTCGGAGAAAAGCTGCTCCTGCAGCGCGGCGGTGGCGATGCCGGTCTGCATGGTGCCGTAGGTCAGTTCAAACAACTGCACGGCCTGTTCCGTCAACGCGTCGAACACGCCGGTCACACCGCCGCGGTAATAGCCCAACTCCAGGAGGCGGCTTTGCAGATTCTGCACCTCCTGCCCCTGCGCGCCCAGGCGCAGCTGCGTGTAGCCGCCGCCCGTCTCTTCAGGGGTATCCTCGCTCACGGCGATGAAACCGTCGTCGATCCATCCATCGTCCAGCACGGTCACCCGGCCTTCGGAATCGAGCACAAAGGGGGAATCCGGGTCCGCGGGGGCCTCGGTGGGCACGGCGGTGGCGTAGGGCACGGCGATGCTTACCGACAGGTCCGGCGTGGGCTGCGGCGAAACGGTTTCATCCTGAGCAGTGCATCCGCCAAGCGTCGCCGCGCACAGGGCACAAAGCGCGGCGAGGGAAAACAGGGCGGCTCTGTTGCGCATAGGCTTCCCTCCAGAAAATGGCTTACGGTATTTAGACGCGCGCGGGGCGCAGACGGTTCACGCCTGCGCGCTCAACAGGCGCACAATGGTTTCCAGCGCCTCGTTGAAGGCGCGCAGATCGTCCTCGCCCAGCGTGCGCGTCCAGTCGAAGAGGTGATCGCACAGTTCGCGGTAGATTTCCGCCAGGCGTTTGCGCCCCTCTTCGCAAATGACGACATTGACCACGCGCCGGTCGGCGCTGTTGCGTTCGCGCATCACCAGCCCGTCCTCGATCAGCCGATCGACCAGGGGGGTTATGTTGGGCTTGGCGATGCCGAAGCTGTTGGAAATTTCCGAAATGGACAAGGAGCCGCGGTGGTCCAGCATTGCCAGCACCTGCACATGGGACAGCGGCATGCCAAATCCCGCCTGCTGCGCGGGCGAGGGCAACAGGCGGCGGCGCATCAGCGGCCAGGCCTGAAACAGCATGTCGTACAGGTGGCTCAGCACCGCGTCGCGATCCCGGTTCCGGGTATTGTTATCGCTCACTGATCATCGCCTCCACAAGCGCGTTGTCACACGTTCTCTCTCTATTGTAAGCTTCTTTGCGCGCAAACGCAAGCGCAAACCCGGCACAATTCCCGTTCATTCCTGCAAATTTCCGTCGTTTTGCGTTTCAAAGGCGTAAACGCGCACGGTGCCGGCCTCGTAGACCAGGGCGCAGCTCTGCGCAAACCAGGCCTCGTCCAGCGCGTAGTTGTAGCGCTCCGTATCGGTGAGGACGATATAATCGACGCCGTAGCCTGCAAACAGTTCCGCGCTGTGCGCCGGGTTTTCCAGCATGCTTCGCGCGTCGAGGGCGGCCTGCTGGTAGTCGATGCCGTGGTAGTACAGGTAGCTGCCCGTGCCGCAGACGATCTGCCGGCCCGCCAGCGCCGCCACCAGGTTGTTGTGCTGATCGCCCGTGAGGTAGACGGCGTCCGCGGGCAATTCGTCGCGGATATAGGCGGCGGTTTCAGCCTCGTCCGCGGAAAAGAGCTGGTAGTCCGACACGGCCTCGCGCGCCAGCGAGAGCGCGCCCGAAGTCAGCGACAGCGCCAGAAACACCGCCGCCAGCAACGCCCGGCCCGGCAGGCCGCGCAGGCGGTTCCACAGGGTTACAAGGTAACTTCCCGCCAGCGGCAACATCAGCACAAAGGCCACATAGAACAGCTTGTTGTTGTCGTAGGGATTGGGCTGAAACTGTATGACTTCCGCCGTGATATAGACCAGCAGCGCGCCCAGGGCCAGCCCCCGCTTCCAGCCCCGGGCCCAGAGCGCCGCGGGGACCATCAGCAGATAAACCGGGCCGACGTTCTTGATCCAGAACCAGAAGTAGCCGTCGATGAGGCGGCCGGAGACGTCGTCGTAGTTCACCCAGTTAAACCGCAGCGACAGCGAACCGGTCAGCGAGGTTCCGCCCACCGTCTGGGGAATGGCCCAGGTCAGCACCTGCGGCAGCGCCAGCGCCGCGGCGACGCCGGCGTACAGGGCGTAATCGACCAGCGCCTTTTTGCGGTCCGCCGCGTGGCGCAGCGTCCAGATCAGGCAACCCGCCGAGATCAGCGCCAGCGCCAGAAACGAGTGCGTGTGGATCATGGGCATTGCGCCCGCCAACACGCCGAGAACGACATACAGCCGCCGGCTGTTTTCGCGCATGGCCCGCGCCAGCAGGTACAGGGCGGGCACGACCATCGTCCACCCCGCCAGCAGCGTGCGCTGGGGAAGCATCATATCGCAGACGACGTTCACCCAGCGGATGTTGTTTTCCACCATGTTTGCCGGGGCGTCGTAGTAGCCGGTGAATACGCTGCCAAGCAGCGTCGAATCCTGCCATACGCCGTCGAGCACATAGAAAAAGCCCAGTCCGCCGTTGCAGAACAGCAAAAGAAAGGAAACCACAACCGCGGCGCGCGAACGCGTCATCTCCCAGGCAAAGACCACGAACCCGAGATACACCAGCCCCATCATCAGGCTGCCCGGAAGGATGAACGCGGCCGCCAGATCCGTGCCCAGGGCGATCATCGAGGCCGAAAGCGCGTCCATCAGGAAGGGATAGCCCAGCAAAACGCCCTGGATCAGCGTATAATCTGGCGGGTAGGCGCTGCCCTGCAGCCCCGTGGCAATGCCCAGGTGCAGACAGAGATCGCCGTAGGTGGACTGGCCGACGTGCAGCGCCCCGTCCACCACGCGCAGCGTGTGCGTGTATTGCAGCCAGATCGACAGCAGAAGAAACGGCGTTACCAGCGCCAGCGGCAGCCACGGCGGCATATCGCCCCAAAAGGAACGCCGCTCCTCCGGGCAGAGCGGTTCGCCCTTTTCCCGAAGAAATTTGTATCCCAGCCCCGCCAGCAGCGCCGCCGCCGCCAGCGCCGCATACTGCGCCGCCGCCGTGAATTTCAGCAGATAAGCAAACAGCGACGGGAGCCACATCATCATCAGAAGTCCCGCCGTCAGCCCCAGCCACAGCCGCACCACGCCACTGCGGCGCTTAAACAGCGCTTCGCCCAGCACGCAGCCGCATGCCTCAAAGCCAAGCAGAAGCAGTATCCCGCCCATGCGCACCTCCAGAAAGCTTCTCCCTCAAATTATAGCATTTCCCGCCGGGCGCTGTAAAGCGAGGGCGCGTATGGCGCATAAATATTACATTTTAGGCGCGCAATATTGCGGAATATTTGCATTAATTACGATTTCGTTGTGATAAAATTTCAAAATTGTGCATAATGATGCAAAATAGTTGAAATTCGACGAATTCCGCGGTAGAATATAGAATAGAATGCGAATGCCATAGGCGTTTGCGGAAGGGGTAGACGTTCGTGAAGAAAAGGATGATTTGCGCGTTCGTGGCGCTGGCGCTGATGCTGCTGGCCGGCTGCGCTTTCGCGGAGGGGGTCATCTCCACAACGGTTGTGATGCGCGTATCGCGCATGACGCAGGACGCGGTGGTGAACGTCGGCGAGGATCTGTCGATGGAAGTCAATATCGACGGCGTATCGCCCGCCTCTTACCAATGGTACTTCAACGATGCGCCCATTGCGGGGGCGAACCAGCGCGTGTACAACATTGTCAACGCCTCTGTGGAGGATGCGGGCGTGTACCGCCTGGACGCCTTTGACGAGGACGGCGCCATGCTGCTGAGCATGGATATCGCCGCGCGCGTGCTTGATGATACGGTGCCCAAGGCCGGCGACGCTTCCCTGCCGGTGGGGGTCGCCGCCGCCGGCGCGGTCGTTGCCGCTGCGGCGCTGTTGACGGCGACGCTTGTCCGCCGTCGCAGGGCCTGACGCAGACAGCATTGGCGACCAGGCTTCTGGTCGCCGTTTTTTTGCGCCCGAACGGCGAAATGCGGATGTGAGCGCCGCCCGTACCGCCGCGCGGGCTGCGGCGAAGGCCGCGCGCGCCGCCTTTTTGCGCCGCCGCGGGGAACGCGGGCGCAAGCGCCGTCCGGTCAAGGCCGTACCGCCGCGCGGGAGCGGAAAAGGCGCCGGGCCGGGAAGAAAAACGCAGCGATACAGTTCCGTACCGCCGCGCAGGAGCGGAAAAGGCGATTTCCGGCAGGGATTTGCGTGGAGGGGATAGCGCGCTGCCGCACGGGAGCGCAGAAGGCCGCCGCGCGGGAAAACGATAAGGGAGGAACGTTGTTTGGCAAAGCCCTTTGCATTTGAGCTTCTGCATGTCTGCAAGCAGACGGGCGCGCGCCGCGGCAGGCTGCATACGCCGCACGGCGATATTGAAACGCCGATCTTCATGCCCGTGGGCACGCAGGCCACGGTCAAAACCATGTCGCCGGACGAACTCAAGGACATCGGCGCGCAGATCATTCTTTCCAACACCTACCATCTGCACCTGCGCCCGGGCGAGGACCTCGTCGCCCGCGCCGGCGGCCTGCACGGCTTCATGCACTGGGATCGCCCCATTTTGACCGACAGCGGCGGGTTCCAGGTGTTCTCTCTGGCCGATTTGCGCAAGGTGCGCGAGGAGGGCGTGGAATTTCGCTCCCATCTGGATGGAAGCCGCCATTTTTTCGCCCCGGAGACCTCCGTTGCCATCCAGGAAAAGCTCGGCGCGGACATCATCATGCAGTTTGACGAGTGTTCGCCCTATCCCTGCGACGAAGCGCGCGCCCGCGAGGCCATGAAGCGCACGCTGCGCTGGCTGGAGCGCTGCATGAAGGCCAAGACGCGCGACGATCAGGCCCTGTTTGGCATCGTGCAGGGGGCGTTTTCGCGCGAGCTGCGCATGGAGTGCGCGCGGCAGATGGCCGCGCTCGATTTGCCCGGCCTGGGCATCGGCGGCCTGAGCGTTGGCGAGCCAAAGGAGGTCATGTACGACATTCTCGAGGCCATCAACCCCATTTTGCCGCAAAACAAGCCCCGCTACCTCATGGGCGTCGGTTCGCCGGACTGCCTGATCGAGGGCGTTTTGCGCGGCGTGGATATGTTCGATTGCGTGCTGGCTACCCGCGTGGCCCGCAATGGCACCGTCTTTACCCACGACGGCCGTCTGGTGGTGAAAAACGCCCGCTATGCCGAGGACTTCGCTCCCATCGACAAGGATTGCGACTGTTATGCGTGCAGGAATTTCTCCCGCGCCTACATCCGCCATCTGTTCAGGGCGGGAGAGATTCTGGGCCTGCGGTTGGCCTCCATCCACAACCTGCGCTTCCTCACCCGCATGATGGAACAGATGCGCGCGGCCATCGAACAGGACGCCCTGCGCGATTGGGCCGAGGATTTCTACGCCCGCCACGGCCGCGACAACTGGTAGCCGCGAAGGGAAAATTTTTACAATTCCGACACACGAAATTGTAGGGAAAAAGTTGTATTTGCTGGAAAATTGGGATATAATGTCTTTCAGACATGGATTTCATCAGAATTGCAAAGGGGTTTTCACATGTTGAATTTGAACAATCTTCTCACGGCCTTCGCGGAAACGACCGCGGCGAGCGCTGAGGCTTCGGCGGCTGGCAGTGGCATCAGCATGATCATCGTTCTGGTGGTCATGGTGGCGTTCTTCTATTTCTTCATGATCCGCCCGCAGCGCAAGAAGGACAAGAAGATCAAGGAAATGCTCGACGCGCTCAAGCCGGGCGACCGCATCTGCACCATCGGCGGCATTTACGGCACCATCGTCGCCATCAAGGATCAGACCGTGGTGTTGGCCGTGGGTTCTGCCAAGACGCAGATCGTCATGGCGCGCTGGGCGATTCGCAGCGTGGAGGACGCGCCGGTGGAA
Source organism: Candidatus Pullichristensenella avicola (assembly GCA_018711655.1). Classification (GTDB taxonomy): domain Bacteria; phylum Bacillota; class Clostridia; order Christensenellales; family Aristaeellaceae; genus Pullichristensenella; species Pullichristensenella avicola. The sequence goes on from DVIA01000013.1 coordinate 7,745, forward strand.
AACGATTCCGAGCCGCAGGTGTAAGCCCTGCCGCAACTTGCAGAGCCGCCCGTTTCGGGCGGCTCTTGCGTTTTTTTGCGGCGCGTGGGGAAGCGCCCGGGCCCGTCGGCGCGCAACCGCCTCGCCGCCCGCGGGGAGATGGCTGTGGCGGTCCGGGATGCGCATCGTTTTATCCTTATCGCCCCGCCGCCCGCGGGGAGATAGTTGTGGCGGCCCGGGATGCGCATCGTTTTATCCTTATCACCCCGCCGCCCGCGGGGAGATGGCGAACGCTGAGGCAAACACGGCAGCCGGGGCGCACCGCCTCGCCGCCCGCGGGGAGATGGCTGCGGCGGCCCGGGATGCGCATCGTTTTATCCTTATCGCCTCGCCGCCCGCAGGGAGACGACGATGCGCGCAGCGCCAAAAGCAGACGGTGGGAAAGATCGCCGGGCGTGTCCTGGGAATGCGCCTGGCCGCGCGGGTCGATCCGCCAAGGCCGCGCGCCGCGGCGTTCCGGAAAGCGCGCCCGGCGGAGCGGTCGGGTTTTGCGTACTGCGCAACCGCCCCGCCGCCCGCGCGGGTCTGCCTCCATGCCGGCCCCAGCGACGGCCCCAGGTTTGCGCCGCCCCGCCGCCCGCGCGGGTCTGCCTCCATGTCGGCCCCAGCGACGGCCCCAGGTTTGCGCCGCCCCGCCGCCCGCGGGTTTTGCGCTCTGGAGGCCCGCTTTGCGCCGCAGGCCGTCGCGCTCAAAGGCTGCCGGGCCTTGCCGGCCGCAAGCGTTTTTGAACGCCGTCCGGCGCAAGCGCGGGGGCCGCGGCGGACGCTTTACGCGGCGCGCGTTTCGTGCTATAATGAATGCGTCGCGGGTCTGTCCCGGGACGAAAAATTGCGGAGGGAACCCCTTTGGATGCGTTGAAAGCGCCGGTGCGGACGCCCGGCCGGCTGGCCGGGGGCATCGTTTTGGGCATAGCGATCGGCTTGCTCTCGCCCTATATGCTCGCCTTTGCCGCGCTTGTGTTTCTTGCGCCGGTGCTCACGGCGCGGTTGTACGTTTTTGCAGGCGCGTTGCCGGCGGCCGTGTGCTGCGCTGTGCAGATCGCCATGGCCTATGGCAATTTTGGGCCCGGGCTGGCGGCGGTTCTGGCGATTTTGCTGGTCGCGCCGCTGGCGCTGACGCTGCGGCAGATGCGGCCGGGCGGCGGCGCGCTGGAGCAATGTCTGCGCCTGACCCTTCCCGCGTGGATGCTCTGCGCGGCGCTGGCGCTGACCGTGGCCCAGTGGGCGCTGGGCGCGAGCGTTGCCGATTACCTCGCCGGGCAGTTTCGCGGCCAGATAGAGTCCCTGCCCGTCGGCGTGCAGGACATGCTGCTTTCGGCTTTTTATGGCGGCGAAACGCCCTCGTCGCTCAATGTTTTGACCTTTTACCTCGGGTTTCTGGAGCCGGCGGAGCGGGCGTTGAGCATCGAATCGCTGGCGGAGGGGCTGCGCAATACGCTGGCGGTGCAGACGACGGGCTGGCTGCTGAGCGCGGCGGCCCTGACGGCGCTGTTGACCACGGCCTGGCCGCTGCGGCTGCTCGCGCGCGAAGGCGTGCTGGAAAAAGAGCGGTGGCGTCCGCTTTCGCGCTGGCATCTGCCCGGCGCGCTGGCGGTGGCCGCGGCGATCGGCTGCGTCGCGGCGATGATCGTCATGGCGGTTTCGCCGGTCTCGCAGGCGCTGAGCGTGTGCGTGGCCGTGCTGTCCCTGACGACGTTGGCCTTTCGCGTGCAGGCCGTCGCTTCTCTGGAGCGCCGCCTGGGCGCCGCGGGGCTGCGGAGCGGCGCGCGCGCCGCGCTGATCGCGTTTTTGCTGCTGGTTTTTGGCGAGGTGCTGGCGTATTACGGCATGGCTTCGGCGCTGTTTGGCCCCACATACGGCGTGGCGACGCGCTTTCTGGCGCGAAAGCGTGGCGACGGCGACGATTTTTACGATGGCGACGATCCGGGCGAGGACGGCTCGGGCGATTGACAGGAAGGAGAAACGGCTATGAAGGTAATCCTGCTTCAGGACGTCAAGGGTTCGGGCAAGAAGGATCAGATCGTGGAGGTTTCCGACGGTTACGCGCGCAACTTCCTTTTGCCGCGCAAACTGGCGCGCGAGGCCACGACGGAGGCGCTCAACGCTGTGGAGCGCGCCCGCAGCGCCGAAAAGCATCGCGAAGCTGTGCGCCTGGCCGACGCCGAGGAAAAGGCCCGCGCCCTTAAGGGCAAGGTGATCCAGATCTCGGCGCGCGGCGGCGAGGGCGGCAAGCTCTACGGCACCGTCACCAACGACCAGATCGCCCAGGCGCTCAAGGCCCAGCACGGCGTAGAGGTGGACAAGCGCCGCATCGAACTGGAAGAGCCGATCAAAACCGCAGGACAGACGCTGTGTACGGTTCGCCTGACCGCGGGCGTGAGCACGCGCATGCTGGTCAACGTGACCGTGGAAGCCAAGTAATATGGAATCGTTTGCGCAGGAGGCGCGCGCGCTGCCCAGCCACCCCGAGTCGGAGCGTTCCGTGCTTGGGGCGATGCTGCGCGCCAATGAGGCGGCGCTGCTGGCCCTGGAATCGCTCGCGGACGACGATTTTTACGACCCCGCCAATCGCGAGGTCTTTTCCGCCATGCGCGCGCTGTCCGAATCGGGCCGCGCCATCGACCTGGTGACGCTGGACGCGGAACTGACCCGCCGCGGAAAGCTGGAGGCGGTAGGCGGCGCGCAGTATCTCATCGAACTGACGCGCGCGGTGCCTTCGGCGTCCAACGTGCAGGCGTATATCCGCATCGTGGATGAAAAGTCCACCCTTCGCAAGCTCATCCGCGCCGCAGAGGGCATCGTCAACGCCGGCTACGAAGGCGAACGGGAAACGCGCGATATCCTCGAAGAGGCGGAACGCGCCATTTACGACATCGCCATGCGCAAGGGCGGCGAGCAATTGCAGCCGATCCAGCCGATTCTGCTTTCCACGTTTGAAAAGATCGAGGAACTGGTCAAAAACCACGGCCGCATCGAGGGCGTGCCCACGGGTTATGCGGAACTGGACGACCTGCTTACCGGCCTGCACGGCGGCGAACTGGTGCTCATTGCCGCGCGGCCTTCCATGGGCAAGACCAGCTTTGGCATGAACATCGTCGAAAACGCCGCCATCCGCGCCGGCAAAAAGACGGCCGTGTTTTCCCTGGAAATGCCCGCGGAACAGTTGGCGATGCGCATGCTTTGCACCGAGGCCAAGGTGGATATGCAGCGCGTGCGCCGCGGCCAGATTTCCGACGAGGAATGGGGCAAGCTTTCCGAGGCGATGATCGGCATCGGCCCCAGCGGCGTGTTTGTGGACGCGTCTTCGGGCGCGACGGTGGCCGAAGTGCGCTCCAAGGCGCGGCGCCTGCAGCTTGAGCAGGGGCTGGATCTGATCATGATCGACTACATCCAGTTGATGACCGCCACCGGCCGTTTCGGCAGCCGACAGGAGGAGGTTTCGGCCATTTCCCGTTCGCTCAAGGGCCTGGCTACGGAACTGGGCGTGCCGGTGATCGCCCTTTCCCAGCTTTCCCGCGCCCCCACGGGCCGCGCCAACCATCGGCCCATGCTTTCCGACATCCGCGAATCCGGCGCCATCGAGCAGGACGCGGACGTAGTGATGTTCATCCATCGCGAGGACTATTACGAGCCGGAAACGGCGGAGAAGAACATTGCCGAGATCATCATCGCCAAGCAGCGCAATGGCGCGCTGGGCACGGTAAAACTCGGCTGGAAAGGCGAGTATACCTGGTTTATGGATCTTTCGCCGCGCGCCCGCGAGGCCGCCGCGCCCGCGTAAAGGGTTCGCCGGGGCCGCCGGCCGGCTGCGGCCCTGCCCGGGCCGTGCCGCGGCGGGGGAGACGCCGCCCGGGAGACGGCTCCGCGCCGGAAGCGCGGAACCTGTTTGCTTCGCCGGGCAGCCGCGCGAAAAACCCCGCGAAGGCGCGCTTCGCGGGGCGTGCAGGGCGGATTTATGCGTCCCTGCCGGCGGCTGCGCAATCGTCGCACAGGCCCTGTTCGCGTTGCGCGCAATCGTCGCAGAGCATGGCCCCGCATACCGGGCAGCCGCGCAAAGAGCGCGCGTCCGCCGCGCGATGGCACATGGCGCATTCCATCATGGACATTCAAAACACCCCTTCGCAAGGACTTCGCCGGCGCGAATGGCCCGGAAAGCTTCCCGGGCGTTTGCATTGAGAGTATGCACCGCGAAGGGGCGTTTTATGCGCGCCAGTTTTTGCCATGCGGCGCTCAACGCTTCAGGCAGACGATGAGATTGCCGCATTCGTCGATGGAGAGAAGCACGGTGGCCCGCTCGCAGGGGTTGAAGGGATTGACGACGCACACCGGCGGCGCGGCGGGCACGCCGTGGGGCGCGCAGGCCGGCGCGCAGGCGCAGTTTTTCGGCGGGCGCGGGGGCTCGCAGGGTCGGGGCGGTTTGCAGGCGCAGCCTTTCCGGGAAAACAGCGGCATAAGTACCATCGGTTCATCCGGCGCGCAGGCGCCCGGGTAAAGATGCGTTCTGGTATGCATGGAGGACATCCTTTCCCGACACGGATGTGTCGCAAAGATCAAGGACCGCTTGCGGTCGTATTTATCCTATGCCGCGCGCCGCGAAGCGGTTTGCGGGCAAAACGGGCATACTGAAGGCAAAAGAAGGAGGAGACATATGCGGCGCAGCGTGCGAAAAGAAGCGCTCAACGTGCTGCTCATCGTCGCAGGACTTCTATTGGCGACGCTGGGCTACCGGCTGTATCTGATTCCCAACGACGTGGCCCCGGGCGGCTTTACGGGCATTGGACAGATTGTCAACCACTATCTTCCGGCAGTGGGCGTGGGCTTGGTGAATCTGCTGCTGAACGTGCCTTTGTTTCTGTTTTCCCTGCGCTCGATGGGGGTAGGCTTTGGGGTGCGTTCGCTGTTGTGTTCGGCGGCGCTTTCCCTGCTTTTGGACTACCTGCCGGTGCCGGCCATGACCGACGATCTGCTGCTTTCGGCCATTTTCGGCGGCGCGCTGTGCGGCGCGGGTTTTGGGCTGATCCTGCGCGGCCACGCCACCACCGGCGGTTCGGACATGCTGGCGGCGCTTCTGCACCGCCGCTTTCCGGCGCTGAAGGTCAGCGTCTGTCTGTTTTCGGTGGACGGGCTGGTGGTGATCGCCTCGGGCTTTGCCTTTGACGCTTCAGCGGCCATGTACGCGCTGATCAGCGTTTTTGTGATGAACGTCGTGATCGATCAGGTGCTCGAAGGCCCTGGCCTGGCGCGCTCGCACTTTATCATCACCAATCGCGGCGAGGAGATCGCCCAAAGGGTAATGAAGGAACTGGATCGCGGCGTCACCGCCATCGACGCCACGGGCATGTACAGCGGCGAAGGGCGCACGGTGCTTTTGTGCGTGGTCAGCCGTCTGGAAGCCGTGCGGCTGCGCACGATCGTCTTTTCCGTAGACGATCATGCCTTCGTCATCGCCAACAACGTCCACGAGGTGCTTGGCGAGGGCTTCAAGCGCCTGGGCAAGTAGCGCTTTACCTTTGGGATAAAACCTGGACGTTTTGGTGGCAAAGCCGCTTATCGCGCGCGGATGTGCTATAATAAGGCGACGAAAGACAGGAGGTATGGCGATGCTGAGAAAAATCCTGGCCGCCCTGCTGGCGCTTGTACTGACCGCGGCCCCTGCGGCGCTGGGGGAAAGCGGGCAGATTGCCGAGATGGAGGCGAGAATCGCCGAACTGGAGGCGGAGAACGCGCAACTGCGCGAGTTGCTTTCGCAGGAAGAAACCGGTCGCCTGGTCGCCGCGAGATTCGACGGCGGCATCGTTACCGTGCAGGACGCCGCGGCGGCCTACGATTCGCAGGCCTATTATTATGAAATGCTGGGCCTCGATCCCGACGAATACGACGCCATTATCAAGGACGAAGTCCTGCGCAGCCTCGTCGAGGACGCCATTTTGGTCCTCAAGGCGCAGGAACTGGGCGTGTATGAGCCAAGCGATGCGGAAGAGGAGGAGATCCGCCGCAGCGCGCAGCAAAGCCTGGATGAAATGATCGACTATTATCTGCCCTATCAGGCCGATCCGGATCTGAGCGACGAAGAAAACCGCGCCGCCGTGGAGCAGTATCTCGCCGGGGAGGGCACCACATTGGAAAGCCTGATGGAATCGCAGCGCGTTCAGGCCTGGCGCGACCGGCTTTATCAGGCCGCCACGGCAGATTTTTCCTTCTCCGGCGAGGATATGCGCGCATACTACGAGCAGGCCTGCGCCACCGCGCAGATGGAATACACCGCCGATTTGCAGAATTACGAAAGCGATCGCATCAACGGCGCGAGCGTTTTGTGGAATCCCGAGGGCTACCGGCGCGTCAAACGGCTGCTGATCCCCTTTTCCGATGAGGACGCCGCGCGCATGGACGAGTTGACCGCGCTGCTGGAGGGAACCACCGATCAGGACGTGGTGGGCGAGGCCCTGACGGAAATGGACGAGATTTACGCGACGCTGGACGCCACCGTGGAGGAGGTGCTCGGCCGCGTCGCCGCCGGGGAGGATTTTGACCTGCTCATCGACGAATACGGCGCCGATCCCTATATGGCCTCCGGCGTCGGGCGCGAGGAGGGCTACTACGTCTGCACATACACCACCATGCTGGATCCGGAACTTGTCAACACGGCCATGAACCTGCAACAGCCGGGCGACGTGTCCGATCCAGTCGAGTGCGCCGACGGCGTCTATATCCTGCGCTACGAGGCCGATGTGGAGCCCGGCGCGGTGGATTACGAAACCTTCCTGGCAGACGAGGAGATGCGCGAGAGCATTGCGGAGAACGCGCGCAGAGAATACTACAACGACGTCGTCGAACAGTGGATTGCCGAGGCCAACGTCGAGTATTTCCCGGAGAATTTCTAGTTTCACCGCGTGGATATCAAAAAACCTTCAGGAAGCGCCGCCGCGAAGCCGGGGAACAAACCGGCCGCGGGGCGCTTTGCTGCGTGAAGGCGTGGGGGGAGGCGGGCCGTTCCCAATTTCGCCTGTCCCGCCTGAAGGGGTGCGGAAAGGCGGACGGCCACGGGAAGCGCCGCCGCGAAGCCGGGGAATGCCGGCCGCGGGGGCGCATTGCTGCGTGAAGGCGTAGGCGGCGGGCGTCGCCGGTTCGGAGGCCCTGTCCCCGCAGGAAAAAGGCTGACGGCTGAAGAGATTTCACGGGCCCTGTCGATCCGATTTTTTCCGCCTCGGACGTCCGCCGCGCGGCTGTCCGTTTTTTTACATTCCCCTGCGCGCGCGTGCGCAAACTGATACACAAAAACAATGAACGCGCCATATTTGTCCTGTATAATACAATGGCATTGACGGATATGGGGTGATCGGATTGCGACGAGTTATCTCGCTCGTGCTTGTGGTTTTGCTGACGGCGTTATGCGCCGTCGGTTTTGCGGAGGAGTACGCCGAGGGCGCGCGCGGCGAAGAGGTCGAGCGCATCCAGCAGCGGCTTTCCGATCTGGGCTATCTCACGGGCGCGGTGGACGGCATTTACGGCAAACAGACGACCACGGCGGTGCGCCTGTTCCAGCAGTTGCATGAACTGGAACAGACGGGCGCGGTGGACGAGGCTACCAGCGAGGAACTGTTTTCCGCGCAGGCGCGTCAGTTGCCCGAAGGGCTCGAGCGCGACGACGAGGGCGAGGAAGTGCAGGCGCTGCAGCAGCGGCTGATCCTGCTCGGCTTTCTCGACGACGAGGCGGACGGCAAATACGGCAAAAACACCGAAAACGCCGTGGAGGATTTTCAGGAACATCTGATCGCCCAGGGCGTGGAAAACGTCAGCGCCACGGGCGCGGCTACGCCCATCACGCAGGAATATCTCTTTGACGAGGAGCGCTCCACATTCCTTATGGAGCTTGCGTCCGGCGACGAGGACGGCGAGGTGCGCCGCATGGAGCGCCGCCTGCGCGCGCTGGGCTATCTGGACGAAGAACCGGACAACGTTTTTGACGATTACACCCTGGCGGTGGTCAAGGCTTTTCAGAACGCTGAGGGCCTCTCGCCGACCGGTACGGCCGACCGCCAGACCATCGACGCCCTCTTTTCCGCCGACGCCGCCGTGGCCGAGCGCTTTGTAGCGCATGACATCTACGTCGGCGACGCCAACGACGCCGTCGTGGCCGTGCAGGAGGCAATGGCGCAATACGGCATGCTGGGCGCGGTGATCGACGGCAAGTACGGCTCGGATTTGCAGACCGCGCTGGAGCGCTTTCACGCCTATCTGGTGGAAAACGACAGCCCCTACGCCGAGCACTTCGCCATGTACGACGGCATGACCGCCGCCGCGCAGGAATTGCTGGCCACGGAGGACTTTTTCGTCTACCGCGAGGACGTGAAAAGCGGCGCTTCCGAGGCGGAGGTGCTGCGCGTGCAGCGCCGCCTGTTTTCGCTGTACTATATTTCCGAAGGCGTTATCGACGGCAAGGTTGGCGAAAAGACGCGGGAAGCCATTCGCGCCTTCCAGGAGAACAACCGCCTGGAAGCGACCGGCGTGGCCGACGAGGAGACGCAGCGCGCCCTCTTTTCTGCCGACGCCATCGGCAAATGGACGAAGTACAAGCTGCGCGTGAGCATCGACGATCAGCGCGTGTACGTCTACGCCCTCAATACCTTCGGGGAATACGAACTGGATCAGACCTTCATCTGTTCCACGGGCCTGGGCAATTCTACGCCGCCGGGCATCTATACAACTTCCACTGAGCCGCTCAACCGCTGGCAGTATTTCCAGAAGTACGAATGCTGGGCGCAGTATTCCTTCCGCATCACCGGCAACATCTGGTTCCATTCCGTGCTTTACAGCGCGCCCAACACCAGCACGCTGCGCTACGGTTCGGTTTCCGCCCTGGGCCGCAAGGCCTCGCACGGCTGCGTCCGTCTGCGCGTGGAGGACGCCAAGTGGATTTACGAAAACTGCGACGACCACACGATCGTGGAGGTGTATTGAGCCGCCCGCCCCGACGGCAAGCCCCGCCTGCGTGGGTGAGGTTGCGCCGCCGGGGATCGGTTCGTGAATAAGCAAACGCCTCCGCCGAAACACGGGCGCTCATAAAAAAGGGATTTCCCCAACTGCGGCCATGGCGTCTGTCAGACGGGATTGGCAAGTGAGATCGCGGGTATTCGGTGCGAAACCAAATACCCGCGATCTCTTTGCGTATAGGATTCTTTGGCGCATTTTGAAAGTCGCTGCGGCATGGCGCGACAACGGTGGCGATGATACAGGCAGCGGCGGCCTTCCGCATCTCCCATGACCTTGCAGGCTTTATCCGGGCAGAAGAACGGTTCAACCCAGGGCGAATGGCATATGGGGGATTTGAGCGCCTTTGGCCATGACGCAAAAAGCGATCCCGCTTCCGTTTGGAGGCGGGATCGCTTGCGCCCTGACGCCCGGGAGCCTTGCCGCCCCGCGGCGCGGGAAGCGGATGCAAGGGCGCTTCCCGTCTTTGGTCAGGCGCTTTTGGAAGTTACCTGAATGGTGACGCTTTCGTAGACGGCGGGGTTTTCCCGGGAGACCGCCGTGATGGTCACTTCGCCGCTGCCGACGGCGGTAACGACGCCGTTGCCGCTGACGGTGGCGACGCGCGGATCCGACGTCAGCCAGGAGACGCTCGGTTCGGCGATGAAGTCCGAACTGCCGTCTCCGCCCAGCGCCGTGGCGGTCAGGGCGATCGTTTCGTTGATGGCCATGACGTCCCTGCCGCCTTCGAGCAGGATGCTTTCGACATACTGGTACACCGTTACCGTGCAGGCGGCGGAAACCGCCTCCTGCCGCAGCGGATAGACCACGAGTTCGACCTTGCCGGGGCCGACGGCCGTTACGGTGTCGCCCTCCATGGTCACGATGCGCTGGTCGCGCTCCTTGACGTCGTGCCAGACAAAGCCCTGGTAGTCCGCATAGTCGGCAGGTTCGGGCTGCGGGTCGAAGGCGTAGGTATCGCCGACGTAGAGAAAGACCTCCGCGGGCACGTTGCCGATGCCCGTCATCGGATCGACCACGCGCACATAGAATACGCCGTATACGCCGCTGCCGTCCATGGCGCTGGCGGTAATGGCGACATAGTCGGAGCCGGTGGACTGCACGGCATGCACCAGGCAGTATGCTCCGTTCGCGTCCCCCGTGTCCGCAGAGCCGCTGTGAATCTCCACAAGGCTCGGGTTGGAAGAGGTCCAGACGAACTGCTGCGATGCGCCGGGTTCCGCGCCGGAATCGACGTCGTAGCCCTCTTCGAAGGCGGCCGCATACAGTTGCAGATACGAACCCGTGCCGAGCGTCGCCTGACCATTGATCTCCACGGGGTTAAAATCGTCGTCCAGGCCGACAATGCCGATGGCGGCCGTCGGCTTGTAAACGCGCACGGTACATCCGGCGACGACGTTGGGATCGTTGCGCGCCTGAACAGATACATAGGCCACGCCTGTTCCCTGAACGGTGCATACGCCGTTTTCCACGGTGACGACGTCCTCGTTGCTGCTCATCCACAGGAAGTCCGCGTAGTTCGTCAGCGTTGCGTTGGTCGGCGTTATGGTCATTTGCAGGGTGAACGCGTGCTGATCCGCGTAGGGGATGCTGCAATCGGCCAGCGAAATCCCGGTGAGCGGCAGAGCTACGATCACGCGCACGCTGGCGCGCACGTCGCTGTCGTGCCTGCTGGCGGCGGTGATGTCAACTGTGCCCGCGGCCAGACCGGTCAGGGTGCAACTGCCATCGTCGTTGACCGTCAGGTTGACGAAGTTCGCGCCACTGTCAATGTTCCAGGTCAGATCGCCCAGCAGATGGTCGCTTTCCACGGCGTCCGGGAAAGCGCAATCCAGCGTCAGCGTGCGGCCGACATAGACCACAAAAGTATCCTCCGCGTATACCGCCGCGCTGTCGGTCGGCTCCACCGCGATGGCCGTAGGCGCATACCCCACTTTGACCGCGCAGGAGGCCGTCAATTCCGGATAATAGACGGACGTTGCGGTAATGACCGTCTCGCCGGGTTCGCTTCCGGGTATGACCACGCCGTTTTCCACCGTTGCGATCTTCTCGTTGCTGCTTTCCCACGTCAATTCCTTGCGCGTGGCGTCGGCGGGCGTAAAGGTGGGGGAGAGCGTCAGCGTTTTGCCGATGGCGACTTCCGCGCTCTGCGGCAGCGTCAGTTCCGTCATCTCCCGCACGACGGTGATTTCAAACGCGCCGCGCGCGCCGCTGCCATCCGTGGCGGTCGCATAGACCGTCGTCGTTCCCAGGGCCAGCGGCACGATCTTGCAGCGGGAACCGTCGCTCTCGGGATAGAGGGCGACAATGTTGCTTGGCGAAACTGTCCACGCGAACTCCTGCAAAACGAAGTCGGCGCTGCCGCTGGGGCCGTATGCCGTCGCCTGAAGGACGCGGCCCGTTTCACCGATGTCGATGTCCGCCGCGCCGGTCGAAGTTTCGCCGCCCACAGGAGCGATATCAACGCTGTCGGCCATGATGACCACCGACACCGTGCAGGTGGAGGTCAGGCCGTTGTGGGAGGTGGCAGTGATGCGCGCCGTGCCGGTTTTGTGCGCCGTGATCACGCCGTTTTCCACGGAGACCGTTTCCGGGTCGTCGCTCTCCCAGG
>DVIA01000014.1 GCA_018711655.1 Candidatus Pullichristensenella avicola
TGCAAATACTCCCCGACCTTGACTGTGGCAAGGAAAGCGGCTCCCCCACGCGCGCGGGGAATCTGGGACTAAGATAGACTGGGCGGACGCGACGTGGAACCGGCTCCCCCACGCGCGCGGGGAATCTGGGCTGATGGGCGCAGAGACGGGCAAGGCTGCGTTGGGGCTCCCCCACGCGCGCGGGGAATCTGGGGAACAGTATGGGGAGCCCAGCATTGCTTTTGTACGGCTCCCCCACGCGCGCGAGGAATCTGGACATTCCCCGCAGTGGAGCGCGGGGGCGGCGTTCTTTGTACAGCTGCGCCGTTTCGGCAAATTTTACACGCGGCGTGCTTGTCAAGGGCCTGGAAATGTGGTATAATCGGCTTTGTGACATCGGGCGGTCCGCTGCCGCAGGCCGGTTATGAACGCCCTGGAGAGGAAGGAGGCCCAGCAATGAATGAGATCATCCGTTCCATCGAGAGCGCCCAGCTCCGCAGCGACATTCCCGATTTCCGCGTCGGCGATACCGTGCGCGTGTTCGTGAAGGTCGTCGAAGGTTCCCGCGAGCGTCTGCAGGCGTTTGAGGGCGTGGTCATCGCCCGCCGCAACGGCTCTGTGCGCGAGACGTTCACCGTCCGCCGCACGTCCTACGGCGTGGGCGTGGAGCGCACGTTCCCCCTGCATTCCCCCCGCCTGGATCGCATCATGGTGATCCGCCGCGGCAAGGTCCGTCGCGCCAAGCTGTACTATCTGCGTGAGCGCAGCGGCAAGGCTGCCAAGGTTAAGGAAAGGTAATTCCCAAAGGGAGCCGCGCAAGCGGCTCTTTTTGTATTTTCGCGCATTGGAGAGGACGCTATGCCCACAATCAACTGGTATCCCGGCCATATGGCCAAATCGCGGCGGATGCTCGCAGAACAGCTGCGCGCCGTAGACGCGGTCGTCGAACTGGTGGACGCGCGCGCGCCGCTTGCCAGCGCCAATCCCGACCTGCGCGCGCTCACGCGCGGCAAGGCGCGTCTGCTGGTGCTCAACAAGGCGGATCTGGCCGACGACGCCGCGACCTCGCGCTGGCTGGAAGCCTACCGCGCGAAGAACGTCATGGCCATGCGCTTCAATTCCAACGGCGGGCGCGTCAAGGAAATGCTCGAGCGCATCGCCCGCGCCACGCAGCCGTCTGTGGAACGCGCCGCCGCGCGCGGCGTGAAAAAAACGGTGCGGTTGATGGTGGTGGGCATTCCCAACGTTGGCAAGAGCACGTTCATCAACCGCCTCAACGGCGCATCTGTGGCCAAAGCCTCGGACCGCCCCGGCGTCACCCGCGCCAAGCAGTGGGTGAAACTCGGGCCGTACCTGGAAATGCTCGACACGCCCGGCATGCTGCCGCCGCGCCTGGACGACCAGCAGCGCGCGCAGACGCTGGCGTTTCTCGGCTCCGTGCGCGATCAGATTCTCGATACGCAGGAACTTGCCGGCGCGCTTTTGCGCCGACTGGCGCATCTCAAGCCCGATCTGGTTCGCGCTCGCTTCAAGCTGCCGGAAACGATCGAGTGGCTTGGCGCAGAAACGTCCCTGACCGCCCCTTCCCTGCCCGGCGAAGCGCTTTTGGAAGCCGCCTGCAGGGGGCGGGGCTGGCTCCTCTCCGGAGGGCGCTTCGATCTGGAGCGCGGCGCGGCGCTGGTGCTGGACGAATTCCGCGCCGGCAAGGTCGGAAAAATTTCGCTGGAGCTTCCGGAGGTGTGACATGCGCGAATCGGCAGAGGCGAAACTTGCGCGGCTGACGCGGATTGAAACCGATCTCTGGGCGCAGGGCGCGCGCGTGGCCGGCATCGACGAGGTCGGCCGCGGGCCGCTGGCCGGTCCCGTGGCGGCGGCCTGCGTCTGCATCTCTCCCCAAAAGCTCGTCCCGGGCGTGGACGATTCCAAAAAGCTCTCCGAAAAGCGGCGCGAGGCCATCTATCCCCTGCTTCTGGAGGCGGCGGACTATGTGCGCACCGCCTTCATCGCGCCGGAGGTCATCGACGAGGTGAATATCCTCAACGCCACAAAAATGGCCATGGAACAGTGCGCCGCGGGTTTTGACGGCCTGTTCCTGGTCGATGCGGTGACGGATCTGCGTCTGCCCGGGGAGGCGCATTCCATCATCCACGGCGACGCGCTCAGCTATATGATCGGCGCGGCCAGCATCGTGGCCAAGGTGGAGCGCGACCGCTATATGCTTCAGCTCGACGCGCGCTATCCGCAGTATGGTTTTGCGCGCAACAAGGGTTACGGCACCGCCGAGCACATCGCGGCGCTGAAGGCCTACGGTCCCTGCCCGGCGCACCGGCGCACGTTCATTGGCAGGATTCTCGGAGGCGACCTGTGAACACGCGCGCGCTCGGCGCGCTCGGCGAGGACGCGGCCTGCGCCCATCTGGCCGCGAACGGCTACGCGATTCTCGCGCGCAATCTGCGCCTTGGCCGGGGAGAGTTGGACATTGTCGCCCGTAAAGGCGACGTGACGGTCTTTGTGGAAGTCAAATCCCGCCGCAACGCGCGCTTTGGCGCGCCGGCCGAGGCGGTCACGCCCCTGAAGCGACGCCGCATTCTCGACGCCGCCGCCTGCTATGCCGCGCAGAACGGCCTTTGGGAGACGAAACTTCGCTTTGATGTGATCGAACTTCTGGACGGGGACGTCCGTCATATAGAAAGCGCCTTTGACGCGAGCGACTTTGTTTGAGGATTTGCCACGCTTTCGCCGCGTTTTCAAAGAGGATTCTGCGCATCGCGCATGGAAACAATAAACGCAACGCTATTTCAGGAGCTTTTCATATGCGCAAACTGTTGCCGATCTTTCTGGTTTTTTTGCTTCTTGCGCCCTCTGTTCTGGCTGAGGGCGGCGGCCTATTGGTCAACGGTTCCGTGGACGAGGTCAGCGCCGCCGGCTATCCCGTGGGCTGGTATCAGGATATGTGGTTCACGCAGGAGGGCGTCTCCGCGCTGTCGGTCAAAGACGGCGGCGTAGAAGGCGCGTGTCTGTATGTCTCCAGTTCGAGCGTGAACGACGCGCGCTGGGCGCAGGACGTCTCCGTAGAATCGAACACCGTCTACCGCTTCAGCGCCATGGTGCGCGCCGAGGGCATCGGCGCGGGCGGCTACGGGGCCAATCTCTCCATCGGCGGGCTGAGCGTATATTCGGAAATGCTCTACGATACCGACGGAGAGTGGGTGGAGCTTTCCCTGACCGGCCGCACCGGTCCGGAGCAGACGTCGATGACGGTGTTTGCGCGCATCGGCGGCTATGGCGACGAAAACCTCAACACCGGCAGCGCCTGGTTTGACGACCTCTCCCTGGAGAAGGTGCCGGACGCCGAGGCGGGCGACGTCGTCTATAACTTTTACGCCGAAAGCGCCGGAAGCGGTTGGACGCAGACGCCCGCGGCCGAAGAGGAGCCGACCCGCTATACCCCGACGCTGCTTCTGGGCGCGTTCGGTTACGCGCTGGCTGTCGTCGCCTTCGCGCGCAAGGCGCGTTCGCCGCTGGCGGTGCGGCAAAGCCGCGTGCCGTGGATCCTTGGCGGCGTTTTGCTGGCGGCGCTGGTCCTGCGCCTTATCGTCGCGGCGAAAATCCGCGGTTACAACACGGATATCGGCTGCTTCGAGGCCTGGTCGGAGCGCATGGCCGCCGTCGGCCCGCTCAATTTCTACAGCGAGGATTATTTCTGCGATTATCCGCCGGGATACATGCTATTGCTCGCCCCCGTGGCGCTTTTGCGCAGTGTTTTGGGCGTCGCCTACGATTCCGTTACGCATGTGACGCTGCTTAAACTTTTGCCCATTTTCTGCGACCTTGCGGGCGCGCTGTTTGTCTACCGCTTCTGCAGCAAGCGCCTGAATGAGCGCGCGGCGCTGCTTCTGTGCGCCTTCTATGCCTTCAACCCCGCCGTGCTGGTAGACTCCGCCGCCTGGGGTCAGATCGACTCGGTGCTGGCGCTCGCGCTGGTCGTCAGCGCGCTGCGCATGGCCGAGGGCGGATATATCTCCTCTCTGGCGGCCTTTGCCGTTGCGGCGCTGATCAAGCCGCAGGCGCTGCTGTTTGCGCCGGTGGGGCTTGCGGCGATGGCGACGCGCATCGTTTGCCGCTTCCGCGATCCCGCCGTTGACAAACGGCAGGCGCGGCGCGAGCTGCTTCGGGCGCTGTCGGGCGCGGGCGTGGCGCTGGTCATCCTCTGGGGCATGGCGCTGCCCTTCAGCTATCGGAACATCGACGGCTTTGCCAGTTTTTTTGCCGCACCCATGGAATGGCTGTGGGAAAAGCTCTTTGGCGCCACGCAGGGCTATCGGTACATGACGGTCAACACCCTCAACCTCTACGTCGTTCTCGGCCAGAACTGGCTGCGGCTGGAAGAGGCCGGGGCCTGGCCCTATATCGCCTGGACGCTGTTCGTGTTTTCGTACATCTACGTCGTCTTTTTGCAGGCGTTCTCCCGGGACGCGCGCAAGATCTTTTTAAGCGGCGCGGTGCTGATCGTGCTGATATGCACCTTCGCGCCGATGATGCACGAGCGCTACGTCTATCCGGCGCTTATCCTGCTGCTTTTCGCCTACGCCGAATGCCGCGACCGGCGCCTGCTGTATGCGACGCTGACGCTGAGCGTGACGCTGTTTTTGAACGAGGCGCTGGTGCTGCAGGGCGGCATGACCGAACTCAACTACGGCCATCTCTCCGCTTCGGAAGCCTGGCTGAACGTCCTGCTTTCCGCGATCAACGTCCTCAACGCGCTGCTGCTGGCCTGGACGGCGGCGGACGTTTGCCTGCGAAAGCGCGTGCTGCCGCTTCCTCCGCCGCGCAAGCGTCCCGCGCCGAGGGCGGAAACGGGCTACAAAATGGGGCTCAAGCGCCTGGACGTGCTGCTGATGGCGGCGGTAACGGCGCTCTACGCGGTCGTTGCCTTCGTCAACCTCGGCGACACGCGCGCGCCGCAGACCGAGTGGGTGTCCACAACCTCGGGCGAGGAAGTGGTGTTCGATCTTGGGGAGGAACGCGAATTCATTTTCACCTATTACGGCGGCATCTGCTCGACAAATTTCACCCTCAGCTTTTCCAGCGACGGCGAGACATGGACCGAGCCGGTCGAAGCCCTTTACGATCAGGGCCAGATCTTCCGCTGGCTGTGGCTCAATGAAAGCGGCGCGACGAACACCGCGCGCTATGTGCGCCTTACCGTGCAGCCTTCCACCGCCATGCCCGGCAGCGCCATGGCGCCGCTGCGCCTGCGCGAGGTAGGTTTCCTGGATGCAAACGGCGATCCCTGGCCCGTGGTCTCGGTCACAAGTTCGCTTCCGGAAACCGCTGCGACGCAATCGGCGGGCTTTGACGCCGACGGCGTCTGGACGGAAGGGGCCGCCTTTTCCTTTGCAGAGGCGGACGGCGCTTCCGCCGAAGCGGCCGACCCGGCCCTGCTCGTGGACGAGCAGGACGTGGTGCCCGCCTATCCCTCCTATCTCAATTCCACCTATTTTGACGAGATCTATCACGCCCGCACCGCCTACGAGCAGATCCACTACGACGAATTTGACAGCGCTTACGAGTGGACGCATCCGCCGCTGGGCAAGACGCTGATGATGATCGGCATCGAACTGTTCGGCATGACGCCGTTTGGCTGGCGCTTCATGGGGGCGCTGATCGGCGTAATGATGCTGCCGGTGATGTACCTTCTGGTCAAGCAGCTGACCAAGCGCACCGACCTTTCCTGCATCGCCATGTTCCTCCTGGCGGTGGATTCGATGCACTTTACGCAGACGCGCATCGCGACCATCGACAGCTATGCGGTGTTCTTTATCATGGTGATGTACCTGTTCATGTTCCGCTACAGCCAGATGCGCTGGCGGCGCGACGGCTTTGCGCGCTCGCTTTTGCCGCTGGGGCTTAGCGGGCTGTTCATGGGCGTCGCCTGGGCGACGAAGTGGATCGGTATCTATGGCTCCGTCGGCCTTGCGGTCATCTTTTTCTGGACGGTGTGGAAAAACCTGCGCGCGGAAATCCGCCTTTGGAGGGCGCGCGGCGCCGTGGCGGCAAAGCGCCTGGCCTGGAAAGGCGTTTCGAAGCCCAGCGCGCGGCGCGGCCGGCGCAAGGGCGGCGCGGAATCGGCCGTTTTCGCCGTCTGCTGGCGCGAAGAAGCGCTGGCCGTACATGTGGGAGGGGCGGCGCATCCGGGCGCGCGCGCGGCGAAGGGGCGACGGCCTGTTCCCCGCGCGCCGCACAGGTCGAGCGTTCTTCTCTTTGTGTGCATGTGGCTGGGAATGCTTTTGTGCCTTGTCTCCTGCGCCGCCGTCATTTTGGATATGTCGGGGCTGCTGGCGCTTTCCATGTCCCTGCCCGGGCGCTGCCTGCGTCTGCTGGCGCGCTTCTGGGTGGCGGGACTGCTGCTGGGCGTCTGCGCGGCATCCGTCTCCATGGCGCTGCTGTGCGCGCGGGATCGCGGCGTTCTGCGCCGTCTGGCCGTGCTTTCGGCGTTCTGCGTGCTGGCGTTCGTTGTCGTGCCGCTGCTGATCTACTATTTCTCGTACTTCTGGCAACTGCGCGTCAGCGGAAATTTCAATATCGCCAAAGTCGTCACCCTGCAGCGCGACATTTTCAGCTATCACGCCGGCCTGAGCGGCGATACGCACGCCTTCCGCTCCGAATGGTACGAATGGCCGGTGATCGCCTGGCCGATGTGGTTCTATTCCGGTTCGAGTTACCTCTCCCCGGGCATGATCTCCTCCATTTCCTGCATGGGCAATCCTGCGGTGTTCTGGTTCGGGCTGGCGGCGATCCTCTACGTCGCCGTGCGCTGCGCCTGGGAAAAGCGCGCCCCGCGCGCGTTTGCGCTGGTATTGATCGGCTTTCTGTCGCAGTACCTGCCGTGGGTGCTGGTGCCGCGCTCAACGTTCATCTACCACTACTTTGCCAGCGTGCCGTTTATCATCATGGCCTCGGTGCTGCTGTTGGGGCGCGTGCGCCGGCGTTCGCGGGACGGCTTTATCGCCGCCGCGGTGGTTCTGTGCGTGGCGGCCTTCGCGCTGTTTGCCGCCTTCTACCCGCTGGAGAGCGGATTGCCGGTTTCGCGCGCCTACGCGCAGCTGCTGCGCTGGTTCAACTGGGTGAATTTCTGAGTGGAGCCTTTGGCTCCGGAAAGGGGAAGGGCCATGCTTGCGTCCATCCTGAGCCTGGGTCTTGCGGGCATTGAGGGTTTTGTGGTCACGGTCGAGGTCAATCTTGCGCCGGGCATGCCTGCCTTTGACGTGGTCGGCCTGCCGGATGCGGCGGTGCGCGAATCGCGCGAGCGCGTGCGGGCCGCGCTGCGCAACTGCCATTTCCCCTTCCCCGCCGAGCGCCTGACGGTCAACCTCGCGCCGGCGGATATGAAAAAGGAGGGCCCGGCCTTTGATTTGCCCATCGCCCTGGGAACGCTTTCATGCGCAGGCGTGATGGATGCAAGCGCGCTTTTGCAAACCGCGGCGCTGGGCGAGCTTTCTCTGGAGGGCGCGGTGCGCCCGGTGCGCGGCGCGCTGCCGATGGTCATTTCGGCGCTGGAGGCGGGCGTTCGGCGCATAATGCTTCCCGAGAAAAACGTCAACGAAGTGCGCTGCATAGAGGGCGTCGATATTCTTGGCGTTTCGCATCTGAAAGAGGCCGTCGCGCATTTTACGGGTGAAAAGCCGCTTCGCCCCATCGCGCCGGTAAAGTATGCGCAGTTGCTTTCGCGGCGCGAGCACAGCGTCGATTTCCGCCATGTGCGCGGGCAGCGATCGGCCAAGCGCGCTTTGGAGATCGCCGCCGCGGGCGGGCACAACGTGCTGATGATCGGCCCGCCCGGCTCCGGCAAGACGCTGATGGCGCGCTGCCTGCCGACCATCCTGCCGGACATGACCTTCCAGGAGGCGCTGGAAACGACGCGCATCCACTCCGTTGCCGGCTGCGTTCCGGAAACGGGCCTGCTCACCGAGCGGCCGTTCCGCTCGCCGCACCATACCGCCTCGCACGCGGCTCTGGTGGGCGGCGGCGCCGGGGCGCTGCCCGGGGAGATCTCCAAGGCGCACAACGGCGTGCTCTTTCTGGACGAATTGCCCGAATATCGCCGCGACGTGCTCGAAGCCCTGCGCCAGCCCCTGGAGGACGGCTTTGTCACCGTTGCGCGCGTGAACGCGCAGGCCACCTACCCGGCGCAATTCGCCCTGGTCTGTTCCATGAACCCCTGTCCCTGCGGGAACCTCGGCAGCCGCACGCAGCCGTGCCGCTGCACGCCAATGCAGATCCGCCGCTACCTCAACCGCATCTCCGGGCCGTTGCTCGACCGCATCGACATGCACATCGAAGTGGAATCCATTCCCGCCGAACGCCTTTCCGGGCCGTCCGACGAGGAACCCTCCGCCGCCATCCGCGCGCGGGTCGAAGCGGCGCGCGCCCGCCAGGCGGCGCGCTACAGGGACGATCTTGGCGATGTGCGCGTCAACGCCCGTCTCAACGCGCGCACGCTCAACCGCGCCTGCCCGATGACGGACGCCGCGCGGTCGCTTCTGGAGCTTTCCAGCGAAAAGCTGAACTTTTCCAATCGCGCCTATACGCGCATCCTCAAGGTCGCCCGCACCATCGCCGACCTGGCGGAGGCGGATACAATCGGCGAGGAGCACATCTCAGAAGCTGTGCAGTATCGCACCCTCGACCGCAAATACTGGGGGTAGGCATGGAATACAGCGTCATGGAACAATACTGGATATGGCTTTCCAGCGTGGAAGGCATCGGGCCTCGGCGCTTTTACCGGCTGTTGAGCCAGTTTGGCGACGCGCGCGCCGTGTGGGACCGCGTGGGCGATCAGGGCATGGATTTTCTCGGCCCAAAGGCGCTCAGGAGCCTGCGGGAAGCGCGCACGGAGGAATTTTTCTTTCGTCTCTTCGCCGGCATGGAGCGCGCGGGCATGCGCGCCGTGACCCGCATCGGCGAAGGTTACCCCGAATCCCTTTCCGCCATCCACGACCCGCCGCCTACGCTCTATGTGCGCGGCGAAGCGTCGCTTTCAGCCGGGCGCATGTTCGCCGTCGTCGGCTCTCGCCAGGCCACGCGCGACGGCAAGCGCGCCGCCCGCGAATTTTCCGCCACGCTGGCGCGCGAAGGCGTTTGCGTGGTCAGCGGCCTGGCGCGCGGGGTGGATACCTGCGCCCACGAGGGCGCGCTCGAGGGCGGCGGCGCGACCATCGCCGTGCTCGGCAGCGGCGCGGACATCATTTATCCGCCGGAAAACGAAGCGCTGGCCGAGCGCATCCTGGAAAACGGCGGCGCGATCGTCTCTGAATGCGCGCCCGGCGCGCGGCCTGCGCCGGGGAACTTTCCCGCCCGCAACCGCATTATCAGCGGCCTGTGCGAAGGGGTTGTGCTGGTGGAAGGCTCGCAGACCTCCGGCGCAATGATCACCGCGGGGCTCGCCGCCGAGCAGGGCCGCGATGTATTCGCCGTGCCCGGCTCCATCTACGCGCCGCTCAGCGCCGCGCCCAACCGCCTTATTTTCGACGGCGCCTATCCCGCCCTGTCCGCATGGGACATCCTTGAACACTACCGCTGGGCTGCCCGTCCCGCCGCGCGCGCGGAAAAAGCGCGGGCCTTTGCGCTGGACGAAGAGGAACGTCTGCTCTTCGAAGCGCTGGCAAAACAGGAACTTTCCTTCGACGAATTGTCGGCGCTAAGTAAATTTCCCGCGTCAAAACTCAATTCGCTCTTGACAAGCCTCGAACTTCGGGGCATAATCGTAAAAGCGCCGGGTGGGATATACCGCGCTTATCAATAGAAGGTTTTTTTCATGGAGGCTTGCATGGCAACAAAATTGGTGATCGTGGAATCCCCGGCCAAGGCGAAAACCATCGCCAAATTCCTCGGCCGTGGCTATAAGGTGGAGGCCTCGCAGGGGCATGTGCGCGACCTTCCCAAATCGCAGATCGGCGTTTCCCCGGAGAACGACTTCGAGCCGAAGTACATTACCATCCGAGGGCGCGGCGATATCCTCAACCGCATCCGCAAGGAAGCGCGTTCGGCCTCGAAGGTCTATCTCGCCACCGACCCGGACCGCGAAGGCGAGGCCATTTCCTGGCATCTGGCCAACGTTCTGGGCATCGACGAGCATTCGCCCTGCCGCATCGAATTCAACGAAGTGACGATGAAGGCCGTCAAGGCAGCCGTCAAAAATCCGCGCGGCATCGACATCGACCGCGTCAACGCCCAGCAGGCGCGGCGCGTGCTCGACCGCCTGGTGGGCTACAAGATCAGCCCCATCCTCTGGGCGAAAGTGAAAAAGGGCCTCTCCGCCGGCCGCGTGCAGTCTGTGGCGGCGAAAATGATCTGCGACCGGGAAAACGAAATCGACATCTTCGTGCCCGAGGAATATTACAACATCGCCGCCCGCTTCGGCGTGGGCGGAGCGGAGGTAACGGCGCGCTTCTATGGCGAGGGCGGCGAAAAGATCGAGACGCACACCCGCGCGGAGTGCGACGCGCTGCTCGCGCGCGCCAAGGAAGGCTCCTACAGCGTGCGCGCCATCAAAAAAAGCGAGCGCCGCAAACTGCCCGCCGCGCCCTTTACCACCTCCAACCTGCAGCAGGAGGCCTCGCGCAAGCTCAACTTCAACACCGGCAAGACCATGCAGATCGCCCAGCAGCTCTACGAAGGCGTGGACATCGAGGGCGAAGGCTCGCAGGGCCTGGTGACGTATATCCGCACGGACTCCACGCGCATTTCCGACGAAGCCCTCGCCGCTGTGCGTGAAATGATCCTGACTACCTACGGCGAGGCCTATCTGCCCGCCGAGCCGAATATCTACAAAAGCCGCAAGAGCGCCCAGGACGCGCACGAGGCCATCCGTCCCACGGATATTTCCCGCCGGCCTGAAGATATCAAGGCCTCGCTCACGCGCGATCAGTTCCGCCTCTACCGGCTTATCTACGACCGCTTCGTCTCCAGCCAGATGACGCCGGCGCTGTTTGACACGCTCGCGGCCGACGTCGTGGGCGAAAATGGGCTCGTCTTTCACCTGGCCGGCCAGAAAAAGAAGTTTGCCGGCTTTACCGCCGTATACGAGGAAGTGCTCGACGACGCGGTGGAGGAAAAAGACACCCTTCTGCCCGATCTGGAAGAGGGCATGGCCGCCGCGCTGATCGACATTTCCGGCGAGCAGCGCTTTACCCAGCCGCCGCCCCGCTATACGGAGGCGTCCCTGGTGCGCGCGCTGGAGGAAAAGGGCATCGGCCGCCCCTCCACCTACGCGCCGACCATTTCCACCATCATCACCCGCGGCTATGTGGCGCGCGAGAACAAGCGCCTCATTCCCACGGAACTGGGCAAGATCGTCAACGACCTGATGTGCAAAAACTTCCCCGACATCGTCAACATCCAGTTTACCGCCGACATGGAAGAAAAGCTCGACGCGGTGGAAAACGGCGCGGCGGACTGGCACGCCGTTGTGCGCGGCTTCTACGGCCCGTTTGAGAAGGACCTGGAAAAAGCCGAGGCCAGCATCGAAAAGGTTTCCATTGAAGACCAGGTGTCCGACGTCCCCTGTGAAAAGTGCGGGGCGATGATGGTCTACAAAATGAGCCGCTACGGCCGTTTCCTCGCCTGCCCCAACTTCCCCGCCTGCCGCCACACGCTGGCGCTGCCCAAGAGCATCGGCGTTCCCTGCCCGCAGTGCGGCGCGCAGCTTCTGGAGCGCATCAGCCGCAAGGGCCGCAAGTTCTATGGCTGCGAGCGCTATCCGGAGTGCGATTTCGTTTCCTGGGATCGGCCGGTGAACGACAAATGCCCGGTGTGCGGCTCGCGCATGGTCTACAAGCGCGGCCCCAGAGACACGCACTACCACGTCTGCGTCAACGAAACCTGCCGGCATCGCGTGGAGGTCGAGGCGGAAAATGACGAATAGCGTCACCATCGTCGGCGCGGGGCTGGCCGGCTGCGAGGCCGCCTGGCAGCTTGCGCGGCGCGGCGTTCCGGTGCGCCTTGTGGACATGAAGCCGCAGAGGTTTTCCCCGGCGCACCATATGGACGGCTTTGCCGAACTGGTCTGTTCCAATTCCCTGAAGGCGGAGCATCTCACCAACGCCTCGGGGCTTTTGAAGGCGGAAATGCGCCTGCTGGATTCGCTGATCCTGCGCGCGGCGGACGCTTCGCGCGTGCCCGCGGGCGGCGCGCTGGCCGTGGATCGGGAGAAGTTTTCCGCGTGCATCACAAAGGCGCTGATGGAACACCCGCTGGTGACGTTTGAGACGGCGCTGGCAGACGCGCTTCCCGACGCGCCCTGCATCGTCGCTACAGGCCCCCTCACCGACCCGGCGCTGACGCAGGCGCTTTCATCGCTGCCCGGCCTGCGCCAGTTGCACTTCTTTGACGCCGCCGCGCCCATCGTCGCCGCCGAATCCATCGACATGGACAGGGTCTTTCGCGCCTCGCGCTATGAAAGGGGTTCCGATTACCTGAACTGCCCGATGACGGAGGAGGAGTACAACGCCTTTTACGACGCCCTGGTCGACGCGCAACTGGCCGAAGTGCACGATTTTGAGAAAAAACTGGTGTTCGAGGGCTGCCTGGCTGTGGAGATTCTCGCCTCCCGCGGGCGGCAGACGCTGGCCTTCGGCCCGCTCAAACCCGTGGGGCTCGTCGATCCGCGCACGGGCCGCGAACCTTACGCCGTGGTGCAACTGCGGCAGGAGAACGAGCAGGGCACGCTCTATAACCTGGTCGGTTTCCAGACACGCCTGAAATGGGGCGAGCAAAAGCGCGTATTTTCCATGATCCCCGGGCTGGAAAACGCCGAATTCGTCCGCTATGGGGTCATGCACCGCAACACCTTCCTGCGCTCGCCGGATATCCTCGGCCGCAATTACGCCCTTGCCGACCAGGCGCTCGTCCGCTTTGCCGGTCAACTCACCGGCGTGGAGGGGTACATGGAATCCGCCGCCAGCGGCATGGTGGCAGCCATCGGCCTTTGCAAAGCCCTGCGCGGTGAAAAAGAGCCGGACTTTGGCGGCCAGACCGTGCTGGGCGCGCTGGAACGCCATGTGCGCACGCCCGGCGCCGATTTCCAGCCCATGAACGCCAACTTCGGTATACTCGACCCGCTGCCCGCGCGCGTCAAGGGCAAGCGCAACCGCTACGCAAAGCTGGCCGAGCGCGCGCTCGAAGCGCTTCAGCAGATCATCGACCAATACGAATTGAGGAATTGATTATGGCAGAATCCATCTTTCGCGGCACCACCATCTGCGCCGTGCGCAAAAATGGCGAATGCGCCATCGCCGGCGACGGCCAGGTGACCATGGGCCAGCAGACTGTGATGAAGGCGCACGCCCGCAAGGTGCGGCGCATTTACAACGGCAAGGTCGTCGTCGGCTTTGCCGGCTCCGTGGCCGACGCCTTTGCGCTGTCGGAAAAATTCGAGGAAAAACTCACGCAGTTTTCCGGCAACCTGCCCCGCGCCGCCGTGGAACTGGCGCAGGACTGGCGCATGGACAAGGCCATGCGCAAACTGGAGGCCATGCTTTTGTGCGCCGACAAGGACAACCTTCTGCTGGTGAGCGGCACGGGCGAGGTCATCGAGCCGGACGACGGCGTTCTGACCATCGGCTCGGGCGGCAACTACGCCCTGGCCGCGGCGCGGGCGCTTTTGCAGAACACCGACCTGCCCGCCCGCGAGATCGCCGAGCGCGCCCTGAAGATCGCCTCGGACATCTGCGTCTTTACCAACGGCAACATCATCGTCGAGACCGTATAAAGGAGAACGAACATGATCCAGCTTACACCGCGCGAGATCGTCCGCGAGCTCGACCGCTACATCATCGGCCAGGACGAGGCCAAGCGCGCCGTGGCCGTGGCCCTGCGCAATCGCTACCGCCGCGCGCAGTTGCCTCCGGAAATCCGCGAGGAAGTCACCCCGAAAAACATCCTCATGGTCGGCCCCACGGGCGTTGGCAAAACCGAAATCGCCCGCCGCCTGGCCAAACTGGTGGACGCGCCCTTTGTCAAGGTTGAAGCCACCAAGTTTACCGAAGTCGGCTATGTGGGCCGCGACGTGGAATCCATCGTTCGCGACCTTCTGGAAGCCTCCATCCGCCTGGTCAAGGAACAGCACACCGCGCGCGTCCGCCAGCGCGCCGAAAAAAGCGCCGAAGAGCGCCTGGCCGACCTCATCGTCAAGCCCATCCGAAAAAAGACCAATCCCCTGGATATCCTTCTGGGCAACAAGCCCAAGGAGCCGGAGTTGGCCCCCGAAGAGCGGGAAAAGCTCTCCACCCGCCGCTCGGACGTTCTGGAAAAACTGCGCCGGGGCGAAATGGAGCACGTCGTGGTCGAGGTCGAAGTAGAGGAAACCGCCCCGCGCGGCGAAATTCCCGGAACCGACATGAACATGAACGACATGCTCGGCTCCATCCTCCCCAAGCGGACGAAGATCCGCAAGGTGGAGGTGCGCGAGGCGCGGCGCATCCTCATCGCCGAGGAGGAACAGAACCTCATCGACATGGACAGCGTCTATTCCGAGGCCATCGACCGCGCCGAGCAGCACGGCATCGTCTTTCTCGACGAGATCGACAAAGTAGCCGGCCGCGGCGCGGCGGGCGGCAGCCCGGATGTGTCGCGCGAGGGCGTGCAGCGGGATATCCTTCCTATCGTCGAAGGCTCTACGGTGAACACCAAGTACGGCCCCGTGCGCACCGACCACATGCTCTTCATCGCCGCGGGCGCGTTCCACGTTTCCAAAGTGACGGATCTCATTCCCGAATTGCAGGGCCGCTTCCCCGTGCGCGTGGACTTAAAGCCGCTCACGCGCGAGGATTACAAGCGCATCCTCACCCAGCCGGAAAACGCCCTCATTCGCCAGTACCAGATGCTCCTCAAGGTGGACAATGTTTCCCTCTCCTTTGAGGAGAGCGCCTTGGACGTAATCGCCGATTACGCCTGGCAGGCCAACGAGACCGCCGAGAATATCGGCGCGCGCCGTTTGCACACGCTTCTGGAAATGATCCTCAACGACATCGCTTTCAACGCCGGCGGCGGCGACGCGCCCGAGGTTGAAGTCAAGGTAGACGCCGAATATGTGCGCAATCAGCTTTCCGACGAGATACAATCCAAAGACGTAAAAAAGTACATCCTGTAAACGGCGCCGGGGCGCGGAAACGCGCTCCGGCGTCGCTTTGCCCTCCGTTCGCCAAAATGCGCGCAGCCTGGGCCACGGCCGGAGGCGAAAGCGTCTGCGATCTGAATTTCCTTGAAGGATTCCTTACGCCTCCTGCGTCGCCCTGGCCGGCGCGTGAAAAACGCCCCGCTTTTTCGTGCTTTTCGCGCAAATTTTTTTGAATTCGTATGAAGCGCCCCCATACCGGCAAGAATACTGCATAGATATTCTATGTGCGATTCTTTTTATGGGGGTATTTGCATGAAAGCGATCATCATGGCGGGCGGCGAGGGTTCGAGGCTGCGGCCTCTGACCTGCGATCATCCAAAGCCCATGATGCGGCTGCTCGACCGGCCGGTGATGGAATATGCGCTGAAGCTTCTTCGCAAGCACGGCGTGACCGAGGCGGCGGCGACGCTGGGCTACCTGCCGGACGCCATCGTGGACTACTTTGGCGACGGCGCGAACTGGGGGCTTTCCCTGCGCTACTACACCGAGCGCACCCCTCTGGGCACGGCGGGCGGCGTGCGGCAGGCGGCGGATTTTCTCGACGAGACCTTCTGCGTGCTCTCCGGCGACGGCGTGACCGACCTGGACCTCTCTGCCGCTCTCGCCTTCCACCGCGAGCACGGCGCGCTGGCGACGATGGTGCTCACCCGCGTGGATGACCCGCTGGAGTACGGCGTCGTCGTCGCGGCCCCGGACGGACGCGTGCGCGCCTTTCTGGAAAAGCCGGGGCCGGGCGAAGCGGTTTCCGATACGGTCAATACGGGCGTCTATATCCTCGAACCCGAAATCTTTGCCTATATTCCCGAAGATCGTCCCTGCGATTTCGGCGGCGAACTGTTCCCAAAACTTGTGCGCGAGGGGCGCGCCGTCTACGGCTGCGTGCTTGAGGGCTACTGGTGCGACATCGGCGATGTGCGCGCCTATCTGCGCGCGCATGCAGACCTGCTGGAAGGAAAGCTGCGCCTGGAGGTCCCCACGGGCGTGCAGCCGGGCGCGCTGGTGGATGAAGATGCGCTGGTGGAGCAGCCCTGCTATATCGGCGCGGGCGCGCGCGTGGAACGCGGCGCCCTGGTAGGCAAATATACCGCGATCGGCGCGGGCGCGGTGGTGGAAGCGCGCGCCAGCGTCAAACGCTCCGTTTTGTGGCCCGGCGCGCGCATCGGACGCGCGGCGCAGGCGCGCGGCTGCGTGCTGGCCGCGCACAGCCTGCTGGACGCGCAGGCGCAGGCCTTTGAAGAATGCGCCCTGGGCACGGGGGCGCAGATCGCCGCGCGCGCGCAGGTTCTGCCCGGCGTCAAGGTCTGGCCCTACAAGGCCGTGCGCGAAGGCGAGCAACTCAGGAGCAACCGCGTCTGGGGTTCGGGTGTGGAACAGGGGTTCGCCGGCGGCGCGCTGCCGCTTTCCGATCCGGCGCAGGCCGCGCGGGCCGCGCAGGCGCTCGCCGCCCTCCAAAGCGGGGATTTTCTCCTGGCGCGCACGCGCTCGGCGGTGTCGCTGGCGCTGTTCCACGCCTGCGCGGCGGGGTTGATGTCGCAGGGCCTGCAGGTGCTGGATGCGGGCGTGTGTACGCTTCCGCAGTTGCGCTATACGTTGCGCGCCCTGGGCGCGGAGGGCGCGGCGCTGGTGGACAATGGCGCGCTCACGCCGCTGAACGCCGCCGGCGCTTTTTGGGATCGAAAACGGCAGCGCGCCGTCAACGCCCTGCTGCTTCGACAGGATTTTTCCGGGCCGTTTACGGGGATCACGCGGCCCATGCTCAGCGCCGGCCGCACCGAGCTTGGCTATGTGGCCGCGCTGGCCAAAGCCTTTGACGCGCCCGCAAAAACCGCGCCGCCCGTAGCGCTCTTTGCTGAGGACGCGCATCTTCTCGGGCTGGCGGAGCGCGCCTTGCAGCGCGCCGGGCTGCGCGTGCGCTGCGAGTGGGAGGAGGAAATGATGGAACTGGACGGCGACGAGGTCGGCGTTTGGCTGAGCGCCGGCGGCGAAAGCGCCGCCTTCTCCGGCGCGGACGGCGCCCTGTCCGAGGCGGAAAACCAGCTTTTGCTCGCCTGGACGGCGCTGGAGAGCGGCGAGCGCGCCCTCGATCTGCCAGCCGGCTTCACGCGCGCGGCGCAGATTCTTTGCCAGCAGCGCGGCGCGCAGGCGCGCTTTGCAAACGTGGAACGCGCGCGCTGGATGGACGAACTGGCGCGCAAAGCGCATGGGCAGTTCCTGCTGCACTTTGACGGGCTGTATTTCGCCCTGCGCGCGCTCGCTGCGCTGACAAACGCCGGCCTGACCCTGAGCGCCTGGCGCGAAACGATGCCGCGCATGCACCGCGTCAGCCGCGTGGTGGAAATGACGCCCGCCGAGCGCGTCCGCGCCCTGCGCGCGCTTTCCGAAAGCGAACGCGACGCCGAACTGGGCGGCGGCATCCGCCTCAATCGCGGGCGCGGTTGGGCCTGGATCAGCCCGGACGAAAAGCGGCCCCTCTGCCACATCGTCTCCGAAAGCGCGGACGCGGAATTTGCCGACGAACTGTGCGCACTATGTGAAAAAGCGCTTAAAGAGCATGTGGAACCGCGCAGGCCCGCAGACGCGCCGGGCGCCGTTTGCGAACCGCGCGCCTGAGGCTGCCAACGCGGCGTCCTGCGCGCCGGCGCAAAAGTTTCCCGACAAGTCGGCCGATTCACCGGCGATGGTGCGGCCCCACGCGCGCCCGGCGCAAAACCAATGGGGATGTCCGTGACCTCGGAGGGAAGTTGCGGCCACACGCATGCCCGGCGCAAACGAAACCTCCGTGGGCTTTCATGCGGTTCTCGGCCTGCAGCCCCACGCGTGCCCGGCGCAAACGGTTCGCGGCGGGTCGGTAGAAGTTTTCTCGCGCTGCGGCCCAACGCGCGCCAGCGCAAAAGGATTAAACGTGGATTGCGGTTCTGTCCGTACTCCGCGGCCCCACGCGCGCCCGGCGCAAAAACATGCCGCCCCTGCTTTCCACAGGGGCGGTTATGCGTTTGCATTTCCCCGCTTGACGAGCCTCGGCGGCATGCGTCCCGCCATGGGCAAACGCGCCCGCGTCGCGGTTCTGCCCGCGCCGCAAGCGTCCCGGTCCCTCCGGCGCGATCAGCGCGCCAGGGCCAGAAGCGCCGACATGTCCGCGCTGACGAGCGCCGCAAGGTTTTCGAAAATGCGCTCGGCCGGCCAGTCCCACCAGCGCAACTTGAGCAGGCGGCGGACAGTCTCTTCGTCAAAGCGCATCCTTACCACACGGCAGGGGTTGCCGACGGCCACGGCATAGGCGGGCACGTTCCCCGCCACCACCGCGCCCGCGCCGATGATGGCCCCGTCGCCGACGCGCGCGCCGGGCAGGAAGGTGACGCGCTCGCCGACCCAGACGTCGTTGCCAAGCACCGTATCGCCCTTGAAGGGCAGATCCTCAAGGCGCGGCACGCTCGTTTCCCAGCCGCCGCCCATGATGTTGAAGGGATAGGTGGTGGCCGAACCCATGCGATGGTTGGCGCCGTTCATGATAAAGGTCACGCCGCGGGCGATGGCGCAGAACTTGCCGATGACAAGTTTGTCGCCGAGAAATTCATAGTGGTGCGTGACATGATCCTCGAAGCGCTCCGAATCCACGGGGTCGTCGTAGTAGGTGTAGTCGCCGACGACGATGTTGGGCCGCGTGACGGTGTTTTTGATAAAGCAGACGCTGGGCACGGCCGGGTTGGGGTGCACAGCGTTCGGATCCGGGCCGAACATCACTGCGCCTCCCCCGTTTCCGCCGCCTTCCAGCAGAGCATATTGTCCTCGCAGAAATAGCTGACGCGTCCCGCGTCCATCAGCCAGGTCAGGAAAGCGCGCACCGTAGCCCCCAGCAGCGTGTGCTGGCCAAAGGTCATTTGCAGATCGTACCGGTCGAAAATGGCCTTGAGGAGCGCTTCAAACGGCATTGGCGTTTGCAGAAGTTCGACGATGCAATCGCCCGTTTCATACACCCAGCGACGGTTGCGCTCGACCACGGGCGCGGGGTCCTCAAAGGGCGCGACATGCGCCGGCACGAACGCCGCGCCCTCCAGCACCGCCACAATCTCCAGCGTCTGCAGGAACTTTTCCACATCGTAGAGGTACGTCAACCGGTATTTTTCAAAAGTATGCGCGCTGGCCACGGCGTCGCCGAGGAACCAGACGCCGTCGGGCGTGCAGACGCCAAGCATGGCGAAGGCGTGGCCATCGAGGCGAATGCAGCGCATGCCCTCGGGCATCTGCGCGGCCTCTATCGGCTCGTAGCGGGCGCTTTGCGCCAGAAAAAACTTGCTGCGCAGGGGCTTGGGCGGATGCGCGCCATAGAGCAGGGCGGTGTTGATCTCCGGAAAGTTGCCCGGAGCGGTCGGCTCGGCGAGATAGAGGCGGCAGCCCGTGCGCTGCTGCAAAAGCGCCGCGCCGCCGGTGTGATCGGCGTGATAATGGGTGACGATGACCGCTTCAAGGCGCAGGCCGAGCTCGTCGAGAATGTGCAGCGCCTTTTTCGCCGCGTCCTTGTCGTTGCCGGAATCCACCAACCACGCCGCATCGCCGGCTCGAAAAATACCCACGCGGCTGGGGCAGTCCATGAAAAACGTATTTTTGCCCACCTGAACGCATTCGTACATGGCTTTTCCCTCTCAGAACCGTTTTTTGCATTATACACCTTTACTGTTAAGGAATTGCTTTTGCGCGCGCATTGGTGTATACTGTTGGAGAGGTGATCGCAATGATCCTGTGGAAAGACAGAAAGCGCATACTCGGCATGCCGATAACTTTCACCGTCTACTCCCTGTCTGAGGACCGGCTGTTTGTCAAGACCGGGCTTTTCAACCTGCGCACGGAGGAGATCATCCTCTATCGCATTCGCGATATCAGCCTGCGCCGTTCCTTTGGCCAGCGCGTTTTCGGCGTGGGCACGGTGCACATCTGCTCTTCCGACCACACCAGCCCGGAACTGGACGTAAAGAACATCCGCCATTCTGAGAAGGTCAAGGAAATGATCCACGAGCAGGTGGAGAAGATGAAGATGGAGCGCCGCGTGCGCGTCAACGAGCTGATCGACGGCGCCAATCCGGACGACGAATTCGACGGCGACCTGAACGACGGCATGGACGGCGCGCCGGACGGGGAGCACGACGCCTGACATGCGCGCCGCTTCCTACATACGCAGGCGCGGCTTCGTAGCGCGCGCCTGCGCCGTTTTGTCGATTGTTTCCCTGCTGGCGCTGCTGGGCAGCCTGTGCGTGGGCAGCGCGCCTTACGCCTTCTGCGACGTGTGGAGGGCGCTGTTTGCGCGCCTTGGCGTCGGCGAGGCGAGCGCCACGGCGGAACTGGTGATCTGGGGCATCCGTCTGCCGCGTTCGCTGCTGGCCTATGTTGTCGGCGCGGCGCTGGCCGTTTCCGGGGTTCTGATGCAGGGCGTATTCCGCAACCCCATGGCCGAACCGGGGCTGCTGGGCGTGTCCTCCGGGGCGGCGCTGGGCGCGGCGGCAGCCATGCTGCTGGGGCTGCAGGCCTCGTTTCTCGGCTTTTCCGCCATTTCCATCTGCGCTTTTGCCGGCGGGGCGCTGGCTGTGCTGATGGTGTTGGGCGTCGCCGGCGCCGGACGCGGAGGGCTTACGGCGTTGCTGCTGAGCGGCGTAGCGGTCAGCGCCTTCCTTTCGGCGCTGCTGTCCGGGCTTCTGTCTGTCCGCCATGAGGCGTTGGAAAGCGTTTATATGTGGACGCTGGGCAGCTTCGCCTCGGCCAGCTTTGCAGACGTGGCGCTGGCAACGGGCGCGCTGGCGCTCGCGCTGGTTTGCTCCATGGCCCTCGCGCGGGACCTCAATGTCGTCTGCGCCGGAAGCGAGGCGCAGTTGTTGGGCGTAAACGCGCCGAGGGTGCGCCTGGCGGCGCTGTCGCTTGCGACGCTTGCGACGGCCACGGCGGTCTCGGTCAGCGGCGTGATCGGCTTTGTCGGTCTGACCGCGCCGCACGCGGTGCGCCGCCTGACCGGTTCGGACCATCGCTCGCTTCTGCCGCTTTCGGCGCTGACGGGCGGGCTGTTTTTGCTGCTCGCCGACGCGCTCTCGCGCACGCTGCTCGCCCCGGCGGAATTGCCTGTGGGCGTAACCACTTCGCTCTTTGGCGGGCCCTTCTTCCTCGCCCTCATCCGCCGCTATCGGGGAGGCCGCGCATGAGGCTGCGCGTGGAGGGCGTAACCTTCGGCTACCCCGGCCGTGAAATGGCGCTTTCCAACATAACGTTGGAGGCAAAAAGCGGCGAGGCGCTGGGGCTGCTGGGGCCAAACGGGTCGGGCAAGAGCACGCTCCTCAAGTTGATGTGCGGGGCGCTCAGGCCGCAGACGGGAACGGTATCGCTCAACGGCGCGCCCGTGCTCTCGCTGCGGCCGCGCGCGCTGGCCCGCGCGCTTGCGCTGGTGCCGCAATCCGCGCCGCCGCCGGAGGGATTTACGGCGCTGGACGTGGCGCTGATGGGCCGGCACGCCTACATTCCCCGCCTGGGCCGCGAAAGCGGGCGCGATATAGCCGCCGCCCGCGAGGCCATGCGGCGCACCGGCGTGGAGGCCCTGGCGGAGAACGACGCGCGCGCGCTTTCCGGCGGCGAGTGGCAGCGCGTGCTCATCGCCCGCGCGCTTGCGCAGGAGTCTGGCGCCTTGCTGTTGGACGAGCCTGTGGCCAACCTGGATATACGCTACCAGCTGGAGATTTTGCGCTTGCTGCGAGCGCTTGCGCAGGAGGGGCGCGCCGTGGTATTGGTGATGCACGATATCAACCTCGCCGCGCGCTTCTGCGATCGCCTGGCGGTGCTGCGTGCCGGCCGCCTGTGTGCGGACGGCGCGCCTGCGGACGTGCTCACGCCGCAGTTGATCGAGGAGGTCTACGGCGTGCGCGGAACCACGCGCCGCGATCCCTATCCCCGTTTCGAACCGGATTGACGCCGGAAACGGCCTTTGCGGCCTTCCCTCGGCGGCGTTTTGCAGGCATGCCTGCGCAGCCGCGCGCCGCGCTCGAAGCAAATCGCGCCGCCGTCGGGCGGGGAAAGCCGACGGGGCAAGGCGGCTCTTGCGCCCCTCGTTCTTCGCGGCGGTCGTCTGCGCGCCCGCTGTCCTTGCCCGACGGCGTTTCCCGGCGTCGCTCCGAGCGAGTCCGGGTTCTTTAACCGAAGCTTCGCTTGCCTTTCCGGGAAAAAGGAGCTATAATGGCATCAAGACAAGCGCGATGACGGAAAAAGCCGCATCCGCCGCGTCCAAAGAGAGCGCGCCCCAGGCTGCAAGGCGCGCGGCGCGGGGGTGATGGCTCCGGCTTCCCGAGCGCGCGGGAGAACGCTTTGCGTTTGCGAAGAAATCCCGCCGTTTCGCCCGCGTTAGGGGCGCTGAGCACAAAGCACGGTGGTACCGCGAACTGACCTTCGCCCATGCAGGGGCGAGGGAATTTTTTTGGAGGGAAGCACATGGGCAAGAAAAACGACAAGCAGGAATTTGTGGCGCACATCACGCCCCGCAGCGAGGATTTCTCGCAGTGGTACACCGACGTTATTCTCAAGACCGACCTGGTCGATTACGCGCCCGTGCGCGGCTGCATGGTCATCAAGCCCTACGGCTACGCCCTCTGGGAGCGCATGCAGGCCGAACTGGACAGCCGTTTCAAGGCCACGGGACACCAGAACGTGGCCATGCCGATGCTCATTCCCGAAAGCCTTCTGCTCAAGGAGGCCGAGCATGTGGAAGGCTTCGCGCCGGAGGTCGCCTGGGTGACCCAGGGCGGCAACGAAGTGCTGCCCGAGCGCCTAGCCATTCGCCCGACGTCGGAAACGCTGTTCTGCACCATGTATGCAAAATGGGTGCAGTCCTGGCGCGATCTGCCGATGAAGTACAACCAGTGGTGCTCGGTGATGCGCTGGGAAAAGACCACGCGGCCTTTCCTGCGCACCAGCGAGTTCTGGTGGCAGGAGGGCCATACCATCCACGCCACGCCTGAAGAGGCGCAGGAAGAAACCCTTCTGATGCTGGATGTGTACCGCGATTTTGCCGAAAACGTGCTGGCCCTGCCCGTGCTCACCGGCCGCAAGACCGACAAGGAAAAGTTCGCCGGCGCGCGCGCCACCTATTCCATGGAGGCCATGATGCAGGACGGCAAGGCTCTGCAGGCCGGCACCACGCACAACTTCGGCACCAACTTCTCCGAGGCCTACGGCATCCAGTTCCTCTCCAAAGAGGGCAAGCTGGAATACGCCCACGAGACCAGTTGGGGCACCTCCACGCGCCTGATCGGCGCCATCGTCATGACGCACGGCGATGAGCGCGGCCTGAAACTGCCGCCGCGCGTGGCGCCCATCCAGGTGGTCATTCTCCCCATCGCCATGCACAAGGAAGGCGTGCTGGAGCGCGCCCGCGCCCTCAAGGCCGAGTTGGAGGCCGCCGGGCTGCGCGTGGAACTGGACGAGCGCGACACCTATTCCGCCGGCTGGAAGTTCAACGAATGGGAGATGAAGGGCGTGCCCGTGCGCCTGGAACTCGGCCCGCGCGATATCGAAAACGGCGTGGCCATGTCCATGCGCCGCGATACGCTGGAGAAAAAACCGCTGGAGCTTGCCGGCATCGCCGACACGGTCAAGGCGCTGCTTGATGACATTCACACCACCATGTTCGAGCAGGCGCGCGCCTTCCGTGACGCCCACATCTACACCGCCACCACGCTGGAGGCGTTGGAAAAGGGCGTGCAGAACGGCTTTGTCAAGGCCGCCTGGTGCGGCTGCCGCGAGTGCGAGGACAAGGTCAAGGAACTCTACAACGCCTCAACGCGCAACATGCCCTTCGACCAGAGCGACATGCCCTCCGACAAATGCGTCGTCTGCGGCAAGCCCGCCGAAAAACTCATCTACTTCGCCAAGGCGTACTGATCCCTGTGGGGTCCGTTCGCGCGGCGCGGCTTCCCGCCGCCGGTTTGCGGACGCGCCTTTCGAAATCGGCCGTCGGCGCGCAAAGGCGCTTTGCCGTCAATGCTGCCGACCCTCAAAACCGGCCGTCTCGCGATGCAGTATCGCGGGGCGGCCGGTTCATTTCGCATGCCGCCTTCGCAACAGCGAGAAAGGAAACCGCTCCCGCTCCGGAAACAGCGCCGCGGCCTTTTCGCGGCGGAAAAAGAAAAGCAATGGCCGCAAGGCGATGGCTGCGGGGAAACGGCGCACGCTTTCCCGCAGCAGACAGATTCTCAACATTGCCGAGGATGGACAAAACGCCTTCTTCGCAACGCCTGCGCGTTTAAACAGCGGCGCCCACGGCCAGCCGGCGGAAAGCATGTGCAGCATCGCTTCATTGGCGATATCCACGCCGCAACGCCGGGCGCGGCAATGGCGCAGTCCTTCTATGCAAAGGCGGCTTCGACGGTATCGCGGGAGGCGCGCGCCAGGCAGAGCGCCGCACCGACGATCGCGGAAGCGCTCGGAAAAGCCAGCGCGAGCAGCGGCCGTCGCCGTCCGCAGCGCAGCCGCCAGCACGCGGTTTTCGCAGGCATTTGCCCGCGCATTTACGCTGGAAAGGCGCGCGCTGAAGCCGCAAAACATCGCGCGCCGCCCGCCTGGGAACCGGCATTGGCTTCATGGGCAGGTGCCCTTCTACACTTCTCTATCAGCAAAAATCGTCTCCGCACGCAATGTCCATATTGCGAATCTGCCCTGAGCGAATCGCTGCAGCCGGAAACATGCGCAGTCGGCCCCGCAGACGGGTTCCCTCTCGCCTTCCCATCGCCAAGAAATCCGTCTCCGCACGCAATATCCATATTGCAAATCCGGCCCGGGCGAATCGCTGCAGCCGGAAACATGCGCAGTCGGCCCCGCAGACGGGTTCTCTCTCGCCTTCCCATCGCCAAGAAATCCGTCTCCGCACGCAATGTCCATATTGCGAATCTGCCCTGAGCGAATCACTGCAGCTGGAAGCGCGCGCAAAACAAGCTGCGATTTTGCGACGCCGCCCCGGCAGGAAAAGGGGCGGCCGCATAAAAACGCCGCGGACGAGGAAACCCTCGACCGCGACGCGCCGTCCCAGTGAATATCGCCTCTGGCCGCCTGTCAAAACAGCGCGCCCAAGCGTCCCGCTCAAATATTTAAAGCCGGCCCGCGGCTGACGCGATCCCGAATGCCTCGGCCCGCGATGGAAGCGGCCGCCCAGGGCGCGCGGCATGTTCCGCCGGGAACACCCAGCGGTGCAAAGGCGCCGCGCGAGTCAAAGCGTTCACGTCTCTTCTCAGGCGCGCAGTTTTTCTTTGCGCTTTTCGGCTGCGCAAAGCATGTTCTGCGCATGTTCCAGGGCGCTGGGCGAATCCTCTGCGCCGCCGACGAGGCGGGCGATCTCCTGCGCGCGGCCTGCGTCGTCGAGCGCGCGCACGGTGGAGCCGGTGCGCTCTCCCGTCTGCGTCTTTTCCACCACGAAGTGGCGGTCGGCCAGGGCGGCGATCTGCGGAAGATGCGTAACGCACAGCACCTGCCGCCTGGCGGCGATCATGGCCATTTTCTCGCCTACGGCCTGCGCCATGCGGCCGGAAACGCCGGTGTCGATCTCGTCAAACACCATCGCGCCCACGCCGTATTCATCGGCGGAGACGGCCTTGAGCGCCAGCATTACGCGGGAAATTTCGCCGCCGGAGGCAATGGCGTCAAGCGGCTTGAGCGGCTCGCCGGGATTGGGAGAAATGCGCATTTCCACGCGATCGCCGCCGGTGGCGGTGATTTTTTCCGGCTCTACGGCGATCTCGAAGCGGGTTTTGCCCATGCCCAGATCGGCCAGGTGCGAAAGGACGCCGCGGGCGAGTCTTTGAGCGATATCCCTGCGCGCCCGGGTCAGTTCCGCGCAGTCCCGCTTCAGGGCCTCGTCCATGGCCTTCAAATCTTTTTTCCAGGCGGCGACGCTGCCCTCCCCGCCCGTCAACGCCCGCCTGCGCGAGCGAAGCGCCTCGCCATAGGCGATAACGTCGTCCATTTCCGGTCCGTAACGGGTCTCAAGGCGGTGAAGGACATCCAGCCGGGCGTTGATCTTTTCCAGCGCCGAGGGGTCGCCCTCCACGTCCTCCAGGGCGTCGCGCACCTCATAGCCCGCATCCTGCGCGGCGATGAACGCCTCGCGCAAACGGTCGGAAAGCGCGGCGTAACGCGCGTCGATCCCGGCGATTTTCTCCACGGCGACGGCGGCGCGGCTCAAAAGTTCCTGCGCGCTGCCAGCGCCGTCGTATGTAAGCTGATAGGCTTGCGAAAGCGCGGCGCGGATGTTCTCGGCGTTTTCAAGAATGGCGGCGCGGCTTTCGAGTTCCTCCTCCTCGCCGGGGCGGAGTTTGGCCGCGTCGATTTCGGCAAGTTGCCGCTCGATTTCGGCAAGCTCGCGCTCGCGGCCCTGCGCGTCCTTGAGCGCCGCCTTGATCTTCCCCGCCAGGCGCATGCGCGCGCGATAGGCCTCGCCCACCGCCTGTACGCGCGCAAGATGCTCCGCGCCGCCATAGGCGTCGAGGAAACCGAGGTGCCTGTCCGGATCGAGCAACGCCTGATGCTCATGCTGGCCATGAATGTCCATCAGAAGCGAAGTCAGGCTTTTCAAGGCGGAAAGCGGCACCACCATGCCCGAAACGCGGCAGATCCCGCGGCCATTGGCGTTCAACTCCCGCGAAACGGCGAGCAGGCCGTCCTCACAGGCGGCGCCCAGTTCCGCGGCCATCTCCTGCGCGCGCGGACAGTCAGAAACGTCAAAAAGCGCCTGTACAGACGCTCTTTCCGCCCCGGTGCGAATCATTTCCCGCCCTGCGCGCGCGCCCAGGGCCAGCCCAAGGCTATCCACAACAATGGATTTGCCCGCGCCGGTTTCGCCCGTAAGCACATTAAAACCCTGGGCGAATTCGATCACCAGTTCGTCGATCAGGGCGATATTGCGAATGGAAAGTTCCAGAAGCACGGTATGCCTCGCTATCTTTTGATGAGCGCGTGAAAGCGGCTGACGACGTTTTCGACCGCCTCTTCCGAGCGCGCGATGACCAAAATCGTATTGTCGCCGGCGATGGTGCCCAGAAGTTCCGGCCACTTGAGCGAATCAATGGCTTCGGCGGCGGCCTGAGCGCTGGCGGCGATGGTTTTGATGACGATGAGGTTGACGGCGCTTTCGATGGAGAGCACCGATTCGGCGAGGATGCGGATAAAGCGCTCGCTCATGCCCTTTTCGGCGCGCTCTGCGGTGGCGTACTTGTAGCCGCCGTTTTCGCACAGCACCTTCAAAAGCCGCAGTTCCTTGATATCGCGGGAAACCGTGGCCTGCGTCACTTTCACGCCGCGCGCGCGCAGTTCTGCGGCCAGTTCGTCCTGCGTTTCGATGTCCTTTTTATCAATAATATCCAAGATCAGATCGTGGCGTACACTTTTCATCCTGGAGCCTCCTGATTGTTTTTGAGGTTCAATGCGTCCACTGCGAAAGTTTTCTGCGCAGCAGGCCGAAATAGTCGCGTTCTGACAGGCGCACAAACCGCGCCGTGCGCACGCCCTTGACGATGGTGATCTGCGAGCGTTCTTCAGAAAGTTCCAGCGTGCGGCGGCCGTCAAGCACGGCATGGGTGGCGGAGGCGTCGCCCAGCACGCGCACGCTGATGCGGTCGTTTGCAGAAGCCACAAACGGCCGCGCGCTCATGGTGTGCGGACACACCGGCGTAAGCACAAAGCAATCCAGCCCCGGCGAAACGATTGGCCCGCCCGCGGAAAGCGAATAGGCCGTGGAGCCCGTGGCGCTGGCCACGATCAGTCCGTCTCCGGAAATGCGGTCCAGAAGCGTTCCATTCACCGCCAGTTCCAGAGAGAGGATGCCCACCGAATGGCCGCGGCGCATCACGCAGATCTCGTTCAGGGCGAACATTCTTCTGGAATCTTCGCCTTCGATCTCCATGATCATGCGCTCTTCCATGAAACCTTCGCCGGCGAAGAGGCGTTCAAAGTTCTCCTCCAAATCGTCCGGCTCCACTTCGGAAAGAAAGCCGACGCGGCCAAGATCCACGCCGAGCATGGGAATATCGTTGGGAATGGCGACGTCCAATGCCGAAAGCAGCGTTCCATCGCCGCCCAGCACGCACAGAAGATCGCAATCGGCGAAACTTTTCGCGGCCTCGCGGCGGAAGGCGGAAGCAAGGCTCGGGTCCAGGCGCAGCGCCACATCGTGCTCTTCCAGCACATTGATGACCCTTCGCGCAACGGGCAGACCCGCCGACTTTTTCGGGTTCCACATCACGCCCACAGTACGGATGTCCACGCTGACCACTCCCGTCTTTGCTTACTATGGTATACAAAATTTCGCCGCTGCACAAGGCCTATTCGGGCATTTTAATAAATTTGTCATAAGCTCGTTGGATTGTGTCGGAAATCGCGTCTTTGCGCAGGCCTTCCCCGCTCCCTCCGGGAACGAGGTACAGGAGAAATTCGATGTTCCCCTCCGGCCCGCGAATCGGGGAAAAGTCCAGTCCCGCGCACCTCCAGCCGAGCGTCGGCACAAAGGCGACGATCCTTTCCAACACGCGCCGGTGCACGCGCTCGTCGCGCACGACGCCCTTTTCGCCCACATCCTCGCGCGGCGCCTCGAACTGCGGTTTGATCAGCGCCACAAAGCGCCGCCGCGGCCCTTCGAGCACGGAAAGCGCCGCGGGCAGAACGGCCTCCAGCGAGATAAACGACACGTCCGTCGCCCCGAAGGACGGCCGCTCAGGGAAGTCCTCCGGCCGCAGAAAGCGGGCGTTGACGCGCTCCATGGCCGTCACGCGCGCGTCCGAGCGCAGACGGTAATCCAGCAGATTGTAGCCCACGTCCACCGCATAGACGCGCCTGGCGCCCGCGCGCAAAAGCACGTCTGTAAAGCCGCCCGTGGAGGCGCCCACGTCCAGACAGACCTCGTCCCTTACGTCAAGGCCAAAAACTTCCAGCGCCTTTTTCAATTTGTGCGCGCCGCGGCTGACATAGCGGTCGATCTCCCCGCGCACGCGAAGGATCTCTTTTTCCCCCACCATTTCGCCGGGGCTTTTCAGTTTGCGTTCGCCGGCAAAGGCGCGCCCCTCCATGATCAGGGCGCGGGAAAGGGCGATGCTTTCCAGGTTCATCGCTTCCAGCAGGCGCTCGTCGGCGCGACGTTTTTTCATCGCCCCAACCTCGCAAGCACGCTGCGCGCCAGGCCGTGCGCGTCCAACCCGCACTGGGCAAGCTGGCTTTCCACGCTGGCGTGTTCGATAAAGCGATCCGGCACGGCAAGGACGATCGCCTCGTGCCCCGGCGCGTTTTCGCCAATCCAGGCCAGCACGCGCTCGCCCAGGCCGCCGGCGGCGACGTTTTCTTCCACCGTCACCCACAGCGGCGTCGCGAGCGCCTCGCGCAGCGCTGCCTCGTCCAGCGGTTTGACAAAACGCGCGTCCACCACGCCGGCGCGCACGCCTTTTTGCATCAATTCAATCGAGGCGTTCATGGCCGTCTGCACCATGCGCCCCACAGCCAAGAACATCACATCCTCGCCGCCGGTAAGCAATTCCCATTCGCCGACGCGCAGGGGCCTGTGCGTGCCCAGGCGCGGGCCGAGGTCCTCGCCGTCCTTGGGATAGCGAATGGCCATGGGGCCGTCGTACTCGGCGGAAAGGCGGATAAGGCGCTTCAAATCCCGCACGTCGCGCGGCGCGGCTACGACCATATTGGGCAGCATGGAAAGATAGCTCAAATCAAACACGCCCTGGTGGGTAACGCCATCCGCGCCCACCAGCCCCGCGCGGTCGATCAGAAAGGTCACCGGCAAAGCGCCGATGCACACGTCCGTAGCGATCTGATCAAACGCGCGCTGCAAAAACGTCGAATACACGGCCACATAGGGCTTCATGCCCGAAGCCGCCATACCCGCGGCCATGGTCACAGCGTGTTCTTCGGCGATGCCCACGTCGAAAAAGCGCTCCGGATGCGCCCGGCCAAAGTCCTCCATGCCGGTGCCCGAGGGCATGGCCGCAGTGACGGCGCAGACGCGGATGTCGTTTTCCGCCAGCGCGTTCAGTTCCGCGGCCGCCACGCGCCCGCAGGAAACGTGCTTTTCGCCGCGCATCTCCCCCGTTTCCACCAGAAACGGCGCCACGCCGTGCCAGGCGTCCGGGTGGGATTCGGCGGGGGTGTAGCCCTTGCCCTTTACGGTGACGACGTGGAGGATCTGCGGCTCGTTTTCCTCCTTGGCGCGGCGCAGTATGCGGATCAGCGCCTTGAGATCGTGCCCGTCCAGAGGGCCGATGTAGCGAAAGCCAAGCGCGTCAAAGAACTTGCCGTCCACAAACGGCGTCTTGAGCCAATCGCGGAATTTCTCCACGGCGCGGAACATCGGCGCGCCCAGGCCGGGAATGCGCTCCAGAGCGCGCCGCACGCCGCGCTTGAAGGCGCGGTAGGTGCGCGACTGGCGCAGGCCGGTGAGGTAATTGGAGAGCGCGCCGACATTGTGGGAAATGGACATTTCGTTGTCGTTGATGACGACGATGAGGCGCGTGCCGGACTGACCGGCGTCGTTGAGCGCCTCGTAACACATGCCGCCGGTGAGCGCGCCGTCGCCCACCACGGCCACCACATGATAGTCGT
This sequence comes from Candidatus Pullichristensenella avicola, assembly GCA_018711655.1. Classification (GTDB taxonomy): domain Bacteria; phylum Bacillota; class Clostridia; order Christensenellales; family Aristaeellaceae; genus Pullichristensenella; species Pullichristensenella avicola. The sequence continues at coordinate 30,764 of DVIA01000014.1, forward strand.
CCCCCATCACGTCGCGCGTGCGCGCCATGCCCAGCGCCGCGGAAATGGCCGTGGACGCGTGGCCGGCGGTAAAGGCGTCGCAGTCGCTCTCCAAAGCGCGGGGAAAGCCGCTGACGCCGCCTTCCTCCCGCAGGGATTCCCGCATCGCCTCCAGCCGTCCGGTGAGCATTTTGTGCGCATAGGCCTGGTGCCCTACGTCGAACACCAGTTTGTCCTCCGGGCAGTCAAAGACATAGTGCAGCGCCAGCGTCAATTCCACCGCCCCCAGGTTGGAGGCAAGGTGTCCGCCGTGGCGCGCCACCGTATGAACAATTTCCTCTCGAATCTCTCCCGCCAGAACCGTCAATTCGCGCAGGGAAAGCTTTTTGACGTCCGCCGGGCAATGTATCTCTTCCAGCAACATTCGTACCCCTTTATTTCGTGCGGCCCACCATGTCGTCCACCAGTTTGCGCAGGAAGGCGGCGCGCGCCCCGAAGCGTTCCAGGGCGGCGACGGCGCGGACGTGTTCCTCTTCCACGCGGCTGCGCGTTTTTTCCACGCCGTAGACCGATATGCAGGTCAGTTTTCCGCTCTTTTCGTCCTTCCCCAGCGTCTTGCCCACCTCGGCGCTGTCGCCGGTGACGTCAAGCAGATCGTCCGTGGCCTGAAACAGCAGCCCAAAGGCGGCGCCATAGGCCGTCAGCGCCGCTGTTTCCGCCTCGTCCGCGCCGCACAGGCGGCAGGCCGCGCGCAGGGGATAGATGAACATGCACGCCGTTTTGCCCTGCTGTATGGTTTCGAGCATTTCCTCGCGCCGGGAAGCGGGAACGCCGTTTCGTTCGCTGTCCAGATCAAAACACTGGCCGAGGATCATACCCCGGACGCCCGCGCCGCGGGCGATTTCCGCCATGGCCTCCAGGCATGGGCGGCTGCGGCCCGCGTCGGCGAGGGAGGCGGCGAGCATGACCTCAAAGGCGGCGTTGAGCAACCCATCGCCGGCAAGAATGGCCTGCCCCACGCCGTAGACCACATGGTTGGTGGGCCGGCCGCGGCGCAGCGTATCGTCGTCCATGCCGGGAAGGTCGTCGTGAATGAGCGAATAGGTGTGGATCATCTCCACCGCGCAGGCGAAATCCAGCGCTTCCTCCGCGCCGCCAAGCATTTCCGCCGCCGCCAGCAGCATCGCGGGCCGCAGACGTTTGCCGCCGGCCATGACGCTGTAGCGCATGGCGTCGTTGACGATAGCGCCGCCGCCGGGCAAAAGCTGGTCAAGCCGCGTCTCCACGCGGGCGGCGTACTCCTTGAGCGTCGTCATGCCTCTTCCCCCTCCAGCGGCTCCTCGCCGTTTTCCGTCAACACGCGGATGCGCCTGTCGCCCTCTTCCAGCAGTTTTTCCAGCCGCTTTTTCAGCGCCATGCCGCGCTCGAAAGCCTGAAAGGACTCCTCCAGCGGCATTTCGCCGCTCTCCAGGGCGCGCACCAGATTCTCCAGTTCCTCCATACCCGATTCAAAGGTGAAGTTCTCCATCCGTTACCTCCGCCGCGACGTTGCCGCCGCGCATGTGCAGTTCAATCGCATCGCCCGCGCGCAATGCCTGCGCTTCGGGGACATATCTGCCGTTTTTGAAAACCACCGCATAGCCGCGCCGCACCACGCCCTCGGGATCGAGCGCCGCAAGCGCGTGCGAGGCCAGCAGAAGCCGTTTTTCCAGGGCGTCGCGCCTTTGAGCCATGGCCGCGCCCAGACGCGCGGCAAGCGCGGCAAGCGCCGTCTCCCGCCGCTCGACGAGCATACGGCGAGGCATGGTCAGCGCCGCCGAACCGGCCAGCGCCCGCAGGCGCGCGCAGCGCAGCTGCTGGGCGCGCCTGAGCGCCGAAGTCAACTGCCGCGAAAGCGAATCGACCGACTGCCCGATCTCCGCCGCCACCGGCACGGCCAGTTCCGCTGCGTTGGAGGGCGTGGCGGCGCGCGCGTCGGCGACGAAATCGGCAATGGTGAAATCCGTCTCATGGCCGACGCAGGAGATCACCGGAAGGCGCGAAGCGGCGATGGCGCGGGCCACGCTTTCCTCGTTGAACGGCCAGAGGTCCTCGATGGAGCCGCCGCCGCGGCCAACGAGGATCACCTGCGCGCGCCCGTCCTCGTTCAGGCGCCGAATGGCCTGAACGATCTCCGCCGCCGCGCCCGCGCCCTGTACGGCGCAGGGGGCGAGCAGCACGCCCACGTTTGGATCTCGCCGGCGGGCGACGCGAATGATATCGCGAATGACCGCGCCCGTGCGCGAGGTGGCCACGCCGATCGTTCGGGGAAGCAGCGGCAGTTCCCGCTTGCGGGCGGGATCGAACAGCCCCTCCGCGGCCAGCGCTTTCTTCAGCGCTTCAAAGCGCAGATAGAGATCGCCCAGCCCCTCCTGCTCCATGGCGTTGACGTAGATCTGATAGCTGCCGCTCTGCACGAACACGGAGGCCGCGCCATGCACGGTCACGCGCATGCCGTCCTCGGGGCGAAAGGCCAACTGCGCCGCCTGCTGCCGCCAGAGCACGCACTGCACGCGCGAAGTTTCGTCCTTGAGGGCGAAATAGCAATGCCCGCTGACATGCCGCTTAAAGCCGGAAACCTCGCCGCGTACGCTCACGCAGCGCAGCACCGGATCGCCCGCCAGCTTGCGGCGCACATATTCGTTCAGTTCCGTGACCGAAAGGGCCCACCTGTCATCCATGCCGTTTCTCCGCGGCGAGGATGGCGTTTTGCATCAGCATGGCGATGGTCATCGGCCCCACGCCGCCCGGCACCGGCGTAATCGCGCCCGCGACCGGTTCTGCGCTTTTAAAATCCACGTCGCCCATCAGTTTCCCATCCGGCAGACGGTTGATGCCCACGTCTATGACCGCCGCGCCGGGCTTGATCATCTCGCCGGTGATCATGCCGGGGCGGCCCACCGCGGCGACGAGGATATCCGCATCGCGGGTAAAGCGCGCCAGGTCCTTCGTGCGCGAATGGCAGACCGTCACCGTGCAGTGCTCGTTGAGCAGCAGCATGGCCATGGGCTTGCCGACGATGTTCGAACGGCCCACGACCACGGCGTGTTTGCCGGCAAAGGCCACGCCTGCGCGATGGAGAAGCTCCATACAGCCGGCCGGCGTGCAGGGAAGCACGGAACTTTGCCCGGTGAACAGCCGGCCGGCATTGACCACATGGAAGCCGTCGGCGTCCTTTTCCGGAGCGATTTCGGCAAGCACGCGCGCCTCGTTTATGTGCTTGGGAAGCGGCAGTTGCACCAGCATCGCGTCCACTGAAGGATCGGCGTTGAGGGCGCGGATGCGATTGATCAGTTCCTCTTCGGTCACGGTTTCAGGAAAGAGCAGTTCGCGCGATTCGATGCCGATCTCCTCGCAGGCGCGCTTTTTGTTGCGCACATAGATCTTGCTGGCCGGGTCGTCGCCTGCCAGCAACACCGCCAGGCAGGGAACGACGCCGTCTTTGCGCAGCGCCCCGGCCCGCGTTTTCAGTTCCGCGCGGATCTCCGCCGCGATCGCCTTGCCGTCAAGTATCTTTGCCATGGATGTATTCCTCCCAACCGATGAGCGCAACGCCGCAGGCGTTGTCGCCCGACATTTCCGGTCTGCCCCAGCGCACGCGCGCAGGGCAGGCCATTCTTTGCAGCCTGGCGGGCAGCAGTTCCCGCAGAAGCGCCGAAGAGGCTACGCCGCCGGAAACAAGGGCCGTATCCAGGCGCGTGCGCCCGTAGGCCCAACCGATCAGATACGCAACCGCGCGGGCGATGTAGGAATAGACCTCCGCCGCCACATCCTCGCGGGCGGCGCCGGCGTCCAGCATGCGCATGGCCTGCGCCTCGGCCCCGGAAAAGGAAACTTCCCCTTCCCGATGCGAGAGCGGGAACGCGCCTTTTGCCGTTCCCCGCCGCGCCAGGGTTTCCATCTCCGGCCCGGCCGGAAAGCCAAGGCCCATGCGCACGCCCACGCGATCGACCAACTGACCGGCGTGCAGGTCGCTGGAACCGCCGAGAAGCCCGATCTGCAGCCCCGGGCGCACATGCAGCGCCTCCGTAGTGCCGCCCGAAAGGTGCAATGCAAGGAATTCCTCCGGCAGCGGTCCCGCGCCCTCCATGGCGGCGCGCACATGGCCCTGCTGGTGGCTGGTTGCAAAAAAGGGAACGCGCAGCGCCGCGGCCAGGGCGCGGGCAAAGCCCGTTCCCGCCGTGAACACCGGCATATACGAACCCTCGGCATCGCGCGGGCGGGCGCTGGCGCAGACGCAGACGATCTCAGCCGTTTCCGCCTCGGCAAGCATGTCCTCCATCATCTCTGGCAGGCGCTGCACATGCTGAAACAGGGCCTCGGACTGTCGAAGGCCCCGCGCGCCCAATTCGACCTCAAGCAAACGGCGGCGGCTGATGAGCGCGCCCCCCTCGCCCGCCAGCGCAATCGAAGTGGTATAACAACTGGTATCGACGCCCAGCGCGCACCTCATTGCGCCATGCTCCTGGAAACGCCGCCCAGCACGCCGTGGATGAACTGCGGCGATTTGTCGCCAGAAAAGAGGCGCGCCATTTCTACCGCCTCGGTAACGATGATGCTGTCGCTGATCTGCCCCAGCGACATTTCGTACGCCGCCAGGCGCAAAATGGCCAAATCGACCCTGGAGAGCCGTTCCAGAGTCCAGCCGCGCGCGTTTTCTTCAATGCGCCTGTCCAGTTCCTCGACGTTTTCCACAACGCCCTTGAACATGCGCTCCATATAGGCGTATTCTTCCTCGCCAGGCTTTGCGCCCAGCAGGTTCAGGCGCGTCTCCTCGCCGCCTTCGCCGCCCATTTCCCATTCGTAGATCAGCTGCATGGCATGCGTGCGCGCCGTAACTCGGTTCATGCTCTCCGCTCCTTTTGACACAAGCATTGCGGTGGCGCCCGTTTGCGCCGCCGCAATGCGTTCTTTTCGCGCTGTCGGCGTCAGTTTTTGCCGCCGCAGTGCGCGATATCGTCCTTTTCCATCTCCTGCGTTTCCGCCCCGCCGTCCGCGCAGTCCTCGTCGTCCTCATCTTCGTCATCCAGAATGAACGGCCCGGCGAGATCTGCGTCGCATGCCTCGTCATCCTCCCCGTCCGCATCGCAGACCGGCATTTCCGTCTCGACTGGAGCGATCCTGCCTGCGTCTGCCTCTGCTTCGGCAGGAACGGCCGGCTGCCACGCGTCCGCGTTTTCCGGCGCGGGCGTTTCCGCCTCGGGCGCCTCGGCTACCGGCGCGGCCGCCTCCTGAGCCGCGGCTGCGGCGGTCGCCTCCTCGCGGCGGCGCCGGCGCGGCCAGACGGTCTTTTTGGCCTGCGCTTCGTCCTCTGCGGTAAGGGCGGAAACGGTCACCTCCACATCCCGCACGGCCACGCCGCAGTTGGATTCGATGCGATTGCGAATGGCGCGCTGCATATTGGTGGTTACCGTGGGCACATGCGCCAGCGCGTCCATGGTCAGGGCGACAGATACCTCGACGCCCTTGTCGTCGCCGGAAACGTCGATCTTCATCTCGCGCACGCCGTCCACGCGGCCCACGGCGCGCCGGGCCATCTGCGCAAGGGCCGAAAGCGCGATGCGCACCTGGCCGCCGTCGCCGGAATTGACGGTGATAAACGACGCCGAGGCATGCCGCCTGCCCTTGCGGAAGATCATCATCAGCATATACGCGCTCAACAGCGCGACGATCGCCGCCAGGCCAAGGCCGATCACCGCGGCGATGAAGCCGCCGGCCGCGCCCTCAAGCGCGCCAAACAACGCGCCGAACGCATCCACGCCGAAGGGCCGAAGCGCCATGCACAGGGCGAACGCCAGCGCAATGAGCACATAGAGAAACATCAGCATTCTGTCCCAGAAACTTGTCTTCATGGGGCCTCCTTCCGTTCGGGCGGCGGGAATCGCCGGCCGCGGCCCGCTACGCCTCCTTGTCGGCGGTCTCTTCCTCCGCCGCGGACGCGCCGGGCAGGTCGTCCATGTCTGCTTCGACGACGTCGTCGTCTACGTCCTCCACGTCGTCGTCCTCGACCAGATCGTCCGCGTCGGCGACCAGTTCTTCATCAAGGCCGTCGTCCTCGGCAAGATCCGGCGCGGCTTCTTCAGCCGCAGAGGCGTTTCGCTGGCTGTCCGATTCCTCCATGCTCTTTTCCAGCAGCTTCTGCTGGTGTTCCTTGAGTTCCTGCGCGGCGCGATGCTCGCGTTCGAAGCTCACGCCCTGCACATGCACGTCCACATTGCGCACATCCAGGCCGCTCATGGTCTCAATGGCCTTTTTGACGTTTTCCTGAATGCTCTTGGCAACATCGGGCACGGGAGAGCCGTATTCGACGACGATGGTGACGTCCACGGCCACGGCGCCGCTGTCGATGTCCACGCGCACACCCTTGGTGAAGTTGCGGCTGGACTTGCGGGAAAACATATCGGCAAAACCTGTCGAGGCGCTGGCCATGCTGGCCACGCCCTCGACCTCCTGCGCCGCCAGACCCGCGATGGTCTCGACCACGCCGGTGGCAAAGGATACGCTGCCGTCCGGGTTTTCGTCGAGCTTGACGTCCGACGGATAATTGTCGCTCATATCGCAGACCTCCTTTACTTTCCCTATTATAACAGAAAACCGCGCCGCTGGCAAATGGTTTGCTTTAATTTATCGGAATGATTTTCACGTTCCCGCTCTCCACATCCGTTTCGCGCAAAACCAGTTCGAGAATGACGGCGCTTTCCTCGCGCGTGAGCGCCTCGGCGCGCACCAGCACATTGGCCGTGTCCTCATGCACGGTGACCGCGCAATCCGCGTAACCGCGCGCGCGCAGGATGCCTTCGATGGTCGTCTCCTGCTCGGCCCAGGAAAGCAGGGACAAGAGCGTGCGCTGCGCCAGGGCGCGCGTTTCCTCGTCGGTGTTTTCGCCGTAGATGATGTCGTTCAGTTGCGCGCTGTGCATGCCGCGCAGCTGTTCGCGTTCCAGCAGGAATTCCTCCAGAGGATCGCTCTGCGGATCGGGCGTGGGCTCCGGCGCGGCGAAGGTCGCCGTCGCCGCCGGTTTTTCAGGCCGCACAAGCCAAACCAGCGCGCCCGAAAGAAGCGCCGCCAGAATACACAATACCGCCGCCGTCCGTTTGCGCATATGCATCCCCCCGCATTTCAATCACTTCGATGCGCTCCAATTCCACGCCCAAAAGCGCGCGCGCCGCCTGCATCAGGGAAAGGCGCACGCGCATCTGCGCCGCGCCCTCGGCGACGACGACCACGCCGACGATCGAACCTTCGCGCTCGGTGATCATGGCGCGCACCTCCCCTGCGCCGTCGATTGCCGAGAGCACGCGCTCCAACCGCGCCTCCAGTTCGGTGGACTGCGCCGCCGTTTCCACGCCGCCGCCCTGCGTGAACATCAGCGCCGCCACGCACGCCGCCGCCAGCAATATTAGCCATTCCAGGCTGCGCGCGCCGCGCAGCTTCTCGCGCAGTCCGCGCCATGTTCCCATCATAAAAACAGCGCCTCCACCGCGCGGGCGATATGCATCAACGCCATTACGCCCACAACAAAGCGCACGCCGCGCTTCTTGGCGCTTTCCGGCAAAAGCAGTTCCACCGCGGCCGAAAGCGCGCACAGCGCCGTCAGTTGCGTCGCAGCCCGCGTAAGATGCGCCATTGCGTCCCCTCCCTACCGCACCATTCCCTGTCCGGCCGTAAGCGCGCCGCCCAGCAGAAGCGTCAGAATCACCGCCGCGCACACGCACAAAACCAGCAGCATGCCCGCGACCTGCGAAAACTTGTCCGCCAGGGCGATCAGAGGGTCCTCCGCCACCGGCTCGAGCATGGCCGCCACCAGCCGCAGCGCCGCCAGCGCCGCCGCCAGCGTCAAAAGCGGCCGCGCACAGAGCAGCGCCAGCACGACGATGCCCGTGACGCCGGCGGCGTTTTTCACCAGCAGCACGCTGGAAACCAGCGCGTCCATGGTGTTGGCCACCTCGCCGCCCACAACGGGCAGAAGGTTGTCCACCGCGTAGCGCGCCGTGCGCACGGCGGCGGAATCGTACCCCGAACCCAGCAGCGCTCGCACCGCCGAAAGCCCCAGGAACCCCGTTGTCAGAACGCCGGCCGTCCAGTTGACCACCGAACGCGTCAGTTCAAAGAGCCGCCCCAGCCGCAGGCGCGGGCTGAGGTGCCCCGCCGCCGCCAGCGCCGTGGCCACCGCGCACAACCGGAGCCCCACGTCTGCAAGAAGGCGCGAAAAGGCGTTTCCCGCCAGGGCGGAGAGCGGCGTGACCATCGCCGCGGAGGTCGTCGCCCCCGAAAGCGACAAAAGCGACGCCAGCACAGGAAATACGCCGTCGCACAGGCGCGTCACGGCGGCGATCATCTCCTCCGCCTCGGCCGCCAGGCGCACGAACCACAGCGCCAGTTGCACTGCGCAGATCAGGTAGGCAAGCTGGGAAACCACGCGCGTTCCCCGCGCCTCGCCGGCGACCTGCCGGGCCAGGGCGCTCAAAAGCGCCGGGGCAAGCAGCCCCGCGGCGACCCGCAGCGCCTGGGAAAGCGCGTCCAGCAAAGCATCCCATGCGCGCGCGAGCAACTCGTCCAGCCTCCATTCGCCTTCTCCAGCGGCCAGGGAGAGGATCATTGCGTGCACGTCCACGCCGGTCTCCCGCGCCGCCTGCGCAAACGGTTCGATCTCCAGCGCGTCGATCACCTCGCCAACGCCCGCCTCGGCGCGCGCCGCCAGGCACAAAAGCGCCAGCACCGCGGCAAAAACAGCGCACGCGCGCTTCATGCAAGCGCCTCCGTGACCAGATCGAGAAGTTCTTTCAGCAGCGGCGCGGCCATGGCGAACAGCGTTACGCGCGAGGCCAGTTCCACCCGCCCCGCCAGCGCCTTTTCGCCCGCGTCCTCGCAGACGCCGGCGGCAAATTCGGCGATCAGGGAAACGCCCGTCGCTCGCAGGATCAGCGCCGCGCCGCCATCCAGACCCGCCGCGCCCGCAAAGCCCGTCAACGTCTCCGCCGCCTGACGCAGCCCGGGCAACAGCAACGCAAGCGCCGCCGCGCCCGCCGCCAGAGCCACGCCCGCCGCCAACTCCGGCCTCTGCGCGCGCATGACGGCGCAGGCCAGCGCCGCCGCCAGCAGCAAAAGCGCGATGCGTACCGCTTCCATCAGGCAAGCTGGAAAACGGCGCGCACGCTGTCGAAAAACCCCGCCAGCATGTTGACCACCATCAGAAGCACCACCACCAGCCCGGAAAGCGTGGCGAGCATGGCGACATCCTCGCGCCCGGCGCGCGTGAGCACGATGCTGACGACCGAAGTGAGGATGCCGATAGCGGCGATTCGAAAGACAAAGTCCATATCCATGCAAAACACCTCCCGCCTCGAAACGGGCGCGGCCGGCGCGCTTCACATTTGAAGGCGCGGCGTCTTTTTTGCGTTGAGCGGCGTCCCGCCGGCGCGAAACATTTCATACTCGCCTCGCGTTCCGGCCAACGGCGCGCTTTGCCGCGTTCCGCCACCGCACCGCGCGGCCCCTTCGCCCAGGCGGCGAACCGGGCTTCCGCGTCTGCGCGGAAGTTTCCGCCCGACCCGGCGCCCCGGAAAACCGGCGACGCCTTCCGCATCTGCGTCCCGCAGGCGCTTAAATGAACGCCACCGCCAGCATCAGGCCGAAAAGCAGCCCCAGCGTCGCGTAAAGTCTCGCTTTTTCCGCCCCATATTTGGCGGCCTCGGCTTCCAAACGGCCCAATTCGCGCGCAGTTCCGGACAACAGGCCCTCCTGTTCGGCGCGCGCGCCCATTCCCAGGCCGTCAAACAGCGCCGTGAGCGCCGCCAGATCTTCCCGGCTTAAACAGTCCAGCGGCCCGCCGCGCCGGGCGAGCGCCGGCAAAAGCGCCCGCCACGCGCCATTGGCGTCCTCGCCCGCAGCCATGCGTTCTCCCGTTCGGCGAAAGGCCTCGAAGCGCGACTGCGCCAGCGCCGCATGCAGGGGCAAAAGCCGTTCCAGCATGCGAACGCGCAGGATCTGCAAAGCGTCCATGGCCTCGCGCAGCACGCGCGCCCGCCGCGCAGGCACGGCGCCCAGGCTGCGGCCGATCAGCGCCGCGAGCGCCGCCGCCAGCACCGCCAACGCCGTCCTCATGCGCATCCCTCCCACGCCTGAAGGACGGCCAGGCGGCCCAGGCCTCCGTCGATGAACGCCACCAGATCGAACGCGCCCATTTCCAGCATTTCCCGCAGCGCCGGCCTGCGCGCGGCCTCGGCGATACCGCCGGCGTGGGCGCTGGCCAATACCGCCGCGCCGCAGCGGCGGGCGTCGAGCACCGCCTGGGCGTCGCGGCGGTCGCCCACTTCGTCGGTCACGACCAGATCCGGCCGCAAAGCGCGCACCATGTGGGCCACGGCGACGTGCTTGGGACACAGGTCCATCACGTCCGTGCGCGCGCCCACATCCAGCGTGGGCACCCCGGCGCGGCAGGCCGCAAGTTCGCCGCGCTCGTCCGCCATGGAGACCGTCCGGCCGGCGTCGGAAATCAGCCGCGCCGCGTCGCGCAGAAGCGTAGTCTTGCCCATGCCGGGGCGCGAAAGGAGCAGCGCGCTTTTGACGCCGCCGCCTTCCAGCATGGCCCCGGCCAGCGCCGCGCCGGCGCCGCGCACCTCCCGCGCGACGCGCACGCACAATCCGCTGATGTACGAAAGCGCTCCGACGCGGCCGTTTTCCACCGCGTAGCGGCCGCACACGCCCACGCGCGACCCGCCGGGCAGCGTGAAAAAGCCGCGGCGCAACTCGTCCTCCCAGGCGTAAAGGCTGTAATCCATCATGCGCGCGGCGACCTTGGCAAACGCGGCGGGCGCAAGCGGCTCCCGAAGCAGTTCGTCCCCGTCGGCAAAGCACAATTGCGGCCTTCCCCCGGGCCGCAGGCGCACTTCGGTAAGTTTTCCCGCGCAATCGCGCGCCTGGCGTGCGATCTCTTCCGGGAGACAGGCGCAAATCGTTTCCAACGCCTCCATGGCGCACCTCCCACACAGCGAATATATGTGGCCAGGCCCCGGCTTATCCCACGAAAAAGCGCCCCGTCTCCGCTTTGGGGCGTTCCCCGTTCATGCAGGCGGGCCATAAAAGCGCAAAAAGTCCGCCGGGAGACCCCGGCGGACGAAAAATGGCGCGCCCGGCGCTTTAGCGCCTGCCCACGCCGCTTCTGCGAATGAGGCGCACGGCCTGCGGCGACACAGCAGTGTAGACGGCCGCCATGACCACGGAGGAGACAAACCGCAGCACAATGCGCAGAAAGTTCAGCCCCGCAGGATAGCCGACGATGGCGGCGTCCAGATAAAGCGCCGCCGTGTTCAGCGCCGTGACCACCAGGCTGCTGACAAGCACGATGACCGCCGTCTGCTTCATGTTCAGATCAAAGCCGCGTTTTTGCGCATACAGGCCGATGATCAGGCCGCGGGCAAAGGCGGGCAGCACCCACAGAATCGTAGTCGGCGTAAGCCCGTAGGTGAGCATTTGATGGATAAACTCGCCGATGGCGCCCACCGCCATGCCGTCCACGCAGCCAAACAGCAGCGAGGAGACGATGATGGGGAAAGAGGCGAACGTGAGTTTGAGAAAAAAGAAGTCTATGGAAATATAGCTCAGCAGCACAAACAGTGCGATGCCCACCGCGTTGGTCGTCAACCTTCTGGCGTTCATTGGCAAAACTCCCCCCCTGTTTCGCGGCCGAAAAGGGCCTGTGCTGCAATTATAACGTATTTCCTTCGAATTCTCAATAGTGTTTTTTCATTGCGCGCGTATAATAGTTGTAGAAAGACTTTCGGAGGGGGAGCCATGAGACGCACAGCCGCGAAACAGCCGCAGTACAAGATATTGAACATCGACCCATACCTCAAGCCCTACTACAGCGACATCGCCCTGCGCATGCAGCGCCACGCCGACACGCGCCGCGCCCTGCTGGGCGATAAGGCAGATCTTTCCTCCTTTGCCAACGGCTATCTCTACTATGGCGTTTCCCGCACGAACGACGGCTGGGTGTACCGCGAGTGGGCGCCCGGCGCGGACGAGATGCACCTCATCGGCGATTTCAACGGCTGGAACCGCGAAAGCCATCCCATGACGCGCCTGGAAAACGGCGACTGGGAAATCGTTCTGCCCGGCGAGGACGCGCTCATGCACGGCCAGCGCATCAAGGTGCAGGTAACCAAAAACGGCGAGAGGTTCGACCGCATCCCCGCCTACATACGCCGCGTGGTGCGCGATCCTGAAACCAACGAATTCTACGGCCAGGTCTGGTCTCCGAACCGCCCCTTCCGCTGGACGGACGGCGGCTACGGCAAGCGCAAACTCAGCCCGCTTTTCATCTATGAAAGCCATGTTGGCATGGCGCAGGAGGACGAATCTGTCGGCACCTATCGCGAGTTCGCCGACCGCATTCTCGACCGCGTGCAGGAAGCCGGCTACAACACCATCCAGCTCATGGCCATCATGGAGCATCCCTACTATGCTTCCTTCGGCTATCAGGTGACGAATTTCTTCGCCGCCTCGTCGTGGTACGGCAACCCGGAGGATCTCAAATACCTCATCAACACCGCGCACGAGATGGGCATGTTCGTGCTTCTGGACGTGGTTCACTCCCACGCCAGCAAAAACACCAACGAGGGCCTCAACCGCTTTGACGGTACCGACGACCAGTATTTCGTCGCCCAGGATCACCCGGCCTGGGATACGAAGCTGTTCAACTACGGCAGGCACGAGGTCATCCATTTCCTGCTTTCCAACCTCAAATTCTGGCTGCAGGAGTATCACTTCGACGGCTTCCGGTTCGACGGCGTTACCTCCATGCTCTACCACGACCACGGCCTGGGCACGGACTTTATGAGCTACGACCGCTACTTCAGCCTCAACACCAACGTCGAGGCCGTTACCTATCTGCAACTGGCCAACGAGCTGATCCACGCGGTCAATCCCTTCGCCGTCACCATCGCCGAGGATATGAGCGGCATGCCCGGCATGTGCCTGCCCATCCGCTACGGCGGCATCGGCTTTGACTACCGGCTTTCCATGGGCGTTCCGGATTTCTGGATCAAGACGCTCAAGGAAAGCGACGAAAACTGGGACATGCGCAAAATGTGGCACGAGCTGACCACGCGCCGCCCGCAGGAGAAGAACATCGGCTACAGCGAAAGCCACGACCAGGCGCTGGTGGGCGACAAGACGCTCATTTTCCGCATGGCCGACGCCGAGATGTACACCGGTATGAACAAGGACTATCACTCGATCACCATGGATCGCGCCATCGCCCTGCACAAGATGATCCGCTTCATTACCCTGGTGCTGGCGGGCGAAGGCTACCTCAACTTCATGGGCAACGAGTTTGGCCATCCCGAGTGGATCGACTTCCCCCGCGAAGGCAACGGCTGGAGTTACAAATACGCCCGCCGGCAGTGGTCTTTGTGCGACAACGAAATGCTCAAATACGCCTGGCTGCGCGACTTTGACCGCGCCATGCTCAAGTTTGCCCGCAAGTACCGCGTGCTTTCCAAGCGCGGCGCGGTGAACCTGTGGGTCGATCAGGATCGCAAGCTGCTGGCCTTCTGCAAGGGCGACCTCATTTACCTGTTCAACTTCCACCCCACGGAATCGCCGACGAACTTCTTCCTGCCCACGCATCCCCTGGGCGAGGGCGAGTACCGCGCCGTGTTCTCCAGCGACGAAGTCGCCTTCGGCGGCAACGGCAACATCAGCGAGGACTACGTCTACCAGGCGCGCAACGTGCCCGGCCATGGCGTGGGCTTCGAGGTCTACATCCCCAGCCGCACGGCCGTGGTGTTCAGGCATGTCTGACGACGCTTTCGCGCCCTGAAGCGGGTTTTTGAGCGGTTCCCCTTGCCTTTTCTCCCTTCTTTTTGGTATACTGTGCGCATACCAAGGAGGAGGGAATTTTCATGTATACAAGCAACGAACCCAAAAAGGCCGGAAAGCCCGGGCCGTTCGGCCTTTCCCGCAAGACGCTGATCGTTGCCGTGGCGGTGGTCGCCGTTGCGGCGGCAGCTGTTTTCCTGACGGCGTTTTCGCCGTTTGTGACCATCCCCGCCGGACACACCGGCGTTGTGACCACCTTCGGCCGCGTCGAGGATTATACGCTTGGCGAAGGTTTTCATCTCAAAAGCCCGCTCAAGCAGGTGGTCGTCATGGACACGCGCACGCAGCGCGCCTCTTTGACCATGCAGGCCTTTTCCAGCGATATCCAGCAGGTGGACGTGGTCTGTTCGGTCAACTACGCCGTCGATCGCGAAACCTGCCAGCGGCTCTACCAGCGCGTGGGCATGAACTATTACGCCAACGTCATGGAGCCGCGGGTGCTGGAAAACGTCAAAACGGTGTTTGCGCGCTACACGGCGGAAAATCTCATGGACGCGCGCAACACGCTTTCCCAGCAGATCATGGAACTGCTCGCCCCGGAAATGGCGGAATACGGCATTTCCGTGACCTCCGTGGCCATTGAAAACGTGGATTTCACCGACGCCTTTACCGACGCCGTGGAACAGAAACAGGTGGCCGAACAGACGCGTCTGCGCGTGGAGACCGAGCAGGCCCAGCAGACCGCCGTGGAAGAGGCGCAGGCTGAGCGGCGCATCATCGCCGCCAACGCCGAAGCTGAAGAGCGCGCCATTCTCGCCGAAGCCGACGCCAACGTCGTGCGCATCAATGCCGACGCCGAGAAGTACCGCGGCCAGCAGCAGGCCGAAGCCAACGCGGCCCTGGCGGCTTCGCTGACGCCGGAATTGATTTCCTACTATCAATCGCAGCGGTGGAACGGCCAATTGCCCGCCGTATTCGGCGGCGATACCCTGCCCATTCTGGAAATGGGCGATCTGGGCGCGTCGGAACCGGCGCAGGAGGAGGCCGCAGACGCAGAGGAAAACGCAACCGCCGATATTTGGAGCCAAAACAACTGACGCCCGCCCGCCGGAGATGTTTATCCGGCGGGCAAAGTGTGTATATTATAGACGGAGGGCTCAACGATGAAGCGCGAAGCGACAGTCGTGGAAAAAGACGGCCGCCTGATGGCCGAGGTCGTGCGCAGCGAGGCATGCCAGCAGTGCCGCGCCTGCCAGTTTGGCCAAACCGAGAGCGTATTGGTGGAACTGCCCGAAGGCGACTTCCATCCCGGCGACAGCGTGGAACTGACGCTGGAAGAAGGGCGCTTTGCCCGGGCCACGCTGCTGGCCTACGCCCTGCCGGTGGTATTTCTGTTTGCGGGGCTGCTCATCGCCGCTTTCTGCGCTGCAAGCGAGGTCTGGCAGGCCGTGTGCGCGTTGGCCGGGCTGGGAGTGGGCCTGATCGTCATCAAAATTCTGGAGCCGCGTCTGCGCAGCATGCAGCCGGAGGCGCGGCCCTGCGAAAAAAAGGAGGAATAAACTGTGTCCGAACAGATTCTCAACCTTAAGGGCGGCGACCTGACCGAGGCCAAGCTGGCTTCTCTGGGCAAGGTGCTGGTCGATTTCTGGGCGCCCTGGTGCGGCCCCTGCCGCATGGTGGCGCCGATCCTCGAGCAGGTGGCGGCGGAAACGGCCGGCAAGGCCACCATCGCCAAGGTCAATATCGACGACAATCCCGACGCTGCCGCCGCTTTCGGCGTGGCCAGCATTCCCACCATGATCCTCTTTGTGGACGGCAAGGAGGTTTCGCGCATGATCGGCGCCAATCCCAAAGGCGCGATTCTCGACTTTATCAACGGCCAGAATTGAGTTTTCACGTTAAATCGTGCGCACATGCGCGATTTAAGCGGTTTTTTGTGTTATACTTATGGTGGATAAAGAGGTCTGCCATCCAAGCAATGTGCCGGCATCTGCCGGCACGTTTTTTTGCAGGGCAAACCGCGTTTTGCGCAGCCGCGCGCGTCGCCGGCGGCCGCGTGAGGATATTATGGTAAACCATCCGCAAGATGAGAGGAGGGGTCGTTCTGTCCCAGAAAAAAGCAAAGAAAAAGGAACCAAGGCTTCGCGTCATTCCCCTGGGCGGGCTGGGCGAGGTCGGCAAGAACATGACTGTGTTCGAATATGGAGACGACATCGTGGTCGTGGACATCGGTTCGATGTTCCCCAAGGAGGACATGCCCGGCGTAGACCTGGTCATTCCCGACTATACCTACCTTGCCAAGAACCGCGAGCGCATTCGCGGCTATGTCATCACCCACGGGCATGAGGATCACATCGGCTCCGCGCCCTATGTGCTCAAGGACCTACCCGCGCCGTTGTATGGCACGCGGCTTACCCTGGCGCTGGTGGCGCAGAAGCTCAAGGAGCACCGTTACATCGAAGGCATCGAAATGAACGTGGTCGAGCCTGGCGACGTCATCGCCCTTGGCGCGTTCAGAATCGAATTTATCAAGGTCAACCACTCGATTGCCGGCGCCTGCGCGCTGGCCATCCATACCCCCGTGGGCACGGTGATCCACACGGGCGACTTTAAAGTGGACTTCACGCCCGTGGACGGCGAGCCGATCAACCTGGGCCGTTTCGCCGAACTCGGCCAGAAGGGCGTGCTGCTTCTAATGGCGGATTCCACCAACGCCGAGCGCATGGGCTATACGATGTCTGAAAAAAAGGTGTGCGAGACCTTCAACACCCTCTTTGAACGGGCGCAGGGCCGCATCATCATCGCCATGTTCGCCAGCAACATTCACCGCATCCAATCCGTGGTGGATTCGGCGGTGCGCTTCGGCCGCAAGGTGTGCATGATCGGCCGCAGCATGGTCAACATCGCCCGCGTGGCAATGCAGTTGGGCGACCTGAAGATTCCCGAAGGCCGCCTCATCGCGGTGGACGACATCGACCGCTACGACGACAGCGAAATCTGCGTGCTCACCACCGGCAGCCAGGGCGAGCCCATGAGCGGCCTTTCGCGCATGGCCTTTGCCGAGCACCGCAGACTGGAGATCCGCGCAAGCGACATGGTCATCGTCTCGGCCTCGGCCATTCCCGGCAACGAAAAAAGCGTTTCGCGCGTCATCAACCAGTTGGTGCGCACGGGCGCGGACGTGATTTACGAGGCGCTTGCCGAGGTGCATGTCTCCGGCCACGCGCGCCGCGAAGAACTGAAACTGATGCAGATGCTGGTCAAGCCCCGCTTCTTCATCCCCGTACACGGCGAGTACCGCCACCTCTACCACCACGCGCGTCTGGCGGAGGCGCTGGGCATGCCGGAAGAGCGCGTGCACATTCCCGAGATCGGCGAAATGATCGAGCTTTCCCCCACCACCATGAGCGTGGCGGGCACCGTGCCCAGCGGCTCGACGCTCATTGACGGCCTCGGCGTGGGCGATGTTGGCGCGGTGGTGCTCAAGGACCGCAAGCATCTGTCTGAGGACGGGCTGCTGATCGTCGTCATGGGCGTGGATCACGACGAGCGCGCCGTGGTTTCCGGGCCTGATATCATCAGCCGCGGTTTTGTCTACATGCGCGAGGCCGACGATCTGGTCGAAGGCGCCCGCGCCGCGGCCAAGCGCGCCATCGACGCTTTCGGCTCTGTGGACACCACGGACTGGAACCACCTCAAAAACGACGTGCGCGACGCCGTGCAGCGCTACATCTATGAAACGATCAAGCGCAACCCCATGATCCTGCCCATCGTGGTGGAAATTTGAACCAAACCGCGCGCGCGTTCGTCCAAGTAGGAAAACGCGACCGCGGCCGACTGGAGGCGATCGGATGAACCCCTACGACCTTGCCCATCAGCTCGCGCGCTCCATGAAGGAAAGCGAGGAGTATCGCGAATATGAGCGCCTGCGCGAAGCGGCCTACGAGGACGATACCAACCGCGCGCTGTTGGACGAATACAAGCGCCTGCAGTTCCGCATGCAGGCCCGCCTCGCCTCGGGCGAGACCATGCCGGAGGACGACCTGCAAAGGCTTCAGCAGATCGGCGCGCTGTTGCAGTTCAACCCGGATGTCAGCGCCTATCTGCTGGCGGAATTCCGCTTTCAGAAAATGCTGTCGGATATTTTCAAGATTCTGGCGGACGTGGTCAATATCGACCTCGATTCGCTCACCAGGAGTTAACGTATGGCAAGCAAAAAGCAGCGGCGGCGTCCCGCTCCGCGCCGGCGACCCTTCTCCCGCCCGGTGCGCTACGACCAGCAGACGCTGCGCGAAGAGCGCGAATATGGCCTGTTTTGGTACGCATGGCTGTGGCGGATTTTGCGCCCGGTGTTGGTTTTTCTGTGTTCGGTGCTGATCGTCATCGGCCTGGTCACGATGGGTTGGAACCGGATCGACGAGGCGTTTTTCATGCCCGTGGATCCGGAAAATACGCAGACGGTGCGCTTCACCATCGAATCCGGCGAGTCGATTTCCGCCATCGGCCAGAAATTGCAGGATGCGCATCTGTTGCGCAACGCCACGGTGTTTCGCTACCTGGTGCAGTTTTTGGGCGCAACCGGGGAGATCAGCTACGGCACATATGATCTTTCGCCGTCCATGAGCGTCAACGACATCATTGCCGAACTGTCCTCCGGCAGCCAGAACGCCGAGCGCACCATCACCATCATTCCCGGCTGGACGGTGGAGGACATCGCCGACTACCTCTTCGAAGAGGGCGCGATCGAAACCCGGGAGGAGTTTTTGAACCTCTGCCGCGACGCCAGCGCCTTCATCGACAGCAGCTATCCCCTCAGCCAGGCGCGCGAACAGGGCACGCTCTCCGGCCGCAAGTATCAGCTTGAGGGCTATCTGGCTCCGGATACCTACCGCGTGTTCCGGTCCGCCACCGCTCAGGACATCATCTCTACGCTGATCGCGCAGACCAATACCGTCATCGACGAGGTCTATTACGGCAGCAACGAGATCGAATTCGAAGTCGATCCGGACACCGGCGAATATCGGGAAGTAACGCGCTACCGCAACGACAACCTGACGCTGGACCAGATCATCATTCTCGCCTCCATGATCGAAAAGGAGGCGGGCAACACGGCCGATTACGCCCGCGTGTCCGCGGTGTTCACCAACCGCCTCAACGCCGGCATGCGCCTGGAAAGCGACCCGACGGCCACCTACCTGCTGGGCGTGAACAAACTGGCGCTCTCCAGCGAGGAAACCGCCGCGGTGAACAACTACAACACCTATGTGATCGACGGTCTGCCGATCGGGCCTATCTGCAATCCGTCCGCGGCGGCGATGGAGGCGGCGCTCTATCCCGACGTGGAGTATGTGGACGAGGGCTATCTCTACTTCTGCGCCGCGGAGCCGACCTCCGGCGAACTGGTCTTTGCCAAGACGCTTGAGGAGCACGAGGCCAACGTCGCCCGCTATCGTCCGCTGTGGGAAGCTTACGACCGCCAGATGGCCGAAGAAGAAAGCGCCGAAGAGGCGCCGTGACGCAGGGAGCCGGGCGTTTTCCCGGCTCCCTGTTTGTCAAAAAAGCCTCTTTGACAATCTGACGGACAGGGAAATCGGCTCTCCCGCCGCTGTCCCCGCCGGTTTTCGCTGAAACTTTGCGGATTTTCGAGCGCGGAAACTGCAGCAGAGCGATTTTCGCTCTGGAAAATGGGATTTCCCGTCGCAGGAATTGTCCCGTTCCCGCCGTATGCGAGGCGATTTTTCCGACTTGAAAGCCCCGGGAGGCAACCTGCCGCCGGGTGCGACTGTACCGCGAAAGGGCTTCGGCTCTCGCGCGCTCTTCTTGCCTCCTTTGACCGCTTGAGAACCGGGATTTTTCCCGGCTTCTTTTGGGTTTTGGCGAAGTCTGCAAAACATCCGGACAGCGCGGCGCGCGAGCGCGCGTTGCTTTCGTCTTTTGCCGCCGCACCCTGTCCCTGCAACCGCAAGCGGCGAAAACCCGCCCTGCGTTTTCCGCGAAGGCGGGCGGCAAAGCGCGTGGACGGGCCTTCCCATTCGGACGCGGCCGGCGTGCAAAGCCCGGGGCCGGCTGCGTCCGCGCACGGCGGGCGGGCCGGCCTTCGCGTTCCGCGCTACAGCAGTATGCAGATCATGCCGCCAGTCCCCTCGTTGATGATCTTTTTCAGCGCCTCCTGCAATTTCATGCGCACATCCTCGGGCATGCGCGTCAATTTGCTGGCCAGGCCCTCGCGCACGAGGTCGTTGAGGGACTTGCCGAAAATCTCCGTTTCCCAGATGCCGGCGCGATTGTTCTCAAATTCGCTGAGCAGATACTGCACCAGTTCCTCGGATTGTTTTTCCGTGCCGACGATGGGGTTGACCTCGGTGTCGATATCCACGCGGATCATGTGCAGCGAGGGCGCGCTGGCCTTGAGGCGCACGCCGAAACGCGAACCCTGGCGGACGATCTCCGGTTCCTCCAGCGTCAGTTCCTCCATTGAGGGCGTGACCAGGCCGTAGCCGGTTCTGCGCACGCTCTCCAGCGCGCCGGCGACGCGGTCGTACTCGCGCTTGGCGCTGACCAGCACCTTCATCAGTTCAAACAGATGTTCCTCGCCCTCGATCTCCTGGCCGCAGGCCTCGCCCAGCACCTGATAAAACAGCCCGTCGCGCAGGGAAAGGCGATAGTCGATGGCGCCCTCGCTCAGACGGATGTCCGCCACCGAAGCGTCCTCGGTATAGGGCAGTTCGCGAAGCGCCGCGCCCAGCAGCGCATGATCGCGCACGCGGCGCATTTCGCCCGCCGCGGCGCGCACGGCGTCCAGCACGGCGCTGGCCAGCCAGTGTTCCGCGTCCAGCGAAGTCAGCCACGATGGCGCGGCAATGCGAATTTCCGTCAACGGGAATTCAAACAGCACGCTTTCCAGAAGGGCGTTGACGTCCTCCTCGCGCATGTTCATTGCGTCGATGGCCATCACCGGCACGCCGTAGCGCGCCTGCAGTTCCTCGCGCAGGCGGCGCGTCTCCGTCTCCTGCGGATGCGTGCTGTTGAGGACGACCACGAAGGGTTTTTCCAGCGCCTTCAGTTCGCCAATGACCCGCTCCTCCGCCTGCAGATAGGCGCTGCGGGGGATGTCGGTGACGCTGCCGTCTGTAAGCACGACCACGCCGATGGTGGAATGCTCGCAAATGACCTTGCGCGTGCCGATCTCCGCGGCCTGTTCAAAGGGAATATCGTGATCGAACCAGGGCGTGCGCACCATGCGCGTCTGCCCGTCCTCGTCCAGGCCCAATACGCCGTCGATGAGGTAGCCCACGCAGTCCACCAGGCGCACGCGAAAGCTGGCCTCGTCGCGCAGTTGAATCTCCACGGCCTCGTTGGGCACGAATTTTGGCTGCGTCGTCATGATCGTCCGGCCCGCGCCGCTCTGGGGCAGTTCATCCTGCGCCCGCTCGCGGCGATGCTCGCCGGTCAGGTTCGGAAGCACAAGCAGTTCCATAAACCGCTTGATGAACGTTGACTTTCCGGTTCGCACGGGGCCGACGACGCCCAAATAGATATCGCCCTCGCATCGACCGGCGATGTCCCGATACAATGTGCTTTGATCCATGGAACGCGCCTCCCACCACAATTTGCTGTTTTGAGGATATGTGCCCGGCCGGCGCGGTATGCGCGCAAGGCTTGCAATCCTACCGCGCAGGGTTTATAATGAAGGAAGCGGGCCGGACGGTTTTTGCGCAGCCCGACGACGCACCTGGAGGAGCGGCATGTTCAGACATCTCAAAGCGCTGCTGCAATGGAAAAACGCCTCGCCGCGGGCGCGGCGCTATCGGTTGTTTTGCCTTGTGTGCGTGCTTTTGATTGCTTTTTGCATCGCGTATGTGGCCTATTGGTATATCGACCAGGGCCGCATCGAGGCCGAGGGCGCTTCCTACGGCGCCATGTATTCGCCGGCGCCGCTGACGACGGCCGCGCCCTCGCCCTTTGCAAACGAGACGGCGACGGCGGTTCCAACCGCCTCGCCTTCGCCCGCGCCCACATCAACCCCGAGCGCCGCGCCGACGCCCTCGATTTCCCCGAATGCGACGGCCGCGCCCACGGCCAGACAGACCGTTCCCCCAACGCTCCCGCCCGTCGCGGTACGCGCCGCTTCGCCCGCGCCGCTTCCCACGGCAACGCCGCAGCCGCGCGTGGTGGATGAAACGCGCGCGCCGCTGGCCACGCCGGATGAAAACACGCTTATCTACGCCCTGCCCACGCCCCCGCCGCCGCAGGAAAGCTTTTCCGAATTGCTGCTCTACAACCCGGACACGGTGGGCTACCTGATGATCGGCGATATCGTCGATCTGCCGGTGGTGCAGCGCGAGAACGACAACGAATACTACCTGACCCACGCCTTTTCCGGGGCGGAGGCGCGCGAGGGCGCGCTGTTTCTGGACGGCGCCAATCGCCTGGGCGACGAAAACCTCATCGTCTATGGCCACAACATGCGCAACGGAACCATGTTCGGGCAGCTTTCGTCCTTTGGCGAGCGCGAATTCCTGCTGGAAAACGCCGTGGTGCGCTTCGATACGCTTTATGAGAACGCCCTTTATGTGCCTTTCGCCATGTTCGAGGCCTCCATGGACGCAGAGGACGGCCACTATTTCGATGTGCGGCAGATCGTCTTTGACGAAACGTCGTATGAACTGTTTGTGCTGAAACTGCGCGCACGTTCCACCCTGGAGATTCCCGTGGAGGTTTCCTACGGCGATCAGCTTTTGACGCTGGTGACATGCAGTTACAACGACGACGACGGGCGCTACATCGTCGCCCTGCGCAAACTGCGCGCGGGAGAGACGGAGGAGGAGATGCGCGCGCTGATGGAGAGCGTCGAATAATAGACGAAGCCCCGCGTTCCGGAATGGAGCGCGGGGCCGTTTCCGCTCTTAGAGGCGATCAAGTATATCGTTTTTCTTTTTCTGAAATTCCTCGTCGGTGAGGATGCCCTGCTTATGCAGGCTCGCCAGTTTTTCCAACGCCGCGAAGCCGTCCGCCTCGTCAGGGACGGGCTGGGACGCCGAAGTTGGCTCCGCTTTTGCGGGCTGGCTGTCATAGGCGGGCTGGGCCGCCGGGGCCGGCTCCGCTTTTGCGGGCTGGCTGTCATAGGCGGGCTGGGTCGCCGGGGCCAGATCCGCTTTTGCAGGCTGGCTGTCCTGCCGATTCTCAGAGGGCTGCGCCGCCTGCGCGGACGGGCGGCTCGAGGACGGCGGCGTGGTGTTGAAGCGCGGCGGATCGTATTGCTGCGCGGACGGCTCGTTCCAGCCGCCGCGCGCCGGGGCGTATTCCGAATATGGCGCGCCGTCCGCCGGGACAAGGCCGCCTGTGAGGATGCGAATAAAGTCCACAAAGGCCCAAATGCTGGTGACACCGCTGAAAATGAGGAAAATAGCGGCAAGGGCCATGGTCCCGCCCGCGTCCCCGCGCCTGTATATCGCGTCATACGCGGAGGAGATGTAGATGCTGTAGCCGATGATGGCGGAAACGAAGCCGGCGGTCTGGATGCCGCCAACTTTTTTGTAGCCCAGATAGTAGCGGTGCGCGCCGGTGCCGCCAAGGAAAAAGGCGAGCAGCGCCGCAACGACCTTGGAGCGCGATCCCATATTCTGTCCTCCCCTGTTCGCCGCTCCGGGCTGCGGCGCGGCGTCGTCTTCTGTCTCGTCCTCCTGCACGGGCGCCGTGTCGGCCTGCGCTGCGCCCGCGAGCGCGTTCAGCGCCACGCAGATCAGCAGCAGGGCGGCTTGCAGGGCGGACTGTATATAAAAATCAAGCCCACTAAAATTCATCAGGGTAGTCATCCCCGCCAGAATAAGCGCGGCGAGAAGCACGCGCACGAAGGCGAGGATGCGCGCATTGCCCCTGCGTTTGCGCAGAAAGGCAATGCCCGCGCCTGCGATGGCAAGGCAGAGGATGCTATCGAACGTATAATCGTCAAAGTAATTTGGGGCATGAAGCCGTAGCCGCACTATAAGCCAGAGCGCAGCCAGAGCGCTGAGCAGACCGGAGAGCAGATAGGCCGCGATCGCCTTCGCCGGCGAAGCCTTCCGCCTCGCCGAGACGGCAAAGGGCACGGCGGCGAGCAAGGCGAGGGCGAGCAGCAGCACGCTTGCCAGCGGCGAACGGCCCAGCATGCGTAAAAATTCGGATTCGAGACGAAGTAGATGTATTTGTGATCCGCCCGTCATCCAAAAGGCAACACCTATCCCGAGCGCACTGAGGGCGAACGAGCCGACCAATGGGAGCAGCGCGTGGCCGCGGCAAACGAAGACCGACAGCAGACCGTTGAGCGCGCCCACCGCCGCGCCGATCAGCATCGAAAGCAGTATGGCGGCTGCCTCCGGCATGCCGGAGCCAGCCATCCAGAAGGCCAAAAGCGCTCCCGAGAGCGCCCCCACGCCTGCCTGCGAGACATCAAAGTATCCCAGAGAATGCGGCAGCGCCATCGCCATCGCAAACAGCGCCAGCGGCGCAGCTGTACGCAGAGTGTTCAGCATTGTCCACCTACTAGCGGAAGCCACCGCCGCCAGCGCGATCGCGCAAAGGGCGATGTTTGCGATCAGCCATATCCTGTTATTCCTTTCCAGACGCCGTTCCTGTGTTTCCATTTTCGCAGATCCCCCCTCCATCGCTTTTCCCGGCAGCGCTCAGGCCGTCAGGCGTGATACCATTATACCCCTCCGCAAAATTCCGACGCATATTTCGCGTATTTCGTGTAAATGTATGCAATGCGTTCTTCACGGGATTTGCCGGCGCCGCGACAAACGAATGCGCCCGCCTGCCATGCGCGGCGGACGCAAAATTCACGGCGGGAAGCGCTTGCCTCCCGCCGGTTTCTCCATTTATTCCGCTTTTTCCCCGCCCTTTGCGGCGGCGGCCGGGGCGTCGATCGCCGCGCCGCGCTTCTTTCCGCCCCGCGCGGAAAACGCCATGACCGCGCAGCCGACGAGCGCGGATACCGCGCCCCAGCGCAGCACGCCCGCCCAGAAGCGAATTTCCGCATATTCCTCCGTGCGGATGAACACGGGGCTGGCGGCGGCGCTGGTAAGCTGCCAGAAGCGATCTGTGATGGAGGAAAGCTCCACCAACACGTCCGGGATCCACTCGGTAAAGACGTACATCGGCTCCACGGCCAGCGCCAGCACGCCGAAGGCAGCGGCGACGATCAGCGCATAGCCCACCGCCAGAACGCCGGCGCGCGGCAAAAGCGAGGGCAGCATATCGCGCAGGTACTCCGTTTTCAGCCGCGCGCGCGCGTTCGCTCCAAAGGCGGCAGCGCGCCGGTTCAGGCGGCGCAGCAGATACAAAACGCCATACAGCCCCAATACAACGGCCAGAACGCGGGCGATCATGCCGGCGCGCATGGCCTCCTTGTCGGTGTCGATAAAGGTGCCACCCGCCCGCCACGTCCTGCCGGCGGCCTCAAAGGCGCGCGAAGCGCCCGAGCGCGGCAGGGGGCGCGCGCACAGTTCGACGATCTCCATCTGCAGGCCGTCCTTGGCGGCGGCGGCGATGGGGATATAGGCCTGGTACTGCTCGTATTGGCCAACGCCGCGCGCATAGCGCGTTACGCCCACGACGCGATAGCGCTTTGCGCCGATCTCGAGGCTGCGGCCAACAGGATCGACGGTGGGAAACAGTTTGAACGCCAGCGGCTCATCCAGCGCGATCACGCGCGCGCCCGTTTGCAGTTCGTCCGCCGTCGGCAGCCGTCCCGCGACAAGATAGCGCGGATATACGCCAAACCAGTCCTCCCCCACCGCCGTCAGCGTGGCCGTGGCGGAGCCGCCCTCGCCCGAAAAGGCGAAGCCATAGTCTCTCGCGGCGATGGAAGCGCTTTCCAGCACCTCGCCCAGTTCCTCCTCCGCGCGCGCGTCCCAGGCGGCGACCAGGGTCGCCAGCGCGCTCTGTTCCGGCTCTGTCTGCGGCTGCGTTTCCGTCCCTGCCTCCGTCTGCGTCTCTTTCTGCGGCGCGGAGGCCGCCTCCTGCGGCGCAACGACGCAGTACTGCAACACCGAGGGCTGCGCGCGCAGCATGCACAGCGCCGCCGCCATCATCACAACGCCCAGCGCCAGCAGCCACTTGCCGCGCAATTTCCGCTTTGCTTCCATATCAGTTCACATACTCCATCACGGTCATATCCTCGCCGATCTCGCGATCCTCCATGTAGGCGATCTGCATATAGCTGAGGTCCTCGGCGATGCTGACGCTGCCTTCGGCCTCGGCCAGCACGGTGACAGGCTGCTTCTGCGTCACCAGGCTGTTGACCCCAAAGGCGCTCTGGCGCTGCTGCAGGACGTAGACATAGCGGTCCTCGCCCGCGCCGCGCACGGCGCTGGAGGGCAGAAGCGTGGTCGTATCGTTCGACCGATAGGCGACGCGAACGGTGAACTCGCCCGCCAGCATCGCAATCGAGCCGCCCAATTCGCGGATCATGCGCTCGGAAAGCTCGATATCGGCGTAGGTATCGCCGGAAACGGTCACGCCCGTGGAGGCGACGCTCGCCTCCACCGTGCCGCCACGAACGCTGTCGAAGGAGACTTCCATGCCGCGGGAGATGGTCAGCGTCGTAGCGCTGGTGTCCACGCGCAGCACCGGCGGCTTTTCCGCCGGACAGAAGGCGTAGGCGGCGGTGCCGGGATCGAAGCTCTCGCCGGCCTTGACGTTGACTTCCGTAACGAAGCCGGCCTGCGGCGCGGTCACGCTCTGCAGCGTCGTGCGCAAAACGCGCAGATCGACCATCTGCCGCTCGTAGTCCTCCATTTGCGTCTGATACTTCTGCCGATCGACGATATAGGCGCGCGCGGCGTCGGAGATATTGTAGCGCTCGGCGCTTTCCATGGCGTTTTCGGCCGCAGTGAGGGCGGCGGCGGCCTGCAGGTGCGCGGCCCATGCGGCGCGCAGTTCCTCCGAAGCGCCTTCAAGGAAAGCGCCGTCCATGCCGCTGAAGCCTTCGACGGCCATGAGCGCGTCGCGCTCGATGCGCCGCTCCAATTCGTCCGCCTGCGCGGCGGCGAGGGCCTCGTAGGCCTCGGCCCAGGCCTCGTCCGTGGGGCGCAGACGCAGCCCGGCGTTTTTGCGTTCCACCTCGGCCAGTTGGGCGGCGGCCTCGTTGTAGCTGTCGCGCAGGGTATCCATGGTCTTGTCGTAATCGGCGATCTCGGCGGTAAACAGCACGTCGCCCGCCGCCACCTCGCTGCCCGGCTGCACGTTGACCGCGGTGACCGACAGCGACACGCCGTTTGCCTCTTCCAGCTTCACCTCCTCGGCGCCGGGGAAAACCACTTTTCCGGTCAGTTCCACCTGCTGGGAAAAGCGCCCCTGGCGCGGCGTGAGGATCTTGACCTTCGCGGTGGTGATGGTGCGGATGGTGCCGGAAAAGAACATGCACAGGGCTACCACAACCGCGAAAACGATCAGGCCGCGCACGGCGACTTTTTTCAGTTTCATAGCGTCCCGTCCCCCTATTTTAGCTCCGTAAGCTGTATGCCGGAGAGGATATCCTTCTGGAAATAGAGATAGATCAGCAGCGCCGGCACGATGTAGAGCGCCGCGCCCGCGAACTCCACGCCGCTGGATTTTTCGCTGAGCTGGTTGAACATCACCGACAGCGGCATCAGGTTCGTCTGCCCGGCCAGATAGGTCAGCGGCTGTTCCACCAGGTTCCAGCAATCGGCAAAGGAAAGCGCCACCGCCGCGCCCAGAATGGGCCGGCATACCGGCAGGGCCACATGAAGGAAGCAGCGCAGCGTGCCCGCGCCGTCCACCTCCGCCGCCTCGAGAATTTCCTTGGGCAGCCCCACCATATACTGGCGCACCAGAAAAATATAAAACGGCGCAAAACATGTGGGCAGAATGACCGCCCATGCGGTGTTCAAAAGCCCCAACGCCCGCAGCGTAAGCACATTGGGCACCATCGTTACCTGAAAGGGCAGGAGCATCAGCATGATGACGCAAAAGAAAATGGCGTCGCGGCCCGGAAACTGAAAGCGGCTCAGGGCATAGGCCATCGCCGGAATCACCAGCGCCTGGCCAAGAAGGATCGCGCCGGCGTACATGGCCGAATTGAGCAGAAGCCGCAGCACCGATACGTCCTCGATGAGGATATTGTAATACTGGCTGAGCGAAAACACGCGCGGGGCGAGCTTGATCTCCATCCAGGCGGCGGCGTCATAGTTGCCGCGCGTTTCCATAAAGGCCTTGATCTCCTCCGGGGAGAAAAAGGAATACAGCGCCGTCAGCGCCACCGGCAGAAGAATAATCAGCGCGACGAGCGCGAGCATGGCGCGGGAAAATATGTGCTTTTTTCGCATGGAACGCATCGCGCGCCTCCTAGTTCAAACGGTCCTGCAGCCGCTTCTGCACAAAATACAGCGCGCCGAAAATGACAAAAACGATGACGGCAAAACTGTACGCGGCTGTGGTGACGTTCTGATAGTTGAGCTTGGAAAACATGTTGTTCATGTAGTTTTGCAGGGTATAAACGGCCTCGTCCGGATAGGCGCCGCCGATAAAATACACTTCCTTGAATATCTTGAAGGCGTTGATCCACGAAAGCACGAACACCAGAAAGGCGCTGGGCACAATCATGGGCAGCGTGATGGTAAAGGCCTGCCGCCAGAACCCCGCGCCCTCCAGCCGCGCGAACTCATACAGCGGCTCGGGAATGGACTGCAGCGCCGCCAGAAAAATGATGACCGCAAACCCCAGGTTTTTCCACACGAACATGAGCACAACCGGCACGCGCAGCGCCGCGCCTTCCAGCCATGAAACGCGCGCAAACCCCAGCGCCGTCACCAGGCGATTGACCACGCCGCCATAGTCGAACAGCACCAGCCAGATCAGAAGCATCGCAGAAGAGGGCATCAGATACGGCATGAGGATACTGCTGCGGAAAAACCCGCCGCCGGGCTTCAGGCGGTTGAGCAGCACCGCCAGCCCAAAGGAGAGCAGCCACACAAGCGGCGTACAGATCATCGACAAAAGCAGCGTGTTCTTCAGCCCCAGCAGGAACATCTCGTTTTGCCAGATGCTTTTGTAATTGTCGAACCAGACGAAGGCATTCTGATAGCTTCCGTCGGTAAAGCTGTAATAAATGCCGCCGACAAACGGCACGATATAAAACAGCGTCAGGCCGATCAGGCCCGGCAGCAGATACAGAAGCGCCGATCGCTTTCGAGTAAACACATCCTGCCTCCCCCGCGCGGGCCGGCGCCGCGGCCCGCGCATATCGCTTGCGCAGGCCGCGAAAGGCCCGCGCCTTTTCCAATCGCTTTTTGCGGCCGGTCGAAGATCACATGCCTTCCTTGATCATCATTTGCAGTTTGCGGTCCACGCCGGCGATCAGTTCGTCGGCGGAGATCATGCCGTCCATATACTGGGATATCAGTTCGTAAAACTCGTCGGCGTTTTCATCGCCCAGGCCAAGGTTGCGCTTGACGCGGAAATAGGGCGCGAACTGGCGGTAGCGCGCGATGCTTTCCTCGCTGGCGTCCCAGGCGCCGTAGCGCATGTACTCCTCGCGGTAGCCCTCCATTTCGGCGAGCATTTCCTCGAAGGCCTGGCGGTCGCTCTCGGTGTCCGCCGCCTCCAGTTGCGCCTGGATATCGGCGATGGACTGGTCGTAACCGGCCAGGTTCGTCTCGTAGTAGGCGCTGCGCACCGGCTCGTTGTTTTCCGGGGAAATGTGAATTTTCAAAAGCGGATCGAGGTTTTCTGCCACCGTTTCCAGGAAGGCGACGGCCGCCTCGCGGTTTTCCGAAAAGGGGTTGACAAAGGCGACATACATCGTAGCGCCCAGGCTCGCCTGCTCGCCCTGCTCAAAACCAAGCGGAAGCGGCTGGAAACCCTCGGTACCCGAATAGCTGCTGGCGGTGACGCTGGCGTAGGTCGAAAACAGGACGTTGTGCTCCGGCGCCGACACATCGCGCGTAGCGATCATTTCATCCTCGGGCGACGGCTGGCCGAGGTTCTCCCAATCGACCGCCTCGTAGGCGGCCAGCGCGGCGCGGAAGCCCTCGGTGTCAAAGGCGAATTCGCGCTCCGGCTGGGAAATGTAGACCATGTATTCATTGATGAGCGCGTTCAAAAGCGTCATGCGCAGGCTTTCATAGTCGTAGTACGTTTCAAACAGGCTCATGCCCTGCGTCTGGGCGACCCTGGCCGCCAGCGGTTCGAGGCTTTCGAAAAACTGCGCCCAGGTTTGAGGCACATCCGCTTCCGTCAGGCCGAGGCGCTCGAAGGCTTCAGGGTCGTAGCCGCGCCCGTCCATATACATTTCCACGGGGACGCCAACCACCTGGCCGTCCTTTTTGCAGACTTCCTGCACAAAGGGATAGGCGCTTTCCACCAGCGCCGCGAGGGCCTCGCTCTGCGACAGATCGGCCATGAACCCGCGCGAGAACACGGCTTCATACTGGGAAGTGGAAACGTCCAGGCAATAGACGTCCACCGCGGAGGAGCGGTTCATCATCGCCTGCACGACGTCCTCCGTCTGCTGGGCCAGAACCACCTCCACGTCGCCGTGCTCGCTGGTGAAAGCGTAATAGGCGCTTTCAATCGAAGTATTGTAGTTGTTCTGCACGGTCAGGCGCGTCTGCGCGCGCAGGGTTGGGTCCGTATTGCGGCGCACCACCGCTTCGTAATCTCCGGCGACATAGAATCCGTCGTCGGTGACGATGGGCATGGCTTCATAAACGCTGTCCACGGGAATCTCCGCCACCGCCTGCAGCGTGGATACGTCCATGCCGGTCAGGGCGTGCACTTCGCCGTTCATGATGTAATAAAGGGTATCGTTTTCCTCCCGATAGACAAGGCCCGAGGGCGAACCGTAGCCCACGCTGGGAAGCTGCAGCAATTCCTCCAGCGCCGCCGCGTTCACATCCAGGGCATACAGGCGCACGGTGTTGCCATCCTCGCTCCATTCGACGGCCATCGTCAGAAGTTTTCCGTCCTTGTAGGGGCAAACGGCGTCCAGACGCACCTGCACGTCCAGTTCGCTTGTGTAAAGCATCCGGGAAGAGCCGTCGGTCAGATCGCACATGGCCAGGTACTCGTTGCCGTTGTAATCGTAACTGGAAAAATAGAGCGTATCGCCCATCACAAAGGGCATGCTGCACTGGGGCGGGTACTGGGAATCGCCGTACTCCTGCAGCATGTTCGACCAGTCCAGTTCGACGATCTCTTTTCCGGCCACGGCGGCGCCCGCGTCGTTGAAGGCCAGTTCGCACAGCCAGACGCCCTCCACGCTGCTGACATATTCCATATCCATGCCGCTACCGTAGGTTTGCTTGGTCGTCTCAGAGACGATCAGGCAGGGCTGAGCGCCGTAGACGACGATGGCCACGGCTTCGCGGTTGACGCTGGCCGCCTCCTCCGGGGCCTCGGCCGCAGTTTCGTCCGCTTGCGGCTCGGCGCCAAGGTTGTTCAGCACGCCGCCGACCACATCGGAAAGAATCGACGAGGTCGCGTCCGCGGCGTTTTCCGCCTGCGGCGCCGCCTGTTGCGCCTGTTGCGTCGCCTCCGTCTGCGTCTCCAGTTCCAATTCGTGGCGCTCAGGCTTGCTCGCGCCGCTTTCCAGGGTATAGAGCGCGTCGTAGGTCAGGATATACAGCCTGCCGTCCGCCTCCGCCATGCCGCGCAGGCTGCTGTCGTAGCCGTCCTCGCCCTGGCGAAGCAAAATGGCGTCGCCCGGCGCGGCCAGCGCGCTGATGGGCAACAGTACAATGGCAAACATGAGAATCAAGGAAAACAGTTTTTTCATGGCTTTGATTTCTCCTGAAAATTTTGGCGTCCGGAAAGCGCGCAGTCGCGTCCGAACGCAAGCGCCTTCGCGGCGCTGCATGTCGAGCATGCGTCCAAGTTGGCAAACCAAACCGTCCGCCGTCAGCATACCGGTCCTGAACTGCGCGGTCGCCTCGCACACGGCCACGTCGCTTTGGTCAAAAATGCGGCGGCGCAAGGCGCATGCGTTCGGCGCGGCCCCGGCAGGCGTCGAGGATGAAAGCGCTGATCCTCCCGGCAAATTGGCGAGGCCGGCGCCGTCCGCGCCGCCAAAGCCCGTCTCCCGGCAGCGCAGACCCTTCCGCGCCGGGGAAGGCGCATCTGGTCGGCGCGGTTCTCGTCGCCGGTGATGACGCGCACCCTTCCGCGCCGGGAAGGCGGCTTCGCCCTCCTCCAGCGCATGGAGGGAAACGCCCCCCGATCGCAGCCCCCGCACGTTCCCGCCGTTTTTTCGCAAATGGCCCGCGCCGTCTGCCCCGCAAGCGGGCGGAGCGCGTCCGCACAGGGGACGATCACAATCGTCCCAGCGGAGAAAGACGTTTCAGCGCCATCCTCTTTCCGGAGCGCGCCCGGCGGCGAAAGCGCATACTCCGCGCTTTCTAGGGCGTCGTCCGCGCCGCCCGGGCGGCGATGGTTGCAATGGCTCCGGAAAAGCCGTTCGCGCCGTCGGGCAGGGGTGATGGTCGCGGCGTTTCGGAAAAGCCGTCCCGCCGTCGGGCAGGGGCGATGTCGCGGCGTTTCGGAAAAGCCGTCCCGCCGTCAAGCAGGGGCGCGCCGTCGCCCGGGACGGCGCATGCCGCCGGCGCGAGCGCGCAAAGAATGCTCTGCGCAGGCGGCAGGGAATGGCTTTCCCCACTTCGCTACTCCGGGGTCCGCTTAATTCGCCGCCTCCCCCGCGTCGTGGCCGTCGCGGGTGTAAACCAGCACGGTCATGCCCAGGCGCACGGTGTCGTCGGGGGTGAAATTGACATAGACGGTGTAGGTCGGTTCTTCGGCCGCGGCGGAAACCGCGCCCTGTCCTTCTTCTCCGCCGGCGGAGGCGTTGCTGCTCAGGTAGGAAATGCCGGCGACGGCGCCCTCAAAGCGGGTCACGCGCTGCAAATCCCAGTTGAATTCGATATCCACCGGCATTCCTTCATAGATCAGGCCCAGATCGCTCTCGCGCACCTGCATTTCGATGCGCGTACCCTCGTCGGGGTAAATGGAGAGGATCTTGCCGCCCTTTTCGACCGAGGAACCCGCGCCGGCGTCCACGCCGGCGACAATGCCGCTCACCTCGCAAACGATCTCGTTCCCGGGGGCGTAGAGGCCGTCGAGCGCGCCGGAAACGGTTTCAAACAGCAGTTCGCCGCGCTCGACAAAATCGCCGTTTTCCACATGCATTTTGAGGATGCTGCCGCTGCCCTTGACGGCCACGACCTTGGCCGCGGCCACCGTGCCCCGGCCGATGCGGGAGGACTCGGCATAGTCGCTGCGGCGATAGATGCTCACCGTTTCGGCGATATAGAACTCGCCGCCGGTGACCTCCACATTGTACTCGCCGGCCTTTTCACCCATGCCGGTGACCACGCCGACGCCGCGGTGGCTGCCGTCGGACGTACATTTGAGGTACACGGTCTCGCCAACGTGGATGAATTTGTTTTCGCTGCGGTTGTACGCCTTTTCCGTGGAGGCGGCGATGGCGTATTTGTTGGTCGGCTCGATGAACAGCACGCCGCCGTAGCGCTCGGAAACGCCTTCGGTGGCGTCGCCCTCGCGGCCGAAAACGCCGGAAACGGTGCCCTCCACGTCCGCGTAGACGCGCGTGGTCTGAATGCTGGCCAGCACCTGCCCGGGCTGCACGCGGTCGCCAGCGCGCACGTTCACCGCATCCATGACGCCGCCAAAGGGCGCGAGCACATACTGCGCGTCGCCGCCGGTGACCACGCCGTCAAAAACCATTTCCGCCAGGCCTGCGCCGCACAAAAGCGCCAGCGCCAGCAGCGCGCAAAGAGTGCGTCTGGCTCGTTTCATGCGTTGTCCTCCATTTCCAGGGCCGACGCCGCCGTCCAGGCGCCGAAAGGCGCGTCCAGCAATTCAGCGGGCCCTGTGCAAAGGTCGTAATGGTACATTGGCTGCGTTTCGTCGTCGGTGAGGGGGTAGACCTCCCCTTCGACCGCGACTTCCACGACTGCTTCGCCCGCCAGGGGGTCCAGCGTAGAGCCGGACATCCACACCGTATAATCAAATTTGCGCGTGGAGACGCCGGCGGCTTTGAGGTCGGTATAGGCGGTGCCGGCGGTGAAGCCCGCCGTGGGGAAGGCGACGACGCGATCGCCCACGCGCAGAACCACATATTCCACGCCGCTGTTGAACAGCAGGCGGGAAACCACGCCGTTGAAGCGCCAGAGGTAGGCGTATTCGCCGTCGATATCGGGATGGATCTGCGCGGCGAGCACAAGGGTATCCGGGGCGTTGAGCGCCGCATGCGCGGCGTCCTCGCCCGCCTCCGCCTTTTCCGGCGTCCAGGCTTTCAGGCCATCGTCGCCCCAGACCGCCAGTTCGGCGGTGAACAGCGCCAGATCGTCCGCGGCCGGCGCAAAGCCCTCCGCGCCGTCCAGTTCAAGCGTCATCTCCAGGGCGGTATCGCCGACGACGAGCGTGTGCATCGGCTCCTCGGGCAGCGTCAGGTCAACTTCGCCATAGGGCGTGGTGTCTACATCCTCGTCGCCGGTGTGCTTGATGCCGGCCTCGCCGCTACCGCCGCCTCCCCCGCCGCCGCCACCGCCGAAGCTGGGATATACGACGGGCGCGGGAATTTCAAAATCGGTGGGGTATTCGACGATGTTCCCGGCCTTGTCGCGGGCCAGGAGCATGCCCTGGGCGTAGACCTCGCCCAATCTGCCGGTGTGAACATAGGTTCCATCCTCTGCAGCGGGAATCCAGTTCTGCCCGCCATCGACGCTGAAAGCGTCCAGGCCGCTGAGCGCGTCCTCTGAAGAGAGGATGAACTGCGGCTGCCCTTCGGAGACGAGCGACGCGGTCAGATAAGCCGGCGGCGTCAGGTCGATCTTGAGGTCGTAACGCGTAGACAGGGCGCAGACGTCGCCAATTCCGTCGAGAATGGCAAAGCGCAGCGTATATTCGCCCTCGTCGCGGGAAACGTAGGCGTCGCCCGAAAGGATGATGAAGCGCTCGTCGTAGGCGATAACCGCATAGCTGTAGCCCTTCGCATCCCCGGGAATGCCTGAAAGCGTAAATTTCGGCGCCTGGCACGACCACACGCCGGGCGCGTAGCCTTCGGCGTCTACAAACACGTCCAGTTCCTCCGGGCCGGGCTTGGGCGTCTCCTCAGGTTCCGGCTCTGTGGATTTTTCCTCTACCCAGACATAGAGCCAGGCCTTCATCTCAGGGACCTCTCCGCCTTCATCCGCCTGCGCGACGGTTTGCGCGGGATCGTCCTCGGAAACGCGCACGATGTACTTGTCCTTTTCAAACACCGTCTCGTCGGGCAGGAATACCGTTTTGACCACGTCGTTGAGCGTCTTGTCCGGAACGCGCAGCACTTCTTCGGAGCGGATATAGACTGTAGCTTCCGTGTTGGCGTCGAAATCCTTGAGAATGTCCTCCAGCGTGCCGGCGATGATCTGCGTGGGATCGTCCGGATTGACCATCCACGCCTCCGCGTCCTCGGGAATGGACGGCGGCGTGTTGCCCTCCTCCGGCGGCGTGTTGCCCTCTTCCGGCGGCGTGTTGCCCTCTTCCGGCGGCGTGTTGCCCTCCTCCGGCGGCGTGTTGCCCTCCGTCGGCGGCGTGTTGCCTTCTTCCGGC
>DVIA01000015.1 GCA_018711655.1 Candidatus Pullichristensenella avicola
GCGCACATGCGGTGGAACAGGTTTTCGCGGGACAGGCGTATTGCAGACGGCTGCATTGGCCGCGCACATGCGGCGGCGCAGGTTTTCGCGGGGCAGACGTTTTGCAGACGGCTGCATTGGCCGCGCACATGCGGCGGCGCAGGTTTTCGCGGGGCAGGCGTTTTGCAGACGGCTGCATTGGCCGCGCACATGCGGTGGAACAGGTTTTCGCGGGACAGGCGTATTGCAGACGGCTGCATTGGCCGCGCACATGCGGCGGCGCAGGATCGGAAAGAGACGCCCGCCCGGGCGATGCAGGGAATGCCCCGCGCACGGCGGCATGGCCATTGCGCCGGAAGCCGGCGGCGTCCATCCGCGCCGGGAATGCCCCGCGCGCGGCGTCTGCCGATGAATCGGCCGCCCGTCGATTGCAAATCCCCGCGCACAGCGGCGCGACGCGCCGGAAATGTCCACAAAAATCGCCCCCACATGCGCGCATGCGGGGGCGATCGTCCTGGCCGGCTTCGCGGCGAAGGGCTCAGGCGTACCTCGGCCAGTAGGTGTCGCGGGCGGAGTTGCCGCGCGTGACGGAACGGCTGGCGCGGTTCGACGGGGCCTCAAAGTGATAACAGAAGTAATAGCCCGCGTCGTATGCGCCCTGCGCGGTGTTGTCCACGGCGCGGATGTAATTCATCACTTTCGGGTAGTAGTTTTCCAGTTCGTATTCCAGGAACTGCAACTGCGCCGTGAGGGTCGTGTAGTCCAGGCCGCGGTTGGCGCAGTAGTTCTGCAACCGCGTGCGGCGCGATCCCGTCCACTGGCAGATGCCGTAGCTGCCGCCGCCGGAGCTGAGGGCGGTGGGCCGGAAAGAGGACTCCGCCTTGATGTTGGCCATCACGCCGCAGGCAGCGGCGGTGTTGAGACCCGCCTCCTGCGTCAGATACAGGAAGGTAAGCTGCTCGTTGGAATAATTGCCGCTGGCGACGGCCTGGTCGAACGAGGTCGAGCCGCCCGAGGGCGTGGGAGTGGGCGTAGGCGTGGGGGTAGGCGTAGGCGTGCTCACGGAGCCGGTGGTGAGGCTGGAACGGGGGATGTAGGCGTACATGGAGCCGTTAAAGACATAGGCCCAGGTGTCGTCGTAGGCGACGACGGTCAGCGCCATGCCGTAGGGAACGGGAATGCTGGCGGCGGAGGTGGAAGTCGTCGCGTAGACATAGGCGTTCTGCACGCAGACGGTGGCGGGGAACGTCTCGTAAACGACGTTGCTCTCCGGCGTGGGCGTGCTCACGGCCTGCAGGCCGGACGCAGACACATAGCCGCGCTGGCCGTTCCAGGTGATGGCCGCCACGCCGTTCGCTTCGTTGTGGACGGTTACAGAAGCGCCCTGATT
Organism: Candidatus Pullichristensenella avicola; assembly: GCA_018711655.1. Classification (GTDB taxonomy): domain Bacteria; phylum Bacillota; class Clostridia; order Christensenellales; family Aristaeellaceae; genus Pullichristensenella; species Pullichristensenella avicola. Next base: position 1,370 of record DVIA01000015.1, read on the forward strand.
GAGCGCGCCGATCCAGTTTGTAAGCGCAGCGTCCGCATATACGGGGATATAGGCGGCGCTTACCTGCGCGGCATGCTCGGAAAGAGCCGGCGTTCCCAGGACGCAGAGAAGCGCAAGCGCCAGCGCCAGAACGCGGACCCAGCCTCGCGTGTGCATGTGCAGGACTCCTTTCGTGCGACAAAATATTTCGAAAGTATGACATAAAAACGAATGCTGTTACAGATTGTATCACATTTGAAATATATTGTCAACAATAAAAGGGAAGCAGAAACATTTTCGGCATTTGAAAGCCCGGATGCGGCGCGGTCGCGACGGGCTTCGAAGGAAGCTCTCATGCCAGGGGAAATGGCGAAACAAAGCGCGCCGCCATGCCGGTCGGTGGGGTCAGCCTTTCGCCAACGCGCAGGGCGCGGCCGCGGGCGGCGGGGAACGTTTCTTGCATCCGTGCAAAAGGGGTTTCCCAGGGGAAATGGCAAAACAAAGCGCGCCGCCATGGTCGGGAGATCGCCCTTTCGCCAACGCGCAGGGCGCGGCCGCGGACAGCGAGGAACGCTATCCCATCGGGTCAAAGGGTTCCGCCAGAGGAAGCGGCGAAACAAAGCTGTGCCGCCATGGTCGGGGGATCGCCCTTTCGCCAACGCGCAGGGCGCGGTCGCGGGCGGCGGGGAACGTTTCTTGCATCCGTGCAAAAGGGGTTTCCCAGGGGAAATGGCAAAACAAAGCGCACCGCCATGCCGGTCGGGGGATCGCCCTTTCGCCAACGCGCAGGGCGCGGCCGCGGGCGGCGGACGGAGGCGCGGAAGGAAGGGTCAAAGGGTTTTGCTGTACAAAAAGCATCGCAGGGGAACGCGCTTTTTCCCCAGTTCGAGCACGATGTCCTTTTCGCCGGCGCGTTCAAAGCCGCGATGCTCGTAAAACTGGTAGGCGCAGCCGCTGTCCGTATACAGGTAAAAGCAGCGGTCCGGTTCCCGGCGCGCAAGCTCATTGAGCAATAGCGTGCCTACGCCGTTTCCCTCCAGGGCCGGGTCCACGGCCAGAAAGGTGATCTCGCCGTCGGGCGCATGCGCGCGGCGATAGCGCGCGTACATTTCCCGGTTCGCCTGCGCGTAGGCGTCCGCGCCGCCGCGAAAGAAAAGCTCCTGGAAAGATTCGAACAGCCTTTTGTACAGCGTTCTTCCCAGGGAACGATTCGGCGTTGCTTCGCCGCGCGCTTCGGCCAGCAATACGCCCGCGAGATCGCGGCCGCGATACGCGGCGATCACCTGGGTGGCGCGGCCAAATTCCAGGCACCAGAAATAGCGTCCGTACAGATACAGCAGCAGCGGACTGTCGGCGTACCAGTCAAAGTGCATGCCCCGTCGGGCAAATTCGATCGCCCGCCGGCGGTCTTTCATGCGCAGGTCGCCCAGGCGAATGTCCATACGCACCTCCATGGCGAAAATATCCCTCCCGCCGCGCGGGCGGGAGGGATGTGCAAAGCGCGCCTTACGCGAAGGGATTCTCCGCGGGATAGAGCACGCCCTTGGGCTGGTTGTAGCCGACCCAGTTCACGCCCAGCATCTTGAAAATGCTGAACAGGGCCTTGCCGTGATGGCCAAAAGCCACCGCGCCGTGGTGCGGATAGCCGCCGCCGATGAGCACATGGCGGTAGAAGCGGTTCATTTCCGGAATGGCGAACACGCCGATGCCGCCGAAGGACTCGGTGGCCACGGGCAGGATTTCGCCCTGGGCCACATAGGCCTGGAGCACGCTGTCCTTATTGGCCTGCAGGCGATAGAAGGTGATCGGGCCGGGGACGATGTCGCCCTCGAGGGTGCCGCGGGTGATGTCGGGCTCCGTATCCGGCTCCAGCGAGCGCTTCATGATCAGCTGATACTTCATCGTGCCCTTGGTCAGGCGGCACATCGGCGTATTGCCGCAGTGGAAGCCCATGAAGGTCTCGTTGTGGCGGTAGGGGTACTTGCCCTCGATGGAGGCCTTGTACATATCCGCCGGCACGGAATTGTTGATGTCCAGCAGCGTTACGCTTTCGCCGGTCACACAGGTGCCGATGAACTCGGACAGCGCGCCGTAGATGTCCACCTCGCACGCCGTGGGGATGCCCATGGCGGTCAGGCGGGAGTTGACGTAGCAGGGCACGAAGCCAAACTCGGTCTGGAACGCGGGCCAGCACTTGTTGGCCATGGCCACGTACTTGGCGGCGCCCTTGTTGGCCTCCACCCAGTCAAGCAGCGTCAGTTCGTACTGCGCCAGGCGCGGCAGTATGCCGGGCATTTTGTTGCCCTCGCCCAGTTCGTCCTCCATCTCCTTGACCTTGGCGGGAATGCGGGGGTCGTCCTTGTGCGCCTTGTAGGCGGCCAGCAGGTCGAGTTCGGAATTCTCCTGGATGTTGACGCCCAACTGGAACAGCGGCGCAATGGGCGCGTTGCAGGCCAGGAAGTCGAACGGACGCGGGCCGAAGGTGATGATCTTCAGGTCTCTGAGGGCGATGAGCGTGCGGGCGATGGGGAGGAATTCTTCGATCATGTCCGCGCACTCCGCGGCGGTGCCCACGGGGTATTCGGGAATGTAGGCGTTGATGCCGCTCAATTTCAGGTTGTAGCTGGCGTTGAGCATGCCGCAGTAGGCGTCGCCGCGCTCGGAAGAAAGGACGGCGATGTTTTCTTCGGCCGCGGCCACATACATCACCGGGCCGCCGAACTTCTTGGCAATCAGTGTTTCGGGGCCTTCGGGGCCAAAGTTGCCCAGGAAAACGACCAGCGCGTTGACGCCGGATTTCTGAATGTCCTCATAGGCCTCCATGACGTTGCCGTCGATGCCGCCTTCGATGATGACGGGGCATTCGTAGATGTCGTGCCCCTTGGCCTTGAACGCGGCGACCACGGCCTTGCGGCGCTTTTCGGACAGGGTGATGGGGAAGCAGTCGCGGCTGACGGCCACGATGCCGAGCTTGACCTGCGGAATGTTGGCAAACATGCGTATCTCCTCCATGCGTTCGTGATAGTGCGGACCGGTTTCCTCCATATATTATCATATTTTCGGCCATGGCTGTCAAGAAGCAATTTTGCGAAAAAAGGGTAGAATCCTTCGCCGCGCCGCGGTTCGGCGATTTTCTAACCTTAAGTTAGCCGGAAGGGTCTTGTAATCGCGGCGAAAATGTGTCATAATAGTATGTATCAAATCGCAAAAGAGGAGATGCTATGTTCGGCTACCGCCCCGACGGTCACCCCATTCCCGAGTATGTGGATCCGATCGTGCAGTTTACGCCGTTTATCATGACCACGCGCAACGACGCGCAGAATTTCGTGACCTTCCCCGTAGAATACAAGCCGTTGGCCGACTACATCCGCGAGCATCGCGACGCGGAGGAACCCATCAGCTTTATGACCATCCTCATCGCCGCCTATGTGCGCGCCGTGGGCAAGCATCCGGAATTGAACCGCTTCGTGGTGGGCAAGCGCCTTTATGCCCACAAGGACATCAGCATCTCCTACATGGTGCTGCGCGAAACGAACGACGGCCGGCTGGACGAGGCGGCCATCAAGCTGCACCTTCTGCCTACGGACACCATTTTCGACGTCGCCCGCAAGCTGAACGAGCAGATTCGCATTGCCCGCAAGCCGCAAAACAAGAACGGCACGGTCGCTTTCGCGCGCCGTTTTCTGAAAATCCCGCTCGTGCCGTGGCTGCTGGTGGGGCTGATCAAGCTGCTGGATCGCTTTGGTTTCATGCCGGGCAAGATCATCGAGGTTTCGCCGTTCCACTGTTCGCTGTTTGTGACGAATATGATGTCGATCAACCTGCCCTCGATCTACCACCACCTGTACAATTTCGGCACCTGTTCCCTGTTTTTGTCGCTGGGCCGGCCGGAGCGGCAGGTGATCGCCAACAAGGAGGGCAAAGCCGTGCGCCAGCTGATGATTCCCGTCGGCGCCGTGACCGACGAGCGCGTCTGCGGCGGGGCGTCCTATGCGGTCGCCATGCGCACGCTGCTCAAATACATGCTCAACCCCAAAGCGCTGGAAACCCTGGAAGAGATGGAGGAGTGACCGGCCCGCGAACGGGCGTTTCAAAAAGGAGGGAGACGGTATCGCGCCGTCTCCCTCTTTTTGCGTGAACGCGCCAAGGGCGTTTGCCCGCGCCGCCTTACATGCCCCAAACCAGCCAGATGTAGATGTATCCCGCCAGCACGGCAGAAAGCGTGAAGGGCACGCCGATGCGCAGGAAATCGCGCAGGCCGACCGTTTCGCCGTTTTTGCGCAGAATGCCGATGGCGGCGATGTTGGCGCTGGCGCCGATGGGCGTCAGATTGCCGCCCAGCGTCGCGCCGGTGAGCAGGCCGAAGTAGAACACATAGGGCGGCATGCCCGCGCCGCCGTCCATCAGCGCCGCAATGCCCTGCACGACCGGCAGCATGGTGGCGACATAGGGAATGTTGTCAATGAACGCCGAGAGCAGCACCGAGGCAAAGACGATCAGCGTATACAGCAGGAAGGGATTGTCGCCGGAGACGCGGTAGAACAGGTCCGCCGCCGCGTCGATCACGCCCGCAGTGCGGATGCCCTCGATGACGATGAACAGGCCGAACAGCAACAGCAGCGTGTCCTTGTCCAGGTCCTTGAGAACGCGCAGGAACGTGCCGCCCGAATGCCGGCGCAAACAGTCGCGAACGATGCCGATCAGGCACAGCCCTACGCAGATCAGGCCGCTGCGCAGGTTGTAAACGGCCAGCAGCGTCGGGTTTTCCGGATCGGGCAGGAAGGAGGCGACGATGAGCAGGGCCACCGTGCCGATCATCAGCCAGGAGGGGACGTAGTCCGTCACCTTTGTTTCCACCACGGCGGAGATCTTCTGCGTGTCGCGGCGGAAAAGCACCAGCAGCGCCACCAGCGAGGCCAGCGCGCCCAACTCCACGCCCCAGAAGATGCCCGGACGGCCCTGCATCCAGAAGAAATCGAGGAAGTTCATGCCGGCAAAGCTGCCCAGGAGCATGCTGGTGGTGTCGCCCACCATCGTCGCCGCGCCCTGCAGGTTCGAGGAAACGGCGATGGCGATCAGCACCGGTACCGGAGAGATCTTCAATTTGCGGGAAATGGCCAGGCCCACCGGCGCGACCATCAGCACCGTGGCCACATTGTCCACAAAGGCGCTGATCACGCCCGCGAACAGCGCCAGCGCCGTCACCGCCCACTTGACGTTGGGCACGCGCACGATCAGCTGTTCGGCCAGGTAGGCCGGCATGCGGCTGTCGATAAACAGCGTCACCAGGCCCATCGTGCCGGCGATCATCAACAGCACGTTGTAGTCCACCGCCGCCAGCGCGCCCAGCGGCGAGAGGTCGTATACGCCCAGAAGGCCCAAAACGACGAACACCGCCGCGCTGCTCAGCGCGATGATGGGACGGTATTTTTGCAGGGTGAGCATCAGCGCGTATGTCAGCAGGAAGATGCCCAGAGCCACATACATGGTAGACATGTTCGTTCCTCCCAATTTTTCTCTTGCGCCTTCCGCGGCGGTCGCATGGGCGCAGACGCCGCCGGAAGGATGCGCAGCGCCCCGCCGCACGGCGTTTGCGCTGCCGGCTTACAGTATAGCACGTTCGCAATTAAGATGCTGCGAAGATTGAAAGGTCATGCGTAATATGTTTGCAAAGAGATCAATGCGCGCGCAAATACAGAAGGCGGATTTTCAGGAAAGCGCCGGCAAAACAGAAAAGCCCGCCGCCCAGGGGCGGCGGGACGAGGGACGGCTGCTGCGGCGCTTTGCCAAAATTTCAGGCGAGCGGAAAGTCGAAATATGTGTCCGGATACGGCTCGCGCCGCAGGGAATAGTGCCACCATTCGTTTTTGTAGGGCGCAAAGCCGCATTCTTCCATGATCGCCTTCAAAAGCAGGCGGTTGCGCGCGGCCGGTTCCGCCACCCGGGCGCCGTGGTGCGAAATCTCATCCATGAGGTCGAAACCGCCGCCCATTTCAAGCGGAAGGCCGTCCGGGCGCGCCAGCGTCAGATCGACGGCGCCGCCGCGGCTGTGGCCGGAGCGCGCCGCCACATAGCCCAGCGGCACGATCTGCGCCTTGGAGATGTTGGGGTAGTGCCTTGCCTTGGTTCGGCCGTCCTCCGGGGCGGCGCACCAGCGAAGGAAGCAATCCACGGCCCGCTGGGGCCGGTAGGCGTCCCACACGAGCAGGCGCAGGCCCTCCCGCCGCGCCCGTTGCGCGGCGCGGACAAGCCCCGCCGCCAGTTCCTCCGTGCCGGCGACGCGGTTGACGCCGTAGCCGTCCACCGCCGCGCCGGTGAAATTGTCGCTTGAGGCGTACTTTGCGTCCCAGAACAGGGAAGGGACGGCCTCGTCCAGCCATACAAAACCTGCGTGCACGTCGAGCGCTCCTTTCAGGCGGCGCGTTTGCGCCCGCCCATGTGTAGCATACCACCAGGCGCCGCTGCGCGCAAGCGCCGGCTTTTTACGTTCGCGGCCTTGCAAACGCGCCGCGCGCTGTTATAATGGGGAGGGAATTTGGCAAATACGAAAGGACGGATGCCATATGGCGCTTTATACGATGCGCGAACTGCTTGCCGACGCGCAGGCGCGCGGTTACGGCGTGGGATTTTTCAACGCGGTCAATCTGGAAATGATTCGCGCCTGTGTGGAGGCGGCGGAGCAGTTGCGCTCGCCGATTATTCTTGGCACGGCGGAGGCGCTTTTGCCCGTCGCCCCGTTTGAATGGATCGTGCCGCCGATGCTGGAGGCGGCGCGGCGCGCGAAGGTGCCCGTGGCGGTGCATCTGGACCATACCTATCGCTTCGAAACGCTGATGCAGGCGCTGCGCGCGGGCTTTGGCTCCATCATGTACGACGGCTCGCGCGAGAGCCACGAAAACAACATTGAACACTCGGCGCAGATCGCCCGCGTCGCCCATGCCATGGGCGTGGGGCTGGAGTGCGAACTGGGCAGCGTCAGCGGCCTGACCGACGAGGCGGGCCATGAGGACGCAATGGTCTATACCGACCCCGCCGAGGCGGCGGATTTCCTCGAGCGCACGGGCGCGGACTTTCTGGCCGTGTCCATCGGCACGCAACACGGCGTGTACAAGGCCAAGCCCCGCCTGGACATTCCCCGGCTGAAGGCGATTCGCGCCGCGGTGGACGCGCCCCTGGTGCTGCACGGCGGCTCCGGCCTTTCGGACGAGGATTTTCGCGAAACCATCGCCGGCGGCATCGCCAAGGTCAACGTTTTTACCGACGTTATCCTCGCCGGCCGGCGCGCGCTTTGCGAGAATCCCGAGGCGAGCTACCCCGACGGCGTCAGCCTGGCGCGGGAGGCCATGACGCGGGCCGTGGCGGAAAAACTGCGCCTATTCGGCAGCGCGGGCCGGGCGTAAGGGGTTCAGGAGCGAAGCGGGCGGTGTCCGCCCCGCCTGCGCGACGCAAGGCCGGCAAACGGCGGGCCGGATCTGGCGCGGAGGACGTGACGCGTTCATCCGAGCCGGACGCCGGCGCAAACGATCGCCTTCACGGGAAGAACGGTGAAGGCGATCGTTGCATTTCCCACGCCGGGCCCGGCGGCGCGGCGTTGCCCGCGGGCTTTGCACGAAACGCGCTGTCCGAAGGGGCGATGCCAACCGCGCGGCCAGGGCAAACGCGCGAACGGAAACGGGGGACGGCCTGCGAAGCGCCAAAGCCGGCCCCGGCGGATCGCGCGCGGGGGAGTTGGACGCATGTTACGGCAGATCCCCAACCGCCCCGAACAGTTTTCGCCCCATGTCTACGCTCGCGGGGTCGTAGAGCACGAGGTAGACGGCCATGTCGTTTTTTTCACAGAAACGCCCGATCGTTCCCGCCGCCACGCGCAGCGCCGCTTCGAGGGGGTAGCCGTAAACGCCGGCGGAAATGAGCGGAAAGGCCGCGCTTTGGCAGCCGTTCTCTTCGGCCAAACGCAGGCTGTTTTCGTAGCAGGCGGTCAAAAGCGCCTCCTCGCCGCGCGCGCCGCCGCGCCAGATGGGGCCGACGGTGTGGATGACGTATTTGCAGGGCAGGCGATAGCCCTTCGTCAGCTTCGCCTCGCCCGTCTCGCAGCCGCCCAGCGCGCGGCACTCGCGGAGCAATTCCGGCCCGGCGGCGCGGTGGATGCAGCCGTCCACGCCGCCCCCGCCGAGCAGCGTTTTGTTGGCGGCGTTGACGATGGCGTCCACGCGCATTTGGGTGATGTCCCCGCGCACGATCTTCAAGGGCATGCGCGCGCCCCCTTTCCATGGTTTTTTCCAAAGTATAGCACAGTTTGCGGCAAAGGGCAATGCGGCGAGCGCGTATGTAAAAGTTTCCGCCCGCCGTTGACAGGCCCGGGGAATCGTGATAAAATTTTCGGGATGAATCGCGAAACCAGCATGACCGGCAGGATGAGCGCCGCCGCGTTGGGGGGTCTGTTTCCTGCCGCAGGGCAGGTATTTTTTTGCAAAGGAGGTCAGGGTGTGACGCTTGTTCTCAAAAATGCGCGCATCTACGCAAACGGGGCCTTTGCGCCTACGGACGCGCTTTTGGAAGACGGTCGCCTCGTGGCCATGGAGATGGGCATTCCCGTCCCCTCCCGGGCCGTGGTGTTGGAAAAACCGAATATCGTTCTTTTTCCCGGTTTGATCGACGTGCATGTGCACCTTCGCGAGCCGGGATTTTCTTATAAGGAAACGATGGAAACCGGCACCCTGGCGGCGGCGCGCGGCGGCTTTACCCGCGTGTGCGCTATGCCGAACCTCGACCCCGTGCCGGACAGCCTTGAAGCGCTGAACGCGCAGCTTGACTGCATCCGCGCGGGCGCGAAGGTGCGCGTCTCCCCCTACGGGGCCATCACTTGCGGCGAAAAGGGCGAGACGCTGGCCGATATGGCGGCCATGGCCCCCTTCGTGGCCGGCTTTTCCGACGACGGGCGCGGCGTGCAAAGCGAAGAAATGATGCGCGCGGCCATGCTGGAGGCCAGGCGTCTTAATAAGATCGTCGCCGCCCACTGCGAGGACATGGCCCTCGTGCGCGGCGGCTGCATCCACGACGGGGCCTACGCCCGCGCCCACGCGCTTCCCGGCATCTGTTCGGAAAGCGAGTGGCGGCAGGTGGAGCGCGATCTGCGCCTTGCCGAAGAGACGGGCTGCAAATACCACGTCTGCCACGTTTCTACCAAAGAAAGCGTCGCCCTCATCCGCGCCGCCAAGGCCCGGGGCGTGGACGTGACCTGCGAGACGGGGCCGCATTACCTGACGCTGGACGAAAATTGCCTTCAGGACGACGGGCGCTTCAAGATGAACCCGCCCCTGCGCGCGAAGGAGGACCGGGAGGCGCTTGTCCAGGGCCTGCTCGACGGCACGGTGGACATGATCGCCACCGACCACGCGCCGCATTCCGCCGCGGAAAAGTCGCGCGGTTTGCGCTCGAGCCTCATGGGCGTGGTGGGGCTGGAGACGGCCTTTCCGGTATTGTACACGCATCTGGTCAGAACCGGCGCGATGACGCTGGAAGCGCTGCTTGCGCGCATGCGCGACAATCCCGCCGCGCGCTTTGGCTTTGACGACCAAAACGACTGGACGGCGTTTGACCTGGACAGCGCCTATGCCGTGGACCCGCGCGCGTTCCTCTCCCGGGGCCGCGCCACGCCCTTTGCCGGCATGGAAGTGTTTGGAGAATGCCTTTTGACGATCGTAGGAGGGAAAATCGCATGGCAACACCGTATGACCGCAAACTAGTGCTCGAGACCGGCGAAGAATTTTATGGCCGGGGCTTTGGCGACGCCCGCGAGAGCGTGGGCGAGGTGGTGTTCGACACCACCATGGTCGGCTATCAGGAGATTGTTTCCGACCCGGCCTACGCCTTTCAGATCGTGGTGATGACCTATCCGGTGATCGGCAACTACGGCATTTCCGACGACGATTTTGAGAGCCGCACGCCGCTGGCCGCCGGCCTTGTGGTGCGCGATTACAACGATCAGCCCTCCAATTTCCGCTACACGCGCACGCTGGCGGAGGTGCTGGAGGACAGCCATATCCCCGGCATCTGCCAGGTGGACACGCGCCGCCTCGCCCGCCTCATCCGCGATGGCGGCAGCCGCCGCGCGCTTTTGACAAGCGCGGATACGCCCCTGGAGCGCGCCCTGGAAATCATTCGCCAAACGCCTGCGCGGCGCGACGCGGTGGCGCGCGTTTCCTGCAAAAAGCGCTGGTACTACCGCACCTCCAACCACCGCTTCAACGTGGTGGCCGTGGATCTGGGCATCAAACTGAGCGTGGTGCGCTGCTTGAGCGCCCGCGGCTGCAACGTCACGGTGGTTCCGTGGAACACCTCCGCCGAGGCCATCCTCGCCATGAAGCCGGACGGCGTGCTCTTCTCCGGCGGCCCCGGCGACCCGCGCGATATTCCCGAAACCATCGAAACGGCGCGCGCCCTGCGCGGCAAACTGCCCGTCTTTGGCACGGGCGCGGGCCATCTGGCGGTGGCGCTGGCCTACGGCGCGCGCGTGTATAAACTCAAAAGCGGCCACCACGGGGCCAACCATCCGGTGCGCTGCCTGGAAACGGGGGAGACGGCCATTACCGCCCAAAATCACGGCTACGCCGTGGAGGCCGCCTCGCTGGAAAATACCGGATTGCGCCTTACGCATGTAGACATACTCGACGAAACCGTAGAGGGCCTGGACTGCGAAACCGACCGCCTGATCACCGCCCAATACTGCCCGGAGAGCGCGCCCGGCGCGGCGAACGGCGATCGGCTCTTCGACCGCTTTGTACAATTCATGAAGGAGGCGGGAAACCATGCCTAAGCGCACGGACATCCACAAAATACTCGTCATCGGCTCCGGCCCCATCGTCATCGGCCAGGCCGCGGAATTTGACTACGCGGGCACGCAGGCCTGCCTCGCCCTCAAGGAGGAGGGCTACGAGGTGGTGCTGGTCAACTCCAACCCCGCCACCATCATGACCGACACCGCCATTGCCGACAAGGTGTATATGGAGCCCTTGAAGCTGGAATACCTGGCCAAGATCCTCCGCTACGAGCGCCCGGACGCCATCGTGCCCGGCATCGGCGGGCAGACGGGCCTCAACCTCGCCATGCAACTGGAGCGCAAGGGCGTTTTGCGCGAGTGCCAGGTGGAACTGCTGGGCACGAACAGCACCTCCATCGAGCGCGCCGAGGATCGCGAACTGTTCAAGGAACTGTGCGAGGAACTGGGCGAGCCGGTGCTGCCCTCGCTCATCACCCATTCCATGGAAGAGGGCGTGGCCGCGGCGGAGACCATCGGCTATCCGGTGGTGCTGCGCCCGGCGTTTACCCTCGGCGGCACGGGCGGCGGCTTTGCTTCCGATGAAGAAGAGCTGCGCGCCATTATGAAAAACGCCCTCAAGCTCTCCCCGGTGCATCAGGTGCTGGTGGAAAAGAGCATCAAGGGCTACAAGGAGATCGAATTCGAGGTGATGCGCGACAAAAGCGACACCGCCATCACCATCTGCAGCATGGAAAACGTCGATCCCGTGGGCATCCACACCGGCGATTCCATCGTCGTCGCTCCCTGTCAGACGCTCAGCAGCCGCGAATACGGCATTTTGCGCGACGCGGCGCTGCGCATCATTCGCGCGTTGAAAATCGAGGGCGGCTGCAACGTGCAGTTTGCGCTCGATCCGGAATCCTTCCGCTATTATGTCATCGAGGTCAATCCCCGCGTGTCGCGCTCCTCGGCGCTGGCTTCCAAGGCCAGCGGTTATCCGATCGCGCGCGTGTCGGCGAAGATCGCCGTGGGCATGACGCTTTCCGAGATCCGCCTGGCCAATGTGCCCGCCAGCTTCGAACCGGCGCTGGACTATGTGGTCGCCAAGATGCCGCGCTTCCCCTTTGACAAGTTTGCCACCGCCTCCAACAAGCTTTCCACGCAGATGAAGGCCACGGGCGAGGTGATGAGCATTGGCCGCACGCTGGAGGAGAGCTTCTTAAAGGCCGTGCGCTCGTTGGAAATCGGCGTTTGCCATGTGCACATGCCCAAGTTTGACAAGACCCCGGATGCGGCGCTGCTTCAGTACGTCTCCATCGGCACGGACGACCGCCTCTTCGCCATCGCCGAACTTCTGCGCCGCGGCGTGGACGCGAGCACCATCTGCAACCACACGCAGATCGACATGCTCTTCCTCGATTGCGTGAAGAGGATCGTCGATTACGAGCGCGTGCTTTCCGCCCGCCCCGGCGACCGCGAATGCCTGCTTGCGGCCAAGCGCATGGGCTTTGCCGACAAGTATATCGCCAAACTGTGGAACACCGACGAGGACGAAATCTTCGCCCTTCGCAAACAGATGCGCCTTTTCCCCGTTTACAAGACCATCGACACCTGCGCCGGCGAATTTCCCGGGTATGTGCCCTATTTCTACTCCACATACGAGGAGGAAAACGAGTCCGTCGTCGAAAACCGCCGCAAGGTGATCGTGCTGGGCAGCGGCCCCATCCGCATCGGCCAGGGCGTGGAGTTCGACTATTCCACCGTGCACGCCGTCAAGACCATCAAGGAAAGCGGCTACGAGGCCATCATCATCAACAACAACCCGGAGACTGTGTCCACCGACTATACCACCAGCGACAAGCTCTATTTTGAACCCCTCACGCCCGAGGACGTGATGAACGTCATCGAACTGGAAAAGCCGGAGGGCGTCATCGCCTCGCTGGGCGGGCAGACGGCCATCAACCTGGCAGAACCCCTGATGAAGCGCGGCGTGCGCATCATCGGCACGGATTTTGAGGCCATCGAAAAGGCCGAGAACCGCGACGCCTTTGAAAAGGTGATGCAGTCCCTCGGCATTCCCCAGCCGCGCGGCGAGGCCGTGACCGACATCGAAGAGGGCGTGCGCGTGGCCGCGCAGATCGGCTATCCGGTGCTGGTGCGCCCCAGCTATGTGCTCGGCGGGCGCGCCATGCAGATCGTCTCCGGCGAGGAGATGCTGCGCGCCTACCTGAAAAACGCCGTGGAGATCAACGAAAAGCAGCCAGTGCTGGTGGACAAGTACATCGTCGGCCGCGAACTGGAAGTGGACGCCGTTTGCGACGGAAAAGAAGTGTTCGTGCCCGGCATTATGGAACTGGTCGAGCGCACGGGCATCCACTCCGGCGACTCCATCAGCGTCTATCCCACCTTCTCGGTGAGCGAAAAGGCCAAGAAGATCATCCTTGAATACACCCGCCGCCTGGGCCTGGCCATCGGCATCGTCGGGCTTTACAACATACAGTTCATCGTCGATGCGCAGGAGAACGTCTACGTCATCGAGGTCAACCCCCGCTCCTCGCGCACGGTGCCGTTCCTCTCCAAAGCCAGCGGCTGGCAGCTTGCCGACATCGCCACCCGCTGCATCCTCGGAAAGAGCCTCAGGGAGCAGGGCATTTCCTGCCTCTACCCGCCGGAGAAGAAGCGCTGGTATGTGAAGGTGCCCGCCTTCTCGTTTACCAAGCTGGCGGGTCTGGACGCCTACCTCTCCCCGGAGATGAAATCCACCGGCGAGGCCATCGGTTACGACGACAGCATGACCCGCGCCCTCTACAAGGCCCTGCAGGCCTCGGGCATGACGGTGATGAACTACGGCACCATCCTCGTCTCCCTGGCCGACCGCGACAAGGAAGAGGCGCTGCCGCTCGTCCGCCGCTTCTACAACCTCGGCTTCAACATCGAGGCCACCAGCGGCACCGCGGCCTTTTTGAAGAGCCACGGCATCCGCACGCGCGTGAAAAAGAAGATCAGCGACGGCAGCGAGGAAATTCTCGATTCCATCCGTCAGGGTTACGTCAGCTACGTCATCAACACGCGCGACATGAACTCGCTCGATCAACTCTCCGACGGCTACGAGATCCGCCGCTGCGCCGTGGAAAACAACGTGACCATGTTTACCGCGCTGGACACGGTGAAAGTGCTTCTGGACGTATTGGAAGAGACGACCCTGACCATCTCGACCATCGACGCATAGGGAGGCGGCATGAAAAAAGGGCTTTTTACCGTGATGGAAAACGCCAGCATCGCCGAGCGCACGCTGCGCATGACGCTGGCGGGCGACGCCTCGGCCATCGTGCGGGCGGGGCAGTTTGTCAACGTGGAAATCGAGGGCTTGTACCTGCGCCGGCCCATCAGCGTTTGCGACTGGGAGGCGGGCAGGGTAGTGCTCGTCTACAAGGTGGTCGGCGCGGGCACGCAGAAACTCGCCAGCCTGCGCCCCGGCGCGGCGCTGGATCTGCTCACCGGGCTTGGCAACGGCTTTGACGCCGGCGCTTCCGGCGCGCGGCCGCTGCTGGTGGGCGGCGGCGTGGGCGCGCCGCCCCTCTACGGGCTGGCAAAGCGCCTGATGGCGGCGGGCAGGCAGGTCACGGCGGCGCTGGGGTTCGGCAGCGCGCGCGAGGCCATTCTGGTCGATGAACTGCGCGCGCTGGGCGCGGAGGTGCGCGTGGCCACCATGGATGGAAGCATGGGGACGAAGGGGCTGGTCACAGATCTGTTTCCGGCGCTTGGCACGCCCACCTACTTCTACGCCTGCGGCCCGGAAAAGATGCTCGCCGCCGTGGAGCGCGCCCTGCCCTGCGATGGCGAAATGAGCTACGAAGAGCGCATGGGCTGCGGCTTCGGCGCCTGCGTGGGCTGCACCTGCCAGACGAAAAGCGGCCCCAGGCGCGTCTGCAAGGACGGGCCGGTGTTCAAAAAAGGGGAGGTGCTTTCGTGAATACGCAGGTAACGCTCTCCGGCTGGACGCTGGACAACCCCGTCATCCCCGCCAGCGGCACCTTCGGCTACGGCTATGAGTTTTCCGAGTGGTACGACATCAACATCCTCGGCACGTTCTCTTTCAAGGGCACCACGCTGGAAGCGCGCTTTGGCAACCCCACGCCGCGCATCGCCGAGGCGCCCTGCGGCATGCTCAACGCCGTGGGCCTGCAAAACCCCGGCGTGCAGGCCGTCGTCCGCGAGGAACTGCCCAAACTCAAAAAGGTGTTCCGCAAAAAGGTCATCGCCAACGTCAGCGGTTTTTCCGTGGACGAATATGCCCGCACTTGCGCCATTTTGGACCGCGAGGAACAGGTGGGGCTTTTGGAAGTGAACATCTCCTGCCCCAACGTCCACGGCGGCGGCATGGCCTTCGGCTCGTCTCCGGAAATGGCCGCCAAAGTCACCGAGGCGGTCAAGGCGGCGACGAAAAAGCCTGTTTATATGAAACTTTCCCCCAACGCCGCCGACATCGCCGAAGTGGCGCGCGCCTGCGAGGAAGCGGGCGCGGACGGCGTTTGCCTCATCAACACGCTCCTGGGCATGCGCATCGACCCGCGCACGCGCCGGCCCATCCTCGCCAACACCTTCGGCGGCCTCTCCGGCCCCTGCGTGCTGCCCGTGGCGCTGCGCATGGTCTGGCAGGTGTACGAGGCCGTGAACATCCCCATCATCGGCATGGGCGGCGTCGCAAGCGCCGCGGACGTGCTGGAAATGATGCTGGCCGGCGCCACGGCGGTGGAGGTCGGCGCCGCGAACCTGAAAAACCCCTATGCCTGCCGGGACATCGTCCGCGCCCTGCCTGCGGAAATGGCCCGCTGCGGCGTAGAAAACCTTACCGACATCATAGGAGGCGCGCACCATGGGTAAAGACGTCATCATCGCTCTGGACTTCCCGAACCGCGAGGAAACGCTTGCCTTCCTCGACCGCTTCACCGGCAAAAAGCCCTTTGTCAAGGTGGGCATGGAACTCTTTTACGCCGAAGGGCCGCAGATCGTGCGCGAGATCAAGCGCCGCGGCCACAAAATTTTCCTGGACCTCAAGCTCTGCGACATCCCCAATACCGTCAAAGGCGGCATGCGCTCGCTTTCGCAGCTGGACGTGGACATGACCAATTTGCACGCCTTCGGCACCATCGCCATGATGGAGGCCGCCATCGAAGGCCTGACCCGCCCGGACGGCACGCGGCCCATGCTCATCGCCGTAACGCAGTTGACCAGCACCGACCAGATGCGCATGGAAAAGGAACTGCTCATTGAAAAGCCGCTTCCTGAAGTGGTGATGCACTACGCGCAGCTGGCCCGCGCCGCCGGGCTGGACGGCGTGGTCTGCTCGCCCCTGGAGGCGGGCGAGGTGCACGCGCGCTGCGGCGCGGACTTTGTCACCGTCACCCCCGGCGTGCGCTTCGCCGGCGGCGATACGGGCGACCAGAAGCGCGTCACCACCCCGGAAAAGGCCCGGGAACTCGGCTCGGACTACATCGTCGTCGGCCGCCCCATCACCAAAGCGGAGGATCCCGTGGAGGCCTACGAGCGCTGCCTGAACGGCTTTGTCGGATAAGGAGGGAAAACCATGGAACTGCAAGAAAGGATCGCCCGCGACCTGCTTTCCATCGGCGCGGTGTTCCTGCGCCCGCAGCAGCCCTTCACCTGGGCAAGCGGCATCAAAAGCCCCGTTTACTGCGATAACCGCCTCACCCTCACCGCGCCGGAGGTGCGGCTGGACGTGGAAAACGGCCTTGCCGAAACCATCCGAAAAAATTACCCGGACTGCGAAGTGCTGATGGGCACCTCCACCGCCGGCATCGCCCACGCCGCCATCACCGCGCACATCCTCGGCCTGCCCATGGGCTATGTGCGCTCCGGCGCCAAGGACCACGGCCGCGGCAACCAGATCGAGGGCAAATTGGAGAAGGGCCAGAAGGTCGTGGTCGTCGAGGACCTCATTTCCACCGGCGGCAGCGTCATCGAAGTGGTCAACGTGCTGCGCGAGGCCGGCGCGCAGGTGCTGGGCATCGCCAGCATCTTCACCTACGGCATGAAGAAGGGCCTTGAGCGCCTCGCCGCCGCCAATGTCGGGAACATCAGCCTTTCCAACTTCGACGCCGTCTGCCGCGTGGCCGCGCAGGAGGGCTATATCCAGGAGGCGGACATCGAGCGTTTGCTGGCCTTCCGCGACAATCCCTCGGATGAAAGCTGGATCGGAGGCGCAAAATGAGGAGCCTGATCGACATTCTGGAACTTTCGGCGGAGGAGATCGCCGACCTTGTCGCCACGGCGGAGGACATCATTGCCAACCCGCAGAAATACGCCGAAGCCTGCCGCGGCAAAAAGCTGGCGACGCTGTTTTTCGAGCCGTCCACGCGCACGCGTCTCAGCTTCGAGGCGGCCATGTACGAACTGGGCGGGCAGGTGCTGGGCTTTTCCGAGGCGGCTTCGTCCTCGGCCTCGAAAGGCGAGAGCGTTTCGGATACTGTAAAGGTCGTCTCCTGCTACGCGGACATCATCGCCATGCGCCACCCCAAGGAGGGCGCGCCGCTGGTGGCCTCCATGAAGGCCGACGTGCCGGTGATCAACGCCGGCGACGGCGGCCACAACCACCCCACGCAGACGCTGGCCGACCTTTTGACCATCTGGCGCGAAAAGGGCAGGTTTACGGACCTGACCATCGGCCTGTGCGGCGACCTCAAGTTCGGCCGCACCGTGCATTCGCTCATCGCCGCCATGTCCAGGTACGCGAACGTGAAGTTCGTGCTTGTTTCTCCCGAGGAATTGAAATTGCCCAGCTATGTCAAGAAGGACATCCTGCAAAAAAAAGGCGTTCCCTACGCGCAGACCACCGACCTGGAAAGCGTCATGCCCGAGTTGGACGTTCTGTACATGACGCGCGTGCAGCGCGAGCGCTTTTTCAACGAGGACGAGTATGTCCGCCTCAAGGACAGCTACATCCTCACCCCGGAAAAGCTGAAAACGGCCAAGGACAGCCTTTCCATCCTCCATCCGCTGCCGCGGGTGAACGAGATTTCCGTGGCCATCGACGACGACCCGCGCGCGTGCTACTTCAAGCAGGCGCTCAACGGCAAGTACATGCGCATGGCGCTGATCCTGAAACTGCTGGGGGTGGAAGTATGAACATAGACGCAATCCGCAACGGCATCGTCATCGACCACATCCGCGCCGGCAAGGGCATGGAGATCTATCGCCTGCTGAACCTGGAGGCGCTGGACTGTTCGGTGGCGCTGATCAAGAATGCGCCGAGCGGGAAAATGGGCCGCAAGGACATCATCAAGATCGACCGCGCGCTGGATGTGGACCTGAACGCGCTGGGGTATATCGACCCGGATATCACCATCAACGTCATCGTAGAAGGCGTGCTGACCGAAAAGCGGCATCCCGAACTTCCGGAAACGATTACGAATATCATCCGGTGCAAAAACCCCCGCTGCATCACCACCACGGAGCAGGAACTGCCGCAGGTGTTCAAATTGACCGACCGCGAAAACCGCGTCTATCGCTGCCTTTACTGCGAAGGGCAGGCCAAATAGCCCCGCAGCCCCGCCGGAGGCAACTGGGAGATTCTTAAGAACCTCAGGTTCTTAAGCGGGTCCGGGCAGCGCCCGGCGTCACCCCCGTTCTCCCGTCACCCCCGTTCCCCGTCCCCCGCGCGCCCGCCAACCCCGCATGGGCGCGCGGGGCTTCTTTTGCCCAAACTCATTCCTGCCCCATCCTCCCACAATCGGGCGCGCGTCCCCACCGCAGCGCCTCCTTGCCCCGGCGGGGCAAGGCAGCGTCGCCGCGCACCCCTCGCAGCGCCCCTTGCCGCAGGCAAGGCAGCGCCATCCAGCCTCCCGCGCCCCTGCTGACAACCGCTCCCTTTCGTGCTATAATAGACCCATCCACACCCCACGAAAGCGAGGCGAACCCCATGAAACTCGGCATCATCCGCTGCATGCAGACCGAGGACTACTGCCCCGGCACCACGGATTTCCGCCTGCTCTCCGCCCGCGAAGGCGCGTTCCAGAACATTTCCGAGCCCATCGAGCTGGTCGGCTTTACAAATTGCGGCGGCTGCCCCGGCAAGCGCGCACCCTTGCGCGCCCGCCTGCTCGTCGAGCACGGCGCGGACGCCGTCGCCTTCGCCTCCTGCATCGGCAAGGGCACGCCCATCGGCTACCCCTGCCCCTTTTTCCGCAAAATGCTGGAACTGGTCAAACAGGAACTTCCCGAGGGCGCAAAGGTGTTTGAATACACCCACTGACGCCCGCCTTTAAGAATTTTTCAGAAAACCATGCGCCCGTTTTTCAGAATACCGAGCGATAATGAGAAAGGAAGCATCATGACCGCCACCATCCTTCTTGTGGACGACGACGCGGAGATACGCGAATTGTTGGAACTGCTGCTTTCCGGCGAGGGCTACGCCGTTTTGCAGACGGAAAGCGGCGAGGCTGCGCTGGCCCTGCTCAAGCAGGGCGCAAACGTCGATCTTATCGTGCTGGACGTCATGATGCCCGGCCTGTCCGGCTACAAAACCTGCGCCCTGATCCGCGAGATTTCCAACGCGCCCATCCTCTTTCTCACCGCCAGGAGCATGGACACCGATCTCACCCTCGGTTTTTCCGCGGGCGGAGACGATTACCTTGCCAAGCCTTTTTCCAACGCGGAACTGCTCTCGCGCGTAAAAGCCCTTTTGCGCCGCTACCATGTCTACGGCGGCAAGGAGGAGGCCGCCGAGGCGGACGTCCTCGCCGCGCACGGCCTGCGCGTGGGCCGTCGCTTCAACGAGGTCTGGAAAGACGGCCGGGAACTGTCGCTGACGGAACTGGAATACCGCCTTCTGCGCCTGATGATGGAATACCGCGGCAAGATCTTCTCCGCGCAGAACCTCTATGAAAGCGTCTGGGGCGAGCCGTATTTTTCCGTCAGCGCCAATACCGTCATGGTGCATATCCGCAAATTGCGCGCCAAGATCGAGGACGACCCGCAGGAGCCGCGCATCGTCAAAACCGTCTGGGGAAAGGGGTATCGCGTTGAATAACGCCAGAAGCGAAAAAGCGCCGAAAATCGCTCTGCGGCATTCGCGCATCGGCATGCGGCTGCTGCTGGTGCTGCTTGCCGCCATGGTGCTTGGCGTCGCCGTGTATATGGGCGTTACGCGCCTGGGCGCCTGGGCGCAGGACAGCATTGTCTACGAGCGCCTCTTCAGCGAGGATTATAAGCAGAATATGCTGCGCGATTTGCAGAACTATGTTTCCGACAACCACATCAGTTCTTCGGATTATATGCAGATCAGCGTCTGGCTGACCAACAATGTCGGCATCGGCTTTTTCTACGACCAGAACGCGCCGGCGCAGGGCGATTATACCATTGCCTTTTCCGATCGCACCGTTTCCGTTCTTCCCTATGTCACCTCCAACGCCTACGATCAGCAGATCGCGCTTGTCGCCGCAGTGCTGGCGCTGGCGGCGGTGCTGCTTGTCATCGCGCCTTTTGCGCGGCGCATTTCTTCGGATATCGCGCGCCTTTCCGCGGATATGGCCGTGATCGCCGGCGGGGACCTTTCCCGCGAAGTCAGGTTGAAGGGCAAAACGGAACTTGCGGAACTGGCCCAGAGCTTCGACCAGATGCGCCGCGCCATCGCCGCCCGCATGCAGCGCGAGAGCGAGGCTGTGCGCGCCAATCAGGAACTGGTCGCCGCGCTGTCGCACGATCTGCGCACGCCGCTAACCAAGCTGTCCAGCTATCTGGAACTGGCCATGGGCGACCGCTTCTGCAACGACGGGGCGGGCATGCGCGCCTGTGTGGAAAGGGCGGCCAAGGCGTCGCGCGAATTGAACGAGCGCACAGAGGAACTGTTTTCCTATTTTCTGGTCTTTTCCGGCGAGGCGGCCGAACCGCCCGTTCTGGAGGTGGTGGACGGCACGCGCGTTTTGAGCGCTCTTTTGGACGAACAGGCGGAATTTTTGCGCCTGCGCGGCTTTTCCGTGGAGCAGCAGGCCGTGCCCAAGGGCCTGCGCCTGCGCGTGTACCTGCCCGGGCTTTCGCGCGTATTTGACAATATGACCTCCAATATCCTGCGCTATGCCGATTCGCAGCGCGCCGTGCGCACCTATGTGGTGGCCAATGGCGAGCGCGTTTTCGTTCATTTTGACAACAGCGTGCGCGAGGATGCGGACAGGCGCGAGGGCACCAACATCGGCTGCCGCTCGGCCGCGCGACAGGCGCGGCTGATGGGCGGCGAACTGCGCACCGAGCGCGCCGGCAACCGCTATTACGCCATTTTGGAACTGCCTGTGCCCGAAGCGGAGACCACGCGGGCGGCGCGTTAAGAACTTTTCAGAATTTTATCAGGCGCATTTTCAGATTTTTCCGCTATCATGCAATTATGAACGGGAGGTATCTGAAATGTCGGAGGTTCAAAATGTCGCCGCATATGCCGCGATTCGGGAGCGCGGCGCGCGTCAGGCGCGCAAAAACGCCGCCGTGCAGGCCGCTGCGGGCGGAATCCTGCTGATCGCAGGCTACTTTACGGCTGTTTCCGGCTATGGCGAAACCGTCGGAGCGGCGCATCCAGCCTGCGCGGCGCTGATCCTCGTCGGCGGCCTGTATCTGTGCGTGCAGGCCATGCTGGTGGTGTTTCGCGCGCTGCTGGCGCAATACGGGCACTTTGCCATGGCCGCGGAGGAAGCGGCTTTTTCACTGTATGAATTTCGCGTTTCGGCGGCCCTGATGCTGACGGGCCTGCGGCTGTTGTTGCCCTGGCGGGCCGGTCAGGCGCTATGCGAACTGGCGCTGGCGGCGATTCTGGGCTGGTGCGCTGCGGCGCGGCTGCGGACGGTGAACTGGCGCGCCTGGCGCACGGCGCTGTTCGGCGGCCTTGCCGCCGGCGGCGCGGCGGCGGCCCTGGCGCTGGCCGTGGGCGCGTTCGCGGGCTTTTCCTGGTCGCTGAGCGCGGGCCTGGCGGCGCTGGGCTTTGGCGTGGACAGCCTGCTGTGCGCGCTGGAATCGCTCCGGCGCTGACGCGCTTTGCGAAAACCAAAGACGGGCTTCTGGAAAGGATGGATACGATGCTTTCTGCGATCGAGCGCGACGAGCGCTTTCGCAAAATCACGCTGGCAACGGAGGCGCTTTACGCGCTGTTCAGCGTCTATCTGGTGATCAGCGGCGCGGCGCGCGGCGATACATACCGCCTGGTAATGGCGCTGGGAACGTTTTTCCTCTACCCGCTGTTCTGGGCGTTTTACAGAATTTTCCGCTTCCGACGCGGGTATCAGATGGAATTCTGTGTGTTTGTGTTTACGTTTTTGGCCTATCCCCTGGGCGGCACGGCGGAGTTCTATCAGAAGATACAGGGCTTTGACAAGGTGGCGCATACGCTTTCGGGCGTGTTCGTGGCCATGCTGGCGCTGGCGCTGTATCTGTATCTGGAGCGCAAGCGCCCCCTGAAGGAGCACAGCGCGCCTACGGCGGTGCTGTTTGTGTTCTTTGCCTCCATGGCCGTGGCGGGCCTGTTCGAACTGTGCGAGTGGGCGGCCGCGGCGGCGACGGGGCGCGATTTGCAGCATGTGTTGGGCACGGGCGTAAACGACACCATGCAGGATATGCTGGTGTGCCTTGTCGGCACGCTGTTGTTCTGCCCGCTCATTCCGCGCTTTTACCGGGGCGGCTACGATCCGCTCACCGGCGCGGTGGCCGGTTTTCTGGAAAAGAACGGCGTCGGCGGCCGGGCATAGCGGCGCGTTTTCAACGCGTGACGGCGTGGGCCAGGCGGGCCGCACAGGCGACAAAAGGCGCGGCGAGGGCCGTCGGGCCCGGCAAAAGCCGGGGAAACGGAGAAGGGCTGTTTTTTGCCATTGGCGAAAAGCGGCCCTTTGCGCGTTTGCGGCTTTGCGCCGCCGGCCGTGGGGGAGGATTAGAAGCGCGTTAGAAGCGGCGGACGCGCTTGCGGGGCGAATCGGGACATGCTATAATAAGCTACGAAATCTGGAGGAAAGCAGCATGTCGCATCTTGCCGAATACATCGGCCCCATTTCCACCGCCGTGTGGGTGTTTCCCTTTGTGGCGATGGTGTTTACGATCCCTTACGTCGTTTCGCGCTATCACAAATACGGCGCGGTGCTGTTTCTGCGCACGCTTCTGGTCTATTCGTTCATATTCTACCTGCTGTGCGTGTATTTCCTCGGCGTGTTGCCGCTGCCCAGCGTCGCGGAAGTCTCGCGCATGACCGGGGACTGGGCGCAACTGACGCCCTTTCGCGGCCTGCGCAACGCCCTGGCCGAGGCGCGCTTCGAGCCCGGCGAGGCGGCGAGCTGGCTGCGCGTGCTTTCCACGGACAACTTTTTCTACCTGGCGGCCAATGTGGCCATGCTCTTCCCGCTGGGAATATACCTGCGCTACTATTTCCGCCAGAATTTTCTGCAAACGGCGCGCTGGGGTTTTCTGGTCAGCCTCTCCATAGAGCTTTTGCAGCTTACGGGCCTTTTCTTCATCTATCCGCGCCCCTACCGCCTGTTCGACGTGGACGATCTGATCGCCAATACGCTTGGCGCGGCGCTGGGCTATCTGGTCGCGCCCCTGCCGATGAAGATTCTGCCTTCGCAGGAGCGGCTGGATCGCATCGCCTATCGCCGCGGCGAGCGCGTGTCCATCATGCGCGCGGCCGTGGCGGCGGGCATCGACTGGGGCGCGTGCGCGCTGGTCGCCGCGCCGGTTTCCGGGGCGTTGGGCGTGCGCGGGGGCGGGCGCATCCTGACGCTGTACGTCGCCTGCGTTCTGGTGTATTTCATCGTCGTGCAGTATCTGGCGCGCGGGCGCACGCTGGGCAAGGCCCTGTGCCGCGTGCGCCTGGTGCGCGAGGACGGCGGCCGGCCGCGGCTGTGGCAGGTGGCTGTGCGCTGCGTGTCCCTGTATCTGGTGCTGCTGGCCGCGCCCTATGCGGGCTTTTGCGCCTGGAACGCTATGATCGACGCCACGGGCTGGCGCTTTTTCGCCCTGGGGGCGGCGGCCGTCGTCTGTCTGGGCTTGTTTACGGCCTTTGTGTTTTCCTGCTTTGTCAACATGCTCACCCGCGCCTCGCGCCTGCCGCACGAGCGCCTCAGCCGCACGCGCAACCAGAGCACCGTGCGGCCGGAGCCGCCCGCCGGAGACGGCGAATGAGCATCGCCAAAAAATTTCTGCCAAAATCGGCGAAAACTGGTTTTTTCTCATTTTCGTTTCATGTTTCCGGCGTATAATGGGTACATCGAAAGGAGCGATACAAAAATGAAAAAAGTCATCATCACCATGCTGCTCGCGGCCCTCGTGCTCGCCGCCGTTCCCGCCCTTGCCGAAATGAGCTTTACCGCCGCCCCCGGCGCCGCCGATTCTACCATGATCCAGCGCACCGTATACGAAGGCTTCGGCTTTGTGGAAGTGGACTTTTTCCGCGATGTGAACTATGAAAACCCGAGCGTCTCCGTCACCGACGCCGCCGGCGCGCCCGTGACCGCCACCATCATCCAGCTCGACGACGACGATCTGACCTTCCAGATCTCCAACTTTGCCGCCGACGCCACCTACAATTACACCATTTCCGGCGTCCGCGTAGGCCGCACCGGCGCCTTCACCACCGCTTCCGGCAGCTTCATCGTGCCGCCCGAGGGCGCTACCGCCATCCAGAAGGTCGATTACGACCGCGACGACCGCGAAATCGAAGTGGAATTTACTACGCTGGTGCAGTATGAACAGCCCGCCGTACAGGTCATCACTGCCGACGGCGTCGCCATCAACGCGACCATTACCGATTGGGACGAGGACAGCATCGAGGCGCGCCTGGACAGCCGCCTGGAACTCGGCGCCGAATATATGGTGACCGTCACCGGCGTGCGCACCGCGCAGGACGCGCAGTTCGGCTCCGCCAGCTTCACCTTCATCGCTTACGACGACTGAGCGCGCATCGCCCGCCCCGGCCCCTTCCTTCGGGAAGGGGCTATGGGCGCGCAAACGGCGGCTGTCGCAAAAGCGCCGCCGGCCGCCCGGGGCGAGCGGCGATCGCCGCTTTCGGCCCCTTCCCGCAAAGGGGTGGGATGGGGCTTTGCAAAATGCTGCGGGCCGACGCCCGCGGGGAGGGAATGGCATTGCGCATACTGGTTGCCGAGGACGACAAAAGCATCGCCTCCGTGCTCAAGCGCCGCCTGGAGGCTGCGCATTACAGCGTGGACGTCTGCCACGACGGGGCCGCGGCCTATGATTACCTGCGGCTTACGGATTACGACGTGGCCATCATGGATATCATGATGCCCGTGGAGGACGGCCTCAGCGCCGTGCGCCGCGCGCGGGAGGCGGGCGTGCGCACGCCGGTGCTGTTCCTCACCGCCCGCGACGCCGTGGCCGACCGCGTCGAGGGATTGGACGCGGGCGGCGACGACTATCTTGTCAAGCCCTTTGCGCTGGACGAGGTCATGGCCCGCGTGCGCGCCCTTTCCCGCCGGGGAAGAAGCGAGGGCGGCGTCGTGCTGACGCTGGCCGACCTTTGCGTGGATACGGCGGCGCAAAAAGTCACCCGCGATGGCAAAACCATCGCCCTCACCGGGCGGGAATACGCGCTTTTGGAGTATCTGATGCGCAATCAGGGCGCGGTGCTCTCCCGCGAGCGCATTGAACAGAATATTTTCAGCTACGACTATGAGGGGGCGTCCAATATGGTGGACGTCTACATACGCTACCTGCGCAAGAAGATCGACGAGGGCTTTTCGCCCAAACTCATCCACACCGTGCGCGGCGCGGGCTATGTCCTGCGGGAGGAAGCGTGAAACGGCTGTCGATCAAGGCGCGCGTGACCATCTGGTATACGCTGCTGGTTGCGCTTATCGCCCTGCTGGCCGCGGGCACGCTGTTTTTCAGCGCCCGGCGCATGATGCGCAATTATTATCAGGAGACGCTTGACAGCACTACGCAGCTGGCGCTGGACGATATCCGCATGGAGGATGGCGAACTGGACATCGACCGCGATCTGGACGACCTGCCCAGCGTGCGCGTGGCGCTGTTTACCGAAGCCGGAGACCTGATCTACGGCCAGGTGCGTTTTGAACTGCCCTTTGCCGAGGGCGAAATGCGCTCCGCCACGGAGCGCTCCGGCGAGGAATGGTATGTGCTGGATACGCGCATGGAGTTTGACGGCGCGCAGAACGTCTGGCTGCGTTGCTATATTTCCGCTGACACGGCGATGAACCTCGGCGCGATCGGCCTGGAACTGGCGGCGCTGATTCTGCCGGCGCTGGTGATCCTGGCCGGCGTGGGCGGCTACTGCATCGCCCGGCGCGCTTTTCGCCCGGTTGCGCGCATTACCCGCACGGCGGAGAGCATCATCGACGGAACCGACCTGAAAAAGCGCATTGCCCTCAAAGGCGCGCGCGACGAACTCTACCGTCTCTCGCGCGTGTTCGACGATATGCTCGACCGCCTGGAGCGCTCTTTCGAGCGCGAGCGGCGTTTTACTTCGGACGCCTCGCACGAACTGCGCACGCCGGTGGCCGCCATTCTCGCCCAGGCGGACTTCGCCCTTTCCGACCTCGCCGCGGAGGCCGACCGCGTCGAGGCTCTGCGAGACATCCGCCTGCGCGCGGGGCAGATGTCCACGTTGATCAACCGCCTTCTGGCGCTTACGCGCATGGACGCCGGACAGACGCGCCTGGAATGGGAACGCGTCGATCTCGCCGACGTCGCCGAGGCGGCCGCCATGCAGATCGAGGATGGCGCGGCGGCGCGGGGCATGACGGTGGAATGCGCGTGCGAAGGCCCCGTGTGGGCGATGTGCGACCAGACCATGCTCACGCAGGCGCTGCTCAATCTGGCCGAAAACGCCGTCAAATACGGGCGAGAGGGCGGGCATGTCCGCATCCTTGCGCGCGCGCAGGCCGGAGAAAACATCCTCGGCGTGGAGGACGACGGGCCGGGCATCGCGCCAGAGGCCATGCCGCATATCTTCGAGCACTTCTATCAGGGCGATCGCTCGCGCCAGGCCGGCGGCGCGGGGTTGGGGCTTTCGCTGGTGCGGCTCATCGTCCGTTTGCACGGCGGACGCGTCGAGGCCGAAAGCGAGGTCGGCAGGGGAAGCCGCTTTATCATCGTGTTGCCGCAGCAGGCGGCGATGGACGCGCAAGCGGCGGAAAAGCCCTGAAAGAAGGGGGCTTCGATGGGCCGCCCGAAAAGCGGCGCCGCGCCCGGAGGGGAGCCGGCGCGCTTTGGGCGGCGCGGCGGCGGGCGTTCGCCCGCTGGGGCGCGGCTTCGAACGTCGCAGGCCGCGTCCGCGGCGTTTCCGGCGCGCTTTGAGCAGACGATCGCCGCGCGACTCGTTTTCGCGGGACGGACAAGCCCGCTCTGAAAAGCGCGCCGCACGGCCTGAACGCCGGCCACGCGGGGCAAAATTGCGCTGCAGGCCGCGTCCGCGGCGTCGCCGCTTCGCGTACGCCGTTTCCGGGCGCGCGGGCGGAACGGACAACTTCGGGAAACGTAGTTGGATATTCCCTGAAAATCATCAAAATCGAGGCGAATCAAGAGGATTTTCCCTACGGAAAGGGAACAAGGGCGTTTGGACGCGGGGCCTGCCCCGGGAGAGGAGAAAGACATGCGGAAAATGCTGTTGCTGGCGCTATGCCTTTTGGTGCTGTTCATCCCGCGGGCGGCGCGCGCGCAGGCTGTTCCCGATGCGGCGCAGGCATGGCTGCCGCCGGGCGCGGCGCACTTGGGCGGGGAGAGCACAGATGCGGGCGCGACGCACGCCTATCAGGCCGGCGACGTCGTTTGGACGCTGACGCTGGACGGCGCGGGGAACGCGCTTTCCCTGCGAAGCGAAGCGGGAAGCGCGGGCGCGCTGGGCCGCGTCGAAGCGGAAACGGCGCTGCGTCGGGTGGACGAAAGCGCGCTGATTCTGCGCGCGGAGGAAACCGCCGCCGCAAGGCTGTATTTCGTGGCCGCGACTGCCGCGGGTTGGGCGGAGTTGGACGCTTCAGGGAGCCTTGCCGCCGCGGAGATCGTCTTTGGGCAGTTTCTGCAAAACGGCGTGCTCACATTCGCCGGCGCGAGCCAGGCGTTGCGCACGCTGCGCCCCGGCGCGCAATTGGACAGCATGGAGATGGACGAGGACGACGGCTTCCTCCTCTACGAGGGCGACGCCTACCTGGATGGGCAGGAGTACGAATTTGAACTCGACGCATATACCGGCCGCCTTCTGGAATGGGAGCGGGATTAGGAAGAGAGATGAAAGCGCCGTCCGTTTTGCCGCGGACGGCGCTTTTGGATAAACAGATATTTTGCCAGCTATAAATACATATCAAACGATTGTTTTGCCGCCTTTACAAGTTCTGCAATGATTCTGCTTTCCTTGGCGCTGCAGCGCTCCAGAATGGCGATGATTTCCTCCATGGAACAATCGACGCTGCCTGCGGTGTAATCGTGCACGAGCGCGTCTGTTCGTACTTCCAGGGCCTGCGCGATGTCGATAAACACAGACAGGCTCAACTTTGTGTTCGCCGTTTCGATATGGCTCATATGCGTTACGGAAATGCCAACCGTCTCTGCAAGCGTATAGGCGCTTTGGATATAATATAATAAACCATATGGGCTATTTATTGCCTATATAATTCAAAATTGCGCTGGAGGGGAATAACGGTGAAAAAGTGGATGGCAATGTTATTGGCGCTTGGCGCCCTGTTTCTTTTGACGGGATGCCAAAAAGAAGAACCCGATCCGGAACCGACGCTTACCCCGTATGACTGGTGGCAGATAAGCCAGATCTATCAGGAACGCGGGGAGGAACAGGCCCTTTCAAAAGCGGCCTCGGATTTGAAGATATCGAATGTTCACGTCGAACGCTCCGGCAGCTCGACGGTATGCAAGGGGAGCGTAACGAACGAATCGGACTACACAACATACAAATTCGTCAAGGTAAAGGGCACGTTTAAGGATGCCACGGGAACCGTTGTGGATACAGACTGGTCATACGCCGTGGGCAGCGAAGGATTGGCTCCGGGGGAATCCTCCTCTTTTTCGATTTATGCGGATGCGATTTTGGTCAGAGATTGCGATGTGACCATTTTTGAAGCGGACGCTGAATAGTCCCGCCTTTCCGGAATGGTTTGAGTTGTAAAACCATTGGAGCAGAAAGGGAAATGAGCAAAATGAAAAGAATTGCCGCCATTGTTTTGATGCTCGCTCTGGCTTTGGCCGGTCCGGCCGCATGCGCAAGCGCAGAGGTGGATTTCAATTCCGC
This sequence comes from Candidatus Pullichristensenella avicola, assembly GCA_018711655.1. Taxonomy (GTDB): domain Bacteria; phylum Bacillota; class Clostridia; order Christensenellales; family Aristaeellaceae; genus Pullichristensenella; species Pullichristensenella avicola. The sequence goes on from DVIA01000015.1 coordinate 30,367, forward strand.
CGTTTATTTGCTTTCGGAGTTTCTTCCGTCTACGGGCATGACAAACTGGGATTGGTTCAGCGATGAAGAAGCGGCGAAGGCCATAGCCGGGGGCATGATTGGATATGGGTTGGAAAAGCCGGACGATATTATAGTCATTTCTGAAACGGCGCGGGAAAACGGGACAACCATTCTGGATTTGCTTCTTGATTCGAACGCGAGCGGGTACGAGGTTGTTTTGATATGCTATGATTTGCCTTCTTCGCAGGCGGGCGTGACTGGCCGCGGCAAGCTCGTACTGCTGATCAACTGCGGATACTATATCATCGAATTGACCTATTTTACGGAAAGCGGTCGCGCATTTGGCAGTATCCAAGATACAGACAGCACGTCCATGTTTGGTTTATACTTGTCTCATGCATACTATTCTTTGACTTATGAAGATTGTGGATTTGCAACAAAAGAATATACGCTTGGCGAGATTTTTGCATAACCTGCCCCGTATGCGCTGGCGCGCGCGGACAAACCTTGCCTTTTCAAGAGAAGGGGCAAGGTTTGTTTGCATCGGGACTTCCCGTACCCAAAGGCCGGCGTCCCGCGCAAAGTCAGCCCAGCGGCCACGCCTCCCTTTCCTCCATCCGCACCTGCAATTCCGTAAAAAACTCCTCATCGCGCTTGGTGAAGCGGTTGTCGATGTGATAGATTTCCAGCACGTCGCCGGTGGGGAAAAGGTTTTGCCCGCGCACCCAGGAAAGCAGCGCGTTTATATGCTGGCCAAGGCGGCGATAGCTTCCCCGGTAAAACAGGCGCGCATAGCGGCCGCCGGGCAGCGTGAAATCGCCCGCGCCTTCGCCGTCCAGGAGGAAGAACACTGAGCGGTAGAGGCCGATCCTGCCCGCGCGCAAATCTTCCGGAGACATGCTGGCGCCGATTTTCTGACCGCCCAGGTCGCGGATGCTGTCCGCATGGCGGCGGTGCAGGCGCTTGATGGCAAAGTCCATCTCTTCGTCGCGGGAAATATCGGCGTTGAGGCGCAGACAGGGGCGCGGCGGCAGGTCAACCAGGCTGGCTTCGCCCTCGCCCATATGCGCGTAGCGCTCCAGAACGCTTGCCCGCATACGGATGGCGCGCTCGGCGGCGCGCAAATCGCGGATGCGCGCGCGAATCAGTTGTCGTTCCTCTTCCAGAAGCTGGAGCGTGTTGGCGACGCTCAACCCCTGCAAATACTCGCCGATGCGCTCCATGGAAAACCCCAGCGAGCGCAGATCGCGGATGATGGTCAGGCGGTAGATGTCGTTCAGGTCGTAAATGCGGTAGCCGTTTTGCGCGCGCCGGGGGCGAATCAGCCCCAATCGCTCGTAGTAGCGCAGCGCGTCCGGGCCGACGCCGTACAGCGCGGCGATTTCGTGGATGGTGCAGATGTCTTTCATATTCGCCTCCGAAAAAATAACACATTGGCTCTTGACCTTGGTATTGTACCAGGGTTTAAGCTGTTTGTAAAGGCTGCGCGCGGCGCGTTTGCGCGCGATGCAGCCGCTTTTAAGGAGGAGGATTCTCGTGTTTCGCGTCAAACGCCTTCTGCGCGAGGCGCTTTCCGCGCGCCGCGTGGCGCTGATCGCCCTGGGCATGGCCATCGCCACGTTCGGGCTGTTTAACATCCACCGGCGCGTGGACGTCACCGAGGGCGGGGTACTGGGCATGGTGCTTTTGATCGATCACCACTTTGGCGTCCCCCCGTGGGCGCTGACCGCAGTGTTGGACACGACCTGCTATCTTCTTGGCTGGAAGGCGCTGGGCGCGCCCTTTCTCGTCCGTTCCGGCGTGGCCACGTTGTTCGGCTCGGCCTTTTTCCGCCTCTGGGAGTTCACGGGCCCTCTTTTGCCCGATCTCAGCGCCCAGCCGCTGCTGGCGGCGCTTCTGGGCGGAGTGTGCGTGGGCGTGGGCGTGGGGCTGGTGGTGCGCCAGGGCGGTTCCTCCGGCGGCGACGACGCCCTGGCGCTGGTCATCGCCCAGAAAACGGGCTGGCGGCTGTCGCGCGCCTATCTGTTTACGGATCTGACCGTGCTGGCGCTGTCGCTGACCTATATCGCCCCCCTGCGCATCGTCTGGTCGCTGGTCACGGTGACGACTTCGTCCCTGCTGATCGACTTTGTCAAAAGCGCGGGCCGTAGCGAAAACCGCGAAAAGGCGTAACATTTTCCGCGTTGTCATTGCGCTCGCGGGGCGCTATAATGATGCCAGGACAGCGCGAAAGGAAAAATTTCCATGAAAATACTTGTCGATACGCACACGCATACCATTGCTTCCGACCACGCCTATTCCACGGTGCTGGAAAACGCCGCCGCCGCGCAGCGCGCGGGCCTGGCCGCGCTGGGCGTGACCGACCATGCGCCGCCCCTGAGCGACGCGCCCAACAGGATGCACTTTCAGAACCTGCGCGTGCTCGACCGCGAGATCGGCGGCGTGACCATCCTGCGCGGGGCGGAACTCAACATCTGCGACGCGAATGGCAGCCTCTATGTCGAAAAGGACGATATGCGCGAAATGGATTACTGCATCGCCAGCATCCATCCCAATCTATACGCCTCTTCCGACCCGGCGGAAAACCTGCGCGCCTATCTGGGCGCGATGGAGGACGGGCGCGTGAAGATTCTCGGCCATCCCGAGGACGGCCGCGCCCCGGTGGATTTTATGGCCCTCGCCCGCGCCGCGCGCGATATGGACGTGCTCATCGAGGTCAACAATTCCTCGCTGCGCCCCATCAGCTACCGGCGCAACACCCGCGAAAACATGATTGCCATGCTGCGCGCCTGCGAGGCCTGCGCGGCGCATGTCTGCCTGGGCACGGACGCGCATTTCGCCACCGCGGTGGGGCGCTTTGACGAATCGCTCGCCCTGCTTGCGGAAATCCGCTTTCCCGAGGAACTGGTGGCCAATACGTCCCTGGAAAAATTCCTTTCCCATATCGCCCGAAGGGGATAGCCTCGCCGATGGCGTCGAAAACCCGGCCCGCGCGGTCGGGTTTTCGCATGCCTCCAGGCCGCTTCGCCGCCGTTGCCGCAAAGGTTAAAAAGTTTACGCCCATGCTATCTTCTGGCAAAAAGGCTTGACATTTCCAGCCCCTGGCATTATGATTAATTAGCTTAATTAATTGATTTGGAGGCGCGCGATGGACCCCTTTCTGGCCACGCTCAACGAGATGTTCACCACCACCTACCGGTCTGTGCTCAAGGTGGAGGAGGTCATGCTGCGCCATTTGAGCAACAACAGCCTGACCATCAGCGAAATGCACATGCTCGAAAGCGTCGGCCGGCACGGCGGCGAAGCGGCGATTACCGATATTGCGCAGGATCTGGAGATCACCCCGCCATCGGTGACCATGGCCGTCAAGCGCCTGGAAAAGAAGGGCTACATCACCAAGGATCGCTCCAGCCAGGACGGCCGCCGCGTGCGCGTGCGCCTTACCGGGGACGGCCGCCGCGCCGAGACCGCCCATCGCTATTTCCATCGCCAGATGGTGCGCGCCGTGGCCGGCGATCTCAGCCAGGCGGAAAAGGACGCGCTGCTTTCCGGCCTGCAAAAGATGAATGAGTTTATGCGCCAGAAGGCCGAGGAGTATGCCGGCGCGAGGAGAGAAAACGCATGAGAATACTGGGAACCGGCAGCGCCCTGCCCGCGCATACCGTCACCAACGACGACCTGGCCAGGTTTTTGGATACCTCGGACGAGTGGATCCGCACGCATACGGGCATCCGCTCCCGCCAGGTCATCACCGACGAGACGCTTTTGCAGCTTGCCCGGCGCGCCGCCGAAGCCGCGCTGGAAAACGCCGGCCTGAGCGCTGCGGATATGGATTATATTCTCTGTTCCAGCGTCCTGCCGGATACCATCACCCCTTCCCTCGGCTGCGTTTTGCAGGCGGAGATCGGCGCGCACTGCCCGGCGCTGGACGTCAACGGCGCCTGCGCGGGCTTTCTTTACGCCCTGGATCTCGCCGACGCGCTCATCGCGTCCGGCAAGGCCGGGCGCGTGCTGGTGGTCTGCGCCGAGGGCATGACCCGCATGGTCGATTGGACGGACCGCTCCACCTGCGTGCTTTTCGGCGACGGCGCCGGCGCGGCGGTGGTCGATGGGGGAGAGGGCCTCTTGGCCACGCACCTGACCAGCCAGGGCGACGCCGCGCACCTGAACATGTACCCGGACCCGGGCAATAGCCCCTTTGCCGCCCGGCGCGTTCCCGCGCGCGCGCTGCACATGGACGGCCCGGAAATCTACAAATTCGCCGTTTCGCATTCGGTGAGCGACCTGCGCGCCGTGTGTGAAAAGGCGGGCGTGGCGTTGGAGGAGATCGACCATTTCCTGCTGCACCAGGCCAACAAGCGCATCATCGACGCGGCGCGGGCGCGCCTCAAACAGCCGGCGGAAAAGTTTCCCATGAATGTGGAGGCCCGGGGCAATACCTCCTCGGCCAGCGTGCCCATCCTGCTGGACGAGATCCATCGCGCCGGCCTTCTGCGCGCGGGCGAATTGCTGGCCATGAGCGCCTTTGGCGCCGGCCTGACGACGGGCGCGTGCGTTCTTCGCTGGACGAAGGAATAATTCCTTTTCCAAATACAAAACAGACATTTGGAGGTTGACACCATGATTTTCGAGAAGGTTGCAGCGCTGCTGGCGGATTACAAGGGCATCGACGTAAGCGCCATCACCCTGGATTCGAGCTTTGCCGAACTGGAACTGGATTCCCTGGACGTGGCCGATCTGGTCATGCAGATCGAGGACGAACTGGGCGTGAGCATTGAACTGGATCCGTCCGTCACCACCATGAAAGACCTCATTGCCAAGATCGAAGAGGCGAAAAACGCATGATTCATACGGATGTCTGCGACCGCATCGGCATCGAATACCCGATTTTCCAGGGCGGCATGGCCTGGGTGAGCGAGCATATCCTCGCCGCGGCGGTTTCCAACGCCGGCGGCCTGGGCATCATTTCGGCGATGAACGCTCCCGGCGAATACCTGCGCAAGGAGATTCGCGCCTGTCGCGAAATGACGGACCGCCCCTTCGGCGTCAACGTCATGCTGATGAGCCCGCACGCCCCCGAGGTGGCCAGGGTCATCCTCGAAGAGAAGGTGCCGGTCGTCACCACCGGCGCGGGCCTGCCCGGCGTTTACATGAAGGAATGGGTGCCCGCCGGCATCAAGGTGGTGCCCGTAGTGCCTTCCGTGGCCATCGCCAAGCGCGTGGCGCGCGAGGGCGCGACCGCCGTCATTGCCGAGGGCTGCGAGTCCGGCGGCCACGTCGGCGAACTGACGACCATGGCGCTGGTGCCCCAGGTGGTGGACGCGGTGGACGTGCCCGTTCTGGGCGCGGGCGGCATCGCCGACGGGCGCGGCGTGGCGGCCGCGTTCATGCTCGGCGCCCAGGGCGTGCAGGTCGGCACGCGCTTCCTCTGCGCCAGGGAATGCCAGGTGCACGCCAACTACAAAAAGAAGATCCTCGCCGCGCGCGATATCGACACCGTGGTCACCGGCAAGCGCCTCGGCCATCCCGTGCGCTGCCTGAAGAACCCCTTTGCCCGCGCTTTTGCCCAGATGGAGTACAACTCCGAAATCACCAACGAGGAGATCGAAGCCTTTGGCGCCGGCTCGCTGCGCAAGGCGGCGGTCGAGGGCGATATGGAAAACGGCAGCATCATGGCCGGGCAGATCGCCGCGCTGGTGAAGGAGGAACAGAGCGCCGCGCAGATCATTCGCGAGATGTTTGCGCAGGCGGAGACGCTGCTTTCGGAGGCTTCGAAATGGGTAAAGTAGCATTTGTGTTCGCCGGCCAGGGCGCGCAGTTCCCCGGCATGGGCAGGGAGCTTTACGAGGCTTCCCCCGCCGCCCGCGCCGCCTTTGACCGCGCGGAAAGCCTGCGCCCCGGCACGCTGGAAACGTGTTTTTCCGGCCCTGCCGAGGTTCTGGCGCAGACGATCAACACGCAGCCCTGCCTGTTTGCCATGGACTACGCCTGCGCCGAGGCGGCGCGCGAGGCGGGCGTTTCGCCCGACTGCCTGGCGGGCTTTTCCCTGGGCGAAGTGGCGGCCATGGCCTTTGCCGACGTCATGGATTTTGACGCGGCCTTCCGCTTTGTGGTAAAGCGCGCCGAGGAAATGCAGGCCTGCGCCCAGAAGTACCCCGGGGCCATGGGCGCCGTGCTGCGCCTTGCGCCCAAACAGGTGGAGGATATCTGCCTGGAATTCCCGGGAAGCGCTTTTCCGGTCAACTACAACTGCCCCGGCCAGACGGTGGTCGCCTGCGCCGTGGAGGTATACGACGCCCTCGCCGCGCGCGTTGGAGAGGCAAGGGGCCGCATGGTGCGCTTGAACGTCAGCGGCGCTTTCCACACGCCGTGGATGAGCGAGGCCGGCGCCGCCCTGCGAACCTACCTGGAAAATGCGCAGACGCGCGCGCCGCGCCTGCCCCTTTACGCCAACGCCACCGCCCAACTTTACGCGCAGGACGCCGCCGAGCTTTTGAGCCGCCAGGTTTCCATGCCGGTGCGCTGGCAGGAGATCATAGAGCGCATGACCGAGGCGGGCGTGGACGCCTTCGTCGAAGTCGGCGCGGGCAAGACGCTTTCCGGCCTCATTCGCAAAACCGTTTCCGGCGCGGCCATTTTCAATGTGGAAAAGCCGGAGGATCTGGAAAAACTTTCGGAGGTGCGCGCATGAACGGCAAAATCGCCCTCGTTACCGGCGGCAGCCGCGGCATTGGCCGCGCCATTGCCCTGCAACTTGCCAAGGACGGCTGCGACGTAGCCGTTCTCTACGCCGGCCGCAGGGAGGCTGCGGACCAGACCGTTTCCCTTCTGGAGGCGGCCGGCGCGCGCGCCCTGGCCATCCAGTGCGACGTTTCCGACGGCGAAGCCGCCGCTGCGGCGGTCGGGGAGGTTGAAAAAACCCTCGGCCCCATTGCCATTTTGGTCAACAACGCCGGCATCATCCGCGACGGCCTGACCATGCGCATGTCCAGCGAGGACTTCCGCGCCGTTATCGACGTCAATCTCACCGGCGCGTTCCACATGATCCGCGCCTGTCTGCCCGGCTTTGTGCGCCGGCGCGCGGGCAGGATCGTCAACATCACCTCCGTTTCGGGCATGATGGGCAATCCCGGCCAGGCCAATTACGCCTCCAGCAAGGCGGGGCTCATCGGCCTGACCAAGACCGTCGCCCGCGAAGTCGCCTCGCGCGGCGTTACGGTCAACGCCGTGGCCCCGGGCTTCATCGAAACGGACATGACCGCCGGCATGAACGAAGCCGCCCTGCAAAAGGGCCTTTCCGCCGTACCCATGGGCCGCATCGGCAAGCCGGAGGACGTGGCAAACGCCGTTTCCTTCCTGGCAAGCGACGCCGCCGGCTATGTCACCGGCTGCGTCCTCAAGGTGGACGGCGGCATGTATATCTGACGCTTTCGCACACAGAAGGCGCACGCAGGAGGTTGCTATGAACAGAGTGGCCATTACCGGCCTGGGCGTTGTTTCGCCCGTCGGTTGCGATATTGAAACCGTCTTTGCCAATTTGCGGGACGGCGTTTGCGGCGTGGGCAGGATCACCCGCTTTGACCCCTCGGAAACGAAGATTTCCGTGGCCGCCGAGGTCAAGGATTTTGACCCCGAGGCCTTCGGCATTTCGCGCGGCGACACGCGGCGCATGGACCTGTTTACGCAGTACGCCATGGCTGCGGCCCAGCAGGCCGTGGAGGACAGCGGCGTCGTCGGCTCCGTCGCCCCCGAGCGCCTTGGCGTCTATGTGGGCAGCGGCATCGGCGGCATGAACACCTTTGTGGCCGAGTGCGACAAGCTCTTCAAGCGCGGGCCCAGCCGCATCTCGCCCCTGTTCATCCCCATGATGATCGGCAATATCGCCGCGGGCAACATCGCCATCCGCTTCGGCTGCAAGGGCCCGAGCCTGCCTGTGGTCACGGCTTGCGCCACTTCCACCAACACCATCGGCGAAGCCTTCCACGCCATCCGCTATGGCTATGCCGACGCCATACTCGCCGGCGGCAGCGAGGCGACGGTCAACGCTCTGGCCATCGGCGGCTTTGCCAACTGCAAGGCGCTGACCGAAGCGACCGACCCCGACGCCGCCTCCCTGCCCTTTGACCGGCGGCGCGCCGGCTTCGTGCTCGGCGAAGGCGCGGCCGTTGTCGTGCTGGAAAATTACGATCACGCCGTAGCGCGCGGCGCGCGCATCTACGCGGAGATATGCGGCTATGGCAACACCTGCGACGCGCATCACATCACCGCCCCCGACCCGGAGGCTGAGGGCGGCGCGCGCGCCATTCGCCTGGCCTACGAAGAGGCCGGTTGCCCCGAGGGCCTTCTCTACATCAACGCCCACGGCACCGGCACGCCGCTGAACGATTCTTCCGAAACGCTGGCCATCAAAAAGGCGCTGGGCGAGGAAAAGGCCCGCGCCGCCATGGTCAGTTCCACCAAGTCCATGACCGGGCACATGCTCGGCGCGGCGGGCGCGTTTGAGTGCCTGGCCTGCGCGCTGGCGCTCTCGCGCGGCGTTATTTTCCCCACCATTCATCTTCAGGAGCCGGACCCCGCCTGCGATTTGGACTATGTGCCCAATCAGGCGCGCGTGGCGCGGGCCGAGGCGGCGATTTCCGTCTCTCTGGGTTTCGGCGGCCACAATGCGGCGATCGCCCTGCGGAGGTGCGTATGAACATAAAGCAGATTCGCGAACTTGCGCAGATCGCGCAGGAAAATGGCCTTAGCGCCATCGAGATTACCGAGGGCGACAGCCATGTGCGCCTTGAGCGCGCCGCCATGTCCGCGGCCGTCCCTGTCGCGCCCGCGGCCCCCACGCCCGTTGCGCCCGCGGTTTCGGCCCCCGCGCCGGCGGCGGAGACCAATGTGGATTTCAACCGCACGCGCGAGATCAAAAGCCCCATGGTCGGCGTGTTCTACGCCGCGCCTTCGCCGGACGCCAAGCCCTTTGTGGCGGTCGGCTCCAAGGTGAAAAAGGGCGATGTGGTCTGCATCGTCGAGGCCATGAAGCTGATGAACGAAATCTCCGCCGAGTTTGACGGCGAAGTGGTGGACGTATGCGTCCACAACGGCGACGTGGTCGAGTTCGGCCAGACGCTGTTCAAGCTCTGCTGAGGGGGGCAAGATCCATGAACCGTGAACAGATCATGCAGATCCTGCCCCACCGCGGCAGCATGCTGCTTCTGGACGAGGCCTGGCTGGACGAAAACGGCGCGGCCCACGGCAGGTATACCGCCCGCGGCGACGAGTGGTTTTTTGACGGCCACTTTCCCGGCAACCCGGTGATGCCCGGCGTGGTGCAGTGCGAAATCATCGCCCAGGCTAGCTGCGTGCTTTTCGCCGACGCCCTGCAGGGGAAAACCGCCTACTACGCGGGCATTGACAAGGTGCGCTTCCGCCGCATGGTGCGGCCGGGCGACACCCTGGAGATCACCTCCACGCTTGTGCGCAGCAAGCTCAACGTCTATGTGGTCAAGGGCGAAGCGCGCGTGGAGGGCCAGGTGTGCGCATCCGGCGAGTTTTCCTTCATCGTTCCCTGAGGCTGCCATTCGACACGCCGGAACGCTTTGCAAAACCGGCGACAGGAGGCTGTTGACTTGTTTCCCAAACTGTTGATCGCCAACCGGGGCGAGATCGCCGTGCGCGTCATTCGCGCCTGCAAGGAGATGGGTATCTCCACAGTAGCGGTGTTTTCCGAGGCCGACCGCGACGCCTTGCATGTTTCGCTGGCCGACGAAAGCGTCTGCATCGGCCCGCCCAGCGCTTCGGGCAGTTACCTGAACATGCCCGCCGTGCTCTCTGCCGCGGTGCTCACCGGCGCGCAGGCCATCCACCCCGGCTACGGCCTGCTTTCTGAAAACGCGCGCTTTGCCGAATTGTGCGCGCAGTGTCATATCAAGTTCATCGGCCCTTCGGCGGAGGTCATCCGCCGCATGGGCGATAAGGACGAGGCCCGGCGTACCATGCGCGCGGCGGGCGTGCCCGTCGTGCCTGGTTGCGACCTGGTGGAAAACGTGGAACAGCTGCGCGCCGAGGCGGAGAAGATCGGCTATCCGCTTTTGATCAAGGCCCGCTCCGGCGGCGGCGGCCGCGGTATCCGCCGCGTGGACGGCCCGGAGGAACTGGAGCGCGCCTTTCTTTCCGCCACCGCCGAGGCCCAGAGCGCCTTCGGCGACGGCGCCGTGTACATGGAAAAGCTGCTGGAAAACGTCAAGCATGTCGAAGTGCAGGTGCTCTGCGATTCCCACGGCCATGTCGTCACCCTTGGCGAGCGCGAATGCTCCATGCAGCGCAAGCATCAGAAATTGATCGAGGAAAGCCCCTCTCCGGCGGTGGACGGGGCCCTGCGCATCAAGATGCTCGACGCCGCCGCCCGCGCCGCCCGCGCCGTGGGCTACGAGGGCGTGGGCACGGTGGAATTTCTTCTGACGAAGAACAAAGAGTTCTACTTCATGGAAATGAACACCCGATTGCAGGTGGAGCACCCCGTGACGGAACTGGTCACCGGCATAGACCTTGTCAAGTGGCAGATCCGCGTGGCCGCCGGCATGGAGCTTCCCTTCCGGCAGGACGACATACAGATTTCCGGCCACGCCATCGAATGCCGCATCAACGCGGAAAACCCCGCCGAGAACTTCCGCCCCTGCGCCGGCAAGGTCACGCTTCTGCATGTGCCGGGCGGGCCGTGGGTGCGGTTTGATACGGCGCTGTATCAGGACTATACCATTCCGCCGTTCTACGATTCCATGATCGCCAAACTCATCGTTCATGCGCCCACGCGCGCCGAGGCCATCCGCAAGATGCAGGCGGCGCTGTGCGAAATGGTCATCGAAGGCGTGGAACACACCGGCTGGATGCAGGCCGACCTGATTTCCGAGCGCGGCTTCGAGGACGGCAGTTACACCACCGACTATCTCAGCGGGAGGTAACGCATGCTCACCAGAAACCTCTTCCGCCGCCCGCGCATCAAACTGGAGGACGCGGGCGAGATCGACGCCCATCTTCCGGAGATCCCCGAGGAATTGTACACGGCCTGCCCGGTGTGCAAGGCCATGAGCGCGGCGGACGAACTGCGCAGAAACGCCAGCGTCTGCCCCAAATGCGGCCACCACTTCCGCATCAGTGCCCGCCGTCGCGTGGAACTGTTCTGCGATGAAGGCTCGTTCGGGGAGATGTGGGCGACGCTGCACGGCGAGAACCCCATCGGCTTTGAGGGGTACGAAAAAAAGCTCGCCCACGCCCGCGAACAGTCTGGCGAGATCGAGGCCGTTATCACCGGCGAATGCAGGATCGACGGCGAACCTGCCTGCGCCTTTTTCATGGAGCCGTCGTTCATGATGGCGTCCATGGGCACGGCCGTGGGCGAGAAGATCACCCGCCTGTTCGAATACGCAATGGAAAAGCGCCTGCCCGTGGTCGGCTTTTGCGCCTCCGGCGGCGCGCGCATGCAGGAGGGCATCCTCTCGCTGATGCAGATGGCCAAGACCACCGGCGCCATCAAGCGCCATTCGGACGCAGGGAACCTCTTCATCGCCGTGCTGACCGACCCCACCACCGGCGGCGTCATGGCCAGTTTCGCCATGGAGGGCGATATCGCCATCGCCGAGCCGAACGCGCTGATCGGCTTTGCCGGCCCGCGCGTCATCGAACAGACCATCCGCCAGAAGTTGGCCCCCGGCTTTCAGCGCGCGGAATTTCTGCTGGAGAAGGGGTTTGTCGATATGATCTGCGACCGGCGGGAGATGAAGGAGCGCATCGGCGCCCTTCTGCGCCTGCATCGAAGGGGGGCGGAGGCGTGAAGGCGTATGAATGCGTGCAGGCCTCGCGCGCCAAGGGGCGGCCGACGGCGCTTGCCTACATCGCCGCCATGATCGACGGCTTTGTAGAAATGCACGGCGACCGCCGCTTCGGCGACGATCCCGCCGTGGTGGCCGGCGTCGGCTACTTAAGCGGCAGGCCCCTCACGGTGGTGGGCATTGAAAAGGGCGGCGATACCGCCGAAAAGGTGCGCCGCAACTTTGGCTCCGCCAACCCCGAGGGCTATCGCAAGGCGCTTCGGCAGATCAAGCTCGCTGAAAAATTCCATCGCCCGGTTCTGTGCCTGGTGGACACTTCGGGCGCCTTTTGCGGCGTCGGCGCCGAGGAACGCGGCCAGGGCGAGGCCATCGCCGAAAACATGTACGAACTGATGACGGTAAAAACGCCGGTGATCAGCATTGTGATCGGCGAGGGCGGCAGCGGCGGCGCGCTGGCGCTGGCCGTGGCCGACGAGGTGTGGATGCTCGAGGACGCCTATTATTCGGTCATTTCGCCCGAGGGCGCGGCCAGCATCCTCTGGAAAGACGCGGGACGCGCCCGGGAGGCCGCGGAAAGCCTGCGGCTGACCGCGCAGGATCTGCTGCAGTTCGGCGTCGTTGAAAAGATCGTCGCCGCCGCCGATTCGCGGGAGAAGGGCATGCCGCGCCTGCAACAGGCGCTGACGGAGGCCTTTGCCCGCCTCGAAAGCCTGGACACAGCGGCGCTGCTTGAAAAACGTTACCGCAAATTCCGCGATATAGGGGGTGGGGAAGCATGATCGCAATCGTGACCGACAGCACGGCCTATCTCAATCACGACGAAGCGGTGGAAATGGGCGTGGTGATCGTTCCCATGAGCTACTCCTTCGAGGGCGGCCCCGCTTTGAACGAGGGCTGTATCGAAAGCGACGACCATGCCGAACGGCAGGTGGCCGCGGGCATCGACCATGTCCATACCTCCCAGGCGCCGCTCTCGGGCTTTTTGAACGCATTTCGCAGGCTGCGGCGCGCGGGCTATGAGATTCTCTGCCTGACGATCTCCTCGCGCCTGAGCGGCACCTATGCAAACGCCGTGCTCGCCGCAAAGGAACTGGGCGGCAGCCACATCGAGGTGGTGGATTCGCTCACCACCTGCTCCGGGCTTTACCTGCTCATTCGCGAGGCGCGCATGCGCATTCGCGCGGGCGCAAAGCTCTCGGCGGTGGCCAGGGAAATGTGCGAACTGCGCAAACGCGTGCGCATGTGTTTTTCCGTGGACGACATGACGCCCCTGCGCCGCAGCGGGCGGTTGGGCAATGTGCGCATGTCCATTTCCACGGTGCTCAACATCAAACCCATTCTGGAACTGCGCGACGGAGCCATCGTGTCCTCCGGCCTGGCGCGCGGGCGCGTGGAGCAGGGGCGCAGGCTGTGCGCTTTCTGCGAAAACGTCGGCGGGCAGATCGTCGTCAACAGTTTTCTGGCCGACGAGGCGGCGGCGCGGCTGACCGTACAACTGGCCCGCGACGACCGCGAGATCGAACGCCGGCGCGTCGGCCCGGTGTTGGGCGCGCACCTGGGCGCGGGCTGCGTGGGCGTGTGCTACATCGAGCGCGCGTAGACAGGCGTCGTTTTCAAGCGGAGACCCGTCGGGCCTCCGCTTTTTTTGCGCGGTTCGCGCAGGTTTAACCGTTTATATACCCTTTATACGCTTGAACGCCGTCGCCTTTGATGTTATATCCGAATTTGGAAATTATGTCCAAAAAGGTCGGATTTTACGGCGTTTTTGCGGCGGAAGGAGTCGAAAGCATGAGAACACTGGCGAAAATGGCGAAAACGGCCCTGTGCGTGTTTGTGGCGCTGGCGCTGCTGGGCGCGGCGGCCGGCGCGGAAACGCTGCGCGTGGGCGTGCGCGACGACATCATCGACTTTGGCTTCTACAACGAGACCACCGGCAAGTACTATGGCCTGGAGATCGACCTGGCGGCGGAATTGGCCGCGCGGCTGGGGTACGACGAGGTGGAGTATATCACCGTCATGCCCGATACGCGCAAGGAGATGCTTTTGAACGGCGAGGTGGACGTGATCGTCGCCACCTATTCCATCGCCGACGGCCGCGAGGAAAACTTCGACTTTTCCGCCCCCTATTACGAGGACGAGACGGTCATCATGGTGGAAAAATCGACGATGTTTGACGACATTCACGACCTGCAGGGCATGAACATCGGCATCGTCAACGGCACCAACGCCGGCCCGCTGCTTGCGCAGAAACTCTACGACGAGGGCATCATCACCGACGTGGTGGTGGAAAACACCGACACCTTCACCCAGTACGAAGGCGCCTGCGTCACCAAGACCGAGCGCTATGCCGACCTGGATACGTTGCTGGAAACCGGCGAGATCGACGCCGCCTGCATGGACGCCTGCATCGCCGAAACCTATATGAACGACCAGCGCGAGTTCCTCAACGTCTCCATCGCCCATCAGGAATACGGCGTGGCCACGGTGAAGGATTCCGCCCTGAGCGCGCCGGTTGCCGAAGCCGTGCAGGCCATGCTGGACGACGGCACCATCGACCGCCTCATCGACAAGTGGAATTAGAAAGGGGGAGCGACTGTGACCGCAAGACTCAAGCGCAAGGCGGCGATCATGATCGCCGTGGAACTGATTTTTCTGGCGCTGGTCGGCGTGCTGCTGACCAACATGCAGACCGAGCTTTCCCTGGATGACCAGAGGACCGGCATCGCCGAAAAGCTCGAGGAAATGGACGAGCTTCTCCAGGCTGCGGACGCTTCGGGCGTGGAAATCACCGAGGCCTTTGACGAAGAAAACCGCGGCAAGGTCGGCAGCGTGGCCTTCATGTACCAGAACGGCGTGCTTGCCGGCTATACCCGCGCCAACATGCAGCTTGCCGGCGACCTTCTGGATGTGGACAACGTGCTCATTCTCGACACGCAGGGCCGCGTGATCGCCCAGGCCGGCTCTACTCCGGCGGATTTTACCCGCAGCCGCTACAACCAGCTGCGCACCGTGTTTGAGGATGGCCAGCCCTCCGCCGCCTTTGAGGTGGATTTCGGCGACGTCTGCTACCGCTACTACGGCGCGCGCATTGACGAAAGCGCCATGGTCGTGGTGGAAAAGAACGCAGAAACGCTCTATCACCGCCTGGAGGCCTCCTCGACGCTTGCCAGCGCCCTGAAAAACGTCACCGTCGGCCTCAACGGCTTCAGCTTCGCCATTTCCGCCAAGGATTACACCTTCCTCTATTACCCGGACGAGACGGTGATCGGCCAGGACGCCATCAGCATGGGCCTTTCCGTCGCCACCCTGGAGGACGGAAGCTTCGGCTGGATGGACATTCACGGCGAGCGCCTTTACGGCGGCGCGACGCTGCTGGACGATACCTATATCCTCTGCGCGGTCACTTCCGACGAGATCCTCGCCTCGCGCAATACCACGGTGACCATCATCCTCTTTGCCGTGTTTGTGGCCTTGACGCTGGTGGTGGCCTACGCCTTCTTTATCCTCCACGACCTGCGCGAGGAAAAGAGCAGGCGCATCGTCGGCAAGCTCTGTTTCGGCACCTCCGTGGCCCGCAAACTGGCTTCGGTTTCGCTCATCGGCCTGATCGCCATTCTCGTCGTTTCCTTCTATATGCAGTCAATCTTCGCCCTCTCGCGCCAGTCCATGAGCAACAACCAGCGCCTGCAGGAGATTTCCCAGCGCATCGACCAGTACGCCGCCCAGCGCGATGAACTGGCCGCGGAGTATGACGAACTGTACCTCAACAAGGCGCACATCGCCGCCTATATCATTGACGCCAAGCCCGAACTTGCCGACCGCGAAAAGCTGGCGGAATTGAGCGAGATCCTTTCGCTGGAATCGGTCAACGTATTCAACCAGGCCGGCGTACAGGTGGCGACCAATTCGCCCTACACGCGCTTTACCGTCAGCAACGACCCCGAGGATCAGTCCTACGAATTCAACAAGCTGCTCCTCGGCGTGGACAGCCTTGTGCAGGAGGCCCGCCCGGACGATGTTTCCGGCGATTTCCACCAGTACATCGGCGTGACCCTGCGCGATGAGGCGGACAACCCCAACGGCTTTGTGCAGATTTCCGTCATTCCCTCGCGGCTGAAGGTTACCGAGGAGAACATGGAGATCGGCAACATCCTCTCCGGCATCCGCATGGGCAACGAGGGCGTGGTTTCGGCCGTGGACAAGGCCGATGGAACCATCGCCTATCACCCCAACAGCCGCTACATCGGCCGCGACGCCTACGATTACGGCATCACCGACGAAGAACTCGTGGACGGCTACACCGGCTATGTCACCTTCGCGGGCACCCGCTATTTTGCCTCCACGCTGGAAACGGACAACTACATCGTCTTTGCCGCCGTGCCTGAGGCCAATATCGGCACCGCCCGCCTGCCGGTAACGCTGGTGGCCGGCGCGGCCAGCCTGGTGGCGCTGCTGCTGGTCATCCTCATGCTCTGCCTCTACCGCGACCGGCCCGGCAAGGCTGTCACCAAGGATAAGGAAGAGAAGAAGTACGGCAAGACCATGGTGGACGTGGTCATGCCCGACGGCTCGGTGAAAAAGACCGAGGCCGCCGCCAGCCGCTGGCGCAACACCTTCATCGGCTGGGAGGACAAGACGCCGGAGCAGAAGCTCTTCAGCGTGCTGCGCGGTCTGTTGGGCGCCTTTGCGGTGGTCATGTGCCTGGCGGCGCTGATGCGCGATCAGATCTTTGACGAAAGCTCCGTCGTCCTCTTCGTGCTGGATGGCAAGTGAGCGCACGGCCTCAACATCTTCGCCGTCACCGGCAGCCTCATCATCGTCTGCGTGACCAGCGTCGTCACCATGATCGTGCAGAAGCTGCTCACGCTCATGGCCCGCACCTTCGGGGCCAAGGGCGAGACGGTCTGCCGCCTGCTTAAGAGCCTTGTCAAGTACATCTCCGTCATTGCCATGCTCTACTTCTGCCTGGCGCTCTTGGGCATCGACACCGCCACGCTGCTGGCCTCGGCCGGTATCCTCACCTTGATCGTCGGCCTCGGCGCGCAGACGCTGGTTTCCGACATCCTCGCCGGCCTTTTCATCATCTTCGAGGGCGAGTTCCAGGTCGGCGACATCGTCACCGTCGGCGACTGGACGGGCACCGTGGTGGAGATCGGCGTGCGCACCACCAAGATTCAGGACGGCAACCAGAACATCAAGGTCATCAGCAACAGCAACGTCAGCGGCGTCATCAACAAAACGCGCGACTACTCCTTCAGCAGCGTCGATCTGGGCATCGAGTACAGCGAATCGCTGGAGCGCGTGGAGAACATCCTCCAGAAGGAGTTCCCCAACATCCGCAAGCACCTGCCCAACATCATCGACGGCCCCTTCTACAAGGGCGTGGTCGCGCTGGCGGACAACAGCGTCATCCTGCGCATCGTTGCGCTGTGTACCGAGGCCAACCGTGGGCAGATGGACCGGGACCTCAACCGAGAGATCAAGCTCATCTGCGACAAGTACGACATCAACATCCCCTTCCCGCAGATCGTCGTCAACCAGCCCACGGTCATCAAGCAGGCCAGCGAGTGGGAGAAGGAACAGGCGCGCAAGTTTACCGAGGAACAGCGCGAACTGTCTGCCAACATCATGAACGAGGACGAGGAAGAACACTAGACCAACCCCGCGCCCCGGAGAGCCAGCGCTTTCCGGGGCGTTTTTGCGCTGAGGACACCGCGCCCGCGCGGATGGGTCGAGGCGATAGCGCCCCGGCGCGCCGGGAGCCCTGCGCGCGCAAAAAGCGACGGACAGCCGCCGGCCTGCCCGCCGCAGAGCGCTTGCAAGAGCCTCAAACGGCCCGTGGGCGTTCCCAACGCGCATATTCCGAGAAATGCGCGCAAAAACGGCGGACGGCTCACATGGCCGTCCGCCAAATCGTTTTGCCTTACAGCTTCCAGATCTTCTCCGCATACTCCTGCACGGAGCGGTCGGAGGAGAACTTGCCGGCGTTGGCGATGTTGCGCAGGCACTTGAGGGCATAGCCGCGCGGGTCCTCGCGATAATCGCGCATGGCGCGCAGCCGCGCTTCCTGGTAGGACATAAAGTCCTTGAGAATGAAGTAGTGATCCGGCGCATGCCAGCTCGCGCCGTCGAGCAGAGAGGCGCGCAGCTCGCCCAGGGAACCCTCGCGCCCCGCTTCCACGCCCGCGGGTTCTCCAAAGAGCGTCAACGCGTCCACGGCGCGGCGGATGCGCGGGTTTTCGTCGTAGAGCGCGCGCGGGCTGTAGCCCTGCATCTCGCGCAGTTCCTCCACCGTCGCGCCGAAAATGTAGTTGTTTTCCGCGCCGGCTTCTTCGACGATTTCCACGTTCGCGCCGTCATAAGTGCCGATGGTGGGCGCGCCGTTGAGCATCAATTTCATGTTGCCGGTGCCGCTGGCCTCGGTGCCGGCGGGCGAGATCTGTTCGGAAAGGTCGGCGGCGGGGATGATCTTTTCCGCCACGGAGCAGTTGTAATTCTGTACGAACACCACCTGCATCACCCGGCGGGCCTCCGCGTCGGCGTTGATCATTTCCGCCAGGCGGTTGATAAAGTAAATGATGGCCTTGGCGCGCGCATATCCGGGCGCGGACTTGGCCCCGAAAATGAAGGCCGTGGGCGTAAACGCCGGCAAATTGCCCGCCTTGTACTCGCAGTAGAAATCGTAGATGGACAGGGCGTTCATCAGTTGCCGCTTGTATTCGTGCAGGCGCTTGATCTGCACGTCGAACATGAAGTCCGGGTCAAGCTCCACGCCGTCGTGCGTGCGCACGAATTGGGCAAGCTGCTCCTTTTTTGCGCGCTTGACGCGGATAAACTCGTCCGCCATGCCATCAATATACGGCGCCAGCGCCTTGAGGGCGGTGAGATCGGTGGCAAAGCCCATGCCGATGCGCCCGGCGAGGAGGCGGGACAATTCGGGGTTGCACAAAAGCAGCCAGCGCCGCTGGGTGACGCCGTTGGTAACGTTGGTAAAGCGGTCCGGGTAGAGATCGTAAAAACGGCGGAACACCGTGCGCTTGAGCAGCTCGGAATGGATCTGCGCCACGCCGTTGACCGCGTGCGTGGCATACGCGCAAAGCCGCGCCATATGCGCCTGGCCGTTTTCGACAACGGCGAGGCCGGCTGCGTCCACGCCGCGCTGGGCCAGTTCCCCGCGGAAAGTTTCGTCGATGCGCGCGATGATGCGGGCGATCTCCGGAACGACGCTGCGCAGAAGCTCCACATCCCAACGTTCCAGGGCCTCCTGCATCACCGTGTGGTTGGTGTAGGAAAACACGCGCCGGGCGATGTCCAGCGCCCTGGCAAAGCGCACGCCGCGCTTGCCCAGGAGGCGGATCAGTTCGGGGATGGCCATGGCCGGATGCGTGTCGTTCAACTGCGCGGCAAACGCGGCGGGGAGCGCGTCCACGGGCTTGCCCATCTGGTCGAATTGGCGCAGCATGTCCTGCAAACTGGCGCTGACCAGCATATACTGCTGTTTTACGCGCATCTGTTTGCCGGCGCGCAGCGTGTCGTTGGGGTAAAGCACCTTGGTGATATCCTCGGCGCGGTTTTTCTTTGCCGAAGCCTGCGCGTATTTTTGCGCGTTGAAGAGGGGGAAGTTCAATTCCTCCTCGCTCTCGGCCTGCCAAAGGCGCAGCGTGCCGATGTTGCGCCCATCCAGGCCGACGACGGGCATATCGTAGGGCACGGCGATCACATCGCCCGTGCGCATCGGCACGACGACGGCCAGATCGTCGCGGCGAACGCTCCAGGCGTCGCCCCACTTTGTCCAGTCGTCCGGGACCTCCACCTGACGGCAATCCTCAAACTTCTGGCGGAAAAGGCCGAACTTGTAGCGCAGGCCGTAGCCGTCCAGGGGGATGCCGTGGGTGGCGGCGCTGTCCAGGAAACAGGCGGCGAGGCGGCCGAGGCCGCCGTTGCCCAGCGCCATGTCCTCCACTTCCTCAAGGGCGTTCAAATCCACGCCCTTTTCGCCAAGAAGTTCGCGCGTCTCTTCCAGGACGCCCAGGGCCAGCAGGTTGTTAAACACCATGCGGCCAACCAGGTATTCCGCCGAGAGATAGAAGGCCCTGCGGCCCGCGGCGCGG
This sequence comes from Candidatus Pullichristensenella avicola, assembly GCA_018711655.1. Lineage (GTDB taxonomy): Bacteria > Bacillota > Clostridia > Christensenellales > Aristaeellaceae > Pullichristensenella > Pullichristensenella avicola. The sequence continues at coordinate 50,294 of DVIA01000015.1, forward strand.
CGGCGTTCGCTCGTCGCCCAGACGGGAGCGATTTCCAACATGCAGGCCTCGGCCAGCGCCGCGTGCAGCTGCTTGGGCGAAGCCTCGGCCAGCGTGCAGTGCGCGTTTTTGAGCAGTATTTTTTCCGTGTTTGCGATCAGTTCGCGTGCGTTCAATCTTCATGCCTCCTTTGGGCGGGTCGTTCGCCGGCCATGCGGCCGGTGCGTTCGTTGAGGGCGCGGATGCGCGCAGCCAGCGCGTCGCTTGCCGCGCCGGGGCGCATGCGCCACAGCCAGTTGCCGCCCACCGTGCCGGGGAAATTCATGCGCGCCTCGCCGCCCAGGCCCAGGAAATCCTGCATGGGCACGATGGCCGTGTCGGCGACGGAGGCAAAGGCGCATTCGATCATCGCCTCGCAGATGGTTTCGGCCCCGGGGAGCGTTTTGCGGGCCAGTTCCTTCACCGGCTCCGCCGCCTTTTCCCACCAGCCGAGAATGGTGTCGTTGTCGTGCGTGCCGGTGTAGACGACGCAGTTTTGGACGATGTTGCCCGGGAAGTGCGGGTTCGCCTCGTCGGAATCAAAGCCGAATTCGAGGACTTTCATGCCCGGATAGCCGAAGTGGTCGATGAGCCTGCGCACGCGCGGGCCGACCTCGCCCAGGTCCTCGGCGACGATCCTCAGATCCGGCAACGCCTTTTCCACGCGCCTAAACAGCGCTTTGCCCGGCGCTTTGATCCACTTGCCCTCGCGGGCGGTAGGGCAGGCGGCGGGAATGGAGTAGTAGTTGGCAAAGCCGATAAAGTGGTCGATGCGCAGCCAGTCAAACAGCGCCGCTGCCGAATGCAGGCGGCGCAGCCACCAGCGGAACCGGTCGCGACGCATTCGCCTCCAGTCGTAAAGGGGATTGCCCCAGCGTTGTCCGTCGGCGCAGAAATAGTCCGGCGGCACGCCGGCCACGCGCAGGGGAGTGAAGTCCTTTCCAAGCTGGAAAAGCTCCGGCTCCGCCCAGGTATCGGCAGAATCCTCGGCCACATAGATGGGCATGTCGCCGAAAAGGACGATGCCCTTTTTCGCCGCGTAGGCACGCAACGCGCGCCACTGGCGGAAAAACAACCATTGGCAGTAGCGGTAAAAATCGGCGCTTTGCTGGAAGGGCGCGGCGTTCACGCGCCGCACGTCCTGATATTCCTTTGGCCATTTTGTCCACATTTCCCCGCCGCAGGCGTCCTTGATGGCGGCGTAGAGGGCGTAGGTGTCCAGCCAGTTGACGGCGCGCTTGCCGTCCGGCGACCAGGCCTGTCCGGCGGCAAAGGCGCGCACCTCTGCTTCCACGCGGGAAAAAGACTGTTGAAACGACAGGCGCAAAAGCTTCTCCTTTTGCGCGCGCACGGCGGGGAAATCGGCGCGGCCGGAGATGCCGTCCGCCTCCGGCAGATCCGCGTCCAGCAAGCCCTCCTCGCGCAGACGCTCCAGGTCGATGAGCATGGGATTGCCCGCGTGCGTGGAGGCGGATTGGTAAGGCGATTCGCCATAGCCGGTCGGGCCGATGGGCAGCATCTGCCACACGCGCAGCCCCGCCGCCTCCATAAAGTCGGCAAAAGCGTAGGCCTCGCGGCCCAGCGTGCCCACGCCGCCCGCAGAAGGCAGCGAAGTGATGTGCATAAGTACGCCGCTTTGACGCATAGACGTCCTCCGTTTTTCGGCAATGCCGTCAAAACGCCGCGCGTGCGCGGCTGTTTAACGTTCTCATCCATTATACACGCGCCGAAGCGGTTTTGAAAGTGAATTTTCAGGAAGGAACGGTTGAAAAATGTGGTTTTCTGCGCTGGATTTCGCGGCGAACGCGTGAAATGTTAACCGGGCTGTGCCGGCAGTGCCGGCGGCCAGAAGCTGCCGCGCCGGAGCGATGCGCATCCGCCCCAGGAGCAGGGGGCGGACGCGCAGGGTAGCGTTTCTGATGAGAGGGACATCATATTGGCGACGGCAGGCCGGCAGTGCCGGCGGCCAGAAGCTGCCGCACCGGAGCGATGCGCATCCGCCCCAGGAGCAGGGGGCGGACGCGCAGGGTCGCGTTTCTGATGAAAGGGGCGTCATATTGGCGACGGCAGGCTCACGAGCAGGAGCCTGCCGTCTGTGGTGAAAAAACCAGGGTTCTTGCAGCGGAGAAGAGAGACATGTGGGGATTCGACGACAAAGACGGCAGGACGCGTTTTTTGCAGACAGGGAGCGTCTGTGCGGCGAGGTATGACAAGGCAAGATCGCGCCAGAAGCCCAACGTTGCGCCTGGGTGAACGGTCTTGCCATTGTAAAAAAGCGAAGGCTGTATGGGCGTTTTCCCGTTTGCGGGCAACGCCGCGAGGATACGTCTCCATCAGGGCTTTAATGTCATAGACGGCAGGCTCCCGCTCGTGAGCCTGCCGTCGCCGATATGAATCACCTTTTGCCAGAAACGCAACCCAGAGCATCCGCCCCCCTGCGCGTGGGGCGGATGCGCGCCGCTTCAGCGCGGCAGCTGCTGGCCGCCGGCACCGCCGGCCTGCCGTCGCCGATATGAATTACCTTTCGCCAGAAACGCAACCCAGAGCATCCGCCCCCTGCGCGTGGGGCGGATGCGCGTTGCCCATGAGCGGCAGTTGCAGGCCGCCGGCACAGCCGGCCTGCCGTCGCCGATATGAATCACCTTTCGCCAGAAACGCAACCCAGAGCATCCGCCCCCCTGCGCATGGGGCGGATGCGCGCCGCTTCAGCGCGGCAGCTGCAGGCCGCCGGCACCGCCGGCCTGCCGTCGCCGATATGAATCACCTTTCGCCAGGAACGCAACCCAGAGCATCCGCCCCCTGCGCGTGGGGCGGATACGCGCCGCCCATGAGCGGCAGCGTCTGGCCGCCGGCACAGCCGGCCCGGGCACAGCCGGCTCGGGCGTTGGCGATCTGGACGCGAACGGCTTCGGGGGCGGGGCCGCCGTAGACTTTGCGCTTGGAAACGCAGTTGGCAAGGTCGATGAAGGAATAGACGTCTGAATCGAAGGCGGGGTGCACCTTGCGGTACTCCTCGAGGGGCAATGTATCGAGGGTTTCGCCCTTTTCGACGCACAGGCGCACGAGACGACCGGAGATAGCGTAGGCGTCGCGGAAGGGGACGCCTTTGGAAACGAGGTAATCCGCGCAGTCGGTGGCGTTGAGGAAGCCTGCCGCGGCAGCGGCGCGCATGCGTTCGGGGAAGAAGGTTGCCGTTTTCAGCATCGGAGGCAGCACATCAAGGCAGAGATCCACCGTATCCAGAGCGTCGAACACAGCCTCCTTGTCCTCCTGCAGATCTTTGTTGTAGGCGAGCGGCAGGCCCTTGACCGCCGTCAGAAGCGTGGTCAGCGCGCCATAGACGCGGCCCGTTTTGCCGCGGATCAATTCTGCCAGGTCGGGATTTTTTTTCTGCGGCATGATGGAGGAGCCAGTGGAGAAGCGGTCGTCCAGCGCCATAAAACGGAATTCCCACGAGCACCACAGGCAGATTTCCTCTGCAAAGCGCGAAAGATGCGCCATGAGGATGGAAAAATCCGCGAGCAGTTCCAGCACGAAATCGCGATCAGCGACGGCGTCGAGGCTGTTTTCCGTCACGCCGTTCATGCCGAGTTGTTCGGCCACGAACTGCCGGTCGAGCGCGTAGCCCGTGCCGGCCAGCGCGCCGGCGCCCAGGGGCGAGGTCAGCGTGCGCGCGCGGCACTGGGCAAGGCGTTCGCGGTCGCGCAAAAGCATCTGCGCATAGGCCATGAGGTGGTGCGCCAGCGTCACCGGCTGCGCCCGCTGCAAATGCGTATAGCCCGGCATGACGGTATCCAGATGCTTTTCCGCCACATCGCACAGGGCCTGGATGAGAAGAGCGCACTTTTCGCGCGTTCGTTCGATCTCGTCGCCGAGGTAGAGGCGCAGATCCAGCGCCACCTGATCGTTGCGGCTGCGGGCGGTGTGCAGTTTCTTGCCCGGCTGGCCGATGCGCCGGGTTAGTTCGGCCTCCACAAAGGTATGGATGTCCTCGCAGGTCATATCGATCTGCAATTTGCCCGCGTCGATGTCGGCGAGGATGCCTTGCAGGCCGCCAACGATGGCGCTGGTCTCCTCCGGCGCGAGCACGCCGATCTTGCCCAGCATGCGCGCGTGGGCGATGGAACCGGCGATGTCCTGTCTGTACATGCGCGCGTCAAAGCCGATGGACTGATTCAACCGGTTGAGGCGCTCGTCCACGTCGCCCGCGAGCCTTCCCTGCCAGAGTTTCATAATTCTGCATTCCTCCAGACGCGCAAAAGATCTGTCCCGGGGGCTGCCCAGAGCGCTGAGAAGCCCCTAACCGCAAAAATTGCCCTGATAAAATGAAAATCAGTGGCAATTTTGCTTCCGGCGTCAGCCGCACTTGCCGCCTGCGGCCGCTTACGTCCATGTAAGCTCCCCTGGCGGCAAGTTTGCTTCCCTGGGTGGATTTGCCGGGCCCTTCGGCATCGTCAAATCCAGTCGCCCCTGGCGACAAATTTTGCCGCTGGCAAAATTTCCCGGACTGCAGGCTTTCCCAATCCCGAACTGTCCTGCGGGCAGATCTTTCGCATGTAGTCGATACGAACTTACTTCTTCAGCTTCTTCATGGCCTGTACGGCGATGGGCAGACCGTAGAGGGCGATGAAGCCCGCGCTGTCGGCCTGGTTGTAGACCGCGTCCTCGCCAAAGGTGGCGATCTCCTCATCGTAGAGGGAGTAGGGGCTGGTCATACCCGCGCCGGTGATGTTGCCCTTGTAGAGTTTGACCTTGACCGTACCGGTGACGGTCTCCTGCGTCTTATCGACAAAGGCGGAGAGCGCCTCGCGCAGCGGGGTGTACCAGAGGCCGTTGTAGACAAGGTCGGCAAAGTCCAGCGCCAGTTTCTGCTTCATGTGCTGGGTGTTCTTGTCCAGGCAGAGCTGTTCGAGCATCTCGTGGGCGAAGTAGAGAATGGCGCCGCCGGGCGTCTCGTACACGCCGCGGCTCTTCATGCCCACGAGGCGGTTTTCCACCATGTCGAGGATGCCCACGCCGTGCTTGCCGCCCAGCTGGTTGAGCGTTTCAATGAGGGCCACGCCGTCCATCTTTTCGCCGTTGACGGCCACGGGAACGCCCTTTTCAAAGTCGATGGTCACATATTCGGGCGTATCGGGGGCCTGCTCCGGGGTCACGCCCATTTCGAGGATCTTTGCATACTGCGGCTCGTTGGCCGGGTCCTCGAGGTCAAGCCCCTCGTGGGAAAGGTGCCAGAGGTTCTTGTCCTTGGAATAGTTGGTCTCGCGGCTGATGCGCAGGGGGATGTTGTGCGCCTCGGCGTAGTCGATCTCGTCGTCGCGGCTTTTGAACTCCCACACGCGCCAGGGGGCGATGACCGGCATTTGCGGCGCGAAAGCCTTGATGGAAAGCTCGAAGCGCACCTGGTCGTTGCCCTTGCCCGTGCAGCCGTGGGCAATGGCGTCCGCGCCTTCTTTCAGGGCGATCTCGGTGATGCGCTTGGCGATGATGGGCCGCGCGAACGACGTGCCCAGCAGGTATTCGCCTTCATATTTGGCGCCCGCCTTGAGGGTGGGGAAAATGTAATCCTCGACGAACTCCTTGCTCAGATCTTCGATATACAGCTTGGAAGCGCCGGTTTTGATGGCCTTTTCTTCAAGGCCCTCCAGTTCCGTGCCCTGCCCGACGTCCGCCGCCACGGCGATAACTTCGCAACCCTCGTAGTGCTCCTTGAGCCAGGGGATGATGACGGACGTGTCCAGACCGCCGGAATAGGCCAGAACGATTTTCTTATACTGTTTCATCGGAATGCCCTCCTGAATGAATATGCGATTCATGGTGTATATTATACACTATATCGGCGAAAAATCAAGGGCTTATACGCATAATTATGTATTTTGTTTGTTAAAAAGGCGCGCGGAACGGAAAATGGGACGCGGCGCGCGTCCGCGCCCATCCGTTCGGCGCGCCCAGGGCGGCGTTTCAGCGCCTGGCGGCCTCCAGGGCCTCCCAGATGCGCTGCAAATCGTCGGCGCTATAGTAGGAAATGATCAGCCGGCCGCGGTTTTTGTCGCCGTCGATTTTGGAACGGGTGCCAAACAGGGCGCGGGCCATATCCTCCAGTTGCACAAGTTCCGGATCGGGCCGTTTGGGGGCGGGGGCGGGCGCGACCGGCTGCGCGCAGATGCGCTCCATCTGGCGCACGGACCAGTTCTGCTGCACGGCGAGGTTGGCAAGCTGCACCTGCCGAGAGGGATCGACCGAAACCAGGGCGCGCGCGTGGCCGGCGGTGAGGCGGCCGTCCACGAGCATTTTCTGCACTTCCTCCGGCAGCGTCAGAAGGCGCAGCAGGTTGGCGATCGCCGGGCGGCTCTTGCCCAGGCGTTCGGCCACGCGCTCCTGCGTAAGGCCGGCGGCCTCCATCAGCCGCTTGACGCCGGCGGCCTCCTCCATGGGGTTGAGGTCGTCGCGCTGCAGGTTTTCCACCAGCGCCGCTTCGAGTCGCTTTTGTTCGTCCCAGTCGCGCACAATGGCGGGGATCTCGTCAAGGCCCGCCAGGCGCGAGGCGCGATAGCGGCGCTCGCCTGCGATGATCTCAAAGCGCTCGCCGGTCTTGCGCACGATGATGGGTTGCAAAACGCCCACGGCGCGGATGGACTCGGCAAGCTCGCGCAGCGCCGCTTCGTCAAAGCGCGCGCGCGGCTGGCTGCGGTTGGGGTCGATGTCCGTCAGTTTCAGGGAGCGCACCTCGTCGCGGCTGACCGCGGCGTTTTCCGCCGCTTCGCCCAGAAGCGCCCCCAGGCCGCGGCCCAGGCCGCGCTGCACTTTTGCCGTCATACTATTTCCCCTCATTTCTGCCGATCAGTTCTTTGGCCAGCGCCCGATAGGCCGCCGCGCCGTTGCAGCGCCCATCGTAGCGGTGGATGGGCATGCCATAGCTGGGCGCTTCGCTCAAGCGCACGTTGCGGGGAATGAGCGTTTCAAACGCCTCCCTGGGGAAGTGATTGCGCACCTCCGCCACGACCTGCGCGCCGAGGTTCGTGCGCGCGTCGAACATGGTCAGAACGATGCCCTCTACCTCCAGGGCGGGATTGAGCTTTTTGCGCACCAGTTTCACCGTGTTCATCAACTGGCCCACGCCTTCAAGGGCGTAGTATTCGCACTGAATGGGCACCAGGACGCTGTCGGCCGCGGTGAGGGCGTTGAGCGTGAGGAGCCCCAGCGAGGGCGGGCAGTCGATGAAGATATAATCGAACGCCTCCCGCAGCGGCGCAAGCGCCGTTTTCAAAAGCCCTTCGCGGCCCTCGAGGCCGACCAGTTCCACCTCCGCGCCAGCCAGTTCGATGCCGGCGGGGATGAGCATGAGATCGTCAAAGCCGGTATCGACGCAGGCGTCGGCGGCCGCGGCCTCGCCCAGCAACACTTCGTAAACCGTGGCGGCGCGCGCGCCCGCTTCCGCGCCCAGGCCGCTGGTGGCGTTGCCCTGGGGGTCGATGTCCACCAGGAGCGTCCGCTTTCCGGCTTCGGCCACGCAGGCGCTCAGGTTGACGGAGGTCGTGGTCTTGCCCACGCCGCCCTTCTGGTTGGAAATGGCGATGATTTTGCCCATGTGCGTTCCGTCCTTCGTCCAATACTGTATATTTATGCTTCGCCCGGCGCCGTGTGCATCAGCAGACAGTCAATGGAATCCGTCAGCGCGATGAAACTGGCCTCGATGACGTTGGTGGACACGCCTACGGTGGAGTAGACGTTTTTCCCGTCCGTGGAGTCGATATGCACGCGCACGGCGCTGGCCGTGCCGCTGCCGGAAACGACGCGCACCTTGAAATCGCTCAGGCGCATGTTGCCCAGCGCCGGATAAAAGCGCGAAAGCGCCTTGCGCAGGGCAAGGTCCAGGGCGTTGACCGGGCCGTCGCCCTCGTCGGCGGTGATCTCCACGCGCTCGTCCACCGAGACTTTTACATAGGCCTGCGCGTTGAGGGGGCTGGGGTCCGGCCGGGAAAAGACGTGGAAATCCAGCACCTTGAAAAAAGCGGGACGGCGGCCGAGAGCTTCGAGGATGCGCAGGGTCAGAGAGCCGTCCGCGTCCTCGAAGGAATAGCCCTCCGCCTCCAGCGCCTTGATGTTTTCCAGGATACGGATGGTGGCCTCGCTTTCGCGCGTCAATTCCGGCGCGACTTTTCTAAGCCGCGTCAGAAGCGCGCTGCGGCCCGCCACTTCGCTGATGAGCAGGCGGCGGCGGTTGCCGACCAGGCGGGGGTCGATGTGCTCAAAACTGTCGCGGCGCTTGAGCACGCCGTCGATGTGCATGCCGCCCTTGTGGGCGAAGGCGTTGCGGCCAACATAGGGCATGCTCTCGTCCATGTTGAGGTTGGCAAGCTCGCTGATAAAGCGCGCCGTATCGCACAGCAGGGAGAGGCAGCCGTCCGGCAGGGCGCGGACGCCCATTTTCAGTTCCAGATTGGGCAGAACTTCGCAAAGGTTGGCGTTGCCGCAGCGCTCGCCATAGCCGTTGACGGTGCCCTGCACCTGCATGGCCCCGGCTTCGACCGCGGCCAGCGTGCCGGCGGTGGCCAGCCCGGCGTCGTTGTGACAATGGATGGCCACCGGCACGCAGAAGCGATCGACGACGGCGCGCACCGCTTCCGCCAGCGCGCGCGGCAGCGTGCCGCCGTTGGTGTCGCACAGGGAAAGCCGCGCCGCGCCGCCGCGCACGGCGGCCTCCAGGGCGGAAAGGGCGTAGGCGGGATCCTCGCGGTAACCGTCGAAAAAGTGCTCGGCGTCGAAAAATACGCTCATGCCGCGCTGGGTGAGGAAGCGGGCCGTATCCTCGATCATGGAAAGGTTTTCCTCCGGGGTTACGCCCACCACATCGCGCGCCTGCGAAACGCTGGCCTTGCCGACGATGCTGGCAATGTGCGCGCCGCTTTCCAGCAGGGCGCGCAGCGCGGCGTCGTCCTCGGCGCGCACGCCGCTTCGGCGCGTCATGCCAAAGGCGGCGAGACGGGCGTTTTTCAGGCGCAGGTTGTCCCGCGCAAAGCGGAACAATTCCGCGTCCTTGGGGTTGGAAAAGGGGTTGCCGGCTTCAATATAGCTCACGCCCAATTTGTCCAGCGCGCGCACGAGCTTGATCTTGTCCTCCAGAGAAAAGATCACGCCCGCGGCCTGCACGCCGTCGCGCAGCGTCGTATCGAGAATCTCCACCGTGCGCTGGTTCACATCCTTCGCCTCCCATTTTCCATGTCCTTCTATTGTAGCAAGTTTTGCGGGGAAAGGCAAGATGCAAACCGGGGCTTTTGCGTTCAGAAAGCTGTCACGCGCTTCTAATCCGGTTTTAATTTGCCGGCATGGCGCTTTAATGTTTGTGGTATACTATATTCGCGTTGGCAGGACGGAAGGAGGAAACAAAATGACCAACTATGAAATGGTAGAACTGTTGCGCCAGAAGGCCAACGTCAGTTACGAAGAGGCCAAGGCCGCCCTGGAGGCGGCGAACTGGGACCTGCTGGACGCCATCGTGCTTTTGGAACGGGAGGGCAAGGTGCCCGAAAACGACGCCCGCTTTTCCACCAAGGCGGAAACCGGAGCGAAAGAGGAGGAGCGCGACGCGCGCCAGAAGCGGCGCGACGGCGCTTTCCGGGACGGCGCGCGCACCGTGGGCGGCATTTTCCGCCGCATGCTCAATTACGGCAACCGCAATTTCATCGTCGCTTCGCGCGATGGAAAGGAAGTCGTCTCCCTGCCGCTGACGGCGTTCGTGCTGTTGCTGCTCATCCCGCCCATCACCATTTGGCTGATGCTCGTTCTTATGATTGTCGGCCTGTTCTTCGGGTTGCGCTACTCGCTGCGCGGCGAACACCCCGCCAACGAAAAGGTCAACGAGTACATACACAAGGCCGAAAGCGCCGCCGAACGCGTCAAGGAAAGCTGGCAGGAAAAAGACGAGGACGCGTCGAAGTAAACAGCGGCCCCCGGCCGCGGCGCGCGGGGCGGCGCGGCCGGGGGAAACGCTCTGAAGGGGGTGCGAGGCGGTGGAGGAGAAAATACTCATCGTCGAGGACGAGGAAAAGCTGGCCCGTTTCGTTGAACTGGAACTCGTCCACGAGGGATATCGCGTGGATAAGGCCATGGATGGCCGCGACGGACTGGCGATGGCCGAAGAAGGCGATTACGATCTGCTGCTTCTGGACGTGATGCTGCCCGGCATGAGCGGCATGGAGCTTTTGCGCCGCCTGCGCCGCGCGAAGCAGACGCCGGTGATCATGGTCACGGCGCGCGACGCGGTAATGGACAAGGTCACGGGCCTGGATATGGGCGCGGACGACTATATCACCAAGCCCTTCGAGATCGAGGAACTGCTGGCGCGCATCCGCGCGGCGCTGCGCAAGCGCTCGGCGGCGACGGCGGGGGAAGGGCCGCTGGTCTCGGGCAGGCTTTCGCTGGACCCCGATCGCCACATCGTGCGTTACGGCGGAGAAGAGATCGCCCTTACCAGCCGCGAGTTCGATCTTCTGCAGGCGTTGATGGAGAACCGTTCGATCGTCCTTCGGCGCGAGCAGCTGCTTTCCAAGGTATGGGGCTACGATTATATGGGGGAAACCAACGTGGTGGACGTCTATATCCGCTATCTGCGCGCCAAGATCGACGAAAAATTCGGCGTAAAATTCATCCACACGGTTCGCGGCGTGGGCTATGTGTTCCGCGATGCGGAAGCATGAGCGAGAGCCGCCGCGTGACCTCCACGGCCCGAAGCATCCAGCGCTCGTGGCTGTGGAGGCTTTTCAAGTTGTATTTCTGGCTGGATCTGTTGCTGGCGCTGCTGGCCATGGGCTGCTTCTGTTTTTATGAGGAATTGTCCGCCCTTGGCGCGGCGTGGACGCCCGGCCTGGAGCGCACGGTGGAAATGGGCGCGCAGGGCGGGTTTTTCCAGCGCGTGAGGGACGCGGTCTACATCTTCTACGGCCCGGAGGGCGAGATGCACGCCGTGACCGTGAAGCCCTTTTTCAACGCCGCCCTGCCCGCCGCCTTTGCGCTGCTCGCCTTCGAGGCCATGTCGCTTCTGCGCCAGCTTCTCTTTGGCGGCCGCCGCGCGCGACGGCTTTTGCGGCCCCTGGACGAGATGGCCCGCGCCACCCGCGCCCTGCTTGAGCGCCAGCAGACCTTCGAACACGCGCCTTTGGACGACGAACGGCTGCACGACCTCGAGGCCCGCATCAAATCCATGCGCCCGGAGGAAACGCTGCGCACTGGCGACCGCGACCTGCGCGGCCTGGAGGACGCCGTCAACAGCCTGCTCGCCCGGCTGCACGAATCCTATCAGCGCCAGGGCCAGTTCGTTTCCGACGCTTCGCACGAACTGCGCACGCCCATCGCCGTCATTCAGGGCTACGCCGCCATGCTCGACCGCTGGGGCAAGAGCGACGAAAAGATCCTGAACGAAGGCATCGCCGCCATCAAGTCCGAGAGCGAGTACATGAAAAAGCTCGTCGATCAGCTCCTTTTCCTCGCCCGCGGCGATATGGGGCGCAGCCGGTTGGATATGCGGCTTCTCAACGTTTCGGAACTGGTCAAGGAGGTCTACGAGGATTCGCAACTCATCGACCGCAACCACGACTGGCGCATCGAAACCGAGGAAAACGTTGCGGCGCTGGCCGATCGGGACATGCTCAAGCAGTGCTGCCGCGTCTTGTGCGACAACGCCAGCAAATATACGCCCGCCGGGGGCGTCGTTCGCCTGCGCGCCCGCCGCGCCGCGGATGGCGGGGCGATGATCGAGGTGCAGGATTCCGGCATCGGCATCAGCCGCGAGGATATTTCCCGCGTCTTTGACCGTTTCTATCGCTCGGATCCGGCGCGCGGGCGCAACAGCGGCGGCGCGGGGCTGGGCCTTTCCATCGCCCGGTGGATCGTCGAAAGCCATGGCGGCCACTTCGAAGTGCTTTCCCGCGAGGGCATCGGCACGCGCTTTACCGTGGTGCTGCCGCCGCCCAGGGCTGCCGCCGGCGCGGAGCGCGCCTGAGGCGGCCGCTCCTTGCGCGCCGGGAGCGGCCCTGCGCCCGCCGGTTTTCGCGGGGGCATGGCGCCTGAAGCCGCGCGCGTTTTCATGGATCATTGCGCGGCCGTCGCTTTCGGCCCTGGAAGCGCCGGCGGCAACGGCGCGTTGACCGCCCGCCGATGCTTTTGCCGCGTTCAACGCCCCTTGCGCAAGGGGCGTTTTTGCGCTGCGGACGGGGCGCATAAAGCCGGCGTAAACGCATGGCCGCGCATTTCACATGCGCGCCTGAAACAGTTTTCTTTTTAGACACAATTTTTTCCGCCGGACGTGGTATAATTATATCGGCATAAAGGGTGGAGGCGGATGCATATGGCCTATGTCGAGTTTCGCAAGGTCAAAAAACAGTATCGCATGGGCGAGGTGACCATCGACGCGCTGCGCGATGTGAGCTTTGAAATTGAAAAGGGAGAAATCTGCGTCATCGTCGGCGCGTCGGGCGCGGGCAAGACCACGCTGCTGAACATTCTGGGCGGCATGGATACGCTCACCAAGGGCCATGTGCTGCTCGACGGGCGCGATATTTCCCATTATTCTTCCAAGGCGCTGACCAAATACCGCCGCTACGACATCGGCTTTGTGTTTCAGTTTTACAACCTCGTGCCCAACCTGACGGCGTTGGAAAACGTGGAATTGGCGGCGCAGATCAGCCGGCGGCCGCTTCCGCCGCGCAAGGTGCTCAAACAGGTGGGGCTGGAGGGACGCATGCGCAATTTTCCCGCCCAGCTTTCCGGCGGCGAGCAGCAGCGCGTGGCCATTGCCCGCGCGCTGGCCAAGAACCCGAAGCTGCTTTTGTGCGACGAACCCACCGGCGCCCTGGACTATAACACCGGCAAGGCCATTTTGAAGCTTTTGCAGGATACCTCGCGGGAAAAGGGCATCACCGTGGTCATCATCACGCACAATCAGGCCATTACCGCCATGGCGGATCGCATCATTGAGATCAAAAACGGCATGGTCGCGTCCATGCGCAAAAACGAACACATCGTTCCGGTCGAGGAGATCGAGTGGTAATATGAAAGCGCTGCAGAAAAGTTCTGTGCGGGAAATCCGCAAAAGCCTGGGGCGATATCTGGCGATTCTGGCAATCGTCGCCCTTGGCGTGGGCTTTTTTTGCGGCCTGTGCATCTGCCGCGACGCCATGGTCGAAACCGGCGACGATTACCTCAACCGCCATAGCATGTACGACTATCGCCTGATCTCCACCCTCGGCTTCGACCGCGACGACGCTGCCGCCTTCGCCGCCGTCGAGGGCGTGACCGCCGCCGCAGGCTCGGTAACGCAGGACGCCCTGGTGGAGATCGAAGGAACGGATACCTCCGGCGTTCTGGTCTTTCATGCGCTCACCGAAAACGTCAACGAGATCAGCCTCACCGCCGGCCGCCTGCCCAACGCGCCGGACGAGATGGTTGCCGACGCCATGGTCTTTCCCGTGGAGAGCATCGGCCAGAGGGTGCGCATCGCCTCCGGCAACGACGAAGATACGCTGGATATGTTCGCCTGCGACGAATACACCATCGTCGGCCTGGGCAATTCCCCGACCTATATGAATTACGAACGCGGCAGCACCTCGCTGGGCAACGGCACGGTGATGGGCTTTGCCTACATCCCCTACGAGGGTTTCGACTGCGATTATTATACCGAGATCTATGTCCGCCTGGACACGGAGGGCGAGATCTATTCCGACGAATACAACGCCGGCGTCGAGCGCTATGAGGACAGCATGACCGCCTCCGGCGAATCGCAGGCGCGCAAGCGCTTTGAAACGCTGGTGGGCGACGCGCAGGCGGAATTGGACGACGGCGTTTCCGAGTTTGACGAGGCCTACGCCGAATATCTCGCCCAGCGCGACGAGGCCGAGCGCGAACTGCGCGACGCCCGCGACCAGCTGATCACGGGCAGCGGAGAGATTGCCGTCAACGAGCAGCTTCTTGCCGACAGCGAGGCGCAACTGCGCGACGCCCGCGCCCAGTACGACGACGGACGCGCCCAACTCAGCGCCTCCGAGCGCCAGTTGGAGAGCGCCGAGGCGGAGACCTACGCCCAGATCGACGCCGCACAGGCTGAATTGATCGCCCAGCAGACCGCCGTGACCGAGGGCATGGCCCAGATCGAACAAAGCGGCGTCCTTGAACAGGAGGAGACGCTCAATCAGGCCCTGCCGCAACTGGAACAGGGGCTTGCCCAGGCGCAGGAAGCCCGCGATACGCTCGTGGCTACCGGCCCCGTGCTGCAGCAGGGCATCGCCAAGGCCGAGGCGGACTTGCAGGCCTACCAGGCGCAAAAAGAGCAGGCTCTGGTCGATATGGAATCGCAGCGCGCGGCCCTGGAAGAGAAGATCGCGGCGCTGGAGGCGGAACTGGCCGCCCTTGGCCCCGCCGGAGACGACGAACGCATCGCCGAACTGAGCGCCCAACTGGAGGTGCTCAACGCCGGGAAAAACGAACTGTCCACACAGTTGGAAAGCACCCGGGCGGAGTATGAAAGCCGCATTCTGCAAAAGCAGGGCGAGCGCGACGAACTGGCCGCGCAGGCGCAGGCGGCCGAGAACGATCTGAATGCGCTCAAGCAGGAGCGCGATCTGGCCGTGGCCGAGGTGGAAGGCCGGCGCGCGCCGCTGCTTGCGCGGCTGGAAGGCGCGCGCACGGAGCTTGCCGGGCTGGACCCCGAGGCGGACGCGGAGCGCATCGCCGCGCTGGAGGGCGAGATTTCCGACCTGGAGGGCGAAATCTCCGGCCTGGACGGGCAGATTTCCGCGATCCGGGCCGAGTACGAAGGCCCTGTCGCCGAGGCGGAGACGAACTGGACGAACCTGGCCGCGCAGGCGGAACAGGCGGGGACGGACCTGAGCGCGCTCGAGACGGAGCGCGACGGCGCTCTGGGCGGGATCGAGGGCAGGATTGCTGAAACCACGGAACAAATCGAGCAGGCGGAGGCGGAACTGGCCACCCTCACGCCCTCGCCGGACGCCGGGCGCCGCGCCGAACTGCAGAGCCAGATCAATGCGGCGCGCGCCGAACTGGCGGCGCTGGAGGACAAGATCATCGCCACCGACGAAAGTTACGACGCGCTCATTGCCGAGACGCAGTCCACCAAGGAGCTTCTTGAATCGCAGCTTGCCCAGCACGAGGCGACCTACGAAGAAACGCTGGCCGGGTTGGACGCGCAGATCGCCACGCTTACCCAGCAGAGGGATACGGCGCGCACGGCGCTGGAAGCCATCGCCAGCTATCGCCAGATGGAGGCGTCGCTGCCGATGATCGAGGCGGGGCTTGCCCAGGTGCAGCAGGGCCGCGCCCAGGCCGACAGCCAGTTTGCCGCCGCCCGCGCCCAGATTCGCAGCGGCCGCGCGGAACTTGCCGACGCCCTGACGCAGATCGAGGACGGCGAGCGGGAACTGGCGGAGGGCCGCCTCGAACTGGAGGACGCCAAGGCCGAACTGATCGACGGCCGCGCCGAGTACGAAGAGGGCCGCGCCGAGGCGGACGGCGAATTTGTAGACGCCGAAAAGGAACTTGCCGACGCCCGCGCGGAACTTGCCGACGCCCGCGAGAAGATTTCCGAGATCGAGGAGCCGGAGGTCTATGTGCTCGACCGCTCGGCCAACATCGGCTACGCCTGCTTTGAAAGCGATTCGCAGATCGTCGAAAGCATTTCCACGGTGTTCCCGCTGTTTTTCTTCATGGTGGCGGCGCTGGTGTGCATGACCACCATGACGCGCATGGTGGACGAGCAGCGCACGCAGATCGGCGTGCTCAAGGCCATGGGCTATACGCCGGGCGCGATCATGGGCAAGTTTGTCTTTTATTCCGGCAGCGCGGCCACCATCGGCAGCGTCATCGGCTTTTTCTTCGGCTCCACGGTCTTTCCCAAGGTCATCTGGATGGCCTACAGCCTGATGTACGGCTTTGCGGACATCAAACTCGTCTTTGACTGGGGCATGGGCGCGCTGGCCCTGGGGGCGGCGCTGGTGTGTTCGGTGGGAGCGACGTGGTTCTCCGTGCGGCGCGAAATGAAGCTGGTCCCGGCCGAACTGATGCGCCCCGCCGCGCCCAAGGCCGGCAAGCGCGTGCTGCTCGAGCGCGTCCGGCCCGTGTGGCGCAGGCTTTCGTTCATGCACAAGCTGACCATGCGCAACATCTTCCGCTACAAAAAGCGGCTGGTGATGATGATCATCGGCATCGGCGGCTGCACGGCGCTTCTGGTTACGGGCCTGGGCATCCGCGATTCGATCAGCGAGGTGGTCAACTATCAGTTTGACGAGATCACCCTCTACGACGTTTCCGTGACCTTTGCCGACGCGCAGGACGCAGGCGCGCAGGCGGCCTTCCGCGAAAACGCGGGCGCGGGAACGCAGACGCTGTTCGCCCACGAAAGCACTGTGGACGTCTCCGCCGGCGGCACGACCAAGTCGGTCTACCTCGTCTGCACGGATGCGCAGAGCCTGGACGGGTTTATCGACATGCACATGGACGGCGAAAGCGTGGCCATGCCCGCAGCGGGCGAGGCGGTGATCTCCCGCGGCCTGGCCGAAACCCTGGGCGTGGGCGTGGGCGACGGGATCACCGTGCGCGACAGCGACATGAACCCGGCGGAGTTGACGGTCTCCGGCGTGTTTGACAACTACATCTACAATTACGTCTTTGCCCGCCCGCAGACCATGGAGCAAGAATGGGGGTATGCGCCCGAGGTCAAAAGCGCGTATGTTGCCGTGGAGGACGGTCTTGACCCGCGCGCGGTGGCGGCGGAGCTTTCCTCGCTGGAGGGCGTGGGCAACGTTTCGGCCAACATCGACATGCGCGAGCGCGTCAACAGCATGATGGAGAGCATGGACTATATCGTTATGCTGATCGTCTTTTCGGCGGGCGCGCTGGCCTTCATCGTGCTGTACAACCTTACCAACATCAACATCACCGAGCGCACGCGGGAGATCGCCACGGTCAAGGTGCTGGGCTTCTTCCCCCGCGAGACGGCCTCCTACGTCTTTTCGGAGAATTTCCTGCTCTGCTTCATCGCCGCGCTGGCCGGCCTGCCCTTGGGCAAGGCGCTGCACGCATTTGTGATGGCGCAGATCCGCATCGACATGATCCGCTTCGACGTGCGCGTGTTGCCCATAAGCTACGCGCTGGCTGTGGCGCTGACGTTCGTGTTCGCCATTCTGGTCAATTTCGCGCTGCGCTTCAAGCTGGAGAAGATCAATATGGCCGAATCGCTCAAGACGGTGGAATAGGCGATTTTTTCCTTGACAGACCGCGCCCAATCCGCTACAATGGGTTTAGAGGACAACTGCATAACGATTCGAGCGATGGTTCCGGGAGAGACCGCCTCGGCGGCGCCGAAGGGGAATGCGCAGACAACTCTCAGGCAAAAGGACCGGCACCGGACGAGACTCTGGAAAGCCGCTTGCGGCACCGAAGAAGCAATCCCGGGGCGAGCGCCCGGCGGGAGAATCTTTCAGGTCTGAAACAGAGGCGCGCTGTGTTGGCGCGCCTCTGATTTTTGTATTTCCGGAAAGGGGGATGCGGATGGAACGCAAAACGCCGCTGTACGATGTGCATGTGGAATTGGGCGGGCGCATGGTGCCCTTCGCGGGCTATTTGTTGCCGGTGCAGTATCCCAAGGGGGTCATCCACGAGCACATGGCCGTGCGCGAGGGCGTCGGGCTGTTCGACGTGTCGCACATGGGCGAGGTGCGCTTTGAGGGCGCCGGCGCGCTGAAGGCGCTCAACCATTTGATGGCCAACGACATGACCGGTATGGCGGACGGCCAGGTGCGCTATTCGCCGATGCTCAACGAGGAAGGCGGCATCGTGGACGACCTGGTGGTCTGCCGCTTTGACGAGACGCACTACATGGCCGTGGTCAACGCCGCCAACCGCGAAAAGGACGTAAGCTGGATGCGCGCGCATCTGCTTGAGGACGCGACGATGACGGACGTCTCCGACGAATGGGCGCAGTTGGCGCTGCAGGGGCCGAAGTCCAAAGAACTCTTGCTGGGCTTTTTGCCCGAAGAGGCGCTGCCAAAGAAGTATTATCACTTCGTGCCCGAGGCGGAGGTGGCGGGGGTCAAGTGCATCCTGTCGCGCACGGGCTATACGGGCGAGTGGGGCTATGAACTCTACTGCCGGCCGGAGGACGCGGAAGCGCTCTTCCGCGCGCTTCTAAAGGCCGGGGCCGAGCCCTGTGGGCTGGGCGCGCGCGATACGCTGCGCCTCGAGGCCGCCATGCCCCTCTACGGCCATGAAATGACCGACGACATATCCCCCCTGGAGGCAGGCCTTGCCTGGGCGGTGAAGCCGGAGCACGAATTTGTCGGCCGCGAGGCCATGCTGAAGCGCGGCGCGCCCCGCGCCCGCGTCGGCCTGAAGGTGACGGGCAAGGGCATCGTCCGCGAGGGACAGGATGTGTACATCGGCGCGGAGAAGATCGGCGTTACCACCAGCGGCACGCATCTGCCCTACCTTGGCGGCGCCTACGCCATGGCGCTGGTGGACGGCAAATACACGGATACCGGCACGCAGGTGGAGGCGGACGTGCGCGGCCGGCGCGTGGCCGCCGAAATCGTACCGCTGCCGTTTTACAAGCGCGGCCGCTAGGCGCGCAGCCGCCCGCCAGGCCCCGGAAAGGCCCGGCCCGGGCGCGACGAAAACAAAGCGAGACGCCGGCGCGGCCGGCGACCGGCAAACGACGAAAAGGAGGAATCATCCATGGCGCATGTTCCTGCGGAGCTTCTCTACACCAAATCCCACGAATGGGTGCAGTTCACGGGCGAAACGACCGCCCGCGTCGGCATCACCGACTTTGCCCAGAACAGTCTGGGCGACATCGTCTTTGTCAACCTGCCCGCCGAGGGCGAGGGCGTGACCGCCGGCGAGGCGGCCTGCGACGTGGAATCGGTCAAGGCCGTGGCAGACATCGTCAGCCCCGTGACCGGCACGGTAACCGTCGCCAACAATGATCTGGAAAACGCCCCGGAAAAGCTCAACGAGTCCCCCTACGAGGCGTGGATCTTCGAGGTCGGCGATATTTCCGACCGCGAGGAATTGCTCGACGCGGCGGCCTACGAGGCCTTCTGCGCCACCGAGGAGGCGTAAAATGGGCGGCTACATCCCCTCCACGCGCCTGGAACGCGCGGAAATGCTGCGCGCCATCGGCCTTGAAACGCCGGAGGAACTGTTTGCCGCCGTGCCCGAGGCGCTGCGCGTAAAGAAGCTCGACCTCGCGCCGGGGCTTTCCGAGATGGAACTCTTTCGCGAGATGCGCGGCGTGGCGGCGAAGAACCGCGTCTACCGCTCCATTTTCCGCGGCGCGGGCGCGTACAACCACTACATACCCGCCGTGGTCGGCGCGGTGACCTCCAAGGAGACGTTCGTTACCGCCTACACGCCCTATCAGGCGGAGATGAGCCAGGGCGTGTTGCAGTCCATTTTTGAATACCAGACGATGATCTGCGAACTGACCGGCATGGACGTTTCCAACGCCTCGGTCTACGACGGCGCCACCGCCGCCGCCGAGGCCGTGAACATGCTGGTGGACGCAAAGCGGCGCGTGGCGCTGGTCTCCGAGGGCGTACACCCGATGACTTTGGAGACGGCGCGCACCTACGCCTTCGGCGCGGATGTGGAGATTCGAACCATCCCGCTGAAGGGCGGGCGCACGGACATGGAGGCGCTTGCTTCCATGCTGAACAAGGACGTGGCCTGCGTGCTGTTGCAGTCGCCCAACTATTTTGGCCTCGTCGAGGACGGGGAAAAGGCCGCGGCGGTCGTCCACGAAAACCGCGCCAAACTGATTTTGAGCGTCAACCCCATCGCCTGCGCGCTCTACAAAACGCCCGGCGAGGTCGGCGCGGACGTGGCCGTGGGCGAAGGACAACCGCTGGGCATGCCGCTCTCCTTTGGCGGGCCGTACCTCGGCTTTATGGCGGCGACGAAGGCGCTGATGCGCAAACTGCCGGGCCGCATCGTCGGCGAGACCACGGACGATCGCGGCGAGCGCGCCTTCGTGCTCACCCTGCAGGCGCGCGAGCAGCACATCCGCCGCGAAAAGGCTTCTTCCAACATCTGCTCCAATCAGGCGCTGTGCGCGATGACCGCCGCCGTGTACATGGCGGCGATGGGCGAGGCGGGCCTGCGCGAAGTGGCGCGCCAGTGCCACGCCAAGGCCGCCTATCTGCGCGGGGAGCTTGCCAGAATCGGCTTTGCGCCCCTGCACGAGGGGCCGTTCTTCCACGAGTTCGTCACAACCTGTCCGGCGGACAAAGACGCGCTGATTTCGGCGCTGGCGCAAAGAGGCATCCTCGCCGGGCTGCCGCTTGCTGAGGGCATCCTCTGGTGCGCCACGGAGATGAACAGCAGGGCCGACGTCGACGAGATGATCGCAGCCATCGGGGAGGTGCTGGCATGAAGCTGTTGTTTGAAAAGAGCGTTCCCGGGCGCGGCATGGACATATTGCCGCCGCTGGACGTGCCGGACTGCCCCTTGGAGGCGGGGCTTGCGCGCGAAACGGCGCTGCGGCTTCCGCAGATGGCCGAGGGCGACCTCTGCCGCCACTACCGGGCGCTGGAAAAGCGCGCTCACGGCGTGTGCGACGGCTTTTACCCGCTCGGCTCCTGCACGATGAAGTACAACCCCAAAATCGACGAGGCGATGGCGGCGCTCGACGGCTTTACCGGCGTGCATCCGTTGCAGGAGGCAAAGGACGCGCAGGGCTGCCTGGAAGTCTACGCCCGCGCGGAGGCGTCGCTCAAGGAGATCACCGGCATGGACGCGGTGACCTTCCAGCCCGCCGCCGGCGCGCACGGCGAGTTCCTTGGACTTCTGCTCATCAAGGCCTATCACCACGACCGCGGCGACCTTGGGCGCACAAAGGTCCTCGTGCCCGACGCCGCCCACGGCACCAACCCTGCCTCGGCGACGATGGCGGGCTTTGAGGTGGTGTCCGTGCCCTCGACGGCCAACGGCCGTGTGGACGTGGAGGCGCTGCGCGCCCTCGCCGGAAAGGACACGGCGGGCCTGATGCTCACCAACCCCAACACGCTGGGCATCTTTGATGAAAACATACTGGAGATCACGAAGATTGTCCACGAGGCCGGCGGCCTGTGCTACTATGACGGCGCCAACCTCAACGCCGTCATGGGCGTCGCCCGCCCCGGCGACATGGGCTTTGACGTGGTACACCTCAATTTGCACAAGACCTTCGCCACGCCCCACGGCGGCGGCGGGCCCGGCAGCGGCGCGGTGGGCGTGAAGGCGCTTTTGCGCGACTTTCTGCCCGACGGACAGGTCGTGGGCGAGATGGGGAACTACCGCCTCGAACGGCCCGCGAAGTCCGTTGGCCGCGTCAAGGAGTTCTACGGCAACTTCGGCGTGGTGGTCAAGGCGCTGTGCTATATGCTCTCGCTGGGCGCGGAAGGTATCCCCGAGGCCGCCGCGGGCGCGGTGCTCAACGCCAACTACCTGATGCACGCGCTGGTGGAGGGCGGCTACGAGGCCGCCGTACCCGGGCTGTGCATGCACGAATTTGTTCTGACGCTGGAAAAGCTCAAGCACGAGACGGGCGTGAGCGCGCTGGACGTGGCCAAGGCGATGATCGACCGCGGCATCCATCCGCCGACGATGTACTTCCCCCTCATCGTCCACGAAGCGCTGATGCTCGAGCCTACGGAGACAGAATCGCGCGAAACGCTGGACGAGTGCGCCAAAGCGATGCTCGACATCCTCAACGAAGCGCGCTGCAACCCTGAAACGCTGCACGCCTGCCCCGTGACCACCCCCATCGGGCGGCCGGACGAGGTGGCGGCGGCGCGCAACCCGGTGCTGCGATACGCGTTTTGACCCCTGGAAGCGGCGCGAGGCGTTCCACCGCGCGCGGCGCCGGCAAAACAGGCCGGGTGCGCGCGGGGCGGAGTGGAAGGCGGCGGTTTTTCGCTACTGTGGATGCGCCCTGTGGGCGCGGAACGCTTTGCGCGCCGCTTTTTCCGGCAGCCGGCGCTTGCGGGCACGGTTTGGCTTGCGGCCTCCTGGCGCGGCGGAATTTCCGCCGCGCCTTTTCCGCAACGCCCGCCTGGAAAATGGGGCGCTGTGCGCAGGAGCGTCAAAGGCTTTTCCGGAAGAGCGGGAGGCGCGCCGCGAAACCTCTGGTACGGGAGGACGGGAGCGGCGTTTGCGGCGTGCGGAAAATGGACGCGTCTGCCGGCGGCGCGTCCCATGGCCCTGCCCGTTTTGCGGCGACACGGTGGCGCAAACCGCAGCGCCTTGCGGCGGCGCGCCTTTCAGGGGACGGGCCGCTCCCGTCTGGCTCGGCGTGCGCCGCGGATCTGTTTGCAATGTTTGCTTCTTTATAAGGCGTTTTGCGTTGCCGGAGGACGCCGAACCGCGCCCTTTCCCCGCGACCTGCCGGGAAAACTTGCAGGGCCGCGTTCACAGGGGCGCTTTTAACAAAACGCCCGCGGACGCGCTTGATTTGTTGGCGTCGCCGGCCTATAATCAGAAAAGACGGTCAGCGGAAGCGAGGTGCGTATATGAAAAACTATCTCTATATTTCCACATCCGGCGACGGTTGGACAAACCTGGGCACAGACGAATGGTTTCTGGAGCACGTCGCCGCGGACGAGATGGTTCTGCACTTTTACATCAACCAGCGCGCCGTCATCATTGGCCGCAACCAAAACCCGTGGGCGGAATGCGCGCTTGCAGCGATGGAGCGCGACGGCGTGCAACTGGTGCGGCGCATTACGGGCGGCGGGGCCGTCTATCACGACCGCGGGAACCTCAATTTTTCCTTCATCGCCGGTTCGCAACGCTACGACCAGGAACGGCAGTTGGGCCTGATCCTCGAGGCGGTGCGCGCTTTGGGCGTTCCCTGCGCCTTCACAGGCCGCAACGATCTTACCGCCGACGGCCGCAAATTCTCCGGCAACGCCTTTTGCAAGCGCAGGTATGTTCAGCAGCACCATGGCACGCTGCTGGTTGACGCGGATCTGGAAAAACTGAGCGAATATCTGCGCGTGGACCCGCGAAAACTCGTTTCCAAGGGCACAAAGTCGGTGCGTTCGCGGGTGTGCAATCTGCGGCAGTTTCGCAGCGATTTGACCACGGATATGCTGTTGGGGGCCATCGTCGAGGCTTATGCGCGCCAGTATGGCGACTATGCCGCGCTCAAAAGCGCCGACCTGCCCTGGGCGGAAATCGAACCCTATGTGCGCAAGCACGCGTCCTGGGCATGGCGCCTGGGCGAAACGCCCCGTTTCGATCTGGAAATTGAGAATCGTTTCCCCTGGGGCGGCGTGCAGATTCTTCTGACGCTGCGCCAGACGCGCGTTGAAGAGGCGCGCGTCTACTCCGACGCGCTGGATACGGAATTGCCCGGCGAGATTCGCGAGCGGCTGCTGGGCTGCCGCTTTGGCTCCGAGCCCATGGCCGAGGCGCTGGAACGCTCTCCCAACGCCCAGGCGCGCGAAGTCGCGACGTATATCCGCGATCAGGGGTTGTGAGTGTGAGCGCGAGGTTGCCTGTCGCCGACAATGCGTCTATACGCGCGTATGCTTTGGGGCGGCCTATTCATCGGCGTCTGCACACATTGAAAGACACAAGAAGTATAGGCAGGCTATATGCACAGAATCAATTACATGCTTTTGCGCAACAGGCATGGATGGTTTTGTTGATGGTTTTTACCAATTTCAATCGGTGATTCCACATTTGATTAATTAAACAATCAAATTTTAAATCAAAAT